>NZ_JFCA01000007.1 GCF_000612585.1 Pseudomonas sp. CHM02
GACCGAGTCAGCCCTAATTATCAGGGCAGGTCGTGGCTTGCATAAAACGCACCCAACACCTTCACCAGATGCGCCAGGTCATGGCTGCCGCACAGTTCGCGAATGGAGTGCATGGCGAACGTCGGCAGGCCGATGTCCACGGTGCGCACACCCAAGTGGCTGGCGGTGATCGGGCCGATGGTGGAACCACAACCCATGTCGCTGCGCACCACGAAGCTCTGCACCGGCACTTCCTGGGCCATGCACAGGTGGCGGAAGAACCCGGCGGTCTCGCTGTTGGTGGCGTAGCGCTGGTTGCTGTTGACCTTGATCACCGGGCCGGCGTTGAGCTTGGGGCCGTGGTTGGCGTCGTGCTTCTCGGCGTAGTTCGGGTGCACGCCGTGGGCGTTATCGGCCGACACCAGCAGAGATTTCTGAATGGTGCGTACGAATTCATCACCTTCCGGCAGCAAGCGACGCAGGGTCTGTTCGAGCATCGGGCCATCGGCGCCGCACGCCGAGCAGGAGCCGACTTCTTCGTGGTCATTGCACACCAGCACACAGGTTTCCTCGCTGTCACTGGTGAGCAGGGCCTGCAGGCCGGCGTAGCAGGACAGCAGGTTGTCCAGGCGCGCGCCGGCGATGAAGTCGCCGTTCAGGCCGATCACTGCGGCGCTCTGGGTATCGTAGAAGCTCAGCTCGTAGTCGAGCACCACGTCGGCGTTCAGCCCATGCTCGCGCGCCAGTTGCTCGGTGAGCACGGCGCGGAAGTCGACGCGCTCATCACCGGCAAATTGCGCGAGGATCGGCGGCAACTCGGTCTGGGCATTGATCGCCCAACCCTGGTTGGCTTCACGGTTCAGGTGAATGGCCAGGTTAGGGATGATGGCAATCGGCAACTTGAAGTCGATCAACTGGCTTTCGACCTTGCCGTCGCGGCGGAACGTCACGCGGCCGGCCAGGGACAGGTCGCGGTCGAACCATGGCGCCAGCAGCGCACCGCCGTAGACTTCCACGCCCAACTGCCAGAAACCCTGGCGTTGCAGCTCGGGCTGCGGCTTGACCCGCAGGCACGGGCTGTCGGTGTGGGCACCGACCAGGCGGATGCCGCCCTGCAGCGGCGAATGGCGGCCGAGCTTGAACGCGATGATCGAGGAGTCGTTACGGGTCACGTAATAGCGCCCGTTGGCCTCGGTGGTCCAGGTTTCGCGCTCGTCGAGACGCTGGTAGCCGGCGGCTTCCAGGCGCTGGGCCAGGGCCGCGGTGGCATGAAAAGGAGTAGGGGAGGCCTTGAGGAAGTCGATCAGGCCTTGATTCAACGCTTCGCGCATAAATAGCTCCAGACAGCAATGCGCGGAGTTTACCGTATTGGCTCGCGATTTGGCGTGAAGCTACCTTCTTGAGCAACACACAAAACTACTGTGGGAGCTGGCTTGCCTGCGATAGCGGTGTGTCAGTCAATACATTTGGCACAGATAGACCGCTATCGCAGGCAAGCCAGCTCCCACAATGTACTGCGTTCGCAGCTTTAAAAAGGGGCCGGGCACTCGAAGCGCAAACGCTCGCCACTCTGCGGGTGGGTGAAGCTCAGCATGCTGGCGTGCAGGCACAGGCGCGGCCAGGCGGCCAGGGCTTGCTCATGGGCATACAGGCCATCACCCAGCAGCGGGTGGCCAATGGAGAGCATGTGCACGCGCAACTGGTGCGAGCGCCCGGTGATCGGCGTCAGCTCGACGCGGCACCAGTCGCCGCAACGTTCCAGCACCTTCCAGAAGGTCAGCGCATGCTTGCCGAACTCGTGGTCCACCACGTGCCGGGGCTTGGTCGGCGGGTCGTAGCGCAATGGCAAATCGATACTGCCGCTGTCCAGTTCCGGTTGGCCCCAGGCCAGGGCGGTGTAGGCCTTTTCGGTTTCACGGTCGTGAAACTGGCGGGACAGTTCGCGATGGGTATCGGCGTCCCGAGCCAGCAGGATGATCCCCGAGGTTTCCCAGTCCAGGCGGTGCACGATTCGGGCTTCGGGGTAGCCGTTTTCCTGGAGGCGAGTGATCAGGCAGTCCTTGTTGTCATCGGCGCGGCCAGGCACCGAGAGCAGCAGGGTGGGCTTGTTCACCACCAGGACGGCGTCGTCCTGATACAGGATGTGGATATTGGACAGCGGCATTCAACAGCCTCGTAACAAACGCCAACGGCGGCTCGCCCACCCGACCCGTAAAACGGGTCAGGGTGAACGAGCCGCCGTGGCGGCCGCCTGTTCGATCAACGATCAGGCAGGGTGATATTGAGTTCCAGAATCGAGCAGCTGCCGTCATTTTCCAGGGCGACGTGCACGTCATCGTTGCCGATATTGACGTACTTGCGGATCACCTCGACCAGTTCCTTCTGCAAGGCTGGCAAGTAGTCCGGCGTGCTGCGTTGGCCGCGTTCGTGCGCCACGATGATCTGTAGACGCTCTTTCGCTACCGACGCGGTACTTGGCTTTTTGTTGGCGCGAAAGAAGTCGAGAAATTTCATTGTTTAGTTGCCTCCAAAGATACGCTCGAAGAATCCCTTCTTCTTGACATCGAGGAAGCGATGTTCCACGGTCTTGCCCAGCAAGCGATCAACGGCATCGCTGTACGCCTGGCCGGCGTCGCTCTGGTCGTCAAGAATCACCGGAACACCCTGGTTGGAAGCCTTGAGGACTGCCTGGGATTCCGGGATCACACCCAGCAGGGTCACTGCGAGGATTTCCTTCACGTCTTCAACGCCGAGCATTTCGCCGTTGCTGACGCGCTCAGGGTTGTAGCGGGTGAGCAGCAGGTGCTCCTTGATCGGGTCTTCGCCTTTCTCGGCGCGCTGAGACTTGCTGGCCAGCAGGCCGAGCATGCGGTCCGAGTCACGTACGGAGGAGACTTCCGGGTTGGTCACCACGATGGCTTCATCGGCGAAGTACATCGCCAGGTGCGCACCGGTCTCGATACCGGCCGGCGAGTCGCAGACCACGTATTCGAAGGTTTCCTTCAGCTCGGCCAGGACCTTGCCTACGCCTTCCTTGGTCAGCGCGTCTTTGTCACGGGTCTGGCTGGCGGCCAGTACGTACAGGTTCTCAAGGCGCTTGTCCTTGATCAGGGCCTGTTGCAGGTTGGCTTCACCGTTGACCACGTTGACGAAGTCATACACCACGCGGCGTTCGCAGCCCATGATCAGGTCGAGGTTACGCAAGCCGACGTCGAAGTCGACGATAACTGTCTTGTGGCCGCGCAGCGCGAGACCGGTACCGATAGCGGCGCTGGTGGTGGTCTTACCCACACCACCCTTGCCGGATGTAACCACGAGAATCTTGGCCAAGGTGTTTCACCCCTAAGGAAAAAGGACTTTTCGGTCCCTGAAAAACATCTCTTGGAACTCGCTGCAGGCGGACAGCCTTTGTAGGAAAAAGATGGGGTTTCCCAGAGGAAACGCCTACTTCCAATTATTCCTACGCAAGTCTTGCCGGTTTCGCTGTGCTATCAGAGTCTAGAGATGCTTGGAAAATGCGGCAGTATCCGTTAAAGACGGATGATGTTCAACACATCGCCCGACAGGTTGACCTGCACCGAAGCCCCCCACAGCGGATCACGGCGCAAATCTTCTGAAACCTTGTACTGGCCTGCGATGGACACTAGCTCAGCGGTCAACTGCTGGCAAAAAATACGGGCCTTGGTATCGCCCTTGATGCCAGCGAGAGCACGTCCGCGCATCGGGCCGTATACATGGATATTGCCATCGGCCAGAAGTTCCGCCCCCGGACTGACCGAGGAGATCACCACAAGGTCGCCACCCTGGGCGTAAATCTGCTGCCCGCCGCGTACGGGCGAGGTGATGATCTTTGTAGGCTTGATCGCAGGCTCGGGTGGTTTTTCCGGTTTTTTCTTCTCTTCACCGACCAATGGTTCGAGCGGACGATCGCGCGCGCCGGACGGCGGCAGTACTGGCAGTTCAATAGCGATGGCAGCGGCAATGTCTTCAATACGGCTGGCGCGAATCGCCAGGGTGCGCAGGCCATGGGAGCGGCATACGCGCATCAGGCCGGGCAGGTCGATGCTGCCCTGGCCGGCGGGCAGTTTGTCCAGGGCCAGCACCAGCGGGGCATTGTTGAAGAAATTCGGCGCCAGGGCGACCTTGGCGGCGAGCTGGCGGTCCAGGGCGTCGAGGTCGTTGCGGGCGAGTTCCAGCACGGTGATGGCGAGCATGCTGCCTTTCAGCTGGAACACGGGATCTTGGTCTAGCGGTTCGGTTTGGCTCATGGTCGGCAAAAGCGGCTTGTCACGAAAAGTGTCGAGACTTATAACGAGAACACTCACGGGCCGCAAGCCGAGTCGAACCGTTGTAGAATGCGCGGCCCTTGTCTTTACCGGAATCTGTAATGGATCGCCCGCGTTTTCGAGCTGTATTTTTTCACCCGCGTTTTTGGCTGTTATGGCTGGGACTCGGCCTGCTGTGGCTGGTCACTCAACTGCCGTACCGTGCGCTGCTGACCATCGGTCGGCTGCTGGGGGCGGGCATGTACCGCGTGGCCGGCGAACGTCGCCGCATCGCCGCGCGCAACCTGGAACTGTGCTTCCCGGAAAAATCCGCCAAAGAGCGTAAACAGTTGCTCAAGGAAAACTTTGCCTCCACCGGCATCGCGTTCTTTGAAATGGCCATGAGCTGGTGGTGGTCGCGCCAGCGCCTGGCGCGCCTGGCCCACGTCGAAGGCCTGGAACACCTCAAGCAGGCGCAGTTGGATGGCAAGGGCGTGATCCTCATGGCCCTGCACTTCACCACCCTGGAAATCGGCGCCGCGCTGCTGGGGCAGAAGCACACCATTGACGGCATGTACCGCGAGCACGGCAACCCGCTGTTCGACTTTATCCAGCGCCGTGGCCGCGAGCGCCACAACCTCGATTCCCTGGCCGTGGAGCGCGAAGACGTGCGTGGCATGCTCAAGTTGCTGCGCGCCGGCCGCGCCATCTGGTACGCACCGGACCAGGACTACGGCGCCAAGCAAAGCATCTTCGTGCCGCTGTTCGGCATCCAGGCCGCGACCGTGACGGCCACCAGCAAGTTTGCCCGCCTGGGCAAGGCGCTGGTGGTGCCGTTCACTCAGGAGCGCCTGGCCGATGGCAGCGGCTACCGCCTGGTGATCCACCCGCCGTTGACCGACTTCCCCGGCGAGAGCGATGAAGTCGACTGCCTGCGCATCAACCAGTGGGTCGAAGCCTCGGTACGTGAATGCCCCGAGCAATACCTGTGGACCCATCGCCGCTTCAAGAGCCGGCCACCGGGTGAAGCCAAGCTGTACGAAAAACGCCGCTGATAAGACCGAACCTTCCCTTGATGGCCCACATGGAGTGACGCAATGCGCCCAGCTGAACCGGTTACAGGCTTGATTCTTTCCGGCGGTGGGGCGCGAGCGGCGTATCAGGTAGGGGTGTTGGCGGCGATTGCCGAGCTGTTGCCGCCAGGGGCGCCCAACCCGTTCCCGGTGATCGTCGGCACCTCGGCCGGCGCGATCAATGCCGTGACCCTGGCCAGTGGCGCCATGGACTTCACGGCGGCCATCCAACGCCTCACCGCGTTCTGGCAGGGCTTTCGCAGCCACCTGGTGCTGCGCAGCGATTGGCCCGGGGTGATTCGCCAGGCGAGCCGCTTTCTCATCCACAGCCTGCTGGGGATCGGTGCCCAGGTGCCGGTGGCGCTCCTGAACAGCTCGCCGCTGCGTGACTTGTTGCAGGAGCGCTTGAACCTGGACGGCATCGACGAGGCCATCCGCCACAAGCATCTGCACGCGGTGGCGGTGACGGCCTTCGGTTACGAGTCCGGGCAGGCGGTGACCTTCTACCAGGGCGGCGGCACCATTGACGCCTGGTTGCGCCATCGCCGCATCGGCGTGCCGACCCAACTGACGGTGGAACACCTGCTGGCCAGTTCGGCGATTCCGTTGCTGTTTGCCCCGGTGAAACTCGACCAGGAATATTTCGGCGACGGCGCCGTGCGGCAATCGGCGCCCATCAGCCCGGCCTTGCACCTGGGGGCCAGTCGCGTGCTGGTGGTCGGTGTCAGCGGTAACCCGCGAGGTAACGAACCGGCGACGCAACGCACCTACACCGGCCAGGAGCCGACCCTGGCGCAGATCGGTGGGCACATGCTCAACAGCACCTTCATTGACAGCCTGGAAAGCGATATCGAATTGTTGGAGCGCTTGAATCAATTCAGTCATGCCGCACCTGGGGTGGCGGCGGTGGACGTGCTGGTGATTGCGCCGAGCCAGCCGATCGATGAAATCGCGGCGCGGCACCGGCAGGAATTGCCGGCGGCGTTGCGTCTGTTCTTGCGTGGGCCGGGGGCGACCAAGACGAGCGGGGCAGGGGTGTTGAGTTATTTGCTGTTCGAGGCGGGGTATTGCAGCGAATTGATCGAATTGGGGCGGCGCGATGCGTTGGCCAAGCGTGAAGAGCTGTCGAGGTTCCTGGGCCTCACGCCGAACCTGTAGGCGCCCGGCTTGCCGGCGATGGCGTCCTCAGGACCGCTATCGCCGGCAAGCCGGGCTCCTACAAGGGTAGGGGCATGGAAATCAGCCAGGGTCAGAAGTGGTACTTGACCAGGAAGCTCGCCGTGTCCTGGTTGGTCTTGAACGCGCCGGAATCTTCGATCCCGTACTTGTTCTTCCAGTAGTCGTATTCAAAACCGACATACAACTGCTTGTCGCCCCAATGCAGCGCTTTACCCAGGTCATATTTGACCTGCGGGTTGAAGTGCAGGTTGGCGTGGTAAGTGCCACGGGCGTTCTTGTCGTTGTCGACTACCCAGTCCATGAAACCGTCGATCAGGATATTCGAGTTGCCCACCGGGATCGTGTACGACCACACCGGGGTGATCTGCCAAACACCGTCGCCCGGGCGATTGCCTTCGGTCTGGCGCTGGTAGAAGTTCAACTGGAAGTAATCGAAACCGGGGATGTTCAAGTCAAAGCCAGGGCCGACCAGGTACGACTCGTTATCGCCTTCGCCGAACTCGTAGGTGAGTGCCAGCAATACATCCTTGATCGGGCCGAATGACAGGTCCTTGTCCAGAATCTTGCCGAACGACAAACGCGGGCTGAACTCGCCGTAGTAAGTATTCGGGCCCACATTGCCGTCTTCCTTGCCGTTATAAAAGATGCGGTCGAGGAAGAAGAAGTTGTCGCCGTACTTCCAGGCATCGGCATGTTCGAACGTGACGGTTTGCTGGATCTGCGGGTTGACGGTGAAGCTCTTGCCCCACAAGTAAGTCAGGCTGTTGTTCTGCCACTGCAACAGGTCACCGGCCACGGCTTGGCCACCGGCCAGCAGGGATCCCGCCAGCATCAGGCCTTTGAACATAGGTTTCATTCGGTTGCTCCCGAGTTAAAGTTTTATGGTTTTTCTTCTACGCAAGCGCTCTGGTGTGGCGCCTTTTGGTTCGCTGCAAAAATCGTCTGTTCGGTCAGCTTTAATGCTTTTAGCAAGAGCTGCGCCAAGGTGTTTGAAAAGCCAAAAAATCCCCGTCGGCTGCATCGGATGCAGTCGAATTCAGAGGACTTTTGCGCACTTTGGCCGCAGACATAAGGCCGGGATAAGTTGGCCTTGCAGTCAGCTTTTACATTCGCTGTTTTTTTTTGAGTCGATTCGAGCGGGCGCGGAGAATACTGGCTCCAAAGCCTGGGCTCAAGTGCGCTGTAACAGAGCGCGTGGGGCAAGAATGGGGCACGGCTCGTGGCCGGCCCCAGGTCAATGGCGTGCATGTGGATGTTCCCTGTCTGTTGTTATTGTTTTACGAACAAAGGAATCAATGCGTGTGAGCAACGGCAGGCCGTTCAGCGCCGCCGAGAATGTTGAACAGGATATTCAGCGACAACGCGCTGAGGGTGGCCATGGCGATGCCACTGTGGGTAATCGGGCTCATCCACAGCGGCAACTGCGCGAAGAACTCCGGGCGCACTACCGGGATCAGGCCCATGCCGATGCTCACCGCCACCAGCAACTGGTTGCGACGGTCGGCGATGTCGGCTTCCTGGAGGATCTTGATCCCGGTGGCCGCCACCATGCCGAACATGGCAATCGCCGCGCCACCGAGTACCGCCGGTGGAATCGACGCCACCAGGTAGGCGGCCTTGGGCAGCAGGCTGAGCACGATGAGGAAGGCCCCGGCCATGATCGTCACCGAGCGGCAACGCACGCCGGTCATCTGCACCAGGCCGATGTTCTGTGCAAACGAAGAGTGGGTAAAGGTGTTGAAGAAGCCGGCCACGAACGACGCGCCCGCATCACATAGCAAGCCACGGCGCAGCATCTTCGGGGTGACCTCCTGGCCGGTGATCTTGCCCAGCGCAAGGAACATCCCGGTGGACTCGACAAAGATGATCACCACCACCAGGCACATCGACAAAATCGGCGCCAACTCGAACTTGGGCATGCCGAAGTGCAGCGGTGTCACCACTTGCACCCACGGCGCCTGGGCCAGGCCACTGAGATCGACCATGCCCATGGCCCCGCACAAGGCGTAGCCCAGGCCCATGCCGATCAGCACCGAAATGTTGACCCAGAAGCCGCGCATGAAGCGGTTGATCAGCAGGATGGTGGTCAGCACCAGCGCGGCAATCGCCAGGTAAATCGGTGAGCCAAACGTCGCGGCGGCGCTGCCACCCCCGGCCCAGTTCACGGCCACCGGAAACAGCGACAGGCCGATTGCGGTGATCACCGTGCCGGTCACCAGGGGCGGGAAGAAGCGCACGACTTTGGACATGAACGGTGCGATCAGCATGCCGAAGAACCCGGCGGCGATGGTCGCGCCGAAGATCCCCTGCAAGCCGATGCCGGGCATGCCGGCCATGGCGACCATGCTGCCGACGGCGGCGAAACTGGCGCCCATCATCACCGGCATGCGGATGCCCACCGGGCCGATGCCGAACGACTGCACCATGGTGGCGATGCCGGCCACCAGCAGGTCGGCGTTGATCAGGAAGGCGATTTCTTCACGGCTCAGGCCGGCGGCCTGGCCAATGATCAGGGGGACGGCGACGGCGCCGCCGTACATCAGCAAGACGTGTTGCAGGCCTACCAGAATCAGTTGCAAGAGGGGCAGCCGCACCATGGCGGGCGCGGCAGGAATCTGCGGTTCGGCTAACTCGGTCATGCAACACCTCGGATCTTTTTTATTTTTGTATTGTTTGGCATTCAATTGCCGGGTGGAACTCAATCTACAAACTTGCACGGTGCCAGCTGTGGGAGCTGGTTTATGTGGGAGCTGGCTTGCCTGCGATAGCATCACCTCGGTATATCTGATGCACCGAGGTGCCCGCATCGCAGGCAAGCCAGCTCCCACACAAGTCCTCTCCCACAGTTGGATTTGTGTGGATCAGTTAGTTGGTACGCGCCCCCTGATTGATCCAGGTGCCAATCAAATCCCGCTCCTGCTGGGTCATCTGCGTGATGTTGCCCAGTGGCATGATCTGGCTCGCCACGGCCTGCGCCTGAATGCGCGCTGCCTGCTGCTGGATCTGTGCCGGTGTGTCAAACATCACGCCAGCTGGCGCGGTGCTGAACAGCGGGCTGGTGGGCTTGGCCGAGTGGCACACGGCGCAGCGTTCCTGGATCACTCCGTGCACCTTGTCGAAATCAATCGTCGCCTGGGCGGGCGCAGCGGGGGCTGCAGCCGGCTCGGCAGGTTTCAGGCCACCACCCAATGCGGTTTCCGGCAATGGCTGGTATTCGATCGCCGCCGGTGCCTTGGCCACTTCTGGAGACGTTGACACCGGTTTTGGACCGGTCACATACGCCAGGCAAATCATCGCCAACGCGCCCACCGGCAAGGTCCACGCATACTTCTGGCTGTTATGCCGGGTGTTGAAGTAGTGCCGCACCAACACCGCCGCCACCGCGATGCCCGCCAGGATCAGCCAGTTGTATTGGCTGCCGTAGGTGCTCGGGAAGTGGTTGCTGATCATGATGAACAGCACCGGCAAGGTGAAATAGTTGTTGTGGCGTGAACGCAGCAGTCCTTTGGCCGGCAGCGCCGGGTCCGGCGTGCGGTTCTCCGCGATCGCCGCGACCAGCGCACGTTGTGCCGGCATGATGATGCGGAACACGTTGCCGACCATGATGGTGCCGATCACCGCACCCACGTGCAGGTAGGCGCCACGGCCACTGAACACTTTGCTGAAACCGTACGCGGCGGCAATCAACAGCACGAACAGGATGAAGCCGAGCAGGGCAGGGCGCTTGCCCAGGGCCGAGTCGCAGAGGAAGGAGTAGATGAACCAGCCGGCGAACAATGAGCCAATGCCCAGCAACACGCCTTCCGGACCACTGAGGCTGCTGCCCGGAGCCAGCAGGTACAGCGTGGGGTTCCAGTAGAACACCACGCACAGCAGTGCAATGCCCGACATCCAGGTGAAATAGGCTTCCCATTTGAACCAGTGCAGGTTGTCCGGCATGGTCGGCGGGGCCAGTTTGTATTTTTCCAGGTGGTAGATGCCGCCACCGTGGATCGCCCACAGGTCACCGGCCAGGCCGCTCCTGGGGTTGACGCGATTGAGGTTGTTTTCCAGCCAGACGAAGTAGAAAGAAGCGCCGATCCACGCGACGCCCGTGATCATGTGAACCCAGCGCACGCTCAGGTTCAGCCATTCCATCAAATGTGCTTCCACAGTCTTTACCTCTCGCCTGTCACCCTTGTTGTCGGGTGATCAGACCTTCTCTTATTGGTGGGGGGCGAGGATCAACCGCTCATCCTCTTTGAAAAAATGCTCATCGCAGTTATTGCCTGTGCCACTGCGATCAACCACCAGGAAGTCATCCCGCTTTTCGATCGTCAGCACCGGGTGGTGCCAGACGCCGCGATGGTAATTAATGCCCTGCCTGCCGTTGGTGACGAAGGCGCGGACCAAGCCTGATACAGGTGCATCGCCAAGTGGCGCGACCACGATCAGAAAGGGGTTGCCGAGCAGCGGAATGAAAGCCTGGCTGCCCAGCGGGTGTCGTTCCAGCATGCACACGGTCAGCGGCATATCCAGCGCGTCGGCGCGGAAGATGCTGATGATCGCGTTGTCCTCCGGCGTCGCGGTTTCCACCGTTGCCAGTTTGTGGAAGCGCATGGTCGACCCGTTGTTGATCATGAAGTGATCGCTGCCATCGGTTTCGATAACGTCTCCGAAAGGGGCGAAGGCTTCTTTGGTCAGGGGTTCGATCATCAGTGTGCGCATGGCTGTCTCTTATCCGAGTTCTGTGTTGTTTGTTCTATTGCTATCGCGGGCAAGCCCGGCTCCCACATTTTGATCTGCGAATACATTCAAATGTGGGAGCTGGCTTGCCTGCAATGGGCTCACCGCTTATTTAGCTACTTTGCCCAAGACCCGCAGGCGGCTCACGCCACCATCCGGGAACACATTCAGGCGGATATGGGTAATCGGGCCCAGTGCCTTGATCTGCTCGGCAAACGTGTGTTCAGCGTGCATTTCCAGCTTCTGCGCCGGCAGCAGTTCGCGCCAGAACAGCGATTGGGTTTCGATCTGGCTGTCGGTGCCGCCCTTCACGAACGCGCCCTGGATCGAGCAGGTGTCCGGGTAGTTACCCTTGAAGTGCAGGGTGTCGACGATGATCTTCTCGATCTCGCCCGGGTGGCCCAGTGCGACGATCACCCAGTCATTGCCCGGCGTACGACGACGCGCGGTTTCCCAGCCATCGCCCATGTTGATGCCACGGCCTGGGTTGAGGATGTTGCTCATGCGGCCGAAGTGTTCATCGGAGCAGGCCAGTGCGCGGCCACCGTTCAGGGCTGCGGCCAGGTCGACCTGTTCGTTGTCGCCCACGGCCGACCAGTCGCGGAACGGAATGCCGTACACACGCAGACGGGCCACGCCACCGTCCGGGTAGATGTTGAAACGCAGGTGGCTGAATGCCTGGTCGTTGTTGATCTCGTGGAAGTGATGGCTGTTGCCTTGCAGCTCGACAGCCGACAGCACTTCAACCCACTGGGTGTTGTCATCCGGCTCGCCGCTTGCGAGGAAGCAGGCTTCCAGGGACGCCGATGGCGGGAAGTTGCCGGTGAAGAATGAAGTGTCGATGTCCACGCCTTTGATCGAGCCCGGTACGCCCAGACGGATCACTGCGCTGTCGTAGCCTTCGAAGCGCTTGCGGCGCGACTCCCAGCCGTCCATCCACTTGCCGTTGTCATCGAAAACGCCCTCCTTCCACACGGCCGGGGTCGGCTGGAACAGGCGGTTGGCGTCGGCGAACCAGTCATCGGTGACAGAGATGATCTTGGTGCCCAGGCGGGCGTCGGCCAGGTTGACGAACTTCTCGAAAGGTACGGCGTAAGCTTTCATTCTTCTTGTCTGCCTTAGATAAAGTGGCTGGGGATGGTCGTTTAGAGGGTCAGTAAGCGGAACAACGCGATCTTGTTGATCTCGTCCAGCGCGCACTTGAACTCAGTGTCCACCGAGTTGTGAATGCGCGTTTCGAACGCGGCGAGAATCTGGTGCCGGTTGCTGCCTTTTACCGCCATGATGAAGGGAAACTTGAACTTGGCCTTGTAGGCATCGTTCAGCTCGGTGAAGCGCGAGAACTCTTCGGCCGTGCATTGGTGAATCCCCGCGCCAGCCTGTTCATCAGTGCTGGCTTGGGTCAGTTGGCCCTGGACGGCGGCTTTGCCGGCCAGGTCCGGGTGAGCGTTGATCAGCGCAAGTTGGCTTGCATGATCGGCGCTCAACAGGATGTCGCTCATGCGCTGGTGCAGGGTTTCGATCTGGTCGATCGAAGCGTCCTGGCCCAGGTCGAAGGCCTTTTCGGCCACCCATGGCGAATGCTCATAGATGTCGGCGAAGGCAGCGACAAACGCATCGCGGCTCAGGGTCGAGGGTTTCAAGGTCTGGAACGCAGTCATTTTGCTGCTCCCGTGTACGGGTGGGTTGCCTGCCAATGCCGGGCAATATCCACGCGGCGAGTGAACCACACCTGTTCGTGACTTTTGGCGTACTCGATAAAGCGCTTCAACGACGCCAGGCGCGCCGGGCGGCCGATCAGGCGGCAGTGCAAGCCAATGGAGAGCATTTTCGGTGCGTCCGCGCCTTCGGCATACAGCACGTCGAAGGCGTCTTTCAGGTATTCGAAAAAGTCGTCGCCCTTGTTGAAACCCTGGACCTGGGTGAAGCGCATGTCGTTGGTGTCCAGGGTGTAGGGGATCACCAGGTGCGGTTTGCCGGTCGGGTTGTTGGGTTCCCAGTAGGGCAGGTCGTCGTCGTAGGTGTCGCAATCGTAGAGAAAACCGCCTTCCTCCATCACCAGCCGCCGGGTGTTGGGGCCGGTGCGGCCGGTGTACCAGCCCAGTGGGCGCTCGCCGGTGAGTTCGGTGAGGATGCGGATCGCTTCGAGCATGTGCTCGCGCTCCTGGGCCTCGTCCATGTATTGGTAGTCGATCCAGCGGTAGCCGTGGCTGCAGATCTCGTGGCCGGCGGCGACCATCGCGCGGATAACGTCCGGGTGGCGCTGGGCGGCCATGGCCACGGCGAAGATGGTCAGCGGAATGTCGAATTCCTTGAACAGCTTGAGGATGCGCCACACGCCGGCTCGGCTGCCGTATTCATACAGCGACTCCATGCTCATGTTGCGCTCGCCTTGCAGCGGCTGGGCCGAGACCATTTCCGACAGGAAGGCTTCGGACTCTTTGTCGCCGTGCAGGATATTGCGCTCGCCGCCTTCTTCGTAGTTGAGTACGAAAGACAGCGCAATGCGCGCCTTGCCCGGCCAGTGGGGGTGAGGAGGGTTACTGCCGTAACCGATCAGGTCGCGTGGGTAGTCAGCGCTCACTGCAGTCTTCCTTCTTGTTCGTCGTAGTAGCGATGAGTGATTGTATACAACTTATCGTCGACTTTGTAAGCCTGCATTTCTGCATTTTTTCTGAACGGTGCGCACTGAAGCTACTGCAAGAAACCTGCCTGACTGGTCAGCTAAACGTCAAAAACTTTTTGCCGTACGCCCACCTGCAGGAGCTGGCTTGTCGACGAGCGTCTCATCTGGGTCTATTAGGTGTACCTCTATCGCCGTCACACCGGCGCCTGTGGGGCGCAGGATATTGGTTGAATTTATTGTGTACAATTTTTTTGAAAAATGTCTTAATCAGCCGTCGCCGGCTTTTTTGATGCCCTGAAAAAGTGCGGATCCTCTTTCTACTGATCACAGGAGGCGCGTAGACGCCATGGGACGTTTGACCACACACGTATTGGACGCCGCACACGGCTGCCCTGGCAGCGCGATCAAGGTTGAGCTGTACCGCGTCGAAGGCGCACAGCTGGAACTGGTCGCCACCGCGCTGACAAATAGCGACGGCCGCTGCGACGCACCGCTGCTGCAGGGCGACGACTACCGCAGCGGCGTGTACCAATTGCAATTCAGTGCCGGCGACTATTACCGCGCCCGTGGCGTGCAACTGCCAGAACCGGCCTTCCTGGATGTGGTGGTGCTGCGCTTCGGCATCAGCGCCGAGCAGGATCACTACCATGTTCCCCTACTGATTTCGCCTTACAGCTATTCCACTTATCGCGGTAGCTGAGCGTCACCTCGCTTCACACCCCCAAAGCTCTTCGTTGGTTTTTCGCCCGCCCACACTGCGGGCTTTTTTTTGCGCGTAGATAGTTCAACTATCTAGCGCCTTGTGTTTGCCGGTGATGCCTAGGCTGGGAGCTTTCGTCCTAGAGAAGAAAACTCCATGACCTTGGCCCCCGATCACCCGAGCGTTGCGCCCCCTTTTGATATGGACGACCCCGGCGAGTCTGCGTCCATTCGTGATCTGCTGGCTCGGCGGATCAACGCAGCCCCCCAGCCCAGCCGACTGATCAATCAGATCGTGCTTGCCGACTGGCGGTGTAAAGACTCGACGCAGGAACTTGCCCGCCTGATAGGGCGCTCGCCCAAAGTCCTGGCGGTGATTCGCACCGAATTGCGCAAAGCATTCGAGATCGATCCTGACAGCCTGTTGTTCACCGAGCCCAAACCGCCCGACCCGCCACGCAAAGTCGAGAGTTTGACCGAGCGCGCGTTGTCGTTGCTGGTCCTGCCGACGGTGGAGATCAACGTTAATCGGTTCACCGCTCTGAGCATTAAAGATGATCCGAACAGGCGTTTACCGTACAGGCCGCTGGAAGTATTGCAGCGGGTGATCGCGATGAGGCTCTTTGAACGACTGGATCACGCGGCCTCCAACTATTGGAACACCTTGGCGTTGGGGTCCTGGCGCACACGCCGCGAGCGTTGGGTCGAGTTGCAGAAGACGCTCTTCGCTGACCGCGCCTTCATGGCGCATCAGCTGGAGGAACTAACAAATGCAGGCATGGCCATGGTTCAAGCCCTGATCGATGCCCCGACCGCAGACGCGCGTGAGCGGGCAGGCCGGGAGTGGGCCAGCGTGAAAGTGAGTCAATTGATGTGGCCGGGTACTCCTGCTGTCGCGATTCCCGGTGCGTTGTATCTTTATCGAGAAGGCAGCCCCAGCGACGCGCCGCATGTGATTTACCTGCCGGGTGCGGTCCGGAATTTTTACGAGGCCGCGTCCTTCTCTGCCCTTCAGTGCACCTTGCTGGGGTTGAACCGCTCGCTGTTCCACCAACTCTGGCATTGCTTGCCGTTAAGTCGACGCAAGGCATTGCACCGGCCGGCAGATATGTCGCCAGCGACCGGCTTCATGTGTGGCCTGGAGGTGATGGACGATGCGCTGGCACAGGGCGCTCAGGCGTTGCTGGCCGGACAATGGGCCAACGAACTGGGGTGTGCCGTGAAGGTTTATTTTTCGCACGTATTCTCCGACACGCGACCCGTACCTCAACCACTGGATGCCGCAGATGTTCTCGCGCACGTTGAGCGTTCCAGGAAACAGCTGGTCGGGGGCGCCCGCCTCGGCGTCATTGGCGATCAATTGCTTAAGTGGGACCAGCAGCGACGTGCCGAAGAAATAGTCTTCGCCAGTGTGGCGCCGGGTTTGGCCCTGCGCACCGTAGAGCAGCAGGTCAAGCGCTACGAAAAAGGCCTGGTCGCGCTGCTCGACCCGGATGACCTCAGCGCAGAGACGCCAGCCTACCTGGGGGTCATGTCCCTTGTGGGGCAACTCGGCGTCCATACCTGTGATTTGAATACATTGATGCAAGCCGCGCCGTCCCGGCTGCTCGAGGTGGCTTTCTGGACGGAGCGCCCTACCCGGGAGTGTACTGCCAGGGAGTGCGCGGCCAAGGAGAGCCCTGCCATGGAGTGCACGGCCACGGAGAATCCCGCCAAGGAGTGTACGGCCAGGGAACGCCCTGCCGGGAAGTGCACGACCAGGCGTGTTTCCCTGTTTATGCAAGCCCAGACCGAGGCCCTGCTTTGCGAGGTTCAGTTGCTGCACCGGCTCAAGTTGATCGGTACGGCCCATCGAGACCTGGTGTTCGAAGTGATGGAGCAGCCCTTGGCAACCAAGCGCCCGGTCAGTGATACCCAGGTACTGTCGATCGCGGTGGGCAGCGAGCCGGACGCCTTCTACCCGCTCCATAATGTCTGGGTGATGACTACGGCGGCTGCGGTGAGGGTCCCGACCCGGCAGCGACCGGTAGTGCTCTACGCTTTCGGAGCGGAGGGTGGAGTAAAGGCCTTTGCCTGCGTGGACGCATTGACCCGAGGCCTCAAGGCCAGCCTGAGCAGCCCGGACGGCTCCGTGCTGTGGGGGGCTGTCGAGCGTGATAAGCGCTCCGACCTGCGTGCACATGCGGCACGTGGCACGCTCGCGGTTCGCTACCTTGAGATCAAGGGCCGTCCTTTGCTGGCCGCTCTCAAAAAACTGCTGGGTTGTCACCACCGCCTGTACAACAGTACCGAGGACATCGCGCGTATTTTCAGTGAGGTGAAGGACGCCGAGTTGAGTCGCGCGCTGTTAAGGGGGGAGCTGGAAGGGCAGCTGAAAATTCCCGTCAACAACGCCTTGGACCAGGCCAGGGCGAATGTCGAGCTGCTGCGCAAGACCGCGTCTGAAGCGAAGAAACTGCCCCCCTGGTTGGCGTATGCCACGCGCGCCCAACGTAAAAAATTCATGCATTTGCAGCGCCTGTATCTGAACAGCACCTATGCATTTGAAAACCGACGTGAACACGCTTTGCCCGACCTGGACACATTCGCCCGTCGCGCCTTGACGGCTCGATTGAGCCAGGATGGCATCTCGCCGTCGTGGGATATCGACCAGTGCTTTATTGATATGCCTGATGGTGTTTTCGGCAGCTTTTGTGGGGATTCACCCGAGTGCCCGGTGGGCGATCGAAACATAAAATTGACCGCTACCCCTGAGCGGACAACGTTCAGTCTGTTGAAACTGGCGTTGCATAACCTGGACCCTCAGGCACCCTGGACGAAGTGGCGATTCGACCGTGCCCGCTATCTGCAGCCTGACTGGAAACCGCGGCTGAGTGCCAGTTACCTGATCGGTCTGGTGTCTTCCCTGGATATTGGCGGCCAGTATGATGCGTTGATCAATAAGGTGTTTTACCCGCGCATTGACGCCCCCCACAGGCCCGACGAAGGACGTATTCCCGAGTTGTTGAATCGCGCCTTGCGCACCGGTTTTCAGTACCATCTTTTCCTGGCGACTCAGCAGGGCATGTCGGCGACCGCGCAGAGCATATTCAAGACGGCGATGGCGGCACGAACGCCACAGGACCTGTTGAAAAACCAGCATCAGTTGCAGCTGCATGTGCTTCATGTGGTGGGTCACACGATGCAGCATGATCGCTACATCGCGGGGATAGTGCTTGTGCACGACACGTCTTCCGGGGTGTGCGTGGTCTATTGGCCCGAGGCTCCGCCAGCCCTGGTCCTCACCGAATACGCCAGCCTGCAACGGGCCCATGACGAACTGAATCGTATCGGTGCATTGCCGGAGAACGTCAAGGTACTGGCACGACAGGTTGCTCCCGGTTGGGCATTTGAGGCCATTGCCCATCATCCGGAGGTTGCCGACAGACCCCGCCAGGCATTCAGTACGCTTCATCAATTACCTGTTTTTGTCATGAAGATGGGGATTTGGCAGGCGGGCAAGTTTATTCGCTCATTCAGCATCAGGCATGTGGAGCCGACGCCGTTAGAGTGCGAGGTCGAAAAACAAGCGATGGAACAGATTGCCAGTGATCCACAGCATTGGCTGGCTGTTGTCCCCACCTCTCTCGGCAACGCCCGGGCATTGCTGTACCGCGCCAGCGTGCTTGAACTGCAACGCCGGACCCAGGCGCTCAGTCAGTCCGGCAAGGAGTTGCAAAAATATCGAGTTCGTCGCCTTGGCGAGCAGAGCGATACCACCCGGCGGAGGTTGGTGGCATTTTTCTCTCCGTCATTCGGGCTGTTTAATGATGCTTATGAGCTGCTGCTTGCTGCGCGGCGCTACCATCGCTCTGGCGACCCCCATGATGCGGTCGATGTGGGCTTTATGACCGTCTTTTTGGCACTTGAGCTGTTATCGAACTTCATACCCGGCCCCAAGAAAGCGGGCACTGCATTGCCCCATGCTCCACGGCCGACACCGAGCACCCTGCTGGGACGGATACGTCGCTTGCGCATGACCGCACTCGGCGAGCCTTTGCGCTTGGCGCCCCCGTCGGTCACTCAACTCAAGGCCCTGGAGCGTTTCAAGATCAAGGGCGTGCCTGAGGGCGCTGTAGCGCTCAAAGGGGAGGGCGAGCATGGGGTCTACGTAAAAAATGGCGAATTTTTCGTGACGGATGACACTCACCACTATCCGCTTTACAGGCGCGGCAGCGAGCGGTCGTTGCGCGTGAAAAACCGGCAGTCGCCGGGTCAAGACGAACTGATTCTGAATATCCACCAGCCCAGGGAATGGTTACTGGGCGCGGATGCGCCGGTGGCGGGGCCGAGCTCGGGCAGGCTCAACCCTTGGCCGGGGCAAGTGCCAGCGACGCCAGACTGGTGGCCACCCAGTGTGCGCGCCGCTACAGAACTGCGCATACTCCAATCACCTGCGCCAGCCTCCGATTGGTTCGATTGGAGGGTTCAGATGCCTGCGGGGCAGGTGCCTGCTTTTTCGGCGCTCGGGACGTTTCACGTGAACATGGGCGCCGAGAGATTATCCTACGACGCCATCTACATTGGAGCGTGGTATGACACGCAGTCAGCCTCTGGGATCGGGTATTACAGGTTGCTTGATGAGGGGAGCAATGCGCCAAGGAGCGGCATTGCGTTTATTACTCCGGATCAACTGCTGGTCTCACGTGCCTACATTGATATTGAGCGTTGGACCACGATTGCGCTTGGGGAGCAGCCCATACCGGTATCGCGCACCGCGATGGGGGACTGGCAGTTGCATGCGCGCTTGTTTGACCGGCCTTTGGAGCGTTATGTAGGTGCTGCATTCCCCACTATGACCCTTCACAGCCAGAGAATGGCCGTCAGAAGGTTGATTGAATTGGCGGATACAACCTACGAGGCCACTGCCTCTCATCTGCTCAATATCCGTGCAACGCTGGACAATTGGTTGACTCCGCACACCATGGGCCTCGGCCAGACAGATGACTTGCTGAGAATGCTACGGACCACCGAAAGGCGCGGCACCTCGATCACCATCGGTAACGCGAGCCGGGCACCGGGTTTTACTCGCGTCGACTTCAGCGTGCAGGGGTTGGATTCGGCGTTGCGCTCCAGTGGAGCAGGGAAAAAAGAACAGCGAAACAGCGTGCAACGCGCGGCGATCCGCAACGTTCTGGAACAGCAGGGTTTCAACGTCTATGAAGTCGAGGTACGACGTACCGCCTATGCCATGCATGAACTGATCGCGATGCACCGATCCTCCAACTCAGGCAAGGTGTACTACATCACCCCCCAGTGGGTTGAGCGAGGGAGTGTTCAGATAAAGAAGAGGCTGACGGACCGGTGGTTGAATCACGCCATCAATGCTAATCCTGGTTCGCCTCCATTCGTGGCTGTCCAGCGTGCCATGCAGGAAAATCGATTGGTTCGGATAGTGGCGGGCGTTCAATGGCCCGTCGTTCAAGCGGACCCGCCCAGCGTCTATTTTGTGAGGGTGTGAGGCGTCAGCGGCTTAACAGAGAGGCTGCGCCGGCCCCGCTGAATAATACCGCGCTGACGCGGTTGAACCCGACCTGGCCCTTGCCGCTGCGCAGGTAGCGTGCCGCGCCCTGTGCACCAAGCCCGTAGGCCAACTTGCACAGCAGGTCGAGCAGGGCCCAGGTGGCGATCATGATCAGCAGCTGTGAGAGGAACGGCAGTTCGCTGCTGAGAAACTGCGGCAGGAAGGCGGCAAAGAACAGGATGTCCTTGGGGTTGCTGGCGCCCAGCACGAATGCGCGGCCAAACAAGGCGCGAAAACGCGGCGTAGCGACGGCCTGGGGCACTACCGCGCCCTGGGACGGTTGACGCGATTGCTGCCAGCTCTGCCAGGCGAGGTAGAACAGGTAGAGCGCGCCGATGATCTTCAGCGCGCTGAACAACTGTTCTGAGGCCAGCAGCAGCGCGCCCAGGCCAAGTGCCGAGGCGCTCAACAGGCAGACCGAGGCAAACACGCCTCCCAGAAACGCCGGGTACGAGCGACGCAGACCATAGTTGAGGCTGTTGCTGATCATCAGCAAGGACAGCGGGCCGGGGATCAGGATCACGATCAATGCAGCACCGCTGAACAGCAGCCAGGTTTCCAGGGTCATGCGTTACTCCTTCTTATAGAAATATGAACTTGGCGATGAAAATCGCGCACAGCACCCACAGGCTGACGGAAATCTCGCGGTACTTGCCGGTGCCCGCCTTCAGCGCCACATACGTGATAAAGCCCAGGGCGATACCGTCGGCGACCGAGAACGTCAGCGGCATCATGATCGCGGTGACGATCGCCGGGATGCTGTCGGTGGCTTCGTCCCAATTGATGTGGGCCATGCTAGCCATCATCAGCATCGCCACATAAATCAGCGCACCCGCAGTGGCATAGGCCGGAATCATCCCGGCCAGTGGCGCAAAAAACATCGCCGCCACAAACAGGATGCCCACGGTGACGGCGGTGAGCCCGGTACGACCCCCTGCAGCCACGCCCGCAGCACTTTCCACGTAGCTGGTCACCGGCGGTACGCCGACCATGGCGCCGAACACGCTGGAAGCACTGTCGGCCTTCAGCGCACGGGACAGGTTATCGATCCTGCCGTCGGCATTGACCAGCCCGGCGCGTTGCGCAACGCCCATCAGTGTACCTGCGGTATCAAACATGTGTACAAAAAGAAACGCAAATACCACGCTTATCATGCTGACATTGAACACACCTTTCACATCCATCGCCATCCAGGTCGGTGCCAGGCTGGGTGGCGTGGAGAGGATGCCGTTGTAGTGCACCAGGCCCAAGCCCCATCCGGCCAGGGTCACGGCGATGATGCTGATGAGGATCGCGCCGAACACGCGGTGGTAACTGAGGATGGCGATCAGCAAAAAGCACACCGCTGCCAGCAGCGGGGCGGGTTCGTGCAGTGAGCCGAGTTTGATCAAGGTCGCCGGGCTGTCGACGATGATACCGGCGGTCTTCAACCCGATCACCCCTAGAAACAAGCCGACACCGGCGCCCATGGCGTGGCGCAGGCTGACCGGAATGCTGTTGAGCAGCCATTCACGCACCCGCGAGAGCGTCAGGCCCATGAACAGCACGCCGGAGATGAACACCGCGCCCAGCGCGGTTTCCCAGGTGTAGCCCATGGTGCCGACCACTGTGTAGGTGAAAAACGCGTTCAAGCCCATGCCCGGCGCCAGGCCCACCGGCCAGTTGGCGTACAAACCCATCAACAGGCAGCCCAGCGCGGCGGCGATGCAGGTGGCGACAAAAGCCGCGCCATGATCGATACCGGCGTCGGCCATGATGTTCGGGTTGACGAAGATGATGTAGGCCATGGTAATGAAGGTCGTGAGGCCGGCAATCAGCTCGGTCTTCACTGTGGTGCCATGCAAGCGCAGTTTGAACAGGCGTTCCAGCCAGCCACTGTGCGTCGGTGAAAGATCCAGCGTTGGGGCATCGGATTTGCGGCTATCCACAGCGAGTACTCCTCAAGAGTTTTATTGTTATTTCCAGCGCCGGTCACACATGTGGGCAACAGCGCTTTGAGGTACTGGCGGGTTTTGTTGACCAATAGGTCAGGAACTCGCACGAAGCGAATTATGCTTTTGTATACAAAGAAAGCAAATAATGTTTTACGTTTGGCGTTCGAAAGAGATGAAAGGCGCACCCACTCGCCACAGGGATCAAGGTTGGTGTGCGAGCGCCTGGTTCACCGCCAGCCACCCGGCCACTGCGTCTTCGCCCGCGTCACTGAATGCGCGCTGCAACAATTTTACTTGCTCGCGGCGCAGTGACTGCTCGAAACGCAGACCTTCTTCGCTCAACGCCAACAGGCGTTTGCGTTTGTCGGTCTCGGACGCGACGCTGTCCACCAGGTGCATTTCCTGCAACTGGCGCAATGGCATGTTCAGCGCCTGCTTGCTCACGCCCAGCAGTTCCAGCAGTTCCTTCACGCTCAATGTTGGGTAGCGTGCGATAAAAAACACAATGCGCTGGTGCACCCGGCTCAGGCCGCGGCGCTCGAGCATTTCGTCAGCCTTGGCGGTGAACGCCTGGTAGCCGAAGAAGAATGCTTCCATGGCCTCTTGCTGGGCGGTTGGGTTTTTAAGGTCAAGCATATTGACGTATCCGTGCAAGTCATCGTAATTTCGGTCAACAAGTTTGACGTATTTTCCATCGTCTTCGCTACCGGTGACCCCATGGCCTTCTCTGAACGTGTTACGCGCCTCAAAAGCTCCTTGATCCGTGAAATCCTCGCGGCAGCCCAGCGTCCGGAAGTGATGTCGTTCGCCGGTGGCCTGCCCGCAGAAGCCATGTTGCCCGCGCTGGACTGGGATGACCTGCCGCTGAATATCGGCCAGTACGGCATGAGCGAAGGCGAACCGCAGCTGCGCGAGTTGCTCGCCGCCGAAGCGCGCGCGTTGGGTGTGCCGTGCCAGGCCAGCCAGGTGCTGGTGGTCAGCGGGTCCCAGCAAACCCTGGACTTGGCGGCCAAGCTGTACATCGACAAAGGCACGCAGATCTTGCTGGAAGGCCCGACCTACCTGGCCGCGTTGCAGATCTTCCAACTGTTCGGCGCGGACTGCCTCACCGTGCAACTGGAGGCCGACGGCCCGAACCTCAGCGCGTTGCGCACCCACCTCGAACGCCATCGGCCGGCGTTCATCTACCTGATCCCGACGTTCCAGAACCCCTCGGCCGTGCGCTACAGCGAAGCCAAGCGCGAGGCTGTTGCTGCGCTGCTCGATGAGTTCGGCGTGACGCTGATCGAAGACGAACCCTATCGCGAGCTGACCTTTGACGGCGGCAGCGCCAAACCCATTGCCGGGCGCCTGAGAAAGGCCAGCTGGATCTACACCGGCACCGTCTCCAAAACGTTGTTGCCGGGCCTGCGCGTCGGTTACCTGATCGCCAGCCCCGACTTGTTCCCGCACCTGCTCAAGCTCAAGCAGTCGGCGGACCTGCACACCAGCCGCGTCGGCCAATGGCAGGCGATGCAGTGGATCGGCACGCAAAAATACCAGCAACACCTGATGGAACTGCGCCGCTTCTACCGCGAGCGCCGCGATGCATTCCAGGCCGCACTCGAACGGCATTTCAGCGACCTGGCGGACTGGCAGGTGCCCCAGGGTGGATTATTCTTCTGGCTGACCTTGAAACAGCCGCTCGACACCCGCACCTTGTTGGCTCAAGCGCTCGACCAGAACGTCGCGTTCATGCCCGGTGAACCGTTCTTTTCCGAGCCAGACCGACACCTTGGCTCGTTGCGGCTCAATTTCAGCCATATCGACCCGGCCCGTTTGGACGAAGGTCTCAAGCGCCTGGCCGCGGTGGTCCGTCAAGCACAGCACGCGCAAGCGGCATAAGGGGAGCCCCATGTACAAGGTTTATGGCGACTACAAGTCGGGCAACTGCTACAAGGTCAAATTGATGCTCAGCCTGCTGGGCATCCCGTATCAATGGGTGGATGTGGACATCCTCAAGGGTGACACCCAGACCGCCGAATTCCTGGCGAAGAACCCCAACGGCAAGATCCCCGTGCTGGAGCTGGAAGACGGCACCTGCCTGTGGGAGTCCAACGCGATCCTCAACTTCCTCGCCGATGGCAGCGAGTTCCTGCCGACCGAGCCGCGCCTGCGCACTCAAGTGTTGCAATGGCAGTTCTTCGAGCAGTACAGCCACGAGCCGTACATTGCGGTGGCGCGGTTTATCCAGTTTTACCTGAGGCTGCCCGAGGAACGCCTGGAGGAATACAAGAAGTTGCACAAGGGCGGTTACAAGGCACTCAAAGTCATGGAGCGCCAGCTGCAGTTGACGCCGTACCTGGTGGGCGATCAGTTCTCCATCGCGGACGTGGCCTTGTATGCCTACACCCATGTGGCGAATGAAGGTGGTTTTGAGTTGGATGCTTATCCGGGTGTGCAGGCGTGGTTGAAGCGTGTTGCCAGCCATCCCAAGCACGTGCCAATGCTCGACTGAACCCCCCTGATCTGTAGGAGCCCGGCTTGCCGGCGATGCGTTTTCAATCGCGCCATCGCCAGCAAGCCAGGCGCCTACACAGGTCGCATTTCAGTGTTCAAGAGCTCGAAGCAGCGTTGCGCCGCCGGACTCAACCCCATCCCGCTGCGACTGATCAGCCCGATCTCCCGGTTCACGCCGGGGTGATCGATGTCGATGCGCTTCAACCCCTCCAGGCTGTCCGCCGCCGACTCCGGCAGCACACTGATCCCCAACCCCTGGCGCACCAATGCCAGCACGGTCGACATGTAGTTGGCCTCCATCCCCGCATTCATCGTCAGGCGTGTCTCATCGAACAGCGCGTCCACTTGTTCACGCACGCTGCTGTCACGCCCTGTGAGGATGATCGGTTGGTCCGCCAGTTGTTCCAGGGCCAGTGTGCGATGGCGGGTCAGCGGATGATCCACCGGCACAAATGCACACAAGCGATCATTCAGCACCGGCACGAAGTCCAGGCCATGGCTGAGCCGTGCGCGCACGCCGATGCCAAAATCCACTTCGCCGGAACGCACCTGGGCATGAATGCGATGGGCCACCAGGTCATGCAGGCGTACTTCAATCCCGGCAAAACGTTCACGGAACAGGCGTAGAACCGGCGGCAGAGTGCCGGCACACACCGAGGGCAGGGCGGCGATGGTGACCACGCCACGGCGCAAGGCGGCGAGGTCGCGGGAGCCGGTGACAATGTTGTCCAGGTCGAGCAGCAGTTTTTCCATCGGCCCGCGGGCGTCCTGGCCGGCGGCGGTGATGCTGACATGGCGCGGGCTGCGATCGAGCAGGGTGACGCCTAGCCAGTCTTCCAACTGTTGGACTTGCACCGTCAGCGCCGACGGCGACAGATGCAGCTCATTGGCTGCCTTGGTGAAACTGCCGGTGCGGGCGACCGCAAGGAACGCCTGAATGTGCTGGATGCTGTTCTTCATTTTGTTTTTCCGAACACTGGCTGGTGAATATTCCAATTTACAAAGACTAACCCGCTTCCAATACTTCAGGGAAAACAATAACCGGCCACCAAGGCCGCTCTGGAGTAACCCATGCTCGCTACCCTGGGTGTCATCACCATCCTGTGCCTGCTCGCTGCCGTCATGAGCAAACGCCTGTCACCGCTGGTGGCCCTGATCGCCTTGCCGATCATCGCCGCACTGCTCGGCGGGTTCGGCCTGCAAACCAGCGCCTTCATCATCACCGGTATCAAGAACGTCGCCCCCGTGGTCGGCATGTTTGTGTTCGCGATCCTGTTTTTCGGGATCATGACCGATGCCGGCATGCTCGATCCCATCATTGATCGCATCCTGCGCACGGTGGGGACGCGTCCTACACGGATTGTCGTCGGCACCGCGACCCTGGCGCTGCTGGTGCACCTGGACGGCTCCGGCGCGGTGACGTTCCTGGTGACGGTACCGGCGATGCTGCCGTTGTATACACGGCTGGGCATCGACAAACGCATCCTCGCCTGCGTCTGTGCGATGGCGGCCGGGGTCAACTTTTTGCCGTGGACAGGGCCGGTGCTGCGCTCGTCGGCGGCGCTGCATGTGCCGGTGGCAGACCTGTTCCAACCGCTGATTCCGGTGCAGATCGTCGGCCTGATTTTCGTGTTTGCCTGTGCCTGGTGGCTCGGCCGTCGCGAAGAAAAACGCCTGGGCCTTGGCGCCGGCGCCAGCGTTGATGCGGTGCCACAGCGGGTGCTCAGTGACGATGACATCAAGCTGCGTCGCCCGCGCCTGTTCTGGGTCAACCTGATCCTCACCGTGCTGGTGATGGTGGTGATGATCGCCGGCTGGGTCGACCCGGTGGTGATGTTCATGCTCGGCACCGTGGTGGCGCTGTGCATCAACTACCCGAACGTCGACGCTCAGCGCGCCCGCATCGACGCCCATGCAAAAACCGCCCTGACCATGGCCAGTATCCTGCTCGCCGCCGGGGTGTTCACCGGGATCATGCAAGGCACCGGGATGCTCAAGGCGATCGCCGAAGTGGCGGTGGCGCAGATTCCGGCCGGCCACGGCAAGCTGATCCCGGCTGTCGTGGGCTTTATTTCCATGCCACTGAGCATGCTGTTCGACCCCGATTCCTACTATTTCGGCGTGATGCCGGTGATCGCCGAAGTCGGCAAGGCCCTCGGCGTCGACCCGCTGCAAGTGGCCCAGGCCTCGTTGCTGGGCGTGCACACCACCGGTTTCCCGGTCAGCCCGCTGACCCCCGCGACCTTCCTGTTGGTGGGCCTGTGCAAGGTCGAGTTGGCCGACCACCAACGCTTCACCATTCCGTTTCTGTTTGCCGCGTCGGTGTTGATGACCCTGACGGCGTTGCTCCTGGGAGTTATTTGAGATGAAAACCTTGCGCATCGGTTCCGGCGCCGGCTATTCCGGTGACCGTATCGAACCTGCAGTCGAGTTGGCCGAACAAGGCGATCTGGATTATCTGGTCTTCGAATGCCTGGCTGAACGTACGATTGCCCTGGCGCAACAGGCGCGGATCAGCCACCCGCAGGGGGGCTACGACCCACTGCTCAGTGAGCGCATGCGCCGGGTATTGCCGTTTGTTGGCGCGAAGGCCGGGCGTCGTCGTTTGCGGGTGATCACCAATATGGGCGCGGCCAACCCGCTGTCAGCGGCTGTTGAAGTACGGCGGATTGCGAGCGAGCTGGGCCTTGATCTCAAGGTGGTTGCCGTGGTCGGCGACGATGTGTTGAACGTGTTGCAGCCCGAATGGTTGCTGGACAACGGCCAGACCGTCGGCGCCCTGGGTGAGCGGTTGATCTCTGCCAATGCCTACCTGGGTGTCGACGGCATCCTGGAAGCGCTGCGCGCTGATGCCGATGTGGTAATCACCGGGCGCGTGGCCGACCCTTCCTTGTTCCTGGCGCCGCAGATGTTTGAGTTCGGCTGGGCCGCGGACGATTGGCAGCGCTTGGGGCGCGGTACGCTGGTGGGGCATTTGCTCGAATGTGCCGGGCAAGTCAGCGGCGGCTATTTTGCCGACCCTGGTTTCAAGGATGTGGAGGACCTGGCTCGCCTGGGCTTCCCCTTGGCCGAGATCGATGCCGACGGCGAAGCCCTGATCACCAAGGTCGGCGGTTCCGGTGGGCGGGTCAGCCGCGCGACCTGCACTGAGCAACTGATCTACGAAGTGCACGATCCGGCGGCGTACCTGACGCCGGATGTGACGGCCGATTTTTCCCAGGTGGGGTTTGTCGAAGAGCGTGTTGATTGTATTCGCGCTGTGGGGGCAGATGGCCGTGCGCGACCCGAGCAGTTAAAGGTCAGCGTCGGTTACCTGGACGGTTGGATCGGCGAAGGGCAGATGTCCTACGGTGGCCCCGGTGCTGTTGCACGGGCGCAGTTGGCGCGGGATGTCGTCCTCAAGCGTCTTGAGTTGATGGGCGTGAAGATGCAGGACGTGCGCGCCGAACTGATCGGCATGGACGCGCTGCACGGGCCGCGCAGCACGGTCGAGCCCTGGGAAGTGCGCCTGCGCGTGGCGGCTCGCTGTGAAGAACGCAGCGATGCGGTGCGCGTGGGCAATGAAGTCGAAACCCTTTACACCAATGGCCCGTCCGGTGGTGGCGGCGCCAGCAAAAGCGTACGCCAGGTGGTGGCGGTGGCGTCATTGTTGCTGCCGCGTGGTGCGGTCAACCCGAGGATCGAAGCATGAAGCTGCACACGCTGGCCCATTCCCGCACAGGGGATAAGGGCGATACGTCGAATATCTCGATCATTGCGTACCGTGCCGAGGATTACCCGTTGCTGTGCGAGCAACTGACGGCCGAGCGCGTGGCAGCATTCTTTGCGGACCTGCTGGAGCCTGGCGCCGCACCGGTGCGGCGTTACGAATTGCCAAATGTGCAGGCACTCAACTTCGTGCTGCCGGGGATCTTGCGCGGCGGGGTCACCCGCTCGCTGGCGCTGGATGCCCATGGCAAGTGCCTGGGGTCCGCGCTGCTGGATTTAGACATCGACCTGCAGGCGCCCGGCTTGCCGGCGATGGGCTCGAAAGCCAGGCGGTGATTTTCTGGATGCCATCGCCGGCACGCCGGGCCCTACAGGAGGGCGGTGCCTGTCAGATCGCGGCGAAGCGCTTGTCGAGGTAATCGATGATCACCTTGGAGTCGTACATCCAGGTGGTCTGGCCGTTTTCTTCAATGCGCAGGCACGGCACCTTGATCTTGCCACCTTGCTCCAGCAGGGTCTGGCGGTCTTGCTCGTTGTTCTTCGCATCTTTCAACGCGACGGGCACATTCAAGCGGTGCAGGGTGCGGCGGGTCTTCACGCAGAACGGGCAGGCATGGAATTGATAGAGCGTCAGTGCCTTGGCCGCTGCATTGACCTGCGCCTGTTGTTCGGCAGGGCGTTGCTTTTTGCGTGGGCGGGTCAGGTAGTCGCCCGCGATGATGACGTGGCCGAGGCCCACTCGAAGTGCTTTGACGAACATGGCTGAAACCTCTTGCCCATAACTGAGGGGCGGCAGCTTACCTGAATTTTGCGGGCGAAAAAAAACCGGCGATGAACGCCGGCCTTTTCGTACGCAGCCTGTTACTTGATCAGGCTGAGGAATTCGCTGCGGGTGGCCGCGTTTTCGCGGAACTCACCCAGCATCACCGAGGTGATCATCGACGAATTCTGTTTTTCCACACCGCGCATCATCATGCACATGTGTTTGGCTTCGATCACCACGGCCACGCCCAGGGCGCCGGTCACCTGCATCACGGCATCGGCGATCTGGCGGCTGAGGTTTTCCTGGATCTGCAGGCGGCGCGCATACATGTCGACAATCCGCGCGACCTTCGACAGGCCCAGCACTTTGCCGCTCGGGATATACGCCCCGTGTGCCTTGCCGATAAACGGCAACAGGTGGTGTTCGCACAGCGAGTACAACTCGATGTCCTTGACCAGCACCATTTCGCTGTTGTCGGAGCTGAACAAGGCACCGTTGGTGACTTCTTCCAGTGTCTGCTCATAGCCGCGGCAGAGATACTGCATGGCCTTGGCGGCACGTTTTGGCGTGTCGAGCAGGCCCTCGCGGGAAACGTCCTCGCCGAGTTGGCCGAGGATCGCGGTGTAATTCTGTTCCAGGGACATGAAACTACCTGTGGGATTTTCGCAAAGCGCAAGGTTACGGTGGCGGGCACATCGCTGCAAGCCTGACGAGGACACTTGTTACTCGTCGCGGCCTTCCATCATGGTGCGCTTGAGCATCACGTACACCGCACCCGCGCCGCCGTGGCGGGCCTGGCACGAGGTGAAGCCGAGTACCTGGGTGTGCTGGCGCAGCCAGGTGTTGACGTGGCTCTTGATCATTGGCCGCTTGCCGTCCAGGCGTACGGCCTTGCCATGGGTGACGCGCACGCAGCGGATTTCGAACTTGGTGGCTTCGGCCAGGAAGGCCCACAGGGTTTCCCGGGCCTTTTCCACGTTCATGCCGTGCAGGTCGAGGCTGCCTTCGAACGGGATCTGGCCGGCCTTGAGCTTGCGCATCTGGCTTTCCTGCACGCCGTCGCGGGCCCACATCAGCTCGTCTTCGGGGCCGACATCGATCACGAACTGGTCCGACAGGCCGTCCACGGTGGTGGCATCGGTGCGCACGGTCGCGGCCTGGCGCAGCTTGGCGATCTGCGCCCGGTCAGCCTTGGGTTTGCCGGTGTCGGCTCGGTCGTGCTTGATCGGCTTGACGCCGCGCAGCTCGTTTTTGAACAGGGAAAAATCGTCGTCTTGCATGTCAGCCTCCGCGAAGGGCGGGCAGTTTACCTAAATCGCGGCGGCCGGGGCGCAGGAAACGCTATCCAAGCGCCATCAGTCGTGCTTTTTCATCAGGTGCGAAGCGATATTCAGTGACAACGGTTGGCGCATTTTCCGACGACTACGGCGCCACAACCAGACGCCCAACCACACTACCAGCAAGCCGATCACCAACAGAATCGCCGAGCCGCCGGGGCTGGCATTCAGTTCGCCAAGGGCCGGCGAATGACCAAACAGGCCGGCGCCACCAGCGCCGGTCAACAGCAGGCCTACGATCGCCAGCAGCGCGGCAATGCCGGCCACCAGGCGCAGACGCCAATTGCTCGGGCCCTTGGGGCGCAAGCGACGAGCGTCAAAACCATCGGATATCTTCATTCCGACCTTTCCTCCAGGGTATCGGCCCTTCGACCGGACAATACACAGGTTGTTCCTGTACCAGAGGCAATTGCGGCAAATGGCAGGCATTTGCGGATGAGCGGGGCCGTAAACAGGCCGCGCCGCTCATCAGAAGGTCGATCAGATCAGATCTTTGGTCAGCGCCAGGGTGGCGAAGTTGTCGGCCATGATGGCCATTTCGGTCTGCTGCACGTGTTCGGCGCTCAGGATGCCGCCTTTGTAAGGCAGGTCACGGGTGGCGCAGGCGTCTTCCACCAGGGTGCAGCGAAAGCCCAGGTTCTTGGCGGCACGCACGGTGGTGCTGACGCTGGAGTGGCTCATGAAACCGCAGACGATCAGGTCCAGGGAGCCTAGGTCCTGCAAGTGTTTTTCCAGCCCGGTGCCGTGGAAAGCGCTGGGCAGCAACTTGCCGATGATGGTTTCGTCGCCTTCAGGCTCAAGGCCCGGGATGAATTCGCCGCGTTCGCCCTGAGGGTCAAACAGGCCGCCAACGGTGCCCAGGTGGCGCACATGCACGATCGGGCGCCCGGCGTTGCGGGCCGCGGCGACCAGTTGCTTGATATTGCCAACCGCTGCGTCCATGCCCGAGAGGGCGAGTGGACCGCTGAGGTATTCCTTCTGGGCGTCGATGATCACGAGGGTCGCATGGCTGAGGTTCGCTGCTGCGTAACCACGACCGCTGAGTTGAAACATCGTCTTTGGAACGGACATTCTGGGGCTCCTGTGAGGGGGGCTTTTGTGACATTGTCCACTGGCTGAGCGGTTCTGTGAATCGCTACCATCGTAAGGTACGCCGTTGTTGACGTGCAGCCATGTCAAGAGGTGTGCTTGTTTAACCCAATGATGGCAATTTGGATGAAATCCGACAGATGGCGAAGGCGTTTCGTACATCGAAGGGACAGGCGAAGGCTGTTAGAATCGCCAGTCGTTTTTTCCAGGAGCTTGCCCCCGTGATCACATCCCGCCTGCGCACCGTGCGCGACCACATCCGTTGGGCTGTCAGCCGTTTCCATGGGGAAGACCTGTTTTTCGGGCACGGCACCGACAATGCCTGGGACGAAGCCCGTCAATTGGTGCTCGGCGCCTTGCACCTGCCGTGGGAGATTGCCGACAGCTATCTGGATTGCAACCTGGAAGAAGAGGAAATTTCCCACGTGCAGCGTTTGCTGCATCGCCGTATCCATGAACGTGTGCCCACCGCTTACCTGCTGAAGGAGGCCTGGTTCTGCGGCCTGTCGTTTATCGTCGACGAGCGTGTGCTGATCCCGCGTTCACCGATCGGTGAGCTGATCGAAAACCGCTTCGAACCCTGGCTGGCCCAGCCGCCGGCGCGCATCCTCGACCTGTGCACGGGCTCCGGTTGCATTGGCATCGCCTGCGCCTACGAGTTCCAGGACGCTGAAGTGGTGCTGGGAGACTTGTCCTTCGAAGCCTTGGAAGTCGCCAACCAGAACATCGAGCGCCACGGCGTCGACGAGCGGGTGTACACCGTGCAGGGCGATGGCTTCGACGGCCTGCCGGGCCAGCGCTTTGACCTGATCGTCTCGAACCCGCCGTATGTGGACGCCGAAGACTTCGCCGACATGCCGGATGAGTACCAGCACGAACCGGAACTGGGCCTGGCCTGCGGCGACGATGGTTTGAACCTGGTGCGGCGCATGCTGGCCGAAGCGGCGGACCACCTGACCGAGAAGGGCTTGTTGATTGTTGAAGTGGGCAACAGCCAGGTGCATGTCGAAGCGCTGTACCCGGAAGTAGACTTCGCCTGGCTGGACTTCCAGCGCGGTGGCCACGGCGTGTTCATGCTGACGGCCGAGCAGTGCCGCCAGCATCAGGCCGTCTTCGCCGCCCGAGTGTGACGCACGACCTGTAGGCGCCCGGCTTGCCGGCGATGGTACTCTTGTGGTCGCCATCGCCGACAAGCCGGGCTTCTAGCGTTGAATTACCGGTGTGTCGCAATCCAGATCAACAACCCCGCCTGAAACACCGTAAACGCCACCAGGCATGTGATGGTAAAGCGCAACCCGCTGTCTTCACGCTTGAACTTGGTGACCTTTTCTTCTTCCTTGCGCAGCTTCACTTCCTGCTCCGCCAGGTTCTGCTCGGCCTGTTGCAGCATCTGCGCGGCTTCGAGAATCTCCACGAATTGCAGTTTTTCGGTGTTCCAGCTGTCCAGCACATCGCTGACCTTACCCGGTTGCACGTTGCCCTTCAGGTGCTGTACGTCGGCGTAGGCCACGTCAAAACCCTGGATGCGCAGGAAATGATCGCGGCGCAGGCGGGTGGATTCGTTGAGTGCATCCTTGTTGGCCAGGTCGACGCCGTCGACGCGGTAGTGTGACCATTTCTTCTTCGCCCATGCAGCGCCCTGGGCCACCAGGAAGCGCCCGATGCCACGGTTGGCCGGTTCGATCTCCAGGCTGTTGCCCGGGCCGAAATGCACACGCTGCTTGTCATGGTCGACCCAGATATCCAGGTGATTCTGCTCGCGGCGCACCCGTTGCCCCGGCAGTTGGATGACCATGCGCAGCAGGCTGTGGTGTTTGTCATTGCGCTCGGCATAGCCGAACTGCACGAACCGCAACGGCCGCACGCCGGTGGCACGGTCGGTGGCCAGGGGCGCCAGGCGCAGCATTTTGAAATGCTCGGCCTGAACCTCCGTCCACGGCAGGGGCGCCGCGTCGACGGCCTCGGTTTTTTCAGCCGGGGTTTCGGCGGTAGATTCCGGTGTTGCTTCAGTGGTTGTCATGCGGCGCGATCCTGTCCAAACCCAGCGAGTCGACAGTCTTTTTGCTGTCGACTCTGGGCTTATCGGCCGCTTTTCTCAGGACTGGAGGCAAATTGTCGCTTAACGGGGGTGAAGTCCGTCGATAAAGCGTACCAGGCGGCTTCCGAGCTCGGCGGCGAGGGGCAGTTGCGGGTCATTGTAGGAAGCCAATTGCTGTTTTACCTCGTTGGGGACGATGCGCATCACGTGGTTCATGCCTTCGATGACGGTCAATTGCGCGTCGGGCTTGGCCTTTTTCAATCGCTCGGCATCACCGACGCCCACCTGGAGGTCGTTGGTGCCCTGGATGATCAGCGCCGGCATACGCAACCTGGCGAAGGCTGCCGAGGGATCGGCGCGGAACAGGCTGATCAGATAAGGCTGCACGCTGGGTCGGAAAATACCTTCCAGCGGGCCGGGCACCTCGGCGTCCACCTGGCCGGCCTTGAGGTGATCGAGGATTTGATTGCTGCGCAGCAGCAGGGCAGGGGGCAAGTGGTCGGCCAGTTGCTGGCGGATCACCTGGTCCACCGGCCGGGCGCTGCCGGACAATGAAATAACGCCGGCCGGGTCCAGTTGCGGCGCGGCGAGGGTTGCCACCAACGCGCCTTCGCTATGGCCGAGCACAATCAGCGGGCCCATGCGTTTGTCGGCCTTGAGCAGTTTGCCCCAGGCCACGGCGTCGGCCACGTAGGCGTCCAAGGTCAGGTTGCGTTCATCCGGCGTGGCCGCCAGGCTGGCGGCCACGCCGCGCTTGTCGTAGCGCACGCTGGCGATGTTGTGCCGCGCCAGCACCCAGGCCAGGCGCTTGAGGCTGTCGTTGCGCGCGCCGTCGGCGCTGTTGCCGTTGCGGTCGGTGGGGCCGGAGCCGGCGATGATCAGCACCACCGGCACGGGTGTGTCGGATTGGGGCAGTAACAGTGAACCAAACAGCTCGCCGCTGCCGGTGTCCAGGCTGATCGGCCGTTGCAGCACCACAGGGGAGGCGGCAAAGCCAAGGCTGGAAAACAGGGTGAGGGTCAAGAGCAGAACTCGCAGCATCATCGCGCCATCATGAGGAAGGTGCCGGTTGGACCAAGGTCTACCGGTAAGGTTTCGAGGATGAACTAGTCGGTTAGCCTGCGTATACTGGTCGACTTAAGTTATTACGGTTGACTTGATTCAACTGATTTCACGGAGCGCCCTGCATGTCCGGCAATACCTTCGGCAAGCTGTTCACTGTCACCACCGCGGGCGAAAGCCATGGCCCGGCGTTGGTCGCCATTGTCGACGGCTGCCCGCCCGGCCTCGAGCTGTCCCTGGACGACCTGCAGCGTGACCTCGACCGCCGCAAGCCCGGTACCAGCCGCCACACCACCCAGCGCCAGGAGCCCGACGAAGTCGAGATCCTCTCCGGCGTGTTCGAAGGTCGCACCACCGGTTGCGCCATTGGCCTGCTGATCCGCAACACCGACCAGAAGTCCAAGGACTACTCGGCGATCAAGGACCTGTTCCGCCCGGCCCACGCCGATTACACCTACCATCACAAATACGGCGAGCGCGACTACCGCGGCGGCGGCCGCAGTTCGGCCCGCGAAACCGCCATGCGTGTGGCCGCCGGTGCCATCGCCAAGAAATACCTGGCCACCCAGGGCATCATTGTCCGCGGCTACATGAGCCAACTGGGCCCGATCGAAATCCCGTTCAAGACCTGGGACAGCGTTGAAGACAATGCTTTCTTCAGCCCCGACCCGGACAAAGTGCCGGAGCTGGAGGCCTACATGGACCAGTTGCGCCGCGACCAGGACTCCGTCGGTGCCAGGATCACCGTGGTTGCCGAGGGGGTCAAACCGGGCCTGGGCGAGCCGATCTTCGACCGCCTCGATGCGGAGCTGGCCCACGCGCTGATGAGCATCAACGCGGTCAAAGGCGTTGAAATCGGCGCCGGCTTTGCCTGCGTGGCCCAGCGCGGCACCGAACACCGTGACGAGCTGACCCCGCAAGGTTTCCTCAGCAACAACGCAGGCGGCATTCTCGGCGGTATCTCCTCCGGCCAGCCGATCGTTGCGCACCTGGCGCTCAAGGCCACGTCGAGCATTACCACGCCGGGCCGTTCGATCGATGTGCACGGCAACCCGGTGGACGTGATCACCAAGGGCCGCCACGACCCGTGCGTCGGCATCCGTGCCACGCCGATTGCCGAGGCGATGATGGCCATCGTGTTGATGGACCACCTGCTGCGCAACCGTGGGCAAAATGCCGATGTGCGCGTGAGTACGCCGGTGCTGGGCCAGCTGTGACAGCCTGTAGTGTTGAGCGAGCTTGCTCGCGCTGGGCTGCGAAGCAGCCCCAAAAATCAACATGACGCCCCCACTTCCCTACTGGCGTCTCTCCAGCTTCTACCTCTTCTACTTTGCCCTGCTCGGCGCAACAGCGCCGTTCCTGGCGCTGTACTTCGACCATCTGGGGTTCTCCAGCGCGCGTATCGGTGAACTGGTGGCCATCCCCATGCTGATGCGCTGCGTGGCGCCCAACCTGTGGGGCTGGTTGGGCGACTACACCGGTCGGCGCCTGGCCATCGTGCGGTTTGGCGCGGTGTGCACCCTGGCGAGTTTTTCGCTGATCTTTGTCAGCCACACCTACGCCTGGCTGGCGCTGGTGATGGCGCTGCATGCCTTCTTCTGGCACGCGGTGCTGCCACAGTTTGAAGTGATCACCCTCGCGCACCTGCAAAGGCAGACCTCGCGCTACAGCCAGATCCGCCTGTGGGGCTCCATCGGGTTTATCCTCACCGTGGTGATCATGGGCCGCCTGTTCGACTGGCTGAGCCTGGACATCTACCCGGTGGTGGTCGTGGTGATCATGGCGGGCATTATCGGCGCCAGCCTGTGGGTGCCGAATGCGCAGCCCACTAATCTCGGCAATCGCCTGGCGGGTGATGGCTTCCTCAAGCAATTGCGCAGCCCTGGGGTCTTGGCGTTCTATGCCTGCGTGGCGTTGATGCAAATGAGCCACGGTCCTTACTACACCTTTCTCACCCTGCACCTTGAACACCTGGGCTACAGCCGTGGTGTGATCGGCATGCTGTGGGCCTTGGGGGTGGTGGCCGAAGTGCTGATGTTCCTGGCCATGAGCCGCATCCTCTCGCGCTTTTCTGTCCGTCGGGTGCTACTGGCCAGTTTCCTGTTGGCGGCGCTGCGCTGGCTGCTGCTGGGTTCGTTTGCCGAGTTTTTCGGGGTGCTGCTGTTGGCGCAGGTGATGCACGCCGCCACCTTCGGCAGCTTTCATGCCGCGGCGATTGCCTTTGTACAGCGCAGTTTCGGCGACCGCCAACAAGGCCAGGGCCAGGCGTTGTATGCCGCCCTGGCGGGCACCGGCGGCGCGCTGGGCGCGTTGTATTCGGGCTACAGTTGGAACCTGTTGGGGCCGACCCTGACCTTCAGCATCGCGAGCGTCGCGGCCCTGGCCGCCGCCCTTATCATCGGTCTTCGATTGCAAGAGCAGAACCAAGGAACCCTTCAATGAGTTATGTCGCTGTCTACTCCGCCGATTCACCGGACACTCCGAACAAGGTCCTGACCCATTTCGATGACATTGCCGCCACGCTGGCCGAGCAAGGCGTGCGCTTTGAGCGGTGGCAGCCGGTCCCGATTGAACAGGGCGCCAGCGATGCTGAATTGATCGCGACATACCAGGCGCAGATCGATGCGCTTGGCTACCGCTCGGTAGAAGTGCTCCGCGTGACCGCTGACCACGCGCAAAAAGACGAACTGCGTGCACAGTGCCTGGACGAGCGCCGATACAGTGAAGACGACGTGCGTTTTTTCATCGCCGGCCAGGGGCTGTTCGCCCTGCACATCGACAATTATGTGTATGCCGTTCGTTGTGAGAAGAACGACCTGCTGGTGATCCCCGCCGGCACAGCGCACTGGTTTGATATGGGCGAGAACCCGCACCTCGTGGCATTGCGCTTGTTTAATACATTGAAGGGGTGGGTCCCTGAGTTCACGGGTGACGATATTGCCCGGCGTTTTCCCGGATTGGACGATTAATTGCGAGCGATCAGAAACTTCAAGCCGTGTACGTTGGAAGTTTCTGTGGGAATAAACTTAAAACTCTGTAAGGCCCTGCTGTTTATGGCAGGGTCTACGCCTTAATCCCCTTCGTTATGTAACTCTCTTCGGTATTAACGTTTATATCACCTGTCAATAGGAGGAATCCGAAGGGTGATAAGGCGTCAGCCAATAAAAGAGGAGAGCGCTTAATGAGCGGCCCAGAGGAATCGTTTGCAGCACCGTTCTCGGTGTCCACTGCTGTCAGGCGACGGCTGAGTATGTCGGGCAAGCCGCTGACCCCGGCAGAGCTGGAGATCCTGCGTTGGGCCTCAGAGGGCAAGACAGTCTGGGAGATGAGCCGGATACGTGCCACGTCCGAGGCCGCGGTGAAATTCCACCTGCGCAACATCTACTGCAAGCTGAACGTCACCAATCGCGTGCAGGCGATGAATGAAGCTGCACGCCAAGGGCTATGTTGAAGGCATGAAAAAGGGCCGCGACACTTAACGGTGTCGCGGCCCTTTGCTGTTTCTGGAACTTATGCCGAATGGTAGGTCGGCAGGGCAAAGCGGTTCTGGCTTTGCAGCATCGAAATCTGCGGCAGGTCGCTGGCTTGTTCGGCAAGGTCGCGGCGAATGGCGCTGATCACCCAAGTCAACTGGTCTGCAGTGTGCAGCTGCTGGTACGAGATCGAGCGCTTGACCTGCTTGCCTTCGCTGTTGCGCAGGGTCAACAGGATGCCGCCGTCGGGGCGTGGCTGGGTAGTGACGTCGTAGTTGGAGAATACTGAAGCGAATTTATCTTGGATCAGGCTCATGTCTATCAGCTCCATTGGCTCAAGTGGGCAAGCATGGAGTGATAGGTGCAGTGATTGTGCCAGCTAGCGACTTAATAAAAATACGTTATAAATCAACTGCTTATAAAAAATACATATTTTCGGATTCGTGCAATTTGCATGAATGGCCATCATGCATCCTGCATTTTGCTTTGCTCGACACGGGCCGGCGGGCGTGCCGTTACCCCTAATGACTACCTTGGCGTCGCTAAATTCCTTTTTCCGGCAGTTGCTCATCGGGATACAAAACTTTTCAAATCCTGCGTGTACAGCCAAAGAACGGCTGACGTATTTTCCTGCAAGGCATCCGGCTTTTGCCCACAAAGCACTGCCCGGAAAAATGCCGGTGTTTCTGGATCATACGAAGAATAAGAAAAAGGACGTTCCCATGAGCCATTCGCAAAACGACATGATCACCTGGGGCATGATGCTGCGTAAGGTGCCTGCCATTGTTCGTGCCTTGCCACGGGTGGTACGCGGCATGCGTGCCGCCAATGTCACCGACCCCGCGCAGCCCTGTGGGCTCGGCTGGCATTTTGAACAAGCGGCGCTGCGCAACCCGGACGGTACCGCGTTGCTGTACGGCGACCGCGTGCTCAGTTACACCGAAGCCAATCAGCACGCCAACCGCATTGCCCATCGTCTGCAAGCCCAGGGCATCGGCAAGGGCGACGTGGTGGCGATCTTTATCGAAAACCGCCCCGAGTTGCTGCTGAGCGTGCTGGCCGTGGCCAAGCTGGGCGGCATCTGCGCCATGCTCAATACCGCTCAGACCCACGCGGCGCTGGTGCACAGCCTGAACCTGGTGAGCCCGGTGGCGATTGTGGTCGGTGCCGAGCTGGTGGCTTCCTACGAGGCCGTACGGGCTCACGTGCACATCCCGGTTGAGCGCACCTGGTTTGTCCCGGACCAGCAGGCCGGTGCGGTGCCCGACGGTTACATCGACCTGGTGCTTGCCAGCGCCGAGTGCCCGGTGGATAACCCTTCGAGCACCGCGCAGATCTTCTTCAACGACCCTTGCTTCTATATCTACACCTCTGGCACCACCGGCCTGCCCAAGGCCGGGATCATGAAGCATGGCCGCTGGACCAAGACTGCCGTCAGTTTCGGCAGCATTGCGCTGGACATGGGCCCGGACGATGTCCTTTATTGCACCTTGCCGCTGTACCACGCCACCGGTCTTTGCGTGTGCTGGGGCTCGGCGATTGTCGGGGCGTCGGGTTTCGCCATCCGGCGTAAATTCAGTGCCAGCCAGTTCTGGGACGATGCCCGCAAATACAAGGCGACCACCCTCGGTTATGTCGGTGAGCTGTGCCGCTACTTGCTCGACCAGCCTCCCAGCGAAAACGACCGCGACAACCGCGTGACCAAGATGGTCGGCAATGGCCTGCGACCTGGCGTGTGGGCGCAGTTCAAGGCGCGCTATGGCGTAGAGCATGTTTGCGAGTTGTATGCCGCCAGTGACGGCAATATCGGCTTCACCAACATCTTGAACTTCGATAACACCGTCGGCTTTTGCCTGCAGCATTGGGCACTGGTGGACTACGCCCATGACTCGGGTGAGCCGATACGGGGCAGCGATGGTTTCATGCATAAAGTGAAGAAAGGCGGGCAGGGGTTGTTGCTGGCCAGGATCGATGAAAAGTCGCCGTATGACGGCTACACCGACCCGGAAAAGAACCGCAAGGTGATCCTCACCGATGTGTTCGAGAAGGGCGACCGCTACTTCAACACCGGCGACTTGGTGCGCAGCATCGGTTTCGGCCATGCGCAATTTGTCGACCGCCTGGGGGATACCTATCGCTGGAAGGGCGAGAACGTCTCCACCACCGAAGTGGAGAACGTCCTGCTGCAGCACCCGCAGATTGCCGAAGTGGTGGCCTATGGTGTCGAAATCGAAAACACCAACGGCCGCGCCGGCATGGTCGCGATCACCCCGAGCGAGTCCCTGGCGTCCCTGGACATGCGCGAGTTGCTGCAATTTGCCCACGGCCAGTTGCCACACTACGCGGTGCCGTTGTTCCTGCGGATCAAGGTGAAGATGGAAACCACCGGCACCTTCAAATACCAGAAGGTCCGGCTCAAAGAGGAGGCATTCGACCCGGACAAGGCGGGCAATGACCCGGTCTACGCCTGGTTGCCGGGTTCGGACTGCTACGTGCCCGTGACCGGGCAGTTGCTGGCGCAGATTCAGGGCGGACAGTTCCGTTATTGAATATGCCTATGGAGGCTTTTGACAAAAAAGCCATGACAGGGGGGAACTCCATCGCGACACTGGCGCCTGTATCCAGTACTAGACGCGTGCACCAGAAAGGAGTCCCCCATGTCAGACCAAGCCAAACAGATGACCGAAGACGAAGCCGCCGAGTTTGCCGAGCAGGTATTCGATGTGGCGCGCAAAGGCGATGCTGCCATGCTCGCTGCGCTGCTGAACAAGGGCTTGCCGGCCAACTTTCGCAACCACAACGGCGACACCTTGCTGATGCTCGCGGCCTATCACGGCCATGCCGAGGCGGTGAAAGTGTTGCTCGAGTTCAAGGCCGACCCGTTGATTGCCAATGACAAGAACCAACTGCCCATTGCCGGCGCAGCGTTCAAGGGCAACCTGCCCGTGGTCAAGGCCTTGATCGAGGGCGGTACGCCGGTCGAGGCCGCCTCGTCCGATGGCCGTACCGCGCTGATGATGGCGGCGATGTTCAACCGTGTCGAAATGGTCGACTACCTGCTCAGCCAGGGCGCCAACCCCAAGGCCATCGACGCCCAGGGCGCAACCGCGCTGGCGGCGGCACAGACCATGGGGGCGGTGGATACGGCGGCGCAATTGCAAAAACTGGTGTAGGCTTTGCGCCCTCGAAAACCAGCCCGCCACAGGATCACCCCATGAAAACCGCCCTCGTCGAACTTATCAGCAAAATCAGCGCCGGCGTGATGGGCGAAGACGAGGTGGCGCGTATCGCCGATGAAGCGGCCCAGGCCTACGCGGACCCGGCGGCGTTTCTGACGGCCAACCCGGATATCAACTACGACGACACATTCCCCATTCCGTTGGGTGAATGGGTCGTGGTCGGCAGCCTGCCGGACACCGTGCTGTTCCAGGCCGACACCTACGGTGACCTGTTTGCGCAGATCGTCGCATCGTTCGGCCCGGGCGTGGCGTTCAACCTCAAGCCCAAGCAGTTGGCCAAGACCGAAGCCCTGACGGCCCTGAACCGCATTCAGATCCAGATGAGCGCCCTCAGCCCGGAAGACGGCGGCTATGTGCTGCTCGACTTCAGCCAGCCGCTGGATGACGAAATCCAGGCGGTGCTGGTCTACGGCAACGACCTGACGCGTGTGCTGGCGCTGTGTGCCGAAGTCGGCATCAAGGGTGAACCTTCCCTGGAAGCCTTGAAAGTGGCCGTTCACGTCTGAAATAAAACGGAACCCCGTGCAAGGCTGACTATCCTAAGGGGGCATACCCTTACTTTAGGAGCGACACCATGGGTTCCACTTTTAATGGCTTGATCGGTCTGATCATCCTGGCGCTGGATATCTGGGCAATCATCAACGTCTTCAAAAGCGGCGCGAGTACAGGCGCCAAGGTGCTGTGGATCCTGTTGATCCTGCTGCTGCCGGTGCTGGGCCTGATCATCTGGGCGATTGCCGGGCCGCGGGGGAATGTGCGGATTTGAAGTTGATGTAGCACGGTAAATGTGGGAACGGGCAAGCTCGCTCCCACATTGGTTTCGGTACATCCCTCAGATTTGTGTGTCGAAATATTCGCTGCACAGAATTTTCACATCCCATCCAAGACAATTCGCCGGCTTTATTTCCCTGCCAAGGCTCTATCTCAAGTGCCACTAAAGGCGGGGCAGTGGTGCACGTTCAGTAATTTATAGCCTTGCTGCCATTGATCGGGCACCATTCGCGCCACTGCACTACTTCGTCACTTAAACTTCCAATGGGTCCTGAAACGACATGGCAAACCCGGACGCCCTGAGTCAGCAGCGAGCTTCTAATCGCCTGCTGCAACCGACCGTCAAATCCCATCTGGCATACACGCTGCTCTGCGCACTGGTCATGATGGTGATGTTCTCCCTGCTGCGCCTGGCGCTGCTGGTCTACAACCGTGAGATGATCCTCGACACCCCGGCCTCGACCTTCCTGGAGGCGTTCGCCAATGGCCTGCGCCTGGATATCCGCCTGGTGGTGTACCTGCTTATCCCGTTACTGCTGGCACTGTTCAGCGTGCGGGCCATGGCCGCGCGCGGGTTCTTCCGTTTCTGGCTGACCGTTGCGTCCAGCATCGCCCTGTTCCTGGGCCTGATGGAAATGGACTTCTACCGCGAGTTCCACCAGCGCCTCAACGGCCTGGTCTTCCAGTACGTGAAGGAAGACCCGAAAACCGTGATGAGCATGCTCTGGTACGGTTTCCCGGTGGTGCGCTACCTGCTGGCCTGGGCCGTGGGCACGTTGATCCTGAGCATCGCCTTCAAGGGCGCCGACCGTGCGACCCGCCCACGCGGCCCGTTCAGCGGTGGCAGCATCGGTACCCGCCAGGTTGCGCCGTGGTACTCGCGCATCGCGGTGTTCGTGGTCTGCCTGCTGATCGCCGTGGTTGCCGCCCGTGGCACTCTGCGCCAGGGCCCGCCACTGCGTTGGGGTGACGTGTACACCACCGACTCGAACTTCGCCAACCAACTGGGCCTCAATGGCACCCTGTCGCTGATCGGTGCGGCCAAGGCACGTTTCTCCGAGCATCGTGATAACACCTGGAAAGCCACGCTGGAACAGCCGCTGGCGACCCAGACCGTGCGCGATATGCTGGTGCTGCCGACAGAAAAACTGGTGGACACCGACACCGCCGCCGTGCGCCGCGAGTTCACGCCGCCGGCCGAGAAAACCCTGCCGATCAAGAACGTTGTAGTGATCCTGATGGAAAGCTTCGCCGGCCACTCGGTGGGCGCCCTGGGTCGTCCAGGCAACATCACGCCGTACTTCGACAAACTGTCCAAGGAAGGCCTGTTGTTCGACCGCTTCTTCTCCAACGGCACTCACACTCACCAGGGGATGTTCGCCACCATGGCGTGTTTCCCGAACCTGCCGGCGTTCGAATACCTGATGCAGACCCCGGAAGGCAGCCACAAGCTGTCGGGCCTGCCGCAGCTGCTCAGCGCACGCAAGTTTGATGATGTGTATGTCTACAACGGCGACTTCGCCTGGGACAACCAATCGGGCTTCTTCAGCAACCAGGGCATGACCACCTTCATTGGTCGCAACGACTTCGTCGACCCGGTGTTCTCCGACCCGACCTGGGGTGTGTCCGACCAGGACATGTTCAGCCGTGGCCTGGAAGAGTTGAAAGCCCGCGAAGGCGGCAAGCCGTTCTATGCCTTGCTGCAAACGCTGTCGAACCACACGCCGTATGCCTTGCCGACGCCATTGCCGGTGGACAAGGTCACGGGCCGTGGCAGTCTCGACGAGCATTTGACGGCAATGCGTTACTCCGACTGGGCCCTGGGCCAGTTCTTTGAAAAGGCCCGCAAGGAGCCGTACTTCAAGGAAACCCTGTTCGTGATCGTGGGCGACCACGGTTTCGGCAATGAACAGCAGATCACCGAAATGGACCTGGGCCGCTTCAACGTGCCGATGCTGATGATCGCGCCCGGCATCCAGGAGAAGTTCGGCGAGCGTGACCACACCGTGGGCACCCAGATCGACATCGTGCCGACCATCATGGGCCGCCTCGGCGGTGAGACCCTGCACCAGTGCTGGGGCCGTGACCTGCTGAACCTGCCGGAAGGCGACAAGGGCTTTGGCGTGATCAAGCCGTCGGGCAGTGACCAGACCGTGGCATTGCTCACCGGCGACCGCGTGCTGGTATTGCCCAAGGAAATGCCACCGAAGCTGTGGGAGTACGAACTGGGCGCCAACCCGACCGGTAAAGTGATTCCTGAGTCGCCGGACGAGGGCGCATTGAGGCAGCAACTCGAGTCGTTCCTGCAGACAGCGACCAAGAGCCTGCTGGATAACACTGCCGGTGTGGTTGACGGCAAGCCGGACTAATTAACCGGCAATAAAAAAGAGGCCTTTTAAAGGCCTCTTTTTTTGCTTTTTTTACGGCAGGAGCGGTGTTTATATCCGGCCGAGCAACAACAGCACCAGCAGGACTACCAATACGACGCCCAGGATACCCGACGGGCCATAACCCCAGTTACGCGAGTGAGGGAACACTGGCAGACCACCGACCAGCAGGAGGATCAAGATAATGATCAGAATGAGGCTCATGGTTTTTTTCCTTATTGGCCTGCAAAGACCGGTTATTTAACGATAGGCCCGAAAGTTTAATATCGGACGCCTTAACAACTCCGACTGGTAACCTTCGCGAAAAATTCAGTATTTTTTTAAAGCATTTCGCAAACGTGCTTATTTCTTTTAATGCGTTCGCAAATACGCCCGATTAGTTGAAAAATATTGAACTTGGGCTAAGTGCGCAACCTGCGACCCGGTCGCTGGTTTGCCAACGGCATTCATCACTCTGATGGTGGATGGGGGCAGGAAAAACCTTCGCTACACTGCCGGTCACTTCTTCCGTGAACCACAAGGCTACTTTCTATGCAAAATCGCATGATGATCACTGGCGCCGGGTCCGGCCTGGGTCGCGAAATCGCGCTGCGCTGGGCCCGTGAAGGTTGGCAATTGGCCTTGTCGGATGTCAGTGAACCGGGCCTGCAGGAAACCCTCAAGCGGGTGCGCGAGGCCGGCGGCGATGGGTTTATCCAGCGTTGCGACGTGCGTGACTACAGCCAGCTCACCGCGTTTGCCCAGGCGTGCGAAGTGAAACTCGGCGGGGTCGATGTGATCGTCAACAATGCGGGCGTGGCCTCGGGTGGGTTCTTTGCCGAACTGTCCCTGGAGGACTGGGACTGGCAGATCGCAATCAACCTGATGGGCGTGGTCAAAGGCTGCAAGGCGTTCCTGCCGCTGCTGGAAAAGAGCAAGGGCCGCATCATCAATATCGCGTCCATGGCCGCCCTGATGCAGGGCCCCGCCATGAGCAACTACAACGTGGCCAAGGCCGGCGTGGTGGCGCTGTCGGAAAGTCTGCTGGTGGAGCTCAAGCAGCAGGAAGTCGGCGTGCACGTGGTATGCCCATCGTTCTTCCAGACCAACCTGCTCGACTCGTTCCGTGGGCCGACCCCGGCCATGAAGGCACAGGTGGGTAAATTGCTCGAAAGCTCGCCGATTTCAGCCGCGGACATCGCCGACTACATCTACCAGCGTGTCGCCGAGGGCGAGTTCATGATCCTGCCCCACGAACAGGGGCGCATGGCGTGGGCGTTGAAGCAGAAAAACCCGCAGTTGCTCTATGACGAGATGACCAGCATGGCCGATAAGATGCGTGCCAAGGCTCAGGCTGCCAAGAGCTGAGTCGGTAGTGCGGTCTGTCAGGCAATTTACCTACGTATGTAGGGTTTGCCTGAATTATTGGCAAGCCATTGATGCACCTACACCGAGCGCGCATGGTCGAGGTCCTTTCATTGCTAAAAGGATTACCGCCATGCTGGTCTTAAGCCGCGCCGTGGGCGAAGTCATCTCCATCGGCGATGACATCGCCTTGCACATTCTTGAATTGAACGGTAACCAGGTTAAGTTCGGTGTGGACGCGCCGAGCGGGGTGCATGTGCACCGTGCGGAGGTCTACCAGAAGATCCGCGACCGCCAGGGTGTCGCCACCCATCCGGTTACGGTGCCCAATCTCTGAGGTCAGTCGAACAGATGCTTGGGCACGTCGTGCTTGAGCATCAACTGGCACTGTTCGCTCTCCGGGTCGAACACGATCAGTGCCTGGCCCTTGGTCAGCGCCTGGCGCACGCGCAACACGCGGGTTTCCAGGGGCGTGTCGTCGCCATTGTCGGTGCCGTCACGGGTGACGAAGTCTTCGATCAGGCGCGTCAGGGTGTCGACTTCAAGTGCGTCGTAGGGAATCAGCATACAAGCCTCGGGTGATGGATCCCGGCGATCCTACTGCGCCGGGACCGGAGTTGCCAGTCTCAGGATTTGTTGCCCACCAGGCTGTCCACCGACGGCACCCGCGTGTCGCTCTCCATCTGCGTCTCGTGCTCGATCTGATGACTGAACCGATCCAGGGAACCCTGGGCCGGCTGCGCATCGCTGGCGAACACGGGCGGGCTGAGAATATAGGCGCCCAACAGACGACTCAGCGCCGCGAGGCTGTCGATATGCGTACGCTCGTAGCCGTGGGTCGCATCGCAGCCAAAGGCCAGCAAGGCGGTGCGGATATCATGGCCAGCGGTCACCGCGGAGTGGGCGTCGCTGAAGTAGTAGCGGAACAGGTCACGGCGTACCGGCAACTCGTGGTCAGCCGCCAGGCGCAGCAAATGCCGCGACAGATGATAATCATATGGCCCGCCGGAATCCTGCATCGCCACGCTTACCGCGTGCTCGCTGGAGTGCTGGCCGGGAGCGACCGGGGCGATGTCGATGCCGACAAACTCACTGACGTCCCAGGGCAGGGCGGCCGCTGCACCACTGCCGGTTTCCTCGGTGATGGTGAACAGCGGGTGGCAGTCGATCAGCAAGGGCTCGCCGCTGTCGATAATTGCCTTGAGTGCCGCGAGCAGGGCGGCGACGCCGGCCTTGTCGTCCAGATGACGGGCGCTGATGTGCCCGCTCTCGGTGAACTCCGGCAGCGGGTCGAAGGCCACATAGTCACCGATGCCGATCCCCAGCGAATCGCAATCGGCACGTGTGGCGCAATACGCATCCAGGCGCAATTCAACGTGATCCCAACTCACCGGCATTTCATCCACGGCGGTGTTGAACGCATGCCCGGAGGCCATCAACGGCAACACGCTGCCACGGATCACGCCGTTATCGGTAAACAGGCTGACGCGGCTGCCTTCGGCGAAGCGGCTCGACCAGCAGCCCACCGGCGCCAGGCTCAGGCGGCCGTTGTCCTTGATCGCACGCACGGCGGCGCCGATGGTATCCAGGTGCGCGGACACCGCGCGGTCGGGGCTGTTTTTCTGGCCCTTGAGGGTGGCGCGAATGGTGCCGCGCCGGGTCATTTCGAAGGGGATGCCCAGTTCTTCCAGGCGCTCGGCGACATACCGCACGATGGTGTCGGTAAAGCCGGTCGGGCTGGGAATGGCGAGCATTTCCAGCAGCACTTTTTGCAGGTAGTTCAAATCCGGTTCAGGGATGGTTCGGCTCATAAAGACTCCTGATTACATGTGGAGATGGGGTGCCATTGAGGGCCTTATCGCGGGCAACCCCTCGATAAGGCCGGAATAGACAACCCCTCGCTCAAGCCATCGATTAACTGTGAGGAAACAACAAATCCACAAACCGCTCAGCCGTAGGCTGCGGTTCATGATTGGCCAGGCCGGCCCGTTCGTTGGCTTCGATAAACACGTACTCGGGTTGATCGGCGGCGGGCACCATCAGGTCCAGGCCCACCATGGGGATGTCCAGGGCGCGGGCGGCGCGCACGGCGGCGTCCACCAGCGTGGGGTGCAGGATGGCGGTGACGTCCTCCAGGCAACCGCCGGTGTGCAGGTTGGCGGTACGGCGCACGGCCAGGGTCTGGCCGCGGGGCAGGATGCTGCTGTAGTCATAGCCGGCGGCTTTCAAGGTGCGCTCGGTCTCGCCGTCGAGGAGGATTTTGCTTTCACCGTCGGTAGCGGCCTGACGGCGGCGGCTCTGGGCTTCGATCAGCGCACCGATGGAATGCTGGCCGTCACCGGTCACCTCGGCCGGGCGGCGGATCGCGGCGGCCACCACCTCGAAGCCGATCACCAGGATGCGCAGGTCCAAGCCTTCGTGAAAGCTCTCCAGCAGGACACGGCTGTCGAACTGGCGCGCCGCTTCAATCGCCTGCTGCACCTCTTCGATGCTCTGCAAATCCACCGCCACGCCCTGGCCTTGCTCGCCGTCCAGCGGCTTGACCACGATGCGTTGGTGCTCGTCGAGAAACTCCAGGTTGTCATCGGCACTGCTCGCCAGTTGCTGGGACGGCAGTTGCAAACCGGCGGCCTTGAGTACCTTGTGGGTCAGGCTCTTGTCCTGGCACAAGGTCATGCTGATCGCGCTGGTCAGGTCGCTCAACGATTCACGGCAACGCACTCGGCGCCCGCCATGGCTGAGGGTGAACAAGCCGGCGTCGGCATCATCCACCTGCACATCGATGCCGCGCCGATGGGCTTCTTCGACGATGATCCGCGCATAGGGGTTGAACCCCGCCTGCGGGCCGGGGCCGAGGAACAGCGGTTGGTTGATGCCGTTCTTGCGCTTGATCGCAAAGGTGGTCAACGCACGAAAGCCGAGCTTGGCGTAAAGATTCTTGGCCTGGCGGTTATCGTGCAGCACCGACAGGTCCAGGTAGCTCAAACCACGGCTCATGAAGTGCTCCACCAGATGGCGCACCAGCACTTCGCCCACGCCGGGGCGCGTGCATTGCGGGTCGACCGCCAGGCACCACAGGCTGCAACCGTTTTCCGGATCGTGAAACGCCTTCTGGTGATTAAGGCCCATCACGCTGCCGATCACCGCGCCACTGTCTTCGTCTTCTGCCAGCCAATACACCGGGCCACCTTGATGGCGCGGCGTCAGGCGTTCGGCGTCGACCGGCAACATGCCGCGGCCTTGATACAACTGGTTGACCGCCTGCCAATCGGCGTCGGTCTGCACCCGGCGAATGCGAAAGCCGCGAAACACACGGGTGGCAGGCCGATAGTCGCTGAACCACAGGCGCAGGGTGTCGGACGGGTCGAGGAACAGTTGCTGCGGGTCGATCCCGAGGATCTGTTGTGGCGCCGCCACGTAGAGCGCGATATCGCGCTCGCCAGGTTGTTCATTCAGCAGTTCCTGGGCCAGGCTCGCCGGGTCGGGAAAGGTATGCCCGATCAGCAACCGGCCCCAACCGCAATGCACGGCAATCGGCTCGGCGGCCAACGGGCTGCCGTCTTCTGCCAGGCGGGCTTGCAGGCGCTCATAGGTGGGGGCCTGGCCTTTGAGCAAGCGTTGGCTATAAGCCGCTGCATGGGGTTTCATCGATCAGATTCCTTGTTCGCTGAGCCACAGGTTCAGCGCCGCCAGTTGCCACAGCTTGGAGCCGCGCAGCGGGGTCAATTGGCCTTGGGGGTCGGTGAGCAAGCGGTCGAGCATCGCCGGGTTGAACAGGCCGCGGTCCTGGCTTGGGTCGAGCAGCAGCTCGCGTACCCAGTTCAAGGTGTCGCCCTGCAAATGCTTGAGGCCGGGCACCGGGAAGTAACCTTTCTTGCGGTCGATGACTTCGCTCGGGATCACGCGGCGCGCGGCTTCTTTCAACACCTGCTTGCCGCCGTCGGGCAGTTTGAATTTGCCCGGTACGCGGGCCGACAGTTCCACCAGGCGGTAGTCGAGGAACGGCGTACGCGCCTCCAGGCCCCAGGCCATGGTCATGTTGTCGACACGTTTGACCGGGTCATCCACCAGCATCACCGTGCTGTCCAGGCGCAGCGCTTTATCGACGGCTGCATCGGCGCCGGGCATTGCGAAATGCTCGCGCACGAAGTCACCGGCGGCGTCGTTGGCGGTCAGCCATTTCGGCGCGACGGTGGCGGCGTAGTCGTCGTAGCTGCGGTCGAAAAACGCCTCGCGATACGCAGCGTATGGATCGGCGGCGCCGTCCACCTGCGGGTACCAGTGGTAACCGGCGAACAGTTCGTCGGCGCCCTGGCCGCTCTGCACCACCTTGCAGTGCTTGGCCACTTCCCGCGACAACAGGTAGAACGCGATGCAGTCATGGCTGACCATCGGCTCGCTCATGGCGCGGAAGGCGGCTGGCAGTTGCTCGATGATCTCGCTTTCGGCAATGCGCAGTTGGTGGTGACGGGTGCCGTAGTGCTTGGCGATCAGGTCCGAGTACTGGAACTCGTTGCCGGCTTCGCCACCGGCGTCTTCAAAGCCGATGGAAAAGGTCGACAGGTCCTGCACGCCGACTTCGCGCAACAGGCCGACCAGCATGCTCGAATCCACCCCGCCCGACAGCAGCACACCCACATCCACGGCAGCCCGTTGACGGATGGCCACGGCCTCGCGGGTGCTATCCAGCACGCGGTCGGTCCAGTCTTCGAGGGTCAGGTGTTTTTCATCGTCATGCGGGCCGTAGGGCAGGGTCCACCAGGTTTTCTGTTCGGTGTTGCCGTTGGCGTCGATGCGCATCCAGCTGGCTGGGGGCAGCTTTTCGATGCCGGCCAGCAAGGTGCGCGGTGCCGGTACCACGGCGTGGAAGTTCAGGTAGTGATTGAGCGCCACCGGATCGAGGATCGGGTTGATGTCGCCGCCCTTGAGCAGCGCCGGCAAGGCCGAGGCAAAGCGCAGGCGCTGGCCGGTGCGCGACAGGTACAACGGCTTCACGCCAAGGCGGTCACGGGCGATGAACAGGCGCTGGGCGTCGCGCTCCCAGATGGCAAACGCGAACATGCCGTTGAGCTTGGGCAGCAGTGCTTCGCCCCAGGCGTGATAACCCTTGAGCAGCACTTCGGTGTCGCCGCCGGAGTAGAAGGCGTAGCCGAGGGCTTCCAGCTCTTCACGCAACTCCGGGAAGTTGTAGATGGCGCCGTTGAACGCCAGGGACAGCCCAAGCTGGGCGTCGACCATCGGTTGGGCCGAGCCATCCGACAGGTCCATGATTTTCAGGCGCCGATGGCCGAGGGCGATCGGCCCTTGGGCATGAAAGCCCCAGGCATCGGGGCCGCGAGGGGCCAAGTGATGGGTGATGCGCTCAATGGCTGCCAGGTCGGCAGGTTGGGCATCGAAACGTAACTCGCCAGCTAATCCGCACATAAATTCCTTACCGGTTTTTCCGTTGGGGAGGGGCAAAAACTCACTGCGCCCAAAGGGCGCGTACCCAGAAACTGACACGCGCCTCTGGTGGGAGTTTTAGAACAATCGGTTATAAGGCAAAGGGCCTTGACCGCTCGGACACCGGGCTGCGGATCCCGGGGCGTTGGCGTAAAAGGCGGTAAATAGCGCAGGGAACCATACAAATAGTGCGGGGTTGGGGCGCCTGATCGGCCCGGTATTTGCGTCAATCGGCAGCGGCTGCGGCGCTATCGTAAAACGTCATTATTCAACGCAATAAGGAAGGTTGCCGATGGCCGCACCTCAGGACTCAAATCAAACCGTCAAGCCCGTGGCACAGGCAGACATTACCGCCGCACTGCTGGAAATCACCGGCGATCTGGATAAAGCCCAGGTGCTGCAAGACAGGTTGCCCGCGTGGTGGCTCAGTACCGATGCCGCCACTCGCGACGCCCTGCAACAAGCCCATGAAGACAGCCAGCGACCACATGAAGCCGCGGCGCGCCTGTTAGGGCGAGTCAAACCGCTCAAGGTATTTTGCGCTGAACGGCTCAAGACGTTTCTGTCCGCCAAGGGCCATGCGTCACTGAATGTCGAGCGCGACACGCTCGACGTGCCGCGGCGCTATTTGGAATTGAATGCCTCTGCCGGACCGGTCATCGAAGTGATCAAGACGCAGAAACACAGTTTACTGCAGGCTGCCATGCAAAACTTCGAGCAGGCGCTCGCCGAGCCGGGTGGGATGCCGGCGGGGTCTGTCATTCGTTCGGGGCACACGGTCGTGCAAGGTCTCAGTGCCGAAACCTTCGCAGGCTATTGCCGTGAACTGGACCTCGGTAGCGCCTATCAGCAGCATCTGCAGGCCGTGTTCAACCTGCGGGCTCCCGGCGAATCGACAGAGGCGGAGCACGCTTATAACCCTGCCGTCTCGACCTTGGGGCAATCCCGACGTATGGACATGCAGACGGACCTGCATATCGCCTACGCCAAGGGTGATATCAGCCAGCCGACCTACACCGTGCTGCTGGCGCTGATCAGGGCAAATGCGCCTGCTGACCAGATGCAACATCTGCTGTTTCATGGCAAACCGCTGGTCTGGCAAGGACTGAATATCGGTGAGACCTGCGTATGGGGCGTCATGGTATTGGCCCATGCGGCAACGGAGGGTTTTTCCTCGGGGCCCGTGGTGTTGTACATGCCCAATGAGCCGGTGCGGCCCTGGTACGAATACCCGTCGCTGGATGACTTCAAACAGTACCTGACGCTCAAGCTCCAAGTGCAATCGTACCGGCGCTTCTTTACCGGCTACCTGGACGAGTCCGAACGTTTCGGGTTTTTCCAGCGGTTTGACCCGCATCGGACACTGGGGCGCATGGAACCGGTGGCGGAGACGGGCAACCTGTCGAGCTTCTTTTTCAATGTCTGCACCGGCAAGCTGTTGCTCGACGCGCACGTGCTGGCGGTGCCCACTGCGCAAGCGGATGAAGACGCCCTCCAGCAGCGTCTGCAGAACTACCTGCACGCCGGTTTGAACGTGCTCAACATCGCAGGTTTTTTGGTGCCGGCGGTGGGGCTCTTGATGACCGGGGTCGGAATCGGTCAGTTGCTGGGCGAGGTGTTCGAGGGCATCGACGACTGGAACCACAATGAAAAGACCGAGGCTCTCGGGCATCTGGTCAATGTGGCTGAAGGCATTGCCGGCCTGGCTCTGTTTGCGGCGGGTGCGAAAACCCTGGGTGCGGCCACGCGGCTGGTCACTCGGCCCGCCGATTTTTTTGATGGCATGGAGGCCGTCAAAGGGCCTGACAGCCCTGTAAAGTTAGGGCAGCGTCGGTCAACGGCCTATCGTCAGTCCCCGGACGTTATCGCCGGGGCTGCAGCCGACAATGCAGGGGTGTACAAGGTGCATGGGCGGTCTTATGCCAAGATCGACGGCGGCGTGTATTCGATTGCATTCGACGCTGACGCCAGGCAGTGGATGGCCCTGCACCCACAGCGCAGCGGTGCGTATCGTTTGCCGCTCGAACACAACCGCATGGGCGGTTGGCGGTTTGCGTGGGAGCGGCCCGAGGACTGGGGAAATCTTGCCTACATCATCAACCGGTTACATCCCGTTCTTGGCGCGTTCAGTGACGAGCGCTTGAAGGAAATTGCCTGCATCGCCGATTTGTCCCTGCCCGAACTGCGCTACAGGGCTCAGGAAAACCTGCCATTACCCGAGCGCTTCAGGGATTGGGTGTTGCGCTTTATTCAAGAGCAGAAAGTCCGCGATCTGACTTGGCAACTTGAGCATCAGGCGCAGGTCGACGCCAGTACAGCGCGCACGCTCATGTATGCATTGCCGCATATGCCCGGCTGGCCCACAGGGCGCTTTTTCGAGGTGCTGGACAGTCAGGACAATCTGCTTGAGAGCTACCCCATTACGTCGCCTTTTGACTACGAAGACTTGAGCATTCACATCACCGAGCAACAGTTGGCAGACGGCAAGGTGATGCCCGCGTTGCTGGAGGCATTGGACGCGGAGGAAACCCAGGCATTATTGGGCGGCGTCGTGGCGCCTGGCCAGGCCGAGGCGACGTTGGCACGCCGTCTGCTCGCCTCACTTCAGCGCAGCCATCGACCGGTGTATGAACAACTGTACAGGGATGCCGATGTAATCGAACCTGGCGATCATGATGCGCTCAAGTCGCACTACCCGAAGTTGCCCGGTCGGTTGGCCTGGGAGCTGCTGTCAAACACGCCGACCGCGCAGCGCGTGCGCCTGCGTGAAACCGGGCGGGTGCCGCTGGTACTGGCGCAACAGGCTCGGGAGACGTTGCAAATCCTTGAAGAGGATCAGGCACTCAGTGGTTTGTACTGGCCTCGACAAGCCACCGAAGCAACCCTGCGCCTGGCTATCGGGCTGCTGGCGCGAGTGCCCGGTTGGCCGCAGGCGATGTCGCTGCACGTGCGCCGTGACGCGCTCATGGGCGAATTGATTTCGCAACTGGGGGCGCCGGACGCGGCTCTGCGTCGGACCGTGGTCGCGTCTGCGGGCGGCTACCAGGCGTTTGATGGGCAGGGTAAGGCCTTGGGGGCTCTTGCCACAGGTGACGACAGTTTTTACCAGGCCCTGACCGATACGTTGACGGCCGATCAAAAGGCCACGCTGAAGGTGACAGGCGCTCAGCGTAGCAGCTTCCTGCTGCACGAGTTGCAAGCCGCGGCCGAATCGGAGCGCAGCACGCTCGCGCGTTATCTCTGGCCCGAGCGCCCGCCCCCCAAACCGGCCCTGGCGTGCATCCAGGCGGTATTGGAAGAACCACCGAAACTGCCGGCGGCGTTGCTGCGCAAGGGACGCACACTCTACCCCAGGCTCGACGCCGGCCAGCTCGCAAGATTACTGCATGACTTGGGCCCGGATCATGTGTCGCGCGCCACCGCCGTGAAAAAATTGGAAGGCCAACTCAAGCTGCTGCAACAGACGTTGAAGCAGTGGTCTGGCGACAAGGCGGCCGTAAGAGGAATGACGACCTCGGCCAAGCGGGATTTTCGCGAAGCGCGCCATTGGGTCGTGAAGGCGATTGAGCGCAGTTGGAAACGTAAGACACTATTGTCCGATGAGTCGGGGGCGCAAATACCGGGGCTGAAGCTCGATGGCATGTTGGCAGGCCCCTTGCCGTCGCTGCCTGCCGAAGTCGACTTTGGTCATGTGCGAGAGTTGTCGCTCAAGCACATGGCGCTCAGCAATGAGGTCACACGCTTCCTGGAACACTTCAAGGGCCTGAATACGCTGGATCTGGCTCACAACAAGCTGACCGAGCTTCCGCACGCGCTGACGCATATGCCTGGGCTGCAGCGCTTGTACCTGAACGACAACCAGCTGCAACTCACCGCAAGCTCCCGCGAGACACTCGGGGGGCTGACCGAACTCCAGGTACTGAACCTGAGAAACAACCCACTGCTGAACGCGCCGACGGTCAGTCGGATGCTGGATTTGCGCCTGTTGTTTCTCGATAACTGCATGCTTCAGGAACTGCCTGCCGGGTTGCGCAGGCCGCCGTACCTGGAAAGGGTGAGCCTGCGCAGCAACCCGATCCGGGAGTTGCCTCAATGGCTCTCCACTGTCTCGCGCGATGTCGCGCAAGCCCTTGACCTTGCGGGTAATAATTCCCTGAGTACCGCGAGCAAACAATTGCTGAGGGACTACCGGGCTCGCATCGGCATCGGCATGGGCTTTCTGGAAGATGACATCGCCCGCATGACTGAGCAAAAGGCGCGGGAGTTATGGTTGAAGGATGTGGGGACGCTTTTGACCACCCGGCAGGCAACCTGGAACGCGCTCAGGGCAGAGCCGGGCTCCGATGGGCTGTTCACGCTACTGGCCGAGTTGGGTGGCGTTGCCGATACCAAGAAGGTTCGCGAGGACATGAGCCGGCGTGTGTGGTGGGTGCTGAACGCTGCAGAGGCCGATGCCGGCTTGCGCAAGGAAGTCTTTGAGCGTGCGGCCACGCCGCTCAACTGTGACGATGCCGCTGCCGTGAGTTTCAGCAACCTGGAGGTGCTGACCCATGTTCACGAGGCCTCGATAGCGATCGAAGGCGCACAGTTGTCGGCCGAAAAGTTATTGCATTTGAGCAAGGGGTTGTTTCGTCTCGACCGACTTGAGCGCTATGCCCAGAGCCACAGCGAGGCACACCCCAGCGCCGATCCTCTGGAGGTGAGCCTGGCGTTTCGAAAGGGGCTGGCTGACCTTTTCTATTTGCCGGGCCAGCCCAGGCATATGCGTTTCGAAAGCCTGGGCCAGGTAGCGCCCCACCACTTGACGGCTGCCGCAGATCGGCTCCGGACCGCGGAGCTTTCACCCGAGTTGCTCAATTATCTGGTCGAGTTGCCACTGTGGACCCGTTATCTGAAAAAAGCCTACAGCACCCCGTTCGAGCGCTTGGCCGCGCCGTTCGAGGCGCGTATGCAGGCGGTGTTCGAACGGGGCGAAACCCTGACCGATGGCGAATACCGCAGCCAGATGAACGTGATTGTGCAGGCACGGGCCCAGGCGGAGTCCGCCGAGATCAGGCGCCGGACCATGGAAATGCTCAAGCCTGGGGCCACCGCCGGATGCTCGGTGCCGTTACTGTGAGCTGCCCGTACCACGAATCAATGCCCGCACGGCGAACCGATTGGGGTGGCAGGCGTCGGCCACGCTGGCAGGCACCGGCAGCGGTTCATTGTGCAGCCAGGCGGCCAGCAGTTCGGCGCACAGTGGCGCAGTGATCAGACCGCGCGAGCCGTGGCCGCTGTTGATGTACAGGCCGTCGAGCCAAGGGCAGGCGACGTCCGGAGTCTGGCGGGCATCCTTGCGCAGCGCCGCGTAGGCCTGGTCGAAGGCTATGCGTTCGGCCAGCGGTCCCACGATCGGCAGGTAGTCTGGGCTGGTGCACCGGAAGGCGGCGCGGCCCTCGAGCTGTTCCGGCGCCAATGCGTCAGCGCCCAGGCGGTGTGCCAGGTCGGTGGAAATCTCGCGCAGCATTGCCAGGTTGCCGGCGTGCTCGGCAGGGGTGGGTGTCAGGTCGTGGTTTTTGAAGTCGAAGCTGGCGCCCAGGGTGTGTTCGCCCAGGCGCGCCGGGGCCACGTAACCTTCGGCGCACACCACGGTGGCCAGGGCCTGGCTTTGCGGCGTCTGCACCAGGCGGGTGATCTGCCCGCGAATACGTTTGAGGGGCAGGTCGGTGAAGCGCTGGATGTCGGCGGCACCGGCCAGCACCACCACCGGTGCACTGGCGAGCAGGCGCTCGCCGTCCCAGGCTTGCCATTGGCCGTCGAGGTTACGCAGGTCGAGTACATCGTGATGGGCCAGCACCGTGATCCCGGGTTGACTCGCTTGCCATTCACACAGGGCAGGAGGGTGTACCCAGCCACCCTCGGGGAAAAACAACCCGCCCTGTTCCAGCGCGACACCCGCACGGGTTTGGGCCTGATCACGGTCCAGCAGGTGCAGCAAGTCCGGCGCAAAGGCGTCTGCAAGCTGCGCCTGGCGCTCGGCCTCCTTGGCGTTGAAGGCCAATTGCAGCACGCCGCAACCGTCCCAATCGACGCCACGGTGCAGGTGTTCCAGCAGGCGCCGGGTGTGGCCGAACCCGGCGACAATCAGTTGCGACAGCGCCGTGCCATGGGCTGACAGTTTGAGGTACAGCACGCCCTGCGGGTTGCCCGATGCTTCCTGCGCCAGGCCGGTGTGGCGTTCCAACAGGCTGACCTGCCAGCCGCGTGCGGCCAGGCTGGCCGCCGTGGTGCACCCCGCCAGCCCGCCGCCGATGACCATGGCGTGGCGTTCGCCCTCGATGGCAGGCGGTCGTGCGAACCATGGCTTGGCTGCGGGCGGCGCGCAGGTGTCCGCTGGCCAGCCCAGGAACTCACCGCGCAGGATCTCCCACTTGTGGCCGATACCCGGTGTGCGCTTCATCTTGAACCCGGCGGCATTGATCAGCCGGCGCACCCAGCCGGTACTGGTAAAGGTGCTGATGGTCGAGCCCGGTGCGGCCAGGCGCGCCAGTTCGGCGAACAGTTCGGCGGTCCACATATCGGGGTTTTTCGCCGGCGCGAAACCGTCAAGAAACCAGGCGTCGATCTGCGCATCCAGTTGCGTCAGTTGCTCCAGGGCATCGCCGATCAACAGGGTCAGGGTCACGCGGCCGTTGTCCAGCACCAGGCGCTGGAAGCCTTGGTGGATCGCGATGTACTGCGCCAGCAGTTGCTCGGCGAAGGGCGCAAGTTCGGGCCAGAGGGTGAGGGCGCGTTGCAGGTCGGCGTGGCTCAGCGGGTATTTTTCCACGCTGACAAAATGCAGGCGTGCACCCGCCACCGCGTGTTGATCGAACAGTTGCCAGGCACACAGGAAATTCAAGCCGGTGCCGAACCCGGTTTCGCCAATCACCAATCGCCCGCCTGCCGGCAAGGCGGCAAAACGCGCCTGCAAACGGTTCTGTTCGAGGAACACATAGCGGGTTTCTTCAAGGCCCGACTTGTCGGAAAAATACACGTCGTCGAAGACTCGCGAGTGCGGGCGACCTTGTTCATCCCAGTCGAGCTGGGCGTGGGTGATGGGGTTCATGGGCGGCTCGGTAAAGACAAGGCCGCCATTCTAGCCGATCAACAGGCTTTGAATTGACCCACGGCAAGCACCCGTGGAATTTCCTCCCGCAAGGCGTTGCCCAATCCGCTAGTCTTGATCCATCGCTAAAATGGAGCTGCCCATGTTCGAATCCGCCGAAATCGGTCACGCCATCGACAAAGACACCTTTGAGGCCGAAGTGCCTGCCCTGCGCGAAGCCTTGCTGGAAGTGCAGTACGAGCTGCAACAACAGAAGCGCTTCCCGGTGATCATCCTGATCAACGGCATCGAAGGCGCCGGCAAGGGCGAGACCGTGAAGTTGCTGAATGAATGGATGGACCCGCGCCTGATCGAAGTGCGCACCTTCGACCAGCAGACCGACGAAGAACTGGCGCGGCCACCGGCCTGGCGCTACTGGCGCCAACTGCCGGCCAAAGGGCGCATGGGCATCTTTTTCGGCAACTGGTACAGCCAGATGCTGCAAGGCCGCGTGCACGGGCAGATCAAGGACGCACGCCTCGACCAGGCCATCGCCGGCGCCGAGCGCCTGGAAAAAATGCTCTGCGACGAAGGCGCGTTGATCTTCAAGTTCTGGTTCCACCTGTCCAAGAAGCAGATGAAGGCGCGGCTCAAGGCGTTGGCCGATGACCCGCTGCACAGCTGGCGCATCAGCCCGCTGGACTGGCAGCAGTCCGAGACCTACGACAAGTTCGTGCATTTTGGCGAGCGCGTGCTGCGGCGTACCAGCCGTGACTATGCGCCGTGGCATGTGATCGAAGGCGTCGACAGCAACTATCGCAGCCTCACCGTGGGCAAGATCCTGCTCGAAGGCCTGCAAAACGCCTTGAAACTGCCCAAGGGCAAGGCCAGCGGCATGAACCCGGCGCCGTTGCCCTCTGCCGTCGACCAGATGAGCCTGCTCAACAGTCTCGACATGACGCTGCGCCTGGACAAGGACGATTACGAAGAGCAACTGATCACCGAACAGGCGCGCTTCTCCGGCCTGATGCGCGACAAACGCATGCGCAGGCACGCCCTGGTCACGGTGTTTGAAGGCAACGATGCGGCGGGCAAGGGCGGGGCTATCCGGCGAGTGGCGGCGGCGCTTGACCCGCGTCAGTACCACATCGTGCCGATCGCCGCGCCCACCGAAGACGAGCGTGCCCAGCCTTACCTGTGGCGGTTCTGGCAGAAAATCCCGGCGCGGGGCAAGTTCACCGTGTTTGACCGCTCCTGGTACGGCCGCGTGCTGGTAGAGCGCATCGAGGGCTTCTGCACCACGGCGGACTGGATGCGCGCCTATGGCGAGATCAACGACTTTGAAGAACAACTGCGCGACGCGGGCGTGATCGTGGTCAAGTTCTGGCTGGCGATCGACAAGCAGACGCAACTGGAACGCTTCCAGGCCCGTGAAGAGATTCCGTTCAAGCGTTTCAAAATCACCGAAGATGACTGGCGCAACCGCGAAAAATGGGACGACTACCGGGCTGCCGTGGGCGATATGGTCGACCGCACCAGCACCGAGGTGGCGCCCTGGACCCTGGTGGAAGCCAACGACAAGCGCTGGGCGCGGGTCAAGGTGTTACGCACCATCAACCTGGCCTTGGAAGAGGCGTTTGCCAAGTCCGACAAGCACGATAAAAAGAAAAAGAAATAGGGGGCGGTCCGTGCTCTTTGACGTGCGGCTGGCCATGCTTTTGTATACGCCGGGTGAATGATCGTCGCGGTGGCGCAGGGCCGGATCTATGCTCGATCCAACAACCACAAGATCGAGGTAGCCCATGCGTGAAGTAGTGATCGTCGACAGCGTGCGAACCGGCCTGGCCAAATCCTTTCGCGGCAAGTTCAACCAGACCCGTCCGGATGACATGGCCGCCCATTGCGTCAATGCGCTGCTCGCCCGCAACGGCATCGACCCGGCCACGGTGGAAGACTGCATCGTCGGCGCCGGCTCCAACGAAGGTGCCCAGGGCTACAACATCGGCCGCAACGTGGCGGTGCTCTCGCAATTGGGCACCGGCACGGCGGGCATGACCCTCAACCGTTTCTGCTCTTCGGGCTTGCAGGCGATTGCCATCGCCGCCAACCAGATTGCCTCGGGTTGCAGCGACATCATCGTCGCCGGCGGCGTCGAGTCCATCAGCCTGACCCTGAAAAGCGTCAACACCGACAACCTGATCAACCCGCTGCTTAAAGAGCAGGTGCCGGGCATCTACTTCCCGATGGGCCAGACCGCCGAGATCGTCGCCCGTCGCTACAACGTCAGCCGCGAAGAGCAGGACCTGTACGCCCTGCAAAGCCAGCAGCGCACTGCCCAGGCCCAGGCCGACGGCTTGTTCAACGATGAAATCGTGCCGATGACGGTCAAGTACAAGGTCGAGGACAAGAACACTGGTGAAGTACAGGTGCTCGATGGCGTGGTCGACCGCGACGACTGCAATCGCCCGGACACCACCCTGGCCAGCCTCAGCGGTTTGAAACCGGTGTTCGCCGAAGACGGCTCGGTGACGGCGGGGAACTCGTCGCAGCTCTCCGATGGCGCGTCGATGACCCTGGTGATGAGCCTGGAAAAAGCCCTGGCACTGGGACTCAAGCCCAAGGCGTTTTTCCGTGGGTTCACCGTGGCCGGCTGCGAGCCGGACGAAATGGGCATCGGCCCGGTGTTTTCGGTGCCCAAGCTGCTCAAGGCCAAGGGCTTGCAGGTGGCGGACATCGACCTGTGGGAACTCAACGAGGCGTTCGCCTCCCAGTGCCTGTACGCGCGTAACCGCCTGGAAATCGACAATGCCAGGTACAACGTCAATGGCGGTTCGATCTCCATCGGGCATCCGTTCGGCATGACCGGATCGCGTCAGGTCGGGCACCTGGTGCGTGAGTTGCAGCGGCGCAATCTGCGCTACGGCATCGTCACCATGTGCGTGGGCGGCGGCATGGGCGCCACCGGCCTCTTCGAAGCCGTGCGCTGAAACCCGTTAAAAAACCGGATCAAATGTGTGCGGGCTTGTTGTAGTGAGCAGGCTTGCCCTGCGCTGGGGCGCGAAGCGGCCCTGACCCAGGCGCCACGTCCTTTCAGGCAAAACTGAATGGCAGGTTTGGGGCCGCTTCGCAGCCCAGCGCAGGGCAAGCCTGCTCACCCCAGCAAGCCGGCGCCTGCATTTTGAACGCGTCATAGCCCAATTCATTCGCTTGCCCCTAGAATGCTGCTTCCACTTCCTCAGGCATTCGGGGCACTCATGCACATCTCTTCCGGCCGCTGGGTCTACGGTTTTCTCCTGACTCTGCTGACCGCGCTGCTCTGGGGCATTCTGCCGATCAAACTCAAACAGGTCCTGCAAGTGATGGACCCGATCACCGTCACCTGGTTTCGCCTGACCGTGGCCGGTGGCTGTCTGTTCGTCTACCTGGCGCTCACCCGGCGCTTGCCCAGCCGCAAGGTGCTGGGCCCCAAGGGCGGCTGGCTGGTGGGGATGGCGGTGTGCGGGCTGGTGGGCAACTACGTGTTGTACCTGGTCGGCCTGAAGATGCTCAGCCCCGGCACGGCGCAGTTGGTGGTGCAAATGGGGCCGATCTTCTTGATGATCGCCAGTGTGTTCGTGTTCAAGGAACGCTTCAGCCTCGGGCAGGGTTTGGGCCTGGTGGTACTGATCATCGGCTTCGGCCTGTTCTTCAACCAACGCCTGGAAGAAATGCTCACGTCACTCGGCGCCTACACCGCTGGCGTGTTGACCATCCTGCTCGCCACTACGATCTGGGTGTTCTACGCCCTGGGCCAGAAGCAATTGCTGACGGTGTGGAATTCGCTGCAAGTGATGATGGTGATCTACCTGTCCTGCGCCGCGCTCCTCACGCCCTGGGCGCATCCCTTGGAAGCATTGGACCTGAGCCCGCTGCAAGGCTGGCTGTTGCTGGCGTGCTGCATGAATACGCTGGTGGCCTACGGCGCCTTTGCCGAAGCGCTCGCCCACTGGGAAGCCTCGCGGGTCAGTGCGACGCTGGCGCTCACGCCGCTGGTGACGTTCGTGGCGGTGGCTTTGGCGGCGTGGCTGTGGCCGGAATATGTGCAGGCCGAAGAGATCAACGCCCTGGGTTATACCGGGGCGTTGGTGGTGGTGCTGGGCTCGGCGACCGTGGCGCTGGCGCCGTCGTTGCTCGCCGGGCTCAAGGCCCGGCGAGTGCGCATGGCGTCCTAGGCGCCCAGCATGTCTTCCGGACGAACCCACTGGTCGAATTCCGCCTCGGTGAGGTAGCCCAGGTCCAGCGCTGCCTCCCGTAGGGTCAACCCTTGCGCGTAGGCCTTCTTGGCGATCTCTGCGGACTTGTCGTAGCCAATGTGCGGGTTGAGTGCCGTGACCAGCATCAGCCCGCGCTCCAGGTGTTCAGCCATTTGCACGGCATCCGGTTCAAGGCCGGCCACGCAGTGTTCCTGGAAGTTGTTGCAGCCGTCGGCCAGCAGGCGGATCGACTCCAGCAGGTTGTGGATGATCACCGGCTTGTACACGTTCAACTGCAAGTGCCCCTGGCTGGCCGCAATGCCGATGGTCACGTCATTCCCCATGACCTGGCAGGCCAGCATCGACAGGGCTTCGCACTGGGTGGGGTTGACCTTGCCCGGCATGATCGAACTGCCCGGTTCGTTGGCCGGCAGCTTCACTTCCGCCAGGCCGGCGCGCGGGCCGGAACCGAGCAGGCGCAGGTCGTTGGCGATTTTCATCAGGGCCACGGCCAGGGTTTTCAGCGCGCCATGCAGGGTCACCAGCGGCTCATGGCCGGAGAGGGCGGCGAATTTGTTCGGCGCAGTGACGAACGGCAAGCCCGACAGCGCCGCCAGCTCGGAGGCAATCGCCTCGCCAAAGCCGTGGGGTGCATTGAGCCCGGTGCCCACGGCGGTGCCGCCCTGGGCCAGCTCGCACACGGCGGGCAGGGCTGCGCGTACGGCGCGTTCGGCGTAATCGAGTTGGGCGATAAAGGCCGAGAGTTCCTGGCCAAAGGTGATCGGCGTGGCGTCCATCATGTGGGTGCGCCCGGTTTTCACCAGCTTCATATGCTTGGCAGCCTGCTCCGCGAGCCCGCCGGAGAGGGTCGCAATCGCGGGGAGCAACTGTTGATGCACCGCCTGCACGGCGGCGATGCTCATGGCCGTGGGGAAGCAGTCATTGGAGCTCTGGGAGCGGTTGACGTGGTCGTTGGGGTGCACCGGGCTCTTGCCGCCGCGCTTGTTGCCCGCCAACTCGTTGGCGCGGCCGGCGATCACTTCGTTGGCGTTCATGTTGCTCTGGGTGCCGCTGCCGGTCTGCCAGACCACCAGGGGGAACTGGTCGTCGTGTTGACCGGCCAGCACTTCGTCGGCGGCTTGTTCGATCAGGCGGGCGATATCCGCGGGCAGGTCGCCATTGCGGTCGTTGACCCGTGCCGCCGCTTTCTTGACCAGGGCCAGGGCGTGCAGTACCGCCAGGGGCATGCGTTGTTCGCCGATGGCGAAATTCACCAGTGAACGTTGGGTCTGAGCGCCCCAGTAAGCATCATCCGGGACATGGACTTCTCCCAGGCTGTCGGTTTCGATACGGCTCATCGGGCACACTCCTTCAGGTTCGTTTGCGCAGTTTAGGCCGTGATGGGCCCTGGGGGTTCCCCTAAACGACTTTTCATCGGATTGAGCGCCGCAAATCCAGGCCCGACAAGGGGTGGGGTTGAGCCATGGCGTTTTTTAGGCGCAGAATGGGCGCCCTTGGGGTCTTACCTCGCCTGCTAGAAAAGGAAACTCGATGACTCGTCTTCGTGCCATCTGTACCGCGGTTGCTCTGGTTTGCGCCAGCGGCCAAGTCTTTGCCGATACCGCCAGCCACAACGCCAGTGCCGAAGCCTTCCTTACCCTGGCCCACGCCGATAAGCTGGGTACCCCGGTGTACATGCAAGTGCAGCAAATGTTCGCCCAGCGTTTCGAACAGACCAAGGCGCCTGCCGCCAAGCAGTCCGTACTGGACAGCTACCAGGCCAAGGCCAACGCCGCCCTGGACCAGGCCATTGGCTGGCCAAAACTGAAGCCTGACATGGTCAAGCTCTACACCAGCAACTTCAGCGAATCCGAACTCAAGGACCTGGTTGCCTTCTACCAGTCGCCACTGGGCAAGAAAGTCCTGGAAAAAATGCCGCAGCTGACCCAGCAATCGGCCCAGATGACCCAGGAAAAGCTCGAAAGCGCCGTGCCGGTGGTGAACAAGCTGTTGGAAGACATGACCAACGAGCTGACGCCAAAAGCCGCCGCACCGGCCAAGAAGAAGTAAGCAGGAATGACCATGCAACAGCGTATCGAAACGGCGCTTGCCGCCCTGGGCACCGACCACCTGAGCGTGCTGGATGAAAGCCATATGCACAGCCGTGGGTTGCAGACCCACTTCAAGGCCGTGCTGGTCAGCCCGCTGTTCGAGGGGCTCAACCGCGTCAAGCGCCACCAGAAGGTCTACGCCACCCTGGGTGACCTGATGAGCGAGTTTCATGCGCTGGCGCTGCATACCTACACGCCTGAAGAATGGGCGAAAATCGACGCAGCGCCGGCCTCGCCGACCTGCGCCGGCGGGCATTGAGCCCGCGGCTTGAGGCCTACGGGCGCGACACGTTCGCGCTCGCAGGTTGCCGTATTCCGGCCCTGTAATCAGACACATAAAACACCCCCGCAATACCCCCACGCCAACGAGCGCCTCCCTAGACTTTTTTGACCTTAGCCAATCAGGTCATGAGTTTATGTCTAATTCTCTGCATCGAAATACACCGTCCTTGACGGCCATTGACCCGCGCGGACTGGCGGTGCGCACCGTTCAGTATCACCGCGAGAGCGTGACGCAGACCCCGCAGGCCCGGGTCACCCGTCAGATTTTTGGGCCCCATGGTTTTTTGCTCGAACAGTGGGACCCGCGTCAATTAGCGCGTGGCACTGCGGGTGTGCCGTCGCAATCGAACATTTACAGCCTGTCGGGCGAGTCGGTGCGCACCGAGAGCGCGGATGCTGGCTGGCGCTTGGTATTACGCGGTGAGGCGGGGCAGCGGTTGCATAGCTGGGATTCGCGCCAAGCCTATCAGGCGCGGCGCTATGACCGTCTGCTACGCCCGGTAGCAGTATTCGAACAGGCTGCACAAGAGCCAGGGCCGCGTTGTGTCGAGCGCCTGACCTATGCGGCAGCCGAGCCCGCCGAGGCGGCCGGCAACCGTTGTGGTCGGCTGATTCGGCATGTGGACCCGTCCGGTGTTTTGCTGATGGATGAGTACGGGATCGGTGGGAGCGTCATCAAGCAGACTCGACGGTTTCGCATGGATACTTCGGCAGTTGACTGGCCATCGAGCGACGACAAACAAGCCGAACAGTTGGCGCTCAAAGCCTATACCACGACCTGGCGCTACGATGCCTTGGGGGCACTGGTTGAGCAGATCGACGCAATGGACAATCGCCGGCACTGGCACTACGGGCAACAGGGCTGGCTGAAGGAGGTAGCGCTGACCCTAAAGGGGGGGGCGCGCCAGGTGTTGATGGACCAGCGCGTGTACAACGCTAACGGGCAAGCGGAATCCGAGCGTGCGGGCAACGATGTCACCAAAGTAGCGAAGTACGCTGCCGAGGATTATCGCTTGCTGCAACTGACGGTACATCGCAAGGGCGAAGCCACCAAGCCTTTACAGGATCTCGTGTACGAGTACGACGCGGTAGGCAATATCCTCAGCCTCAGCGACCTGGCCCAGCCGACTCAATGGCACAGCAATGCCCGCATTGATGCGGTCAGCCGTTACCAGTACGACAGTCTGTACCAGTTGATTCAGGCCAGCGGTCGGGAACATGCCGGCAACAGCGGTGGTCGGGCCGCCCCGGGGCGGGTGACGTTTGGTGCAACCGACTCCGGGCTCTGGCGCAATTACACCCAGCATTATACCTACGATGAACATGGCAACTTGACACGCCTTCGCCATGTGCCGGGCAGTGGAACGGGTTACACCCAGGATATGAGTGTGGCTGCGGGTAGCAATCGTGCCGTGTCAGTCACTGACGGCGCGCCAGGACAATGGGCGACGATGTTTGATGCCAACGGTAATCAGCAAAGGCTGGGCAGCGGCCAGCAGCTCGGCTGGAACGTGAGTAACCAACTCTCTCACGCGACCCAGGTGCAGCGAGAGCAGGGTGACCCCGATGTGGAAAGTTATCTCTACGACGCTCAGGGCCAGCGGACAGCCAAGATCAGAAGCCAGCAGATCGCCGGCAAACCCCATACACATATAACGTGTTACTTGCCGGGTTTGAGCTTGCACACACAACCTGGCAAGTGCTTGAACGTGCTGGACATCGATACGGGCGGTGGCCGGGTCACGGTGTTGCAGTGGGAGGCCGGTCGCCCCGGGGATATGAGTGCCGAGCAGGTGCAATTCAGCATCCTCGATCACCTCAATAGCCATTCACTGGAGCTGGACGAGCAAGCGCAGTTGCTGAGCCAGGAGCAGTATTATCCTTATGGCGCGACGGCGTGGTGGGCTACCAACGGGACGCAGCGGGCCAATTACAAGGTTCGCCGCTACGCGGGCAAGGAGCGCGATGCGACAGGGTTGTATTACTACGGAGCGCGCTATTACGCGCCGTGGCTGCAACGCTGGATCAGCCCCGACCCATTGGGTGATGCAGACGGTCTGAATCTGTACGCGATGACGTTGGGCAACCCCTTGCGATTCACGGATGCCGACGGCACGCAAAGGTCGTTTGGCGAACAATTTCAACCCAGTCGAGGCGATATCATTTTCGGTAAGGGGAGTACCGTGGCTAGCTACCGCAGCTTTTGGTCAAAGCTGACGGCACGTGGGGACGCAATGGTTACCTATTTCGGGGTTGAAGAGATGGGGGCGGCGATGGCGAGCTTGAAAAGCGAAAGCTCTTCCACGTTCACTCGATACAGCAAGGGCGAGCTCACTGGCGAGCAGTTTAAGGAAAAGCTCCAGAGCCTCGGCAAACCGATTGCCCTGCAGTTCTATGCCGACATTAATTCGAAGTATGCAGGTTGTACATCGACCGCCGCCAACCGAGCGTTCGCGAACGAATTCGTGAGTGATTTTTCTTCTGGCACCTATTCGTTTGAGAAGACCCTTTCAGACCATGGCAAAAGCTTGAGTACGTTCGAGCGCAAGCTGGTCAGTCGTGCCAGTAAGTCAGCGTTGAAGACGCTGACGGACCCTTACAGCACTCGCCAGGTGCATTTCGCTCTTGATCATCTGGATATGGCCAACGTGATCAACAAGACCGAGACTTCTTTCGCCGGTTCGGAGCTTCGCTGGCTTTATCGGCATCGATCGCGGGTGCCAGGCCATGTGACCTTCTATTATCAGAAACAACAGGTTGATGCCCCTTGGACGTCCGACCCCTCCCTTTGGCGTCGCTATGAACCGGCCAGATCAAAAACCAGCTCCAGGGCTTCAGGGCGGTCTGCACACTGACTGAACGGTTCAGCGTGGCCGCCTTGCAACTGTAAGGGGGCCACGCGAACCCAGGCTTCACGGTTCAGTCAATGGGGTGATCTGGAGTGCTCCCTCCGTGTCGTTTTCGTCCTCGTTGACGGTGTACCAGGCCCAGTAGGTGGTTTGTCGTACGCTGTCCCTGGCCGTGAGCGTGCGGGTGGGGCGACCGAGGGGATCATGGAACTGTTTGTCACTGTGCAAGAACTGGCGCAAGGACTTACCGTCGATGTACCTGTGGCGGTCGGCATAATAGGCACGATACACCCGAATGATCCGGCCCTCGGGGCTGTATTCGGTGTGCTCGCTGACGCACCACCGCGGGTCAGCCTGAACCGTCTGGAGGGTGCCGTGGCGGGTGCTCAGGTCGCCGTTGTCGTCCACGGCACAGGCCGGCCCCGTCTCGGCTTTTTGCTTGCTTTGCAAGGTGCGCCCGAAGCCGTCCTGGCAGGCGAGGGTCATGTGGATGAGTGGGGGCTGGTCATGGGGATAGCGGTCGGCGGCGAGCATCAGGCTGCGGGCGGGTTCGCGCTTGGCCTTTTGGATCAAGTCAACCAAGGCTTTCTCACTCGCACTCAAGGTTTTTGCCTTGTTTTTCAAGCGCAACCTGGCGGTGGCGCGTATATACCCGTCGGGCAACAGATAGCGTTGGGTGACCCACTCCGCCTGCCTGTCCGCCGTGGCGATCGAGCCCATCCAACTGAACGGGTCGTAGCACCAGGCACCGGCCACCGCGCCGAGCATCGTTGCAGGTGACTCAATGGCGGACTCGATACCTGCGCCCACCGGCCTGCGATAGGCGGATATTTGCCCAAAACCGACGGGCTTTCCTGCTTCTTGCCCTTGGACGCTGGTCGCGAGCACGCGACCGAAACCATCGTACAGCGCTTGCTCGCATGTGCCGTTAGGGTCGGTGATGCTGACCGGCTGGAGCAGACGGTAGTCATGCTTGACGTGGGTGATGCAGCCGTCGGCGTGTTTGACTTGGATGACCTGACACTCGTAAGGGTCATGGGTCAGCGTGGTTTCGTTCTCGGCCTGGGTCAGGCGCCAGGCGTGCAGGCGATAGAAGTGCTTGGCGTTGAGGTAGCGAGGAAATTGGCGACGGACTGACCAGAGATCGGGAGGCGCTTGGCGCTCCTGATCATTGGCATGAAAAAACAAGGCCATGGGGCGATAACCGGTTTGGCGCAGGCGGCTCGGCAGATCCTCGGTGGATTGGCTCGGCATGTCGGGAATCTTTTCCAGCGCTTGCAATGCGTTGGGGGCCAATTCGGCGGTTTCTTGATAATCGGCCAGCGCCTGGAAAGTTGCCGTTCCAAGCGCCAAGGTCTGTCCCTTGCCGCCCGGCTCGCGGTAATACTGGATCGACAGGCCGCTCAGCTCGCGTGGTGCGTGCGGCCCCAGCGGCCCTGAAAGCCGGTTGATCAACGTTTCGTAGTTGATCGCCATCGCATTCAACCCCGTAGGTGGCTGGCCCTTGGGCAGGGTCCAGGCGTTGTCGCGCCGACGATAGGGCAAGCCCAATCGCCATTGGTCGTCGTTTGGCTGATGAATCCATTGCATCAAGCTTTCGCTCAGGTAAAAGACCTGCTGAGCCGGATCGTGGGTGTCACGCCACCATTGCTGCTGATGCTCATCGTCGAGCAGTACCGGTGGCGCATCCTGGGCGGTGGTGCGCCGCGCGCTGTGCACCGTGGCGCTGTGAACCAGGTTGCCATAGGCGTCCCAGCGCAAGTTGACCTGGTGTTCGCAGGTCGGATCATCGGGCACCTGTTCGTACTGATAACGCACTGATTCCAGCGTCAGCGGCAGCATGCGTGCCCAGGGTTGCGAGTCGCTGGCCTGGGACAATCGGCGGACCATATAGCGGTACTGCTGCACCGTATAGGGCGTCTTGTTGGCCGGGTCGAGGGCAAGTACCTCCACCCGTAGCGGCAGGCCCCGCAGGGCAAAGGCCGCGTCCCGCGTCTCCTGTGAGGTGGGTGATACGAGTAAGCTGTCGTGATGATCTGTCGGTTGCGGTTGCGCGGGTGCATCATGTTGCCCCAGCAGCGTGGGGCCGAGCTTGATGGCGTCAGCGTCATGGCGACTGTAATCGTCCTGAGGCATATCCAGCGCTTGACCGGTGTGAAACCAACGTTTGGTTTGCGACCCTGCTTCGGGAACCTCCTCGGTCCGGGTCTCATTGTCGGTTTGCAGCAACAAGCCGAAGCCCTGGAAGGTGCGCTCATTGGCATCGTAATACGCCTGACGATAGCTGAAACGCTGGGTCAGGGTGTTATTGCTGATCTCATCGTGCAGGACCTGACGATTGACCAGGGGGAGCGCGAAGGGCAGCCGGCTGACGGCGGGCTTGCCGTCGGCTTGATGCTGTTTTTTCTCATCCAGCCATTCCTGGGCGCTGCTGCGGTAGCTTACGTTGACTTGCGCGCCAAGGTTGTTGTTGGTCATGGTGAGCAAACAGGGCTTGCTGTCAAAAAAAGCATAGCGCCAATGGCGAGGTCGCGGATGCAGGGTACTGATGATCAGGCTGGCGTAACCATTGCCCTGCAGGTCTGTCACGCTCACCTGGCATAAGGCGTCGTACTGCATGCCTGGCGGCCAGGGTAATACCAAGGGGGTTGTGGCGAAGCTATTGCCGCCCTGATTGATGAAAATGCTGATCCCCTCGGGCGTCAGGTACAGCACGTCGCTGGCACCGCAGCCATCCAGGTCCGCCAGCAACACATTGGCAGCGTTGAACGTCGTCTCCCTGAACGCCAAGGTGGCCAATACCCGACCCTTGCCGAATCGCCCATGGCCCAGGTTGGGCCAGCATTTGATTTCGTTGTAGCGGATACGCACCAAGTGCTGCTGCCCGCTGCCGAGGATGTCGCTGAAGCCGACCCAGTCGGCGGGAGAGCGGGAGAAGGACGGCAAGTCGTCGCCGTCAACCGTGTGGGCTCGCTCGATGCCCGGCTCGAAGCCGTTTTGTCGATTGGCGTACACGCGCACACTACGCGGGCCCACGAGTGCGAGGTCACCCAAACCACTGCCCATCAGATCGGCCAATCTCGCGTCAGCGTGCAGGAATTCCACCGGGAATGCGTCGAACGGTACAAACGCCGTCTCTTTGCCTTGGGGGGCAAGATTGAAAAAACCACCCATGCCTGGCCGGGCCAGCACCCATTCCGGACGACCGTCGCCATCGATATCGAGCAACGCCTGATACACGGGGCGTGAACCGTCAGCCACGGGAATGGCGGGCAATACTTGAATGGGTGTGTAGGTCACCTCGTCGCCCGTGGAAGTTGCGGCCCGCTGGGGCGCTCGGTAATACCAGGCGTGTTCACCGCGATACAAGATCCCCGGCAGGCCTTCGCCGTATAAATCCACCAGTTGGTAACGCTGGCCGTCATTGAGGCCGGGCAAGTCATCAAAGCGCTGGTAGCGACGGATATCCAGTTTCAGGCGTGAGGGTTGATACAGATATTCTTGCGGTGGCAGGCGGGTGAGTGTTCCTTGAGCGTCAATAGCCTGCTGGTGTGCCGCGAACAGGGTGCTGAGTCCGTTGCGAGCGGTTTGATGCTCGAGCCACAGGCGCTTGACCAGTACTGGGGTGGGGCCCATGCCGGGCTCATCCGCAAAGGCGTGAAACATGAGGACCTGCCGACATAGGCGCAGCGTTCGTAGCTCAAAGCCGTAGATATAACTGGAAAATGGATCGTTGCGCAGGGGCCATGGGTTGAGCGCGTCGTAGGAGGGCAACGCGTCGTTGGTCGTGGTGCGCTGGCCATAGTCGAACACCAGGTAGAAGTGCCACGCCTGATTGGACAGGTCGTCGGTCTTCAGCAGATACGGGATCTCTTTCTCACGGGCCTTGGCGTTGCCGTAACACACTTTATGCAGGTAACGCTGGGCCCGGCTGTCATGTGGCTGCGTTCGGGTCTCGGTATCGGCCAGGTACTGGTAGCCGATATGTTCGCCATGGGCGTTAAGGCTTTCTTCAAGCAACCATTGCGCCACATGGCTTGGGGTATCCGGATCGGCGATACGCGCCGATTGGGTTTTGCCGTACACATGTCGGCTGCCGTCAGCCGCCTGTATCAACCAGAACCCGGCGATGTCGCCGTCTGAGCGCCAATGCTCGATGCGCTCGAACCGGTGCTCAACCCTGGGGTAGTGACGCGTGACGGTGTAGGTGAGGCCCAGCGGCACCTGGTCAAAACGGTCGCGCTGCGTTTGCACGAGCCTGCCGTCGACAGTGCGCTCGGGCAGCCAGGGTTGCGCATCCGGGCCTTGGAACGTATCGGTTGCGGTGTAATCGGGTACGCCCCGCTGGGTGCGCCGTGTGACGGCCCCAGGGTTGACGTCCCAACCGAAACCGAACGCGCTGTTACCCGCGGTGCTGCGATAGATCAATGACAGCGTGGGTGCATAACCACGACCGGTAGAAATCGGCAACGCAATCTCGAAGGTCGCCGTGCCGTCGGCGCCCACGTTGCCCCAGTCTTTGGCGACCCCTTCGATGGCGTTGCCTGCAGTGGGCAGCGATGGCACCTTGAGGGGCGATTCATTCGCTTGAGTGCTCATGCTGCACTCCTGCCGGGTCTTGCGGTATAGCGCACATGAATGATGATGTCGGTGATGGACTCAAGCAGGTTTTTTTGGTGTTGCGGTGTGGGAAAATTCAAGCTCCAGTCCGACACGGTACCGGTGTATTCAAACGGCAGGTAACGCGGGTCGTTGTTGAAGTCGAGGGTAAACAGGCCGTCGTCGTCCAGTCCGCGTGACAGGGCGATTTGCTGGTGTGCCCTGAGGTCGGTTTTGGTAGTGCCGTCAGGCATCTGGATTTCATTTCGGGTCTGGGTCAGTGTTGCCTTGATGTCTTCATAAGGTCCGAGCAAGGCGGGGAGTGAGACGCTGACGTGCTTGATCCGCCGCAGGGTGTGCCCAGGATAGTCCTCATCCAGCAACTCGCGGGTCAGGACAAAATCAATCGTGCCGCTGCTTACCAGACTCGCCTTATGATCGGCCCAGGTTCTTGTGGTTTGAGAAGCCTGTCCTCTGGTTGTGACCGAGCACTCGATCAAGCGATGGCGCAGCGATACGGTTTTGCTGATTTCCAGCTCGCGTGGTGTGTGCTGCAAGTATGCAGTGTTCATTTTCACCAGATTCAGCTTCAAGCTTTCAGCACTCAACAGTCCTCGTAAGGTGGGGTTCCAGGCTTCAGCTTGAAAGAACTGCCGGCTGACAGCGGTCTCATACTGCCAGCAGGCTTCAGCGGCCAGGCACAAGGAATGGACGCTGTCATACAGTGCGTAATAGAACGTGCTCAGCTGCGCAGTGAGCCATTGATAAAGCTGTGCCCCTGTAAAGCGCATGCCGAGCAGTTGGTAGGCTGATTTGGCCTGGGCCAATGCGGTGCGGGCACTGCGCAGTTGCAGGCGAGTGGCTTTTTCCTGCTCGGCATGCACCAGCAGCAAGGCGTCGATCTGGGCCAATTCCAAGCGCGCCTGTTGTTCGGCGTGGCCCCACTCCTGGGCACGACGATTGAACTGCTCGGTACGCTCCAGTTCGTTGCCGTTGGCGCGGGCAGTGTTGGCCTCGCCCTGGGCAAAGGCCTGGTAGGCATGGAATGCGCCCTCAAATCGCATACCGCCGAACGATGTGCCGAAGATATTGGGCGCGAGCATGGCGGCACCGGCGCCCATACCGGCAATCGCGACTTTTCTCTCCCAGGCGGCGCTCTCCAGATAGTGCTGGCCGGCGGAAATTTCGCCGGTGCTGATGCCTTCGCTGAGCTGATGTGCCAGGAAGTCCAGTCGCCCTTGGATGATTGCGCGGCTGCGACGTAGTGCGTCTTTGTTTTTCTCGTCGATGACCAGGGCCTGGGTCTGCTGGGTCAACACCAGTTCGGCCAATTGCCAGGCGTTTTGTTGTTGCACCTCAAGGGCGTGCGCCTGTTCCTTGCGCTCGATCAGCGTGAGCAGCGTGGCGCCAAACTGCGCCAGGCTGTCGACCGCGCTCAAGGCATGCCCCAACATGACCTGGAATCGGTAGTGACCCACTTCAGGGCGGGCCGGTAGCTGGACACTGGTGCCCCCCGCGGCACTCTGTGCGTTTCGCCTCAGCAGGACGGCGGGGGATAACGGGGTCGTAAAGAGGGGTTGGCGCAGCGGCTTGCCGGTAATGTCCAGATGATGGCGCAGCCCATGCAGGCGGCTTTCCAACGTGTCCCAGCGTGCTACCAATTGTGTGTTTAACGGGCGGTACAAGTAGGGGCTGTCCGTAAGCCAGGTGCTTTGCCCCGTCGTTTTGCACTGCTGGGACAGTCGCGTGGTGTATTCGGATTGAAGTTCCAGCGTGCGCAATGCCTGGGAGGATGTTTTCGTCAGGGTGTCCAGTGTGCGCGAGGTCCACGTATCGGTGCGCGTAACCGTCGGGCGTGGACCGAGCAGGTTCTGCGCCTGGATATACCAGAGTTTGGCTTCGGCCAGGCTGTCGGGGCTCAACTGGCGATAGGCCGCGTCGCCCCGGTTGATCAGAATATCCACATTGAGCTGGTACAACGCCTTGCGCAGGTATGCCGGAAAACTGAGCGCCAGGTAATGCGGGCTCTCGGGGTGTTGGCAGGCGTATGTCAGCTCTACGGGTTCGCTGGGCAACGCACTCAGCGCGCCGGCGTTTGGTTGGCGAGGGTCTAACAGGTAGTGCAACCAGGTTTCGGCGTGAGCGTATTGCTGTTGCTGGTTGAAGTAATGAGCGATGGTCCAGGGCAAATAGATAAACAGTTCACGCAAACTTTTGCCGTGCGCACCCTGGAAGTCCAGAGGCACGCGTGAGGCTTCAGCAGCCTGTGCCGGTTCCGTCCAGGCCGTTGGGGATTGTAAGAATAAAGGGTCGAAGCCGATCGTGGCGGTCTGGGTCAATTGACTCGCAACGGTGGTATTGAGCCGGATTGCCGGGATCTTCGGGTCGAAGCTGGCGGGAAAAACAATGAACTCGACAGTCTCTCCGGTTTCGTGCTGTTGGCGTGTGATACGGGGGGAATGCGCAGGACTGTCGGTGGCAGGGGATCTACCGAGGGCGCATTTGACAGCCTTGAGTGCATAGCCGAGAACCGTCACCTTATTCTCTTTACTCTCAAGTGTGATGACGCCATGGATCACCGTGATGGCTGGTGCGGCGTGCTCATTGGGTAGCTTTATCCGTGCACTCGCCAGATGCCCGGCTGATAATTCTGGTGACGCGCCCGCCAGACTTTCGTGTTCGGCGTCCGTGAAGTTAAGGATTAAGGCGGTGTTGTTATTGATGGCTTGCGGGGTGGGCACATCTTCCAGTTTGGACTGCATGATGACGTGCTTGTAGAAACGCAGCGTGGGCGCGGAGGTAGCGGTGGTCTCTAGCCTCAGGTCATTCACGAAGTGCAGTTTTTTGTTCGCGCTATCATCAGTTGGCAGGTTGTATTCACTGTAGCGGTCGAGTATCGCCAGGAAGGGATCTTGATGATGGGTATATAAGTGAAGGAAGGCATTTTTATTGAGAAGCTTCCCTTCCAGGGAGTATTCAGTGACGGACGTATATTGACCGTGTTGTCCCGGACTCAAGTCCTGCCTCGTGTTCAACTGACTCTTAAGGCTCAACAATATGGAGCCTTTGTCATAAATGGCGTTGGAAAAGCTTTTTCCGGTCCTGGGGTTTTTAAAGAACATCGAGTGGTATGTGGCGGCTCCGCTGGGGTGTAACACGCAGTCGATCCTGATGATCGAGCCGCTGATGAGTTCAACTTCGGATAAGGTCGGGTCATGCAGCGCAGACTTGGTGACCAGGGTAATGCTGAACTGGGAGTGCTGGGATGCAAGGGTGATGCGGTAAGTCTGCAGAAACGGCTGAGCGATTTTCGAGGTGAAGACGAACTCGTTGGTGACGGGATCAAAGGTTGTGGTGGCGGGACTGGCGGCGACTATATCCGTGTTTCTGGCTTCAAAGTTCCACGTAGTCTGGTGGTTGGTCTCGAGTTTTTGAGCCGCCAAGGTTACGGTTCTTTTGTCCTGCTCCTGCGCTACGGGTGTCTTGAACTGTAAGTTGTCCTTGTTTATATCGAAAAACAGGCGGAAGTACTGGTGGGCGAACGGAGGGAGTAACACGCGGGAAAATACGTTGTCCTTGTCGACGCCGCCCAACAACGCGGTCTGCAGTGGCGTGTTTTGTGTAGCTTCATAGGCTTCCAGCAACCTGATGGTTTCCTGAGCAACGTCTGAGCCTGGCACGATCTTGTATCGGCCAGGGCTGCCGGCGGAAGCGACGATTTTCATACCCAATGATGGATCGACACTGATGGCCTGGAAGAATTCGCCCATTTGGTCGCTCCCATGATTCAGCGTATTGGCCCTTATACCCAGGAACAGTGTGTGAGGGGAGCGGCTATCAACTACGGCAACGGTCTGCGTGATGCTCAGAAGTTGCGCCGACGTGAGTGCGTTGATGCCCCGCGTAACGCAGTGTTCCTCCAGGCCCGTGTGCGGAAGGCTCCAGGTGCCATCCAGTTTTTTATAGGAAAAGCACAGGCGAAACTTCACGAACCGGCTGTTCAGCCACTCAGCCTGGCGTTGTTTTTCGTCGTCACCGTCGTCCTCCTGGTCACCATTGCCGTTTCCCTGTGCCTTGAAGGATGGGTAGGGCGCAGGCTTGATGCTCTCGGTCCAGACAATGAACAACCGATGATTGAACATCACGGGGCGAATACTGTGGACGGGCGTATCGGCGGAAAACGTCAGGTTGATGGGTTTCCAGTCTGTCCAGGCCAGGGGGGCAGGTGCCTCAGCCTTGACGGTGGAACGTTTGGACAGGTCCAGCGAGCGCCAGTAATAGAACCCGTTGGTGGTGGATTTGCCGACGAAGTAATAGGTGCTGGTATCCCACTGGCTTACATTGCCATCGATGTAGCCGTTGAGCGTCTGAATGCTGGCGACTTCTTCGAACCGTGACAGGTAGCCTTGCACCGCGTTCTGCACGGTAGCGGGTTGAATCCGATGCTGGTTGAGCTCGTTTTCCAGTTGCTCGAAGCTCTCGCTCTTGTCCTCGCGCAGCGTGGGGTCGAGGAAGTTTTGCGGGTGATAGCGCAGTTGCTGGCTGGCGCTCCACAGGGGGTAAGTGTGCAGGGACGTCTGCCAGGCCAAGGTCTCGTGAGGCGACATGCCCAGGGTTTCATAACCCGGTTCGAGGCCCGAGTGAATCCGGTTGATGTAGTGCTGCAGGCTGGTGATCGCACTGGCGACAGGGCTGGTTGGCACCGCTTGGCTGACTTGGACGTCCAGTAGCCAGTAGTCGTACAGGTCGTTGGGTGTACGCAACGAGTCTTTAAGGGAGGGGCTGATGCAGTGAGCCAGATAGTAGCTCAGCATGGCATCACGCCAGGCTTCATTGAGGTGCCGGTCGAGGGGCTCAGACATGGTCATTCCTTGAGTCTGCTGGTTGAGCGTAAGCCGTTATTGATGTGCGGCGATGATGGCTTCGCCCACGAGCTTCCATTGATTGAAGGCGCTGGTGTTATCCAGTTCGCTGGTGCTGAGGAGGGTCTGGCTGGAGAGCCGGGTGAGGGTGCAGGCTTGTCGACAGCGCATGATCCAATCCAGTTGGTCCATGGACTTGACTCTGCCTGTGGGCAAGGTCTCAGTGAGTACCCGCAGTTCTTTTTCGTCCCATCCCAACCATTGACTTAGCTGGGTATCGAGGGTTTGAGGCTCGCGACTGTTGGCGTTCTGGAAATACGCCAAGAGGCTGTCCTGTGCCAGGCCATACGTATCGCAGCAGTCTTTGAAACGCTGCAATAGATGGAGTGTGCCCAGGCTCAGCTCGACCAGTCCTGTGGGTGAGTTATCGCTGTCCAGCCAATGGGGGTTGAGCAGCAATTGACGCAGTGACGCGCTGTTAACCGGCAGCGGCAACAGCGTAGTGATATCCGGCGCCAGCAGGATCAGGTGCCTGGGCTCAGTCTTCGCTTTATTGACATGTCGCGTGTAGAAGGCCTTGAGCTCATTGCTGTAGAGGGCCCGCGCGGGGTTTTCCAAGAACTGTTGGATGCACGTCTCAAGCCCCTCTGGCAGTAAGTCGACCCAGCGCTTCAGCGCCGTGTTAGCCGTGACGGGTTCCAGCAGCAATTGCTGGCGCAGCTGCGTTACGCTGGTGTTACTGGCCCTGAGCCAGGTGACGGCCCAGTCCAATTGCATGAGTACATCGAGAAAATCCATCTCGGCGCTCGATGTTGGGGTGGTCAGCTTGCTCCAGGTGGACGCGCCGAGCAGGTCGGCCAGTTGTTTGCAGTGCAAGACAGAAAGGCCGAAAAGCTGGGCGATGCGTGCCTGCCGATAGATCGCGGAGTACGTGGCAAGATTTCTGGCGGCAGTGGTAGGCAGTGCGTCTATCAGCAGTTGCAGTGAGTCCGGCGTATCACTCAACGTCAATGCGGCGCAAAGCTGCTGGTGGGTATGTGAATCGAAGGCTTTGTCGTCCAACGGTAGCAGTCGCCCGGACACTCGTGTGCGATTGAATACCTGATCGAATAAGGATTGCTCGTTGGCGCTGGCCTGCAAGGGCAGGCGATCCAGCCACGCCGAAAACTCCAGCGGCTCAAGCCTGTAGCGCCCACGTAGGTAGCGGTAGACCCCCAGTGCGCGCAAGGTGTTGTGGCTTATCTGAGGAGCGGCGTTGGCTGTGCCCTCAAGCGCCATGGCGCTGACGATCAGCGTGTCCAGTTCGGCGAACGGTAGATCGACCCACTTTTGCAGGCGGATCATCCGATGCAGGCGGTCGAACCGGTCGTGGGTGGTGTTGAGTAGTCCCGCAACGGTTCCGTCGTTGGATTTGCCGACCCCTATCTTGGGTAGACGGTCTGTGCCGTTGACATAGCGGGCGCCATAGGTGATCACCGTTTGTTCAGGCGTCGAGCGGGAGGCATGGGGTGCGAAACTGTTTTGCGCCAGGAGGGCTTGTAACTGGGCCGTGTCCAGCGCTGTACATTTCAGAAAGTCATCAAGGTTCTGCGGTGCACGGGGTCTGCCAAAGTAAATTTCAAACAGTGAGTTTCCCGTGACGGGTGGCTGCGTCAAAAGCGTTTGCTGTTGGGGATTCAGTCCGCTTAGCAAGCATTGCACGTCACCATTGCGTGTTTTGACCGTGCCATACAGTGCGCTTCCGGAATCGTCGAACGGCAGCCGCTTGCTGACTCGATAATTCAATTCACCCAAGGTGTGCTGGGTTCCCGACAGCCCCAGGCGGCATTGGAGGTGATGATGGTGGTAAGGCAGCGTCAAGGGGTAGTGTTGCTCGCTGAGCAGAGGGTGCAACTTATCGTGCGGGTGATGGTGTTTGATCTGTTTGCGCAACATGTCATCAATCAGCGTCAGCAGCGGGCGCTGGGCAAAGGTCGTGTCATGGTCAATCAGTAGATTTTTCAGGTCTGGGCGCCGTTGGCTCAAGGGGATTTTGGCTTGCGTTCCCCTGCCGTTTTTTTCGAGCTGGGTTGCAAAAAGAAACAGTGTGCGCAGGTAGGCGACAGGCGAATCGATAGCGGCGATGGCATCAGGGGGGCAGGCATTTTCCCCGTCCTCGTTGAGCAGGCTGGGCCCGTTCGATTCCCGGTCGCGTTTGCTACGAGAGGCTGGGCGCGGTTGGTCGTGCAGCCATTGCAACTGCGTGGTGTAAGACAGCGCGGTTTCGTAAGCCTGGGCGCCATCGTCATCATTGCAACGGGCCAGTTGATGGATGAATTCGCTTTTGGGCAGCGCGACGATGTCGAAGACGCTGGTGAAGCCGAGTTGATGCATGGCGGTGGTGAAGTCGACCTTCCCAACACCTGGAGGCACGGGCCGTTCCACCAGTCTGGCCAATAACGAGCGGTTTGAGGTTTCCATGTCATCGATCTTCCTGTGAGCCCAAAGGTGGATCCAATGGGCGACGCAAGACGCTATCACGCAGGCGGTATAGGCCGAGGTCAGCCAATGCCGTGAGTGAGTCAAGGAAATATCGGAGACTGCGTGTCGATGCAGCGGCGTCGCGGTTTTGCTAGAATGCGCGCCGCGTCGCCTGATCGACGCCTTTTTGCATCCGGTTCACCCCTTACGAGGGTAGCCACCTGGAGACAACACCCATGACTCAACCGATTGTCGTGGCGGCACTGTATAAGTTCGTCACCCTCGAAGATTACGTCGCCCTGCGCGAGCCATTGCTGCAGGCGATGGTCGACAACGGCATCAAAGGCACCTTGCTGATCGCCGAAGAAGGCATCAACGGCACCGTTTCCGGCAGCCGCGAAGGCATTGATGGCCTGATGGCCTGGCTGAAGAACGACCCGCGCATGGTCGACATCGACCACAAAGAATCCTACTGCGACGACCAGCCTTTCTACCGCACCAAGGTCAAGCTCAAGAAAGAGATCGTCACCCTGGGCGTCGAAGGTGTCGACCCGAACAAGAAGGTCGGCACCTACGTCGATCCTAAGGACTGGAACGCGCTGATCAGCGACCCGGAAGTGCTGTTGATCGACACGCGTAACGACTACGAAGTGTCGATTGGCACCTTTGAAGGGGCGATCGACCCGAAAACCACCAGTTTTCGCGAATTTCCCGACTACATCAAAGCCAACTTCGACCCGGCCAGGCACAAGAAAGTCGCCATGTTCTGCACTGGCGGCATCCGTTGCGAAAAAGCCTCGAGCTACATGCTCAGCGAAGGCTTCGATGAGGTGTACCACCTCAAGGGCGGCATCCTGAAGTACCTCGAAGAGGTGCCCCAGGAAGAGACCAAGTGGCAGGGCGACTGTTTTGTTTTCGATAATCGCGTCACCGTGCGCCACGACCTGAGCGAAGGCGACTACGATCAATGTCATGCCTGCCGCACACCGGTCAGTGTGGAAGACCGCGCATCCGAGCACTACGTGGCGGGCATCAGTTGCCCGCACTGCTGGGATAAGCTGCCGGAGAAGACCCGTCGCAGTGCGATCGACCGGCAGAAGCAGATCGAGCTGGCCAAGGCCCGCAATATGCCGCACCCGATTGGCTTCAACTACAAGCAAACCCCTTCCGAGGCCTGAGCCCATGTCCGCGCGCCTGCTCTATGTAATGGACCCGATGTGTTCCTGGTGCTGGGGTTTTGCTCCGGTGGCCGAGGCGTTGGTGGAGCAGGCCCAGGCGGCCGGCGTGGAGCTGCACCTGGTGGTGGGCGGCTTGCGCACCGGCAGCGGTGCGGCGCTGGAGCCGACCACCCGGCGCTACATTCTTGAGCACTGGCAGGCGGTTACCGACGCCACCGGCCAGCCGTTCAAGCGCGAAGGCGCGTTGCCCGACGGTTTTGTCTACGACACCGAGCCGGCGTGCCGTGCCATTGTCACGGCGCGCAGCCTGGCGCCGGACTGTGCCTGGAAGCTGCTGGGGCTGATCCAGCGTGCGTTTTATGTCGAGGGCCGCGACGTGACCCTGGCCAGGGTGCTGGTCGAGCTGGCCGAGGAGACGGGCATCCCGCGTATCGAGTTTGCCGGCGCCTTCGACCGTGCCGAGCAGCACGCCGCCACTGCGGCCGACTTCACCTGGGTACAGGACCTGGGCATCGCCGGTTTCCCGACGCTGCTGGCCGAGCGCAATGGTCAACTGGCCTTGCTGACCAACGGTTATCAGCCGCTGTCCGAGCTGTCGCCGTTGTTGGGTCGATGGCTGGAGCGAGCAACCTGTGCATGATCAGCCCGACCAGGAACCCGGTAAACGCGTCGACCGCCTGACCTGGGCGGAAATTCGCCGGCTGGCACTGCGTCACAAGAAATCCCTGTGGATCGCCAATGGTGTTGCCGTGCTGGCGACCCTGTGCAGCGTGCCTATCCCTCTGCTGTTGCCGTTGCTGGTGGACGAAGTGCTGCTGGGCCGTGGCGATGCGGCCCTCAAAGTGATGAACCACGCGCTGCCGCTGGGCTGGCAGAAGGCGGCCGGTTACATCGGCCTGATGCTGCTGGTGACCCTGTTCCTGCGCTGCGGCGCCCTGGTGTTCAACGTGGTGCAGGCGCGACTGTTTGCGCGGTTGGCCAAGGACATCGTGTACCGCATTCGCGTGCGCCTGATCCAACGGCTCAAGCGCATTTCCCTGGGCGAATATGAAAGCCTGGGCAGTGGCACCGTCACCACGCACCTGGTTACCGACCTGGATACCCTGGATAAATTCGTCGGCGAAACCCTCAGCCGTTTCCTGGTGGCCATGCTCACGCTGGTGGGAACGTCGGCGATCCTGGTGTGGATGCATTGGCAACTGGCGTTGCTGATCCTGCTGTTCAACCCGCTGGTGATCTACGCCACGGTGCAGTTGGGCAAGCGCGTCAAGCACCTGAAGAAGCTGGAGAACGACAGCACGTCGCGCTTTACCCAGGCGCTGACCGAAACCCTAGACGCCATCCAGGAAGTGCGCGCCGGCAACCGCCAGGGCTTTTTCCTCGGACGCCTTGGCCAGCGTGCCCAGGAGGTGCGTGACTACGCGATCCACTCCCAGTGGAAAACCGATGCCTCCAGCCGTGCCAGCGGTTTGCTGTTCCAGTTCGGTATCGACATCTTCCGGGCGGCGGCGATGCTCACGGTGCTGTTTTCCGACCTGTCCATCGGCCAGATGCTCGCGGTGTTCAGTTACCTGTGGTTCATGATCGGTCCTGTGGAACAACTGTTGAACCTGCAATACGCCTACTACGCGGCGGGCGGGGCGCTGACGCGGATCAACGAACTGCTGGCGCGGGCCGATGAGCCGCAGTATGCCGGCGGCGAAGACCCGTTCACCGGGCGCGACACCGTGGGCATCGAGGTGCGCGGCCTCGATTTCGGCTATGGCGAAGACCTGGTGCTGGACCAATTGAACCTGGCCATCGCCCCCGGTGAAAAGGTGGCGATCGTCGGCGCCAGCGGCGGTGGCAAAAGCACCCTGGTGCAACTGTTGCTCGGGCTCTACACGCCCCAGGCCGGCACGATCCGCTTTGGCGGGGCAACCCAGCAGGAAATCGGCCTGGAGACCATTCGCGAGCATGTCGCCGTGGTGCTGCAACACCCCGCCCTGTTCAACGACACCGTGCGCGCCAACCTGACCATGGGCCGCGAGCGCAGCGACCAGGCCTGCTGGCAGGCACTGGAAATCGCCCAGTTGGAGGCTACCGTCAAGGCATTGCCCATGGGCCTGGATAGCGTGGTGGGGCGTTCCGGGGTGCGGTTCTCGGGTGGTCAGCGTCAGCGCCTGGCGATTGCGCGCATGGTGTTGGCCGAGCCGAAAGTGGTGATCCTCGACGAGGCGACTTCCGCCCTGGATGCGGCCACCGAGTACAACCTGCACCAGGCGCTTGCACGCTTCCTCAGCGGGCGTACTACACTGATCATTGCCCACCGCCTGTCGGCGGTTAAGCAGGCCGATCGAGTATTAGTGTTCGACGGCGGTCACATTGCTGAGGACGGTGATCATCAGCAACTGATTGCCGATGGCGGCTTGTACGCCAAACTCTATGGACACTTGCAACAAGTGCGTTGATTTAGCCTAGGCTGAGCGATCGGAAGCGGATATTCGCGTGCGTATCCAGCAGTGCATGTGCAAGGGACTTCATGAAGCAAAAGCGGACTCTCGGAACGCCAAGGCTGTTGGGCATTGTCTGGCCCTTTATCGCCGTCGTACTGTTCCAGGCATTGTTAGGCTGCGGCAGTCTCTACATGCTTTCGGCAGTGCGTGGTTATGTGGCTGGCGAAAGCCTGTGGTCCAAGGGCCAGAAAGACGCCATCTATTACCTGACGCTGTACGCCGATAACCGCGACGACACCACTTACCTCAAATATCAGCAGGCCATCGCCGTGCCTCAGGGCGGGCATGAACTGCGCATTGCCCTGGACCGTCCCACTCCTGACCTGAGCGCTGCGCGCCTGGGTATCCTCAAGGGCGGCAACCACCCGGATGACGTTTCCAGCCTGATCTGGCTGTACCTCAACTTTCGTCATTTCAGCTACCTGGAAAAAGCCATCGAGTTGTGGACGGTTGGCGATGGCTACCTGGTGCAATTGGATGATCTGGCGCGCGAGATGCACAACGCGATCACTCGCGACCAAGTCAGCGCCAACGATGTGCGGCAGTGGAAGGCGCATATCACCGCGATCAACGAAGGCGTAACGCCCGCCGCCAAGGCCTTCAGTGATGCCTTGGGCGAAGGCTCGCGCATGATCCTGCGGCTGCTGCTGATCACCAACCTGGCCACGGCCCTCGGCCTGATTGTGCTGGCGCTGTTGCGCACGCATAAGCTGCTGACCCAGCGCCATGCCTTTGCCAACGCCCTGCAAGAAGAGAAGGAACGGGCGCAGATCACCCTGGAGTCGATTGGCGACGGGGTGATCACCACCGATGTCGACGGCACTATCACCTACATGAACCCGGCAGCCGAGGCGCTGACCCATTGGCAGTCGGCTCAGGCTCAAGGGTTGCCCCTCGCTGCGCTGTTCAACCTGCTGGATGACAATGCCCAGCCCGACGGCTTTACCTTGATCGAACATATCGTCAAGGGCCAGCTCAGCGGTGGCAGCGAGCATTCGAAAACCATCCAGCGCCTGGATGGCAGCACGGTCTCGGTGACGTTGGTAGGGGCGCCGATCCGTGGCGCCGGCAAGGTCACGGGGGCGGTGCTGGTGTTGCATGACATGACCCAGGAGCGTCAATACATCGCCAACCTGTCCTGGCAGGCGACGCACGACGCACTGACCGGCCTGGCCAACCGCCGCGAATTCGAATTCCGCCTGGAGCAGGTGCTGCATCCTTCCGCCCAGCAGAACGGCGGGCGCCATGCATTGATGTTCCTCGACCTCGACCAGTTCAAGCTGGTCAACGACACCTGCGGCCATGCGGCGGGGGACGAGTTGCTGCGGCATATCTGCGCGCTGCTGCAGTCGGACCTGCGCGAAGGTGACACCCTGGCGCGCCTGGGCGGAGACGAGTTCGGCATCTTGCTGGAAAACTGCCCGGCGACCGTGGCGGAAAAAATCGCCGAGAGCCTGCGCCATACCGTGCAAAGCCTGCACTTTGTGTGGAAAGGCCGGCCATTCATGACCACCGTCAGCATTGGCCTGGTGCATCTGGGGAACACCCCGACCACCCTGGAAACCTCGCTACGCGCCGCCGACATGGCGTGCTACATGGCCAAGGAAAAGGGCCGCAACCGCGTGCAGGTGTACCACGCCGACGATTCGGAGCTGTCGCTGCGCTTTGGCGAAATGGCCTGGGTGCAGCGCCTGCACATGGCGTTGGAAGAGAACCGGTTCTGCCTCTACGCCCAGGAAATCTCCCCCCTGGGGCAGACCGACGGTGGCGATGGGCATATCGAGATCCTGCTGCGCCTGCACGACGAGGCCGGTCGCATCATTCTGCCCGACAGCTTTATCCCCGCCGCCGAGCGCTACGGCCTGATGACGTCCCTGGACCGTTGGGTGGTGGAAAATGTGTTCAAGATCATCGCCCGTTGCCTGTTGGAGCGTCCGGGGCGACCCATGGCGATGTGTGCGATCAATCTGTCAGGCATAACCATTGGTGATGATGACTTCCTCGGGTTTTTGCGTGAGAAGTTTCATACATACAATATTCCGCCCGGCATGATCTGTTTTGAAATTACCGAAACCAGCGCGATTGCAAACTTGGGCAGTGCGATTCGATTTATTAATGAACTCAAAGCCTTAGGCTGTCACTTCTCGCTGGATGACTTTTGTGCCGGAATGTCCTCATTCGCCTATCTCAAACATTTACCTGTAGACTTCCTGAAGATCGATGGAAGTTTCGTAAAGGATATGCTGGACGACCCGATTAACCGCGCGATGGTCGAAGTGATCAACCACATCGGCCATGTCATGGGTAAGCGCACAATTGCAGAGTTTGTCGAGACACCGCAAATCGAACAGGCATTACTCGAAATTGGTGTGGATTACGCTCAGGGCTACCTGATTGAACGACCGCAATTGTTTACCTTTGATAGCTTGCAGTGTCGACCTGTGCGGCCGCAGCCTCTGTTATTCAAGGCGCCCGGCACATTCCGCTGAAACATTTGCTGGTCTGTACAATCACACTTAAAAAGGAGCCTTACAGTGATCGACACATTCAACAGAACCGGCCCGCTAATGGAAGCCTCGAGTTACCCCGCCTGGGCGCAGAAACTGATCCAGGACTGTAGCGAGAGCAAGCGCCGCGTTGTCGAGCACGAACTGTACCAGCGCATGCGCGATAACACGCTCAGCGCCAAGACCATGCGCCACTACCTGATCGGTGGCTGGCCCGTGGTGGAACAGTTTGCCTTGTACATGGCACAGAACCTCACCAAGACCAAATTTGCCCGCCATCCTGGCGAGGACATGGCGCGCCGCTGGCTGATGCGCAATATTCGCGTGGAACTCAACCACGCCGACTATTGGGTGCATTGGGCCCGTGCACACGGGGTAAGCCTGGAGGAGTTGCAGGCCCAGAACGTGCCGCCGGAGTTGCATGCACTGAGCCATTGGTGCTGGCACACCAGCTCCGCCGATTCGCTGATCGTGGCCATTGCCGCGACCAACTACGCGATCGAAGGGGCAACGGGGGAGTGGTCTGCGGTGGTGTGCTCCACCGGTGTCTACGCGGCGGCCTTCCCCGAGGAAGAACGCAAGCGTGCGATGAAGTGGCTGAAGATGCACGCCCAGTACGATGACGCCCACCCGTGGGAAGCACTGGAAATCATCTGCACCCTGGCCGGGATGAACCCGAGCAAGGCATTGCAGGTAGAACTGCGCCAAGCCGTGTGCAAGAGCTACGACTACATGTACCTGTTCCTGGAAAGCTGCATGCGCCTGGAAAAAGAGAAAGCCCCAGCCGTACTGCGTGAGCGCCAGGCGCGGGTCGCCAGCGAGGCCTGATGTAAAGGGAGATGGCGGGGTTTACCCCGCCATCGCCAAGCGGTTGCGGCCTTCGCGCTTGGCCACGTACAAGGCGCTGTCGGCCCGGCGCAGCAGGCTTTCGGCAGACTCGGCGGCCAGCAAGGTCGAGCAGCCCAGGCTGACCGTCAATTCGATTCGCGTTCCGTCCGCCCAGTAGTCCTGGGCCTGTGCCGCCTGGCGCAGGCGTTCGCCGACCATCGCCGCCGCGTCCCGGCCGGTGTTGGACAGCAGGATCAGAAATTCTTCCCCGCCAAACCGAAACACCATGTCCACGTTACGCAACTGGCCCTTGATTGCAGCAGCGACGGCGCGCAACACCTTATCGCCCGCCGCATGGCCGTGGGTGTCGTTGATGCGCTTGAAATGGTCGATGTCCAGCATCAACAGGGACAACGGGTTCAGGTGCCGGCGCGCCATGTCGATTTCCCGCTGCAGGGTCTGGTCCATGGCGATGCGGTTGCCGGTCTCGGTCAACGGGTCGCGCAGGGCGCTGCGGGTGGCGGCGCGATAGAGCAGGGCGTTGCGCATCGGGTAGAGCAGCGTGGCCAGCAGGGATTCGAGCTGGCCGAGCTCTTCTTCCAGCAGCCGCTGGTTGCGACGAAAGATCAGCTCGCCGAGGTGCTCGCCTTCATGGCTCAGGCTGTAGCTCACCGAATGGTGGCCGCGATGGCCGAATTCCAGGCGCAGGTCGCTGGCGTGGTGACGGTACTGCAGGGCGTCCAGGGGTACCAGGCGCTGGATCTCGCGAAAGAACACCGCAAGAATCCGCTCCGGTTCCAGGCTTGTCTGCAGTTGCAGGCCCAGTTGCTGGCGAAGTTGAGTGATAGTGGTGGGACGGCGGGGTAGAAGTGATGGCTGACCAAACCCCAGGCGTTGCAATTTGGCACTGTCAAAGTCAATTGCGTTGGTCTGGGTAGGTGTTTTCATAAGCGATCGGCCTCTAAGCACATAGCTGTCTTACAGGCTCGATGAGAGTGGCGAGTGCCAAGCGTCTTACTGGTCCTTCAGTTCCGTAAAACATGAGTAACAGTCTAGACTGCTTTGCACGGGGTTATAACCCCTGGGCACCGCCGCACGTCTTGTCATCGCTTAACCTGCTTGAATCAGGTTAGAGCCATATTCATGCCAAATGCCTTTATCCAAATAAAAAGCCTTATAAATCAAGCGACTGTTTTTATCGTTAAAAACAGTCGCTGAAGTGTGACGCCAGTTATTTGGCAACTGAGGGCCGGCCTTATTGTTTTTGCGGGTCGAACTGTTTATCGCGAATAAACAATGCCGGTATTACACCGCAGATAAAGTACGCGCCGCCCATCACCAGGAAGCCCATGCCAATCGAACCCTGGGATGCCAGGAATCCAATGGCCGCGGGTGCCACTGCCGCGCCAATGCGCCCGATGTTGTAGGCCCCGCCCACCGCCGAACCGCGAAACTTCGCTTCGAAGCTTTCGGTCATGTACGTGGCATTGACGCCATAAGGGATCCCGTACAGGAAGCCGAACACCACCAGCATCCACAGGATGTTCTCGGGGCTCTGGAACAGCACGATCACCGGCAGGAAGATCGCCGTGCCCAGGGCGCCAAATGCAAACACGGCACGACGTCCCAGGCGATCTGCCGCGAGGCCTGCGAGGATCTTGCCGAAAATCATTGCCGCATAGGTACCGACCATGTAGCTGGTCATCGACTTGAAGTTCATCCCCAGTTCGCTTTCCAGGTAGGACGGCATCCAGTTGTTCACGCCGTAGTAGCCGAACTGCAGGAAGCCTGCGGTGAGTGCCCAGAGCAGGAACATGCGGCTGGCCTTCGGGTCGCTGAAGATCAGCTTGAACATGCCGTCGGGCTTTTTCTTCAGGGCCTGCTGGCTACCAGTGGCTTTCTCCCGTGCTCGCTCGGCCTGTGCGGTCAGCCAGGCCTGTGGCTCGGGGACCAGGCGTTGCATCAACACGGCGAGAATCACCGGGATGATTGCCACGTAGAACAGCCAGCGCCAACCGTGCTCCGGCAGGATCCAGCCGGCCAGCAGGGTGGCGACGATGTAACCCACCGACCACCCCGCCTGCAGGGTGCCGAGCACGGTGGTGCGATAGCGGGTCGGCACGTATTCCGCCATCAGCGTATTGCACGCCACATACAGCGCGCCCAGGCCGAGGGAGGCGAAAAACCGGGTACTCGCAAACTGCCAATAGCTGTGGGTCATGCCCAGGATCGCCGTGCCCACGGAGAACAGCACAATGCTCCACACCACGGTCTTTACCCGACCGAAGCGGTCACAGGCCCAGCCACCGTAGATCCCGCCGATGGCCATGCCGGCCAGGGTGAAACTGCCGAGGCTGCCGGCTTCGACGCTGGTCAGGCCGAACTCGGCCTTGAGGCTGCTGAGGCTGTAGGACAACAACATCAGGTCTGCACCATCGATCAACAGGCCGAGGAAGCAGAAGATGAAAACGATGATCCACAGTTTGCTTTTTGCAGGCGACAACGCGCCCGCCGATGCGGCGACTTCCATAACGATACCTTGCTTGTAGTTGTTAGGGCATTGGGTATGGTGGTGCGGTGAGGCCTAGCGTTGCGCCGCGCGAATCATGTTGCGGGCAATCACCAGTTGCTGGATCTGCGTCGTGCCTTCGTAGAGTCGGAACAGGCGCACATCCCGGTAAAAGCGTTCGATCGCGTACTCGCTGATATAGCCGGCACCGCCGTGGATCTGCACGCAACGGTCAGCGACGCGGCCGCACATCTCGGTGGCGAACATCTTCGAGCACGACGCTTCGGTACCGATATTCCGGCCGTCGTCGCGCTGGCGCGCGGCGTCGAGCACCATGCAGCGTGCGGCATAGATCTCGGCCTTGCTGTCGGCGAGCATGGCCTGGATCAGTTGGAACTCGGCAATCGGTTGGCCGAATTGCTTGCGTTCAATCGCGTAGTTCAGCGCATCGCCCAGCATGCGCTCGGCTGCACCTACGCTGACGGCGGCGATGTGCAGGCGACCTTTGTCGAGGACCTTCATGGCCGTCTTGAAACCTACGCCTTCCACGCCACCGATCAATTGGCTGGCGGGCACGCGCACATTGTCGAAAATCACGTCGCTGGTGTGCGCCCCTTGCTGGCCCATCTTGTGGTCGCGCTTGCCCAGGGACAGGCCTGGCGTGTCACGTTCGACGATAAACGCGCTGATCCCGCCCGAACCCTTGATGCCCGGGTTGGTGCGCGCCATTACCGTAAAGATCCCGGCGTGTGGGGCGTTGGTGATGAAGCGCTTGGTGCCGTTGATGATGTAGTCATCGCCGTCGCGCACCGCCGTGGTTTTCAGTGAGGCGGCGTCGGAGCCGGAGTCCGGTTCGGTGAGGCAGAACGAGCTGAGCAGTTCGCCGCTGGCCAGCAACGGCAAGTAGTGTTCTTTCTGGGCGTCGGTGCCGTCGAGCAGGATGCCGATGGAGCCGATGCCATTGTTGGTGCCGAAGTAGGAGCGGAAGGCCGGGGAGGTGCGCCCCAGTTCGAAAGCGATGGTCACCTCTTCTTCCATGGTCAGGCCCAGGCCGCCGTAGGCTTCGGGAATGGTCAGGCCGAACAGGCCCATGTCCTGGAACTGGCTGATGATATCCGCCGGGATCTCATCGGTCTCGGCGACTTCGTTTTCCCGTGGGATCAGCGCTTCGTCGACGAACTGCGCAATGGCGTCCACCAGGATATGAAGCGTTTGTGCGTCTCGGATCATGTGCATTCCTCAGCGGCCCGTTCGGCGGGCCTGTTATCGTCGATCTGCCGAGGCCATGCACCTGTCCAGCTAGCGGGTGGCGGCCTCGATATTGTTCACCATGTGCTTGAGGCGTGGGCCGATGTCGTCTTCGAGTTTCTCCCGGGAGAGGTGGAAACTCGGTCCGCCACAGTTGAACGCCAGCAAGCCGTGTTGTGCGTGTCGCAGCGGTACGGCGATGGCGTTGACATCGCGGTGCCACTCACCGATCGACATGCAATAGCCGAAATCGGTGTAGTCCCGGAAGGCGCGCTCCAGCCCCTTGCGGATCGTCGGCCAGTCTTCCAGATGACGCTGGCGGATATGGTCGAGGATGAAATCCCGCTCGTTTTCCGGCATCGCTGCCAGGCAGGCGCGGCCTGCTGAACTCAAGTGCAACGGCAACCGTGTACCGACCTGGCGGCGCATGGTCATGTTCGCTTCGCCCTGGACCACGTCCAGGTACACCGCGTCCAGGCGGTCCCGGGTGGCCATCGCGACGGCAGCCTGGGCGTACTTGGCCATGGTCTCCATCAACGGGTGCGCCACGGCCCGGATCGACAGGTTCGACAGCATCGCGTAACCGAACGCCATCACGCCCACGTCCAACTGGTACCGGCCCGACTGCGGCAGGTGCTTGAGGTAACCCAGACGAGTCAGGGTGTGGGTCATGCGGGTAATCGTCGGTTTCGGCAGCCCGGTCTTGCGCGCCAGTTCCTGGTTGCCCAGCACACTCTCGCTCGGCGTGAAACAGCGCAGCAGTTCCAGGCCACGGGCCAGGGCGGTGACGAACTGGCGGTCCTTGTCTTCCTCCTCATCGTTGTTCATCGGGTCAATCAGCAAATGCTCGAAGGCGTTGTTGCCTGCTGGGATTTCGGGGCTGTCCGAGTCCGGGTGTCGACGGCGCATGTTAATCCTCATTTTTTTATAAAATCAACAAAACAAAATTGTATTCCGCACAGCGAAACAAGACAACTTTTTAGATTGTTATTTTTAAACTCGGCAAACTCCTTTAAAACAGTGAGTTAGCCACTGTTTTAGCAGAGGTTAGGGTTTTTACGTTTACACCTGCGGGGTCGATACTTATGATTATCGACAAATACGGAATGTTATTTCGCATAGCGAAACAAATAACGGACCCACTAACAAGAACGTTGCAGCAGGAGTGAATGTGACCAGCGCTAACCCACCCGTGGTGACCCTCGATGTCCAGGACAATGGCGTGGCCGTGGTCCGTATCCATCGCCCCGAGGTCAAGAACGCCCTCAATGCCCAGGTGCGTGAAGCCCTCGCCGAGCATTTCCGCGCACTGGCCCGGCGCCAGGATGTGCGCGCCATTGTGCTGACCGGTGGCGAACAGTTCTTCGTCGCGGGGGCGGATATCAAGGAGTTCGCCGCGGCGGGCGCGATTGATATGTACCGCCGCCATACCGAATACCTGTGGGAAGCCATCAGCCGTTGCCCCAAGCCGGTGATCGCTGCCGTCAACGGTTTTGCCCTGGGCGGCGGCTGCGAGCTGGCGATGCATTGTGACCTGATCGTCGCCGGCGAATCGGCGCGCTTTGCCCAGCCTGAGGTCAAGCTGGGCTTGATGCCGGGCGCGGGTGGTACCCAGCGCCTGGTGCGTGCGGTGGGTAAGTTCCAGGCGATGCGCATCGCGCTCACCGGCTGTATGGTCAGTGCGAAGGAAGCCCTGGCGATGGGCATGCTCAGCGAAATGGTCAGCGACGACCAGACACTGCCGCGCGCACTGGAACTGGCCGCACAGATCGCCGCACTGCCGCCACTGGCGGTGGAGCAGATCAAGGAGGTGATGCTGGCCGGTGCCGACCTGCCGCTGGAGAGCGCCTTGGTGCTGGAGCGCAAGGCGTTCCAATTGCTGTTCGATTCCAAGGACCAGAAGGAGGGCGCCGCGGCGTTCTTCGAGAAACGCACGCCGCAGTACCGGGGGGAATAAGCATGACCGACACCCTTAATACGATGGGTCTGGTGGGCACCGGTGTCATGGGCGCAGGTATTGCGCAGATCGCCGCTCAAGCCGGTGTGGCGGTGCGCCTGTTCGATGCCCGCGACGGCGCTGCACAAACGGCGCGGGACAACCTTGGCACCACGCTGGCCAAGTTGGTGGGCAAAGGCAAGATCAGCCAGGCGGCGATGGACGCGGCGTTGGCCAACTTGCAGGTGGTCGAGCGTATCGACGAGCTGAAGGCGTGCGACCTGGTGGTGGAAGCCATCGTCGAAAACCTCGAGGCCAAGCGCGGGCTGTTGCAACAGCTTGAAGGCATCGTGAGCCCGGGTTGCATCCTGGCGACCAACACTTCGTCACTGTCGGTCACGGCCATCGCCACCGGTTGCCAGCACCCCGAGCGTGTAGCCGGGCTGCACTTCTTCAACCCGGTGCCGCTGATGCGCGTGGTGGAGGTGATCGACGGCCTGGCCACCGCGCCAGCGGTCGGTGAGGCGCTGCTGGCGCTGGTAGCACGGATCGGCCATCGCGGTGTGCGCGCCAAGGACACCCCCGGTTTCATCGTCAACCACGCCGGTCGTGCCTATGGCACCGAAGCCCTGAAAATGCTGGATGAAGGCATCGCCGAGCGCGGCGATATCGACCGTATCCTGCGCGACGGCGCCGGGTTCCGCATGGGGCCGCTGGAGTTGCTGGACCTCACAGGTCTGGACGTGTCGCACCCGGTGATGGAGTCGATCTACAACCAGTTCTATCAGGAGCCACGCCACAAACCGTCGCCCCTGACCCGGCAAATGCTGGTGGGCGGCCGCCTCGGGCGCAAGACCGGCCACGGCTTCTATCAGTATGAAAACGGCCAGCTCATCAACGGCCCGCAACCCCAGGCGGTGCCCACGGTGCAACAGCAGCCACCGGTCTGGATCGCCACCGAGAACAGCGAAGACTACGAGCGCTTGAGTGCCTTGGTGATCAACCTCGGCGCCCAACTGGAACATGCCGCGCAACCGTCACCGGACGCACTGTGCCTGTTGGCTCCCTACGGCCGCGATGCCACCAGCGCCTGCGTGCGTTTCGATACCGACCCCGCGCGGACCTTGTGCATCGACCTGCTGACCGACCTGTCGCGCCATCGCACGCTGATGCAAAACCCGCTGACATCTCCTGCCCTGCGCGACGCAGCTCACGCCTTGCTGGCGGCGGACGGCGTGGGCGTCACGGTGATCGGCGACAGTGTCGGCTTTGTCGCCCAGCGCACCTTGGCGATGGTGGTCAACCTCGCCTGTGACATCGCCCAGCAACGCATCGCCAGCGTCGAGGATATCGACCAGGCGGTGCAACTCGGCCTGGGCTACCCCAACGGTCCGCTGGCCTGGGGCGATGCCCTCGGGCCACGGCGGCTGCTCACGATTTTGCAGCGCATGAGCGAACTCACCCACGACCCGCGTTACCGCCCCAGCCCCTGGTTGCGGCGGCGGGCGATGCTGGGGATTTCCCTGCGCCATGAAGAGCCGAGAGTCGGCTGATTTCCCAACCTCACAGGATAAGAACAATGGGTGCATTGACAGGTTTGCGGGTGCTGGATTTAAGCCGTGTGTTGGCCGGTCCCTGGTGTGGGCAAGTGTTGGCCGACCTCGGCGCGGAAGTGATCAAGATCGAACGCCCCCAAAGCGGCGACGACACCCGTGGCTGGGGGCCGCCGTGGATGAAGACCGGCACCGGTGAATCGTCTGGCGAGGCTTCGTATTACCAGTCCACCAACCGTGGCAAGTTATCCGTGGCCATCGACATGGCCAGCCCGGAAGGCCAGGAATTGGTGCGCGCACTGGCGGCGAGCTCGGATGTGTTGATCGAGAACTACAAAGCCGGCTCCCTGGCCCGCTACGGTCTGGACTACGCGACCCTGGCCGAGATCAACCCGCGCCTGGTGTATTGCTCCATCACTGGCTTCGGCCAGACCGGCCCGCGTGCCGAAGAGCCGGGCTACGACTTCATCATCCAGGGCATCGGCGGCCTGATGAGCATCACCGGTGAGCGTGATGACCTGCCGGGCGGCGGCCCGCAAAAAGTCGGCGTGGCATTTTCCGACCTGATGACCGGCCTGTATTCCACCGTGGCAATCCAGGCCGCGCTGCTCAGCCGTGAACGCACGGGGGTTGGTCAATATATTGATATGGCGTTGCTGGATGTGCAGGTCGCCACCTTGGCCAACCAAAGCATGAACTACCTGGCGTCGGGCAAGGTGCCGCAACGCTATGGCAATGCCCACGCCAATATCGTGCCTTACCAGGTGTTCCGCGCCGCCGACCGCGACTTCATCATCGCCTGCGGCAACGACAGCCAGTTTGTCGCGCTGTGCCAGAGCATCGGCCTGCCACACTTGCCGGACGACCCGCGCTTTCGCCGCAATGCCGACCGTGTGGCGCATCGCGAAGCAATCGTCGCGCTGCTCTCGGCGCACTTCCTCGGGCGCAGCGCCGATGAGTGGGTGGCGTGCATCCATGCGTCGAAAGTGCCGGTGGGGGCGATCAACTCCATCGCTCAATCCCTGGAAGAACCCCAGGTGATCGCGCGTAACCTGATGGTGAAAATTCCCCATCCTCAGAACCCGGACTTTGCCATGGTCGGCAGCCCGATCAAGATGTCCGGCACTCCCGTGGAGTATGTGCGGCCGGCGCCGATGCTGGGGCAACACACGGACGATATCCTCGGGCAGCGGTTGGGCCTGTCGCTGGAGCAACTGGCCCAGCTCAAGGCCCGCGGGATCGTCGAGCAGCAGGGCTAGACCAGCGTGGTGCGGTCGATCTGCTCGATGGCGGTGACGCCGGTCAGGGTCATGGCCACGCGCATTTCCTTGGCGAAGATGTCCAGCAGGTTTTCCACGCCGTGCTGGCCATCGGCGGCCAGTGCATAGGCGGTGGCGCGTCCCAGCAGGCAGGCCTTGGCACCCAGGGCGAGCATGCGCACCACGTCCAGCCCGGAACGGATGCCCGAGTCCACCAGCACCGTGAGGTCATCGCCTACCGCATCGGCAATCGGTGGCAGCGCCTTGGCGGTGGACAGCACGCCGTCCAGCTGGCGGCCGCCGTGGTTGGACACGACGATGCCATCGGCGCCGAAACTCTCGGCATCCTTGGCGTCCTGTGGGTCGAGGATGCCCTTGATGATCATCGGGCCTTTCCAGAATTCGCGGATCCACTCCAAGTCTTTCCAGCTGATCGACGGGTCGAAATTGTTCGCCAGCCAGCCGATGTAGTCTTCCAGATGGGTCGGTTTGCCGAGGTACCTGGAGATGTTGCCCAAGTCATGGGGACGGCCCATCAACCCCACGTCGAACGCCCATTGCGGCTTGGTCACGGCCTGCAGCATGCGCCGCTGTGCCGCGAACGGCCCGGACATGCCCGAATGAGCATCGCGATAGCGCGCACCGGGCGTGGGCATGTCCACGGTAAACACGAGTGTGGTCACGCCGGCCGCCTGGGCCCGCTCCAGCGCATTGCGCATGAAGCCACGGTCCTTGAGCACATACAGCTGGAACCAGATCGCCTGCGCGCTTTGTGACGCCACTTCTTCGATCGGGCAGACCGACACCGTCGACAGGCAGAATGGGATGCCCTTGTTCGCCGCCGCCTTGGCCGCCTGCACTTCGCCGCGCCGCGCGTACATGCCGGTGAGGCCGACCGGGCTGAGGATCACCGGCATGTCCAGCGTCTGGCCGAACAGGGTGGTCTTCAGGCTCAGGGTGTCCACATTGCGCAGGATGCGTTGGCGCAGGCTGATCTCGGCCAGGTCCGAACTGTTCGCACGCATCGTGTGTTCGGCGTAGGCGCCGCCGTCGATGTAGTCGAACAGGAAGCGCGGCAGCTTGCGCTTGGCGGCTGCGCGGTAGTCGGAGGCGGACGAGATGATCATTATGGGAAGGCTCCACAAGGCAAGGTGGGTTCAGGATAGGCAACTATCTGTCATGATAAAAACAACTTTTATCACTGGTAGCCAGTCGCCAAGGGAATACTGATGAACCTGAGAACATTGCGGGCCTTTGTCGAAGTGGTGCGCCAGGGCGGTTTTTCCCAGGCCGCCGAGGTGGTGTCGCTGACTCAATCCACCGTGAGCAAGGCGGTCAAGACCCTGGAAGAGGAACTCGGCACGCCGCTGCTCAATCGCCTGGGCCACCGCAACGAACTCACCGCGGCGGGCGAAATTGCTTACCGCCGCGCCTTGGTGCTGCTCGCCGAGCGCAACGACCTGGTGGCCGAGATCAACGACCTGCGCGGCCTCAAGCGTGGCGTGCTGCGCATCGGCCTGCCACCTGTGGGCTGCGGCGTGCTCTTCGCAACAATGTTCGCCACCTACCGCAGCCGCTATCCGGACATCGACATCGAACTCACCGAATACGGCAGCAAACGCCTGCGCGAGTGCCTGGAAGCGGGGGAGGTCGACCTGGCGGCGCTGTTGCTGCCGGTCGACGAAGACTTCGATTACCAACCGGTGCGCAATGAGCCGCTGATGGCCGTGCTGCCCATCAGCCACCCGCTGGCTCACCTTGAGCGTATCGACTTCACCCACCTGGCCGATTCGCCGTTCATCCTGTTCGAAGCGGGCTTCGCCCTGAACGCCAAGATCCTCGCCGCCTGCGAGCGCAAAGGCGTCACCCCCAAGGTGACGGCCCGCAGCGGGCAGATCGACTTCATCATCGACCTGGTCGCGGCCGGCCTGGGCGTGGCCTTCGTGCCACGCATGCTGGCGTACAAGCATCAACACGCTGGCATCGCCCTGATCCCCTTGGATGAACCTCACACCGACTGGCATATCGCCCTGGCCTGGCGCACCAGCGCCCACCTGCCACCCGCCGCCCTGGCGTGGCTGGAACTGGCGAGGGAACACGCCGTTTCAACCGGTCATCCGGTTTAATCGCGCCGAATGCCATAGAAAGCTTGACTTCTCCTTTTCAATCAGTAACATACGGCGCATTCCGCGATAGCTCAGTTGGTAGAGCAAATGACTGTTAATCATTGGGTCCCTGGTTCGAGTCCAGGTCGTGGAGCCAGATAGCAACATAAAAGAGAAGCCTGCAGAGATGCAGGCTTTTTTTTGCCTTGGATTTCCCTAGGCGATGAACCCCGCTCCCTCAATGTGATAAACCTGCGGTTCCTCCGAAAAAAACGTCTCCAACCCCAACATGAACAGCCGGTGGTCCTCACTCGCTTCAAACCCCGGCGTGTGGTCCTCCAGCGATTCCCAACGCACGATCAGGTTGAAGCGCTCCGGTGTTTCAACCCCCTGGGCAAGCATATGGCCCAGGTAGCCTTTCGCACGGCTGAGCAGTGGCGACACCTCGGCAAAGGCCCGCCTGAACGCGTCGATGTGCTCCTTGTGAACAGGCAGCACGGCGATCTCGTAGATCATGACGTTGCTCCTTGAGTGGGCCCAACGGCAATCGCGATCTTCCCTTGGATGCCGTTGTTTGGGCTCTCCAGGCGGGCATGGGCGAGCCCGATGTCGGCCAGCGCATAGACGGCGCCCACATGGGGGCGCAGTTGACCCTGTGCGACCAAGGTGCTCAGCTCATCGAGCTTGCCGCGATTTTGCCGCGTGAACACGAAGTGATAACTCGCATTCTTGCCCCAGGCCTGGACCAGGTTCTGTGGTTGGGCAATGTCCACGATCGAGACCACGCGGCCCAGTTGCGCGAGTGCGTCGGGGCTGCGCGACAGCGTGTTGCCGCCGATGGTGTCGAAGACCACATCGACGCCGCGCCCACCGGTTTCCCGCAGGATGGCGTCGACGTAATCTTCCTTTTCATAGTCGATGATCACGTCGGCGCCCATGCTTTCAACGAACTCAATGTTGGCTTCGCGCACGGTGGTGAACACCCTGGCGCCGATGGCTTTTGCCAGTTGGATCGCCAGGTGGCCGACGCCGCCGGCGCCGCCATGTATGAGGATGCTTTCCCCGACCCGAAGCGCTGCGCGCACGGTCAGCGCTTCCCATGCCGTCCCGCCGACCAGACTCAGGCTGGCCGCTTCAAGGTGGCTCAGGGTGGGCGGTTTCTTGCCGATGATGCTTTCGGCTGCGACGTGATATTCGGCGTAACTGCCGGGGCCGTCGAAGATCTGCGGCGTGTACCAGACTTCGTCGCCGGGCGCGAAGTTCGTCACGCCCGGGCCGATGGCTTCGACAACGCCGGAGATGTCGTGGCCGGTGATGGCGGGGAGGGGCACCAGGTCGGCATAGTCGCCACGTCGCACCTGATAATCCAACGGGTTGATGGAGGTTGCATAGACCCGCACCAGGACCTGCCCGGTGTGTGGCACCGGCGTGGGCACCTCGCAGAGTTCGAACGAATCCGGGCCGCCAAATGATTCAAGCATCATCGCTTTCATTGCATTACCTCGTTTCAGCAAGGGTGGGTTTCGGTAAAAAGGGATATCGGGAAATCTCGATATCCTAGGGTAAAAAATTACAGCTCCTTGCCAATGATCTCGGCAAGGGCGCTGATGGTGGCTTCGTTGCGCTTGTAGTAGGTCCACTGGCCGATGCGGCGGGTTTCAATCAAGCCCGCTCGATGCAGCGTGGCCAGGTAATCGGACACAGTTGACTGCGACAGCCCGACGCCCTCTTGGATGCTGCTGACGCAGACGCCCACGGTATGAACATCCCCTTCATCCTGCGGGGGGAAGTGCTTTTCGGGATCCTTCAAACCTTTCAGGATTTCTAGTCGAGTGCGGTTCGAGAGGGCTTTGAATATGTCGAGTAAGTCCATGGCGCGAGGATATCGAGATTTACCGATATGTCAATACGCAAAATGAATCCTCCATTTTTACCGCTGCATCAAACGTCCGCCCGCCATCCCTCCAGCGTCCGCCACAACTTCCGCATCGTCGGGTTCTGGTTTTCAATCGCGCAATACGAGCGTATCTCCAGCCGCGTACTCCATTCCTCCCCTCCGGCGCGCACCAGCACACCGCGCTCCAGCTCATCCACCACCGCGCTCTGCGGTAGCCACGCCACGCCGTAGCCTTCGATGGCCATGCGCATCAGCAGCATGGCCATGTCGGCTTCGTAGCAGCGCTCCAGCACGGCGGGCGCAGGGCTGTTCTTGATCACGATTTCCGCCACGCGCCCCAGGAACGTGGTGGCGGTGTATGCCAAATGCGGGACGGGTTTGCCTGCATTTCCCGGCAGGCGATACAACGGTCGGCCGCGTTTGTCCGGGGCGCACAACGGGATGAACGCATCGTGCCCCAAGGCCAGGCTGCCGAAGCGTTGCGGGTCCAGCAGGATCGGCGCCAGCGGGTGGTGGTAGACGATCATCAGGTCGCAGCTGCCTTCTTCCAGCGCAATCACCGCGTCATGGATATTCGCCGCCACCACCCGTGCGTTGAACTGCTCGGTCTGGCGCTGGAACTGCGCGAGCCACTTGGGCAGGAAGGTCATCGACAGGCTGTGGCCGGCGGTCACCTGGATCGAGCGCCCCGGCATGCGCTCCACTTCGCGCAGGCTGGCGCGCAAGCGCATCAGGCCGGCGAGGGCGTCGCGGCTTTCGCTGCAGAAAGCAACGCCTGCGGCAGTGAGTTGCACCGGGTAGGTGCCGCGGTCGACCAGTTCGACACCCACCCATTCCTCCAGTGAACGAATGCGCCGTGACAACGCCGATTGCGTCACGCAGCGCACTTCGGCGGCGCGGGAGAAGTTCTTCCACTCGGCGATGGCCAAGAGGTCGTCCAACCATTTGATCTGCATGCCGGTTCTCCAGGCGATGAGCCCCGAGTGTATGCCGCCGCGCCAAAGTGGGGCTGGGCTTTTTGCAAACTATTCCAAAAGCGCATGGGGTTAGCCGGATTACTCATCATGGCGGCCGGGGCGCGTCCCTAGAATCGGCGGCAGACAACAAAAGCCATCTGAGGGCCGCACCTGTGAAGAAGAACAAACTCCCCCGTCGCATTGCAGTCGGCATCGCCCTGGGCGTGCTGGTGGGTTGGGCGTGTCACCACTATGCAGGGAGCGAGCAGGCCGCCAAGGAGCTGGCCGGATACTTTTCGATGGTCACCGATATTTTCCTGCGCATGATCAAGATGATCATTGCGCCGCTGGTGTTCGCCACCCTGGTGGGCGGCATCGCGAGCATGGGCAGTTCGCGCTCGGTAGGGCGCATCGGCTTGCGTGCGATGCTGTGGTTTGTCACGGCGTCGCTGGTCTCGCTGATGCTCGGCATGGCCCTGGTCAACCTGTTCCAGCCGGGCGCCGGGCTGAACATGCAGGTGGTGCAGCACGCGACGGCGGCAGTACCGGTCAACACCGGGGACTTCAGCCTCAAGACCTTTATCAGCCACGTGTTCCCGCGCAGCATTGCCGAGGCAATGGCCAACAACGAGATCCTGCAGATCGTGGTGTTTTCGCTGTTCTTCGGCTTCGCCCTGGCGGGCGTCAAGCGCGCCGGCTACACACGTATCACCGACACCGTGGACGAACTGGCCAAGGTGATGTTCAAGATCACTGACTACGTCATGGCCTTCGCGCCAATCGGCGTGTTTGCCGCGATTGCCTCGGCGATCACCACCAATGGCCTGGGCCTGCTGGCGGATTACGCCAAGCTGATCGCCGAGTTCTACCTGGGCATCGCCTTGCTGTGGGTGCTGCTGTTCGCTGCCGGCTACCTGTTTCTCGGGCGTTCGGTGTTCACTCTCGGCAAGCTGATCCGCGAGCCGATCCTGCTGGCGTTTTCCACCGCGAGCAGTGAGTCGGCCTACCCCAAAACCATGGAAGCGCTGGAGAAGTTCGGGGCTCCAAAACGGGTCTCCAGTTTCGTATTGCCGCTGGGTTATTCCTTCAACCTCGACGGTTCGATGATGTACCAGGCGTTCGCCATCATGTTCATCGCCCAGGCGTACAACATCGACCTGAGCTTCACTCAGCAACTGCTGATTTTGCTCACGCTGATGATCACCAGCAAAGGCATGGCCGGTGTGGCGCGGGCGTCGGTCGTGGTGGTGGCCGCGACCTTGCCGATGTTCAACCTGCCCGAAGCCGGGCTGCTGCTGATCATCGGCATCGACCAGTTCCTCGACATGGCGCGCACCGCCACCAACGTGGTGGGCAATAGCATCGCCACGGCCGTGGTCGCAAAATCCGAGACCGAAGACGAACCCGCTGAACTGCCGCAGGGTGTGCGCGCATGAGTACCACGTCCCGGCTGGGTATCGTCGGCGGGCTTGGCTCGCTGGCGGGCGGCGATCTGTTCTACAAGCTGGTCAAGTCCCGCGCGGTGCTGGAGGACCAGGGCCGCTATCACTTCCTGTTCGAGCAGCACCCGTTCAAGGACGTGCTGCTGCCCCTGGACCGCAACGCGAGCATGACCGCGCGCAAGTTCTATGTGTTCCAGGTGTGCAAGACCTTTGAAAACAGTGGCGTGGACTCGGTGCTGCTGCCGTGTTTCGCCAGCCAGACCTTTCGCGACGAAATCCAGCAGGAACTGGATATTCCCGTGCTGGACATGATGCAGGCGCTCGTCGAGCACATCACCCGCAGCATCGCGCCAGGTACCACCCTGGGCGTGATCGCTTCGGACTTTGTGCGCCGCTGCGGCGTGTTTGAACAGCGTCTCGGCCCGCACTTCACGTTGGTTTATCCAGAGGACGACGCCCAGGTCGCGTTGATGGCGGCGATGTACGGCGTCAACGGTATCAAGGATGGCTACCTCGACGGCGTGCCGCTGGAGTCGGTGTACCAGGCGTGCCTGTCGGTGCAAGGGCAGGGCGCCACGGTGATCGTACCGGGCATGACCGAGCTGTCACTGGTCTGCGGCGAACTGCAACGCCGTGGCCTCAGCGTGCTCGACATCAACCAGATCTACGCCGAGTTCGCCACCCAGGCTGACGCCCCGGCGCGCCAGCCACCGTTCAAGCTGGGCATTGTCGGCGGCGTCGGCCCGGCTGCCACCGTCGACTTCATGGGCAAGGTGGTCGCCCACACCCCGGCCGGCAAGGACCAGGACCATATCAAGATGGTGGTGGAGCAAAACCCGCAGATTCCCGACCGCACCGCCAACCTGCTGCGCGACGAAACCGACCCGACCCTGGCGCTGTACGCCACCTGCAAACGCCTGGAAAGCGCCGGTGTCCACGCCATCGCCATCCCGTGCAACACCGCCCACGCCTATGTCGAGCGCATCCAGGCGCACCTGCGCGTGCCCATCGTCAACATGCTCAGCGAGACCGTGGAGTGGATCGTGCACACCTACGGCAGTGGCCAGGCCGTGGGCTTGCTGGCGACTTCCGGCACCTTGCAAAGCCAGGTCTACCACCAGGCCGCGCGGCGTTCGGGCTTGCAACTCATCACCCCAGGTTTTGATTATCAGGCGTTGGTGATGGCGGCGATCTACGGCGAGCGGGGGATCAAGGCGGGGTTTACCGAGGGCGTGTGCCGTGAACAGTTGCTGCTGGCGGCGGAGCACTTGTGCGAACAGGGGGCGAAGGTGTTGATTCTCGGCTGTACGGAGCTGCCGTTGGTGCTGGCGCATTGTGAAGTGGTTGAGATCGGTGCCCACCGGGTCGCCTTGGTTGATCCCACAACAGTCCTTGCGCGCCGGTGTGTGAGCCTTTCGTCGGGGGCTCATCGCATCGGATAAAATTTTTTGTGGGCGCCGCTTGAAAATTTATCGCCTGAACCTACTTAGGTTTTACGCGATGCCGCATGCGGGTCGCGTATCAAATCACTTGGAGAAACCTCAGGAGATTTTGCAATGGCTACTACTCTTTCCTTGGCCCCACTGTTCCGCCACTCCGTCGGCTTTGACCGGTTCAACGACCTTTTCGAATCGGCGCTTCGCAGCGAGGCCGGTACCACCTACCCACCGCACAATGTCGAAAAGCACGGTGACGATCATTACCGGATCGTGATCGCGGCTGCAGGCCTGGTGGAAGATGACCTGGAAATCCAGGTGGAAAAGGGCGTGTTGACCGTCGCCGGCGGCAAGCGCGAACACAACGAGGGCATCACCTACCTGCACCAAGGCATCGCCCAGCGTGCGTTCCGCCTGTCGTTCCGCCTGGTCGACCACATCGAAGTGCAGGGCGCACAGCTTTCCAATGGTTTACTGAGCATCGATCTGCTCAGGGTCGTACCAGAGGAAGCCAAGCCCAAACGCATTGCGATTGGTGATGCTGCCAAGGCTGATGTGAAATCCATCAGCGAGCAGTGAGTTGAAATGAATAAAGGCGCTCTGGGGAGCGCCTTTATTTTGGCCCGATGATTAACTGTCATTTTTGCCCATAGTGAGAAGCGCAGAGCCTTTCTTCTCCGATTGATAGGTGGGCAAGTGCTGCGGGTCTGATCCCGGACACCGGCAGGCTTGCAGCGATTTTTCGCCTCTACTGTTCAAGTTCATATTTTTAAAGTATCCAAACCCCGTTATTTAGATATTTTTCATAGGTCGACAGCGCTGATAGGCTCGTAAAAAAACAAGAGAAGCCGGCCATGTCCATAAGCCTGTCCACCAAACCCTTCACCACACTCCTGGCCACGTTGGCGTTGATGGGCACGCTGACCAGTTGCGCCAAGGTCGATGTGCACAGCGACACCGCCGACAAACCCGAGGCCGATGCCCGCCAGGTCCTGCGCCTGGGCCACGATGGCAGTGCCTATCCATTCCTGGTGTATGCCAACGCCGACCTCTATAACCCGCCCAGCACGATTGAACGCGCCGTGGTGATCGTGCATGGCGTGCAGCGCGACGGCGACCAGTACTTCAAGACCGGCCGCAAATTGCTGGGCAATGCCCATCTGCAAAATACCCTGTTGCTGGCGCCGAATTTCCTCACGCCCACCGACTCGGGCGTCAGCGATGACATGCCGCTGTGGCCTCGCGACAAGTGGATGCACGGTATCGAGTCCCAGTTCGGCCACAAGGGCATTCCGGCGTTCCAGGTGCTGGACGATGTGGTCGCCTATCTGTCCGACCGCCAGCGTTACCCGGCGCTCAAGGAAATCGTGATGGTCAGCCACTCGGCGGGCGCGCAGTTGATGCAGCGCTACGCGGTGGTGAATGACCTGGACGGCGGCCTCAAGGCCCATGGCCTTACCATCCGCTATGTCGTCGCCAGCCCGTCGAGCTACGTGTATTTCGAGGAAAGCCGCCTGCAGGACGGCGTGTTCAAGCCGGTGGTGACGGTGATGTGCCCCAGCTACAGCCGCTATCGCTACGGTATCGACGGCGCTCCCGCGTACCTGCTCAACCAGCACCTGACCAGCCGCCAGCTGTTTGCCCGCTATGCCGCGCGCGACATCACCTACCTGGTCGGTGCCCAGGACAACAACCCTACCAGCCGGGTGCTCGACAGTTCCTGCGGGGCCAATTACCAAGGCGCGACGCGGTTGGATCGTCAGCTCAACTACGTGAGCTACGAGCAGTTCCTGTCGAACCAATGGCAGATTCCTTTGCGTCATCCGCAGCACACCATCGCGGGGATCGGCCACAACGCGGCGCGGTTGCTGGGCGATAAAACCGTCGCGCGGATGCTGTTTCCCTGAGTTCATCGCTGTAGCCCGACACTGCGTCTCGATAAAAACAATAAGAGAACTGTATGAGCCCACACTTCCCCTCCACCCGGGCGCCGCGCGCCTGGGGGCCTGGCGCACTGTCGCTGCTGGCCGTTGCCCTGATCGCCGCCCAGGCCCAGGCCGATACGCTGCCATCGTCCGGCACCCTGTTCGATAACAGCCGCTCGGTGCTGCGCCCCACGGACAACGTGCAGCCCGCGCCACCCGGCAGCGTGCGCATCGAAAGCCAGGGGGATGAGCCCGCCCCCAAGGCCAGCACCTCGACCCTGCAACTGCAGGTCAAGCGCTTCGTGGTGAAAGGCAATCGCGAACTTAATGACAGCCAGGTGCAAGCCGTGCTGCAACCCTACGTGGGCAAGACCCTCGGCCTGGATGGATTGCGCGAGGCGGCGGCGCAGGTCACGACGCTGTACCGGTCGCGGGGTTACCTGGTGGCCCGGGCCTACCTGCCGGCCCAGGACATTCAAAATGGCCAGGTTGTCGTCGGCGTGTCCGAAGGCGTGATCGGCCAGGTCAGCACCTTGCCCGATGCCAATGTGCGCCTGCGCCCCGGCGTGCAGCAGCAATTCGTCAACGCCTTGCCGACCGGCACGATCATTCGCGAACAGGACCTGGAGCGCGTGCTGTTGCGCCTGTCCGACATCACCGGGGTGTCCGTGCATGCGGTCCTGCGTCCCTCGCAGCAACCCGGCGCTGCCGATATCGTGCTCAAGCTCAGCGAAATGACCGCCTGGACCGCCCGCGCCGCCATCGACAACTACGGCAACTACTACACCGGCTCGAACCGGCTGACCTCCAGCGTCAGCCTCAATGATGCGCTGGGCATCGGCGAGAGTTTTACCGTCACCTCGCAGAACTCCTTCGAAGGCCTGGACATCAAGGGCGTCGGCTATCAGCAGCCGCTGGGCGCCACGGGGATCTCGGTGGGCGCCAACTACGCCGAGCTGGAATACAGCATCGGCAAGAACCTCAAGGGCCTGGACGCGGACGGCACCGCCGAGGTGTCTTCAGTGTTTATCAACAGCGCATTGCTGCGCTCGCGGGACAGCAATATCAGCCTCAACCTGGCTGAAGATCACCGTCGCTTCGAGGACTCGGCGGGCGGTTTCACGGTGAACAAATCCGCGGTGTTCCGCAGTGCCACGCTGTACGGCAACTGGCGTGATGACTGGCAGGGCAACAACGCCTGGAGCTTGTCCTACGGCATCGGCGACCTGGACAAAAACACCGCCGCCGACGCGGCCCTCGATGCGCTGACGGCCAACGCGGCCGGGCGCTACAAGAAGGCCAATGCGAACTTCAGTCGCCTGCAATACCTGGGCAACGGCTATTCGCTGTTCGGCTCGCTGACCGGCCAGTGGGCCGACAAGAACCTTGATTCATCGGAAAAACTCAGCCTGGGTGGCCCCAATGGTGTGCGCGCGTATCCCGTCGGAGAGGTGGCCGGCGACGAAGGCATCCTCGGTCGGCTGGAGCTGCGCAAATACCTCGGCCGCTTCAACGGCGCGATTGCCGAGGGCACGCTGTTTGCCGATGCGGGCAAGGTCACCGTCAACAAGAACCCGTGGGACAACAGCGACAACACCCTGACGCGCTACGGCTATGGTGTGGGCCTGAACCTCTACCACCGCGACCTGGTGATGAACGCCAGCCTGGCGTTCTCGCCCGGCGAAGACCCCGCCAGCGATGACCGCGCCGCCAAGCGCCTGTGGTTCTCCATTTCCGGTTCGCCCCAGGCGTTCGCCGGGTTGGCCAGTGACATCGGCTCCAAGGGCGAGGACTTCGAGGTGGCCGAAACCGATACCGTGATCTACGGCGATATCGGCATCGTCCCGGAGTACGTCGATCGTCACGGCGCAACCGCTGCAGCGCCCGCCGACCAAAGCCGCCTGGCCACGCCCAATGGGCGCAACATGGCCAGTTTCTGGCGGGCCCGCGACAACGTCTCGGCGATTGGTGTACACGGCGGCTACGGCCTGAGCGACGACTGGAAACTGCTGTGGCAACTCGAATACGGCATCTCGATGAACTACATCGAGAGCAACGACAAAACGCTGAACACATCGGCATCGCCCAGCACCAAGTTGCGCAACACCGGGGCGGCGTTCAACAACACCGACTACGGCACGCTGCTGTATGGCGTGTGGGACATGCCGATGAAAGAAGCCACCACGACCCTGGACCCGTTCAACGGCAAGACCAGCGCCGCGTACTTCAATATCATCGGTTCGCCTGGTTTCAGTGCCGGGTTGTCGACCAACGTCAACGGCCCGCAAAGCTACAACGACACCGCCGTCAACGGCGATGCCGCGTTCAACCGGCGCCAGGCCGGCGTGGTGGAGTACTGGACGCCGGTGTGGAACGGCCTGCAACTCAAGCTGGCCTATTCGAACAACGGCATGCGCGCCGCCAGTGACGTGGACAAAGGCTATGTCTACGGCAGCAGCCTGACCTACAACAACGGCGGCTTCACGGCCGTGGTCGCGGCCGAGCGGCATATCAACTACTTCGGCATTGCCGATCTGGGGCGCAATGCCCGCGGCCTGGGCAGCAGCACCCACGTTACCGACGGCACTTCGTCGGATGACTTCAGCTTTCGCTACGGCCTGGCCTACGATTTTGGTGCCACCAAGCTCTCGGTGATCGCCGATGACTTGTCGTATTCCGAAGACGGGGTGATCAACAACAGCACGGCCTCCAGCGACCTGTCCAAGTACCGCCGCCGCGCCTATCTGCTGGGCGCGTCCCACAAGATCGGCGCCTGGACCTTGAAGGCCAGCTACGGCAAGGCCCTGGCCGGCAAGTGCGAGATGATCCGCGCCACCCCGGTCGAGTGCGACACCCATGGCATGGGCGCCACCCAATACGCGATGGGCTTCAATTACAAGCTGACCAAGAACATCGACCTGTTCTCCCAGTACGTGCTGCTGAAAAACCAGTCCCTGGCCAACTACAACTTCGCCTTGACCGGCGTGACGGCGGCCAGCGGCTACTCGCCCGGCGTGGGCACCACCATCACTGCCATCGGCACTGGCATCAACTATTCGTTCTGAGGAGAGGGCCATGAGCAAACAATCATTCCAAACGGCGCTGCCTGTACTCAAACCCCTGAGCTTCGCCGTTCTCTGCGCCCTCTACGGCCTGCTGCCGATGCCCGCCCTGGCCCTGGACAACAACGCGTTGCCCACCAATGGCCAGGTGGTTGCCGGCAGCGGCACCATTAGCAGCAACGGCAATGTGCTCACCGTAAACCAGGGCAGCGACCGCCTGATCGCCACCTGGGACACGTTCAATATCGGCAAGAACGCCCAGGTGAATTTCCTGCAACCCGGCGCCTCGTCGGTGGCGCTCAACCGCGTGACCGGTAGCGACGGTTCGCAGATCCTCGGGCACCTGAACGCCAACGGCCAGGTGTTCTTGATCAACCCTCAAGGCGTGCTGTTTGGCGCCGGTTCGATGGTGGATGTGGGCGGGCTGGTGGCCAGCTCGCTGAACATTTCCAACAGCGATTTCATGGCCGGTAAGAACGTGTTCGCCGGCCAGGGCGGCGGTGCGGTGGTCAACCAGGGCACTATCAGTGCACGGGACGGCGGCAGCGTGGCCCTGCTCGGCGGCCAGGTGCGCAACGAAGGCACGGTGGTCGCGCGGTTGGGCTCGGTGGTGCTGGGCGGTGGCGAAAAGATCACCCTGGACTTCACCGGTGACGGCCTGATCAATGTCGAGGTCAACGACCCGGCCATCGGTGCCAGCGTGATCAACCGTGGCCTGCTGAGCGCCAACGGTGGCGCGGTGACCATGACCGCCCGTGATTCCCAGGCCATGCTCAGCAACGTGGTGAACAACGAAGGCGTGATCGAGGCCCGCAGCCTGCAGCAGCGCAATGGGCGCATCATCCTCGACGGCGGCGACAGCGGCGTGGTGGTCAACAGCGGCGTGCTCGATGTGTCGGGCAAACAGGCCGGTGAGCGCGGCGGCAACGTGACCATGACCGGGCAGTACGTCGGCCTGTTCGACCGCGGTCGCATTGACGCCGATGGCGATATCGGCGGCGGTACGGTGTTGATGGGCGGCGACTACCAGGGCAGCGGCAACCTGCATCAGGCCGACAGCACTTTCATGGGCAGCGACGCGCGCATCAGCGCGAATGCCTTGAGCAGCGGCGACGGCGGCAAAGTGATCCTGTGGTCCAGGGACAGCACCCAGTTCTATGGTGACATCAGCGTGCGCGGCGCCGGCAGCCAGGGGCGTGGCGGGTTGGTGGAAACCTCCGGCCATGCGCTGGACGTGGCCGGTATCGTCGACCTCAGCGCGGTGTCGGGGCAGGGCGGCACGTGGTTGATCGACCCGTTCAACATCAATATCACCAGCGGCGCCAGCACGGGCACGTCCACCAGTTCACCGTTCACGCCGAATGCCGGGGCCAGCTCGAACCTGAGTTCGGCGACCCTCAATGCGTCGCTGTCCGAGGGCGCGAATATCCTCGTGACCACCTCGTCGGGCGCCGGCACTTCGGGGGATATCAACGTGCTGTCCAACGTCAAGGGCGTCGGCAACGCAACCCTGACCTTGCAGGCCCACCGCAATATCGTGATGACCAACACCAGCATCAGCAATGGCACCGGCAAGACCCTGAACGTCTCGCTGGTGTCCAACTTCAACAACAGCGGCAACGGCTCGGTGGCCTTGAGCAACGCGAGCATCAGCACCAACGGCGGCAACCTGACCATCAGCGGCGCGATCGACCCGGCGACGTCCTGGGCCAGCACCAATGTGAGCAATGGCGTGGGTATTTCGTTGACCAACGGCACGCGCCTCAGCACCAGCGGTGGCGATATCACCTTGCGCGGCGCCACCTCGTCGAGCCTGGCTGCGGGCTCCACGGCCACTGCGATCAATATCAGCCGCAGCACCCTGGATGCCGGCGGCGGCAATATCAGCATCACCGCCGTGCAGGCAAGCAGTACCGGCAGCGGCGATGCGTTCGTGCTGACCGGTGGCAGCAATATCCTCACCTTGGGCGCCGGCTCCATCAGCGTGGACAGCACCAACCTGGGCAGTGGCAACGGCACGCGAATCTTCAGCACCAACAACACCCTCGCCGCCACCGGCAGCGGCAACGTCACCCTGCGTGGCAGCGCGGTGTCGGGCAGCGGCGTGCTGGTGTGTTCCACGGCGGCGACCTCGACGCAAACCCTGAGCGTGGGCAGTGGCACCTTGACGGTCCAGGGCACCGCCGATTCCGGGAAAGGCGTGTTCCTGGCGGCCTCCACCACGGGCGCAGTGACACTGAGCGCAGGCGCGGGTGGCAATATCGCCGTCGACGGCCGCAGCGCGGGCGACTCCGGCACGGTGGTCAACTCCACGGGCACCGGCTCGGTGATCAACCTGACCACACTGGATGGCAATCTGTCCCTGAGCGGTACGGCCGGGGCGGCGTCCAGCGCGCCGGGCCTGAGCATTCGCAGTGGCGCCTCCGGGGAGCGGAATGGGGTGAATATTCTCTCCAACAGCGGCGACATTCGCCTGCAAGGCACGGCGCTGGGATCGGGGCCGGGGCTGTCGTTCAACGCCACCAACGCGCGCGGTTTCAACACGGTGATGACCGGTGGCAGCGGCAACCTGACCGTCACCGCACGCAGCGCCAGCGGTGCCGCATTGAGCTTCGATAACGGCACCAACACCCTGCAAGTGGTAGACGGCACCTTGCGCCTGGACCTTGATACACCGACTGGCAACTACATCAGTCAAAGCAACGGCACATCGTCGATCACGGCCGCTGGCAATGGGGCGGTGTTGATCAGTCGCGGCGGGCTGATCAACAGTGGCTTGCTGGAGGCCACCAGCGAGCCGACCCGCCAATACCACCAGAGCCAGATGGTTGGCGGAACCTGGAGCCAGGTGCTCAAACCCACAACCTCCGATGAAGTGCAGATCGACGTGGTGCGGCCGCTATGACCGATCAGCTGTTTTCCCTGGAGGCCTTCGAATACCTTTGCTACACCCGCGACCATGAAGGCGGCGCCCGCGAGCTGGTGCGCCTGCTGCAACTGATCGACTGCAACTACGGCAAATTGTCCGAGCAGTTTTCCCTGAGTGTGTCGCCTGCGATCACACCAGGGGAGCTGGAAAGCCATGTACTCACGCGGCTGACCTGCGCGATCACCGCGCTGTTTTCCGACCCGACGTTCAGCATCAGCCCTGGCGGTTTTGGCCAGTTGATCAACCTGCAACGCTGGCTGTCGTCACTGTTTGCCGCCAGCGCCTTTATCAACTGCGACCACATCCTGCGCTCGCTCAACCTGCTCGGGCCGGGGGGCAGCGACTACCGCATCACCGAACAGGACCTGGTGAAATTCTGCCTGCTGTATTCGCCGGAATCCCAACTGCCGCTGGACGTCGACCTGTTGTGGGCTCACAACCCGACCCTCGCCGCGGCGTTGTTCATGGCGTTGATGTCGCCACGGTTTCTCGGCACCCCGGCGGCGCATTCCAAGCGCGAGGCGCTGCTGGCCTGGTTGCCGGGCCGCCTGGAACAATTGGACAGCCTGGACGCGTTGCCGCTGAACGTGCTGCACGACGTGTACATGCATTGCAGTTACGCCGACCTGCCCGAGCGCCACCGCATCAAGGCGTCGATCAATACGTTGATCGAACGCAAGCTCGCCAGCGCAGGCATCGCCAGCGTGCCGCCCGCTGCGGCGCCGGTTCGCGACAAGCCACTGATGCTGGTGCTGCTGGAGTGGTTCTCCGGTGGACACTCGATCTACCGCACGCATTCGCTGACGTTGCAGGCGGCGCGTCGGGATTTCCAGGTGGTGGCCGTGGGGTACGCGGCGAATGTGGATGCCTTGGGACGCGAAGTGTTTGATGAATTCATCGCGCTGTCCGAGCCGGACGACCTGTTTGCCTGCCTGCGGCAGATCTCGGCACTCGCCAGCGCACGCCGGCCCGAGGTGTTCTATATGCCCAGCGTCGGCATGTTCCAGATCACCCTGTTTGCCAGCAACCTGCGCTTTGCGCCGTTGCAGGTGGCGGCCCTTGGGCACCCGGCGACCACGGCGTCGCGGCATATCGACCTGATCAGCGTGGAAGAGGATTTCGTCGGCGACCCCGATTGCTTTACCGAGCGCCTGCTGCAATTGCCCGCCAATGGTCAACCGTATCGGCCGTCCGCCATTCCCATCGACCTGCCGAGAGTCGCGCGCGAAGACCACGCCTGGGTCAACATCGCCATCGCCGCCACCACGATGAAACTCAACCCCACCTTCCTGCGCGCCTGCCAGGCGATCGCCGTGCGCACCTTGCACCTCCACGGCAAGCGCGTGCGTTTTCACTTCCTGGTGGGGCAGGCGCAAGGGCTGCTGTTCCCGCAACTGGTGCGCTTGATCGAGCGCTACGTGGGCGATGCGACGGTGTATCCGCACCAGCCTTACGCCGACTACATGGCCACGCTTAACCGTTGCGACCTGTTCCTCAGCCCGTTTCCGTTCGGCAACACCAACGGCATCATCGATGCCTTCACGGTAGGGCTGCCGGGCGTGTGCAAGACCGGACCGCAGGTGTTCGAGCACATTGATGAAGGCTTGTTTCGGCGAGTGGAGTTGCCGGACTGGACCGTCGCGCGCACGCATGAAGCATACGTGCAGGCGGCAGTGCGGCTGGCAGGGGATTTTGCCGAGCGCAGTGGGTTGTACCGGCATCTGGAGGCGGGCGCGCCATTGCAGCGCTTGTTTGGCGGTGAACCCCATGCCCTGAGTGAAGCGCTGTTGGCCAATCTGCGGGGCTTGCGATAGTTTTGCAGCCCTGGGCGAATACCCGGTGTCACTCCCCTGTGAAGCGCCATTTCGAAGATCTGCAGCTGGGCAGTATCGAACTTGTACTGGGCGGCGTGCCCCTGGCCAGGCACGGCGCGCGGCTGTTTCAGACCTACAAGTTTATCGTCGAGCGGGAACTGGCCGATGGCAGCCTGGTGGAGGTTTTGCAGCCTTATGGCGGCCGTTCGCGACCGTTTACCTTGCTGTATCCCCATGGGCGTTATGTACCGCATCGGGTGCGGGCGTTTGTGGGTTTTCTGATGCAGTGCCGGGACGCCTAGCCTCCCGGGCCACAGGAGCCGCGATGGAGGCGGCAAGGTCCCAGGTCAGCAGGAGCTGGCTGATCGCCGCGTCGAGGGTTGCATGGGGGACGCCATCGCGCGCCAATATCGAAACACCCTGCAAGAAGCTGTCAAACACCGCGGCCATTGCCGTGGCGTTGATCGCCTCCGGCAACTGCCCCGTGCTGGTCGCACGCTCCACACAGGCCACAATCCCGGCCCGCGTGCGCAGCCGCGACTGTGTCAGCCCGCCCGCCACTCGCGCATTCTCCGGGCTCGGCGCACTCATCACGCCCAATGCGACCATACAGCCCTTGGGGTGCCCGTCTTCACACTGCATGCGCGCGGATTGGCGCAGTGCGGTTTCAACCGCCTGGCGCGGTAACAAGCTTTCGTCCCACAGGCACTCGGTGACCTGGGCGTAGGTCGCCAGGTAGCGCTGCACGCATTCATCGAACAGCGCCTCTTTGGAGCCGAAGGCTGCGTAGAAACTCGGCGCGGAGATCCCGCCCCCCAAGCCGGCCTTGAGCTGGGCGAGGGACGTGGCGTCATAGCCGTGCTGCCAGAACAGGTGCATGGCCTGTTCCACCGCGTGTTCGCGGTCGAAGGTACGGGGGCGGCCCATTTGTGCCATGTCTGATCTCCGGTGGGTAAGTGAGATAAATACTAGTCGATACATAAGTCGTTGACAACGCGGCGTGCCTGGCTGCAACATTTGTATCGATCAGTATTTAAGTCTTGCTCAAGGAGTTGCCCATGACACCTTCACTGACCTTATCGGCGTCATCCGACCGCCTGCCCATCGGCGCCTTGCTCGCCCTGGCCATGACCGGTTTCATCTGCATCGTTACCGAAACCCTGCCCGCCGGCCTCTTGCCGCTGATCAGCGACGGCCTGGCGATTTCCCCATCCATGGCTGGGCAGATGGTCACCGCGTATGCCCTGGGCTCGGTGCTGGCAGTGATTCCCATGACCATTGCCACCCGTGGCTGGCGCCGGCGCAATGTGCTGCTGCTGACCATCGTCGGCTTCCTGCTGTTCAACTCCATCACCGCGTTGTCGTCCCACTATGGCGTGACCCTGGTGGCGCGTTTCTTTGCGGGTGTCGCGGCCGGGTTGGCCTGGAGCCTGCTGGCCGGTTACGCCCGGCGCATGGTCGCGCCGCATCAACAGGGCAAGGCGCTGGCGTTGGCGATGGTCGGCACGCCGATTGCGTTGTCGTTGGGTGTGCCGCTGGGCACCTGGCTGGGCGGGCTGGTGGGGTGGGGCACCACCTTTGGCTTGATGTCGGCCGTGAGCCTGGTGCTGATTGCGTGGGTGCTGGTGAAAGTCCCGGACTACGCGCCCCAGCCCGCGCATCAACGCGTGTCGCTGGGCAAGGTGCTGACCACGCCGGGTGTGCGGCCGGTACTCGCGGTAGTGATCAGTTGGATGCTGGCGCACAACATTCTCTACACCTACATCGCACCGTTCGTGACGCCTGCCGGCTTGGCGGAACGGGTCGACCTGGTGCTGTTGGTTTTCGGGATCGCTGCGTTGGCGGGGATCTGGATCACCGCCAGGTTGGTGGAGCCTCTGTTGCGCGTCACGGTCCTCACCAGTCTGGCAGTGTTTGGGGCCGTCTCGTTGGTATTGGGCTTGTTCGGCAGCGTGGTGGAGGTGATCTACCTCGGCGTGGCGGTATGGGGCCTGAGCTTCGGCGGTGCCGCAACCTTGCTGCAAACCGCCCTGGCCGATGCCGCGGGGGATGGCGCGGACATGGCGCTGTCGCTGAATGTGGTGGCCTGGAACAGCGCGATTGCCGGCAGTGGCGTGGTCGGCGGGGTACTGCTGGAGACCTGGGGCGTGGCGTCGTTTCCATGGGCGATGCTGCTGTTGATCGGCGTGTCGTTGGCGATTGCCTGGAGCGCCAGTGCCCATGGTTTCAAGCACGGACGACGGACGGGGGCCGCAATAGCGGGCCATTAAATCCTCGGGCGGGCGCTATTGGGTGTACGCTGGGTCTCAATTCATCGGATATTAGCCCTTCATGTCCACGCAAAGCGAAGAGAGCCGCCAGATCGTAGCGTCTCTGGCGCACCGTGCTGGTTCCACCGCTGATATTGCAGGCATCGCCGAGGCGATCATGTCGATATTGCAGGACATGGACGCAGCACTCACCCCCATCATCGGGCAGCAAGGCTGTGTCGCGCTGTTGCGCCGCAGCCTGCACCTCAGCACCTCGAACGAGGCGCGGCTGGCCGGTCTGCATGACCGCCTGCAGGCCGCGGCGGATCGGGCCGGGCTCAAGGCCATATTGCTTGAGCAAACCAAAGGCGATGCGTTGTTGTTCGGCGAAGTGCTGCTGACCACCTTTTACACCTTGCTCACCACGTTGATCGGGCCTTCGCTGACCGCCCGTTTATTGCGCGACGTGTGGGAACCTTCTTTGAGCGACACCCCTTCGCAGGAAAATTCGCCATGAGCACCAAAGTAACTATCAACCGCCTGGCTACCGGTGTGCCAGGGCTGGACGAGGTGCTGGGCGGAGGATTGCCGGAGTTTTCGTTCAACCTGATCGCCGGCCCGCCTGGCTGTGGCAAGACCACATTGGCGCATCAGATGATGTTTGCCCTGGCGACACCCGAACGCCCCGCGCTGTTTTTCACCGTGCTGGGCGAGCCGCCACTGAAGATGCTGCGTTATCAGCAGCAATTCGACTTTTTCGACAACGAAGCGATCAACCAGTCGATTCGCTACATCAACCTGGCCGACGACACCCTGGCCGGGGACCTGGACGAAGTGCTGCGCCGGATTGTCAGTGAAGTGGAGGCACACTCGCCGTCGCTGGTGTTTGTCGATTCCTTCCGGTCGGTGGTGCTCGCCAGCCAGACCCAGCACAACCCCAACAACAACCTGCCCCAGTTCGTTCAACAGCTGGGCATGTTGATGACCACCTGGCATGCGACCACCTTCCTGATTGGGGAGTATTTTACCGAAACCGACACCAACCCGATTTTCACCGTGGCCGATGGACTGATCTGGTTGCGCCAGAGCGTCGAGCGCAATTCGATGGTGCGCAAGATGGAAATCATGAAGATGCGCGGCCAACCGACGTTGCCGGGACTGCACACCTTCCGTATTGCCAGTTCGGGTATCAAGGTCTTCGCACCGGCTCCGCTCAACCCGGTCGAGGTGCCGATGACGTCGCCTGTGCAACGCCTGAAAATGGGTGTGCCGCGCCTCGACGACATGCTCGGTGGCGGCCTGCCGCGGGGCTATTCGCTGCTGGTGGCGGGGCCCTCAGGATCGGGCAAAAGCATCCTCGCGGCGACCTTCCTGGCCGAGGGCGCGCGCAATGGCGAAACCGGTGTTATCGCAGTGTTCGAGCAACGCCCCAACCGCTCGCAGAACGCCGTGCTGGCCGACCTGATTCACAGCGGCAAGGTCGGGCTGGTGGACAGCCGGGCGCCGGACTTGTCGATCGACGAAATTGTCCAGCTGCTGCTCAGCGAAATCAGCCGCTTGAACGCCACGCGGGTGGTCATCGATTCGCTGTCGGGCTTTGAGCTGGCCCTGGCACCGACCTTTCGCGCGGACTTCCGTGAGTCGCTGTCACGCATGGTTACCGCGTTGACCCGCGCCGGAGTCAGCGTGTTGATGACCTCGGAACTCGAAGACCGTTACACCGACCTGCGCTTCAGCCCCTACGGCACCGCGTTCCTGACGGATGCGATCATCGTGCAGCGCTATATCGAAGTACGCAGCCGCCTGTTGCGCATCATGGCCGTGGTCAAGGTGCGCGCCAGCGCCCATTGCGATGAGCTGCGCCAATACCATATCAACGATGATGGCCTGCAGATCGGCGAGATGCTCGCTGACCAGGAAGGGCTCCTCGGTGGGCGGCCAACCCGCGAGCGCACAGGAGCCGAAAATGTTTGAGCTGACTCATGAGTAAAGGCACCGGCGGGGACGAGCGTGAGGTGGCCAATGCCGCCCATGAATTGTTCCTGCTCGGCCAGAAAACGGTTGAAGCCCGTGCGGTATTGGCCGCGCTGGAGCAACAATTGAATGACGCCAACACCCGATTGGAGGATTCCCAGCACGTCGAGCAACTGATCGAGGCCAACCAGCAGTTGGTGCTGGCGATACTCCTGGCGCAGTCCGATGCGGTCGCGGCGCCTCAGGTCGAGGAGCAGCAGCTGTTCCAGCAACTGCGCGAGGCGAATGCGCAGCTGGTGATCGCCGCACTCAGCGCCCAGGACCTTCAAGCCACTGCCGAACGTGCGTTGGGCCAGCAGAAAGGCATTCTGGCGATGGTTGCCCATGAACTGCGCAACCCACTGACGCCGATCAGCCTGATTGCCGAGCGCATGGTCAGGCTACCCAGCGACCAACTGCCGCGCATGCGGGAGTTGATCGAAGGCCAGGTCCAGCATATTTCCCAACTGGTCGACGACTTGCTGGATGTCTCGCGCGCCAGCACTGGAAAACTGCGTATCCACCGTTGCGAGGTGGACATGCTGCGCATCCTGAATGCCGCTGTCGACGCCTGCAGCCCGGTGATGATCTCGCGAAAGCAGCAATTCGATGTGACGCTTCCGGACGCCATCCTGACCATGAGCGGCGACCCCGTGCGACTCGCGCAGATCCTGCACAACTTGCTGGGCAACGCGGCCAAGTACACCCAGGCCGGTGGCACCATTTCGATGGTGGTGAGCGTAGGGGCCGGGCAGTTGAGGATCAGCATCGCCGACAACGGCATCGGTGTGACTGCCAAGGCATTGCCGTTCATTTTTGATCCTTATGTGCAGGACGCACACGCCATTGGTTTCAACAGCGCGGGCCTGGGCATCGGCTTGACCGTGGTGCGCGAACTGGTCGAAGCCCACGGCGGCACCGTAACGGCGACGAGCGAAGGGCACGGCAAGGGCAGCGAATTTGTGGTGATGTTGCCGTTGTCGGTGTAACGGGGAACCCCGCGGCACCAAATTGACTTATGAGGGTCCATAAGCCCCGCACGGCCGACTGTGGTCGTGCGTCTGTCGGTTCTGTGTCTCGGAACCTGTCGTCCGTTTTACCCTCACCATAAGATCTAACGCATGTACCTACGCAACATTGCAGTCGGGCTGTCGGCCCTTGTTTTGCTTTCCACCGCTGTAGACGCACGCAGCCTGGCCAATCCCTATACGCCCACGCAGCAACGCAGTTCGTTTGACGGTTGCGCCCAACTCTTTCCCGCCACCACCCCGATCAACACGGCCACCGTCCCAGCGTCGATGAAACCCCTGGCGCTGTGTTCCGACACCTTTGCGGTGCTGTACTCGCAAACCAGCAAGACGCCACTGGTGGTGGTCGAACGCCTGAACGCCGCCCAGTTGAAGGATGCCAAAGGCGAAGAGCGCACCAACCAGTTCTACCCCGACCCGCGCATCCCCAAGGCCGGGCGCGCTGAGCTGAGCGACTACCGCAGCCAGCACCCGGCCGTGGACCGCGGCCATCAGGCCCCGGCCGCCGACGCGCCGAACGCCCACGCCATGGCCCAGTCCTTCGCGCTGTCGAACATGGTGCCGCAAGACCCCACCAACAACCGCAAGATCTGGAGCAAGGTCGAGGCCGACGTGCGCAAGTTTGCCAAGCGCGCCGGTGGCGATGTGTATGTGTTCACCGGCCCGCTGTTCGACGCGGGCTACGGCACGATCGGCGATAACAAGGTCTGGGTGCCGACGCGCCTGTTCAAGCTGGTGTACGACGCCTCAAGCCAGCGCGCCTGGGCGTATGTGTTGCCCAACGCCGAGACGCGGATCCAGAAGCCGATGGACTACGACACCTTTGTGAAGAGCACCGGGCTCAAGCTGTTGGGGAATCTTCCGGTTTCGGGGTCGGTGGGGCGGACGTGATCGACGCGGGTCGATCCAGCTGGCGCTTGAGGGTGTAGAGCGCCACCCCTACGGCAAGGATGCCCGACACTGCGCCGACCACCAGCGCCCAGCGTGGGCCGAGGTGGTCGGCCACCCAACCGACGATGGGCGCACCGATCGGTGTACCACCCAGGGCCACGCCGACGCGCAGGGCGATCACCCGGCCGCGCATCGCCGGTTCGGTGGTGAGCTGCATCAGGCTGTTGGTTGTGTTGCTGAAGGTCATGGCGCCCACGCCGATGATCACTAGCGCCACGGCGAACAACCAGTAGTTCGGCGCCAGGGCTGCCAACGTGCAGCCAATCCCGAAGATCGCCGCGCCGTTGAGCAGCGACTTGAACTGTGGCCGTTCACGGCCAGCAGCGATCAGCGCGCCGGCGATGGTGCCGATGGCCAACGTCGAGGACAGCAGGCCATAGCCACGCGCATCGGTCTCGAACACGCGGACCGCCATGGTCGAGATGAAAATCGGGAAGTTCATGCCGAAGGTGCCGATCAGGAACAGCATCAGCAGGATCGCCTTCAAGTCCGGTCGTGCCCACACATAGCGCAAGCCCTCTGTGAGGCTGCCCTTGGTGCGCAGGGCACGGACCTTGGCGTGCTGCCCGGACACCCGCAGGAAAAACAGCGAAGCCAGCACCGCAAAAAAACTGCTGCCATTGAGCAGGAATGCCCAGCCGGTGCCCACCGACGCGATGGTCAGGCCGGCCACCGCCGGGCCGATCATGCGCGCCATATTGAACGACGTGGAGTTGAGTGCGATAGCGTTGGACAAGTCCTTCTCACCCACCAGCTCCGCGACGAAAATCTGCCGCACCGGCGCATCGAACGCCGAGGCGCAGCCGGACAGGAAGGCAAACACATACACGTGCCACAGCTCGACAAACCCGGTGATGGTAAATACCCCCAGCGTCAGCGCCAGCAGGCCCATGACCGCCTGGGTCACGATCAACAGCTTGCGCTGGTCGTAGTGGTCGGCGGCAAAACCGGTCCACGGCAGCAACAGCAATTGCGGCCCGAACTGCAACGACATGACGATGCCGACAGCGGCAGCGTTGTGCGGGGTGAGCTGAGTGAGTACCAGCCAGTCCTGGGCGGTGCGTTGCATCCAGGTGCCGATATTGGAAACCAGCGCACCGGCGGCCCAGATGCGGTAATTGGGGCTGCGCAGGGAGCGGAAGGTGCCGAGGAAACTCATGGCGGTGTTCGTGACTCCTCAAACAGGCCAGGACGATTGGAAGATGACCTGGCAACAGTGTGCGGCGAGTGCCGTCCACAACCACAGTGAACATCAATGGGGGAGTTGTCGAGCCCCAGCGAGGCTACGAAGGCGGCATTGCCGACATATTCTTTGCTCGACCCACCGCCTTCGCAGCCTCGCTAAAGCTCGACAGCTCCCACAGGAGACCGGCGGAGTCTGTTGGGTTTTCGGTTCACAGCGCCATTGCGACGGAAGCAGTACCCGACAGCAATAAAGATCCAATGTGGGAGTTGTCGAGCCCCAGCGAGGCTACGAAGGCGTCGGCATTGCCGACATATTCTTTGCCCGACACACCGCCATCGCAGCCTCGCTAAAGCTCGACAGCTCCCACGGGGTTATACTCGCCCCCTCGCAATCAACCCATTCAAACCCGAGATACCCCATGAGCACCTCTCTTCCTCTCACCCCCGCGCGCAAGCCTGTCGCGCCGCTGGTGGCCTTTATCATCCTGGTGCTTGGCGCCCTGTTCCTGCAAAACAGTGTCGGCGCGCGCCAGGTGCTGTTACTGGTGGTCGGCGCGGCACTGGGCTTGACCCTTTATCACGCCGCCTTCGGGTTCACGTCAGCCTGGCGGGTGTTCATCAACGATCGGCGTGGCGCCGGCCTGCGGGCGCAGATGGTGATGCTGGCCGTGGCGGTGCTGCTGTTCTTCCCGGCGTTGGGGGCGGGCACGTTGTTCGGGCAGCCAGTGGTCGGGCTGGTGGCGCCGGCCGGGGTGTCGGTGGTGTTCGGGGCGTTTATTTTCGGGATCGGCATGCAACTGGGCGGCGGTTGTGCGTCGGGCACGCTGTTCACCGTGGGCGGCGGGAATGCGCGCATGCTGGTCACGCTGTTGTTCTTTATCTGCGGTTCGTTGATTGCCACGCACCATGTCGACTGGTGGTTTGCATTGCCGGCCTTCCCGGCAGTGTCCATCGTCAAGCGTTTTGGCGTGGTGCCGGCGCTGGGCTTGAGCCTGGCGGCATTCGCGATCATTGCGGTGGTGACGGTACGCCTGGAGAAGGCCCGTCATGGTCAGCTGGAAGAGGGCGTGAAAAGCGAACACCAAGGCGTGCGCCGCTTCCTGCGTGGGCCATGGCCATTGGTATGGGGCGCCATCGGCCTGGCCCTGCTCAACTACGCCACCCTGGCATTGGCAGGGCGGCCATGGGGCATTACGTCAGCGTTCGCCTTGTGGGGCGCCAAAGTGGCGAGCGGCCTGGGTGTTGACGTGGCCAGCTGGGCGTTCTGGCAGATGCCGGGCAATGCCAAGGCCCTGGCTGCGCCGGTGTGGGAAGACATCACCAGCGTGATGGACATCGGCATCGTCCTCGGTGCGCTGTTGGCTGCCGGCCTGGCCGGACGGTTCGCCCCGAGCCTGAAAATCCCGGCTCGCTCGCTGGTGGCCGCGGTGATCGGCGGCCTGTTGCTCGGCTACGGTTCGCGCCTGGCCTATGGCTGCAACATCGGCGCGTACTTCAGCGGCATCGCCTCGGGCAGCCTGCATGGCTGGGTATGGCTGGTGGCGGCGTTTATCGGCAACAGCGTCGGCGTGCGTCTGCGACCGTTTTTCTTTGCGGGCGAGCGGCCGCAGGTGGCGCTGAGCGGTTGCTGAATCAGCTTTCAGGGGGAAGGCTGGGCGCCTGAGCTGCTTCAGCCGCCAGCTTTTCCCGATCGGCCTTGCTGATGTACGTATCCTTTTTCTTCGGCGCCAATTTGGCGCTGGCCTTTTTGGCTTTGGCCTTGAAGAGCTGCTGCAGTTTTTTCTGGCGGTTCATGTGGTTCTACCCGGGTTGTTCAGGCTCGGGATGATACCAGCTTAAAATCCGACGCCGTTCCCTGGGTCGCTTTTTAGCGCCGATCTGTGCATTGAATCGCCGTTGCTCTCACCAATAACCGGGTCCTCCAGCGCATAACGGAAGACACTGATGAGCATCCACACCCGCACCAAGCGCATGACCGTCCCGCAACTGGTGGCCATGAAGGGTCAGCAGAAGATCGTCTCCCTGACGGCCTACTCCAGCGCCATCGCCAGGCTGATCGACCCCTTGGTCGACTTCATCCTGGTGGGCGATTCCACCGCCATGGTCGGTTATGGCCGGCCTTCGACCTTGAGCATGCAGCTCGAAGAAGTAACGCCATGCCGCCGGGCTTGCAGATCGACATAAAACTGAAGTGCGTGGCATCGCTGATTTCCACAGACTGCGTCGATGCTTTTGGCAGGCGCCGGACCCTATCGGCGATCTCCAGCACCGCGTTGTCGGCGATCCGCTTTGGTTTGGCGGTAGTGGTGGTGGGGTACCAGGCAACCATTTCCAGTGCGCGGTTGTGTTGCGCATCGGGCAGGGTGGCGGATCATTACCTGAAACCGGTCGTCTGGGTATTCCCCCATTCACCCTTGGTATTTGCCAACGCCGCCCCATAACTACCCGGTATCCATTGAGCGCAAGGACAGACCATGACCAACCAAACCGAAACCGCCATCCTCGCCGGCGGCTGCTTCTGGGGCATGCAGGACCTGCTGCGGCGCTACCCCGGCGTACTGCACACCCGCGTCGGCTACACCGGCGGCGACGTGCCGAACGCTACCTACCGCAACCACGGCAACCATGCCGAAGCGATTGAAATCGTGTTCGACCCGGCAGTGATCACCTACCGGCAGATTCTGGAGTTCTTTTTCCAGATACATGACCCGAGCACGCCTAACCGGCAGGGCAATGACCTGGGGCCGAGCTACCGGTCGGCGATTTATTACCTGAGTGAGCAGCAGCGGGATGTTGCGGAAGATACGGCTGCGGATGTGGATGCATCGAAGCTGTGGCCGGGGCGGGTGGTGACAGAGATTGAGCCGGCAGGGCCATTTTGGGAGGCGGAGCCGGAGCATCAGGATTATCTGGAGCGGATTCCCAATGGCTATACCTGCCACTTTATTCGGCCGAATTGGAAGCTGCCGAAGCGAGGGTGAGGGGAGTGGCGGCAGAGAAAATGAAGGGAGCCCTGATTTAAAGATAAATAAATCGGCCCCCTGCACTGCTGGAATTGGCCTCGGGCTGCTAAACCCGATCACTGAGTTTTCAGCGACCGAGCCACCTTAGAGATGCCCACTCAAGCGCACAAGCCGGCGGACTCTGACGCACCTGTAGGCAATCGAGCAAGGTGGTGAAGCTTGAGTAGGACATGTCCTCACTGTGTGTGGAGGTCATAAACCTGGCAAGCGGATCAGCCTTGCACCGTTGGTGACGTGAGGTCGGACAGTGGCTTTCCCGCTGCGTCACGCGTGGCCGCCTCACGGGTAGTCTTCTTACTCAGGCTTTTTGTAGGCCTTGTACTCGTTCTGCAACACGATATGGTCCGCCACATACTTCGCATCGTGCCACACCCCGTAGATAAACGATGATGCGCGGTTGACCAGGTTCGGCAGGCCCAGGAAGTAGATGCCGCTTTCCGCCGAGATCCCGCGTTTGTGGAACGGCTCGCCTTTCTCGTCGAACGCATCCACCTTCAGCCAACTGAAATCGAAGGTGAAGCCGGTGGCCCACAGGAGGGTGGTCACGCCGGCCTCAGCCAGGTCCAGGCTGAGGATCGGATTCACCAGGCACTCCGGGTCTGGCAACAATTCCCAGGCTTGCGGCTCCGGGGGAAACGGCAGCCCGTTCGCTTCGATATAGGCATCCGCATCGCGCAGTACATCAAAGTAGGCACGATCGCCTTCGGCCACGTTTTCGGCGAGGCCCGGTTGGAAGGTCATGACGCCGTCCGCCCAATCCTGGGTGACGCCCACCAGGTGAATCCCTTGATGCGCCAGTCGGCGGAAGTCGACGGTCTTGCCACCCTCATAACCACTCACTGCAAACGCCACGTGCTTTTTCTTCGGTTGGATTTTGACTTCGTCCCACAGGCCCAGCGCACCCAACCACCAGCAGTAGTCGCGGCTGCGGTAGGCGCGGGGTGGGCGGTAGTGTTCGCCGACCGAGAGGTACACGGTCTTGCCGGCCTTTTGCAGTTCTTCGGCGATCTGCGAGCCGGAGGCGCCGGCGCCGACCACCAGCACGGCGCCTTCGGGCAGTTGGCCGGGGTTCTTGTAGGTGGAGGAGTGCAGTTGATGAATCGGCGCGGTGGCGGGGACGATATTCGGGATGGACGGGCGCTGGAACGGGCCGGTGGCGGCGACCACGTTGGCGGCTTCGATCACGCCGGTCGAGGTGGTGACCTTGAAGCCGGGGCGGCCGACATGGCGCTCCACCGCCTGTACTTCCACGCCCGTGCGTACCGGCGCCTGCAACTGCTGCACATAGGCTTCGAAGTAATCCGCCATGCGTTCTTTGGGTGGAAAGGCCTCGGGTGAAATGCCTTCGAATTTGAGGCCGGGGAAGCGGTCGTGCCAGGCCGGGCCGTTGGCGACGAGGGAGTCCCAGCGTTCGGAGCGCCAGCGTTCGGCGATGCGGTGGCGCTCCAGCACGATATGGGGCACGCCCATCAGGGACAGGTGTTCGCTCATGGCGACACCGGCCTGGCCTGCGCCGACTACCAGGGTGTTGATGGTTTCTACTGACATGGGCGGTTCCCGAGGATAGGTTGAACATTTGTGGTGAGCGGGCTTGTCCCGCGCTGGGCTGCGTAGCGGCCCTAATCAAGTCATCGCATTCTTTCAGGCAAACCTCGCTGTGAAGTTTGGGGCCGCTTCGCGCCCCAGCGCGGGACAAGCCCGCTCACCACAGCAGTTCGTCTGTCTGAGGCTTACGTCGCTAAAAGCTCGGCCACGGCCGTGAGGGCCAGTTCATAGCCCAGCGCGCCTAGCCCGGCGATCACACCGGTGGCGGCCTTGGACACGTAGGAGTGATGCCGGAAGCGTTCGCGCTTCCAGATATTGCTCATGTGCGCTTCGATGATCGGGCCGTCGAACGCCAGCAACGCATCGAGGATCGGCACCGAGCTGTAGGTGAGCCCGGCGGCGTTGATCACAATGGCGTCGGCGTTCAAGCGTGCCTCCTGGATCCAGTCCACCAGCACCCCTTCGTGGTTGCTCTGGCGAAAGTCCAGCGCCAGGCCCAACGCGGTGGCGTGGTGTTGGCAGCGGGTTTCGATGCTGGCGAAGCTTTCGCTGCCATAGGTACCGTGCTTGTCCAGCCCGTAGAGGTTGGCGTTGGGCCCGTTGAGGAAAAACACGCGGTGGGTCATGAAGGGCTCCAGGTTATTCGGCGACGGTCAGCACGACTTTGCCGACGTTGGCATTGGCTTCCAGCAGGCGATGCGCGTCGGCGGCTTGAGCCAGTGGCAACTGCGCATGGATCTGCGGCCGCACCACGCCGGAGGCCAGCCAGGGCAAGAAACGCGAGCGGATGCACACGGCCAGGCGGGCTTTTTCGGCGTGGCTTTTCGGGCGCAGGGTGGAGGAGGTGAGGCTGAGGTTCTTGCGCATCAGCACCTGCAAGTCCAACTCGATGCTGGCGCCTTGCAGGAACGACAGGCTTACGTGCCGCCCACCCATGGCCATGGCGGCGAGATTGCGCGCTACGTAGGGGCCGCCGACGTTATCCAGCACCACGTCCACGCCTCGCCCTTCGGTACAGTCGTTCACCCCCTCGACGAAGTCTTCAAGGTGACGGTCAACCGCACGCCACACGCCCAGCGCTTGCAGCATCGCGACCTTTTGCGCGCCGCCAGCAGTGGCAATCACCCGTGCCCCGGCGGCCTGCGCACATTGCACGGCAAAGCTGCCGACGCCACTGGCGGCGCCATGGATCAGCACCGTGTCGCCACTGCGCAAACGCCCCAGTTCAAACAGGTTGTGCCACACGGTAAACGCCGCTTCCGGCACCCCGGCGGCGGCATGCAGCGACAACCCCGCAGGCACCGGCAAGCAATGCGCCGCCAGTGCCACGCAGTACTCGGCGTAGCCGCCACCATTGAGCAAGGCCATGACGCGATCGCCGAGGGCGAACTCATCCACACCCTTGCCCAGCGCGATGACAATGCCCGCTGCCTCCAGCCCCAACACATCGGTGGTGCCCGGTGGTACGGGCGAGCCGCTGCGTTGCATCAGATCCGGGCGATTCACCCCAGCCGCCGCGACGCGAATCAGCACCTCACCGGCCTGCAACGCCGGTACAGGGCGCTCCACCAGTTGCAGTGCATCAGGGCCGCCAGGCTCGCGGGCGATCACCGCTTTCATACGGTCCAGTCATCCGGGACCACGGCGATCACATCGATCTCCATCAACCATTCCGGCTGGCCCAGCCCGGAGATCACCAGCCCGGTGGAAATCGGGAATACGCCTTTCAACCATTTACCCACCTCCTGGTACACCGGCTCGCGGTAGCGCGGGTCGATCAAATAGGTGGTGGTCTTGACGATATGCGACAGGTCCGAGCCTGCCTCTTCAAGCAATTGCTTGACGTTCTTCATCGCCTGCTCGGCCTGGGCACGCGGGTCGCCGAGGCCGACCAGGTTGCCGTCGAAGTCGGTGCCGATCTGGCCGCGCACATAAATGGTATTGCCGGCGCGCACGGCCTGGCACAGGTCGTTATCCAGCGCCTGGTTGGGGTAGGTCTGTTTGGTGTTGAACATGCGAATACGGGTGTGGGTCGGCATAACGGCAACTCGTGGGAAGCGGGATGAAGCCAGCTTCACACCGGCCCGTTTCCGGCGAAACCAGCATTTGCGCGGGGTAGTGCTTAGGAAAAACCGAAGCCCGTGCAAGTCATCGGCTTGCGCCTGACCCGGCACGAACCCTGCAACGCCACCTGTACAGTCATTGTTGAGGGGCAGGCGTCATGCTCAGTCGTATTACTCAGCGTCAACTGGAGTATTTCGTTGCGTCGGGAGAGGCGGGCAGTATCAGTGCGGCCGCCGAGCGCATTCACGTGTCGTCGCCGTCGATCTCGGCGGCGATCACCCATATGGAGGCCGAGCTGGGTATCCAGCTGTTTATCCGCCATCATGCCCAGGGCATTTCTCTCACGGCGGTGGGCCGCCTGGTGATGCAGGAGGCCAAGCTGATCCTGGAGCAGATGACCAACCTCTACACCATTGCTTCGGAGTCGTTGAACACGGTGCGCGGGCCGTTGCGGGTGGGCTGCCTGGAGTCGTTGGCGCCGATGATCACGCCTGAATTGGTGTTCGGTTTTGGCCGTGCGTTTCCCGGCGTGCGCCTGACGCAAGCCGAGGGCAACCATGAGGAACTGCTGGAAAAACTGCGCAGCGGAGAGCTGGACATTGCCCTGACCTACGACCTGGTGACCAGCCCGGACATCGACTTCCAACCCCTGGCGCAGTTGCCGCCCTATGTGATGGTCGGTGAATACCACCCGCTGGCGAGCTTGCCGGCGGTGAGCATGCAAGACCTTGAGGCCTACCCGGTGGTGCTGCTCGACACGCCGTGGAGCCGCGATTATTTCCTCAGCCTGTTCATCCAGGCTGGCACCACGCCGAACATCATCATGCGCTCCACCAACCTCGAAACGGTGCGCGCCATGGTCGGCAACGGGATCGGTTATTCCTTCGCGAATGCGCGGCCCAAATCGAACATGTCCCAGGACGGCAAACGCGTGATCCGCCTGCGCCTGGCGGGCGCGCACCGGCCGATGCGCCTGGGCTACGCCACCGCCAGCAATACCCAGCTGTCGCGGGTGGTGTCGGCGTTTGCCGAGCGGTGCCGCATGTTTGTGTCCGACCAGTACATCCCCGGCATGGCGCCGCCGAGCTTTTTCGATCCGCATGCAGTGCGGGCGATGGCGGTGTGAATTGAGGTTGCCCCACAAAGGGGCGCCTATCGCCTTGTGGTGAGCGGGCTTGCCCCGCGCTGGGGCGCGAAGCGGCCCTTGGCCTGGCAGCGGTGGGTAAGTGGGAAATGCCGTGTCTGGATGGGGGGGGGGGGCGCTTCGCGCCCCAGCGCGGGGCAAGCCCGCTCACCACAGCAAGCCCGCTCACCGCGGCAGGGCTGTTCATCACTGCAATGTCACTGCATAGGTTCTGCCTACCCAGTGCCCCGGCTTTTACGAATTGACCCCAAGTGCCTCCCCCCACGACTCTGAACCCATCGATGTAGATCAACTTCTCAGGGCACAGCGACGATGACATTCGACTGGAATTACATGTTTGGTTTGCTGGGCGATGCCGAGTTCTGGCGCGCGACGTGGACGGTGATCAAGCTCAGTACCCTGACCTGGGTCTTGAGCATTGGCCTGGGCTTTCTGCTGGCGCTGGCCAAGCAATCCAGGCATGGCCTGCTCAGCGTGCCGGCCCGTGGCTACATCTGGCTGTTCCGCAGCCTGCCGCTGCTGGTGCTGCTGATCTTTATCTACAACTTGCCCCAGGCGCTGCCGGGTACCTCGGCGGTGCTGGCCGACCCGTTCTGGTCCGGCCTGCTGGCCCTGGTGATCTGTGAAACCGCCTACGTTGCCGAGATCCATCGCGGTGGCCTGCTCTCGATTCCCAAGGGGCAGGGCGAGGCGGCGCGGGCGCTGGGCCTGAAGTTCTTCGGCACCCAATGGCGCGTGGTGATTCCCCAGGCATTGCGGGTGGCGTTGCCGTCGTTGGCCAACGAATACATCTCCATCGTCAAGCTCACTTCGCTGGTCTCGGTGATCTCCCTGACCGAGATCCTGATGGTCGGCCAGCGCCTGTACTCGCAGAACTTCCTGGTGATCGAGACCATGGCGGCGGTTGCGTTCTTCTACGTGTTTATCGTCACGGTGTTCGACTTCCTGCTCAAGCGCCTGGAGCGTTTTCTCGACGTCAACCAGCGCAACGTTTCCCGTGTGCCCGATGCGGCGGTGCTGGCCCTGGCGACCCAGCAACGCACGGCGTTGGCGCGCCCGGCCACCAATGGCGAGCCCGCGCTGCAAGCCGCACGGCTGCACAAGGCCTACAACGATATCGAGGTGCTGGGCTCGGTCAACCTGCAGATCCAGCCCGGTGAAGTGGTGTCGGTGATCGGCCCGTCGGGTTCCGGCAAGACCACGCTGATCCGCCTGCTCAATGGCCTGGAGCAACTGGATAACGGCGAGATCAGGATCAACGGCCAACCGTTCATTCACTTGAATAAAGTCGGCGCGCAGAAACCCCAGTACATCGAGCATGCCGAGCATCGCCTGAACATCGGCATGGTGTTCCAGAGCTTCAACCTGTTCCCGCATTTGAGTGTGCTCGACAACCTGCTGATGGCACCCAAATACCACCGCCTGGGGCGGACCGACGACCTCAAGCAACAGGCCTACGCGCTGCTGCACAAGGTCGGCATGCTCGATCACGCCTGGAAGTACCCGCACCAGCTGTCCGGCGGCCAACAGCAACGCGTGGCCATCGCCCGCGCCCTGATGATGCGCCCGCAGATCATGCTGTTCGACGAGCCGACCTCGGCCCTCGACCCGGAAAAAGTCAACGAAGTGCTGCAAGTGATCGAAGCCCTGGCCGAGGAGGGCATCACCATGGTGATCGTCACCCACGAGATGAACTTCGCCTTCAAGGTGTCCGACCGCATCGTGTTCATGGAGAAGGGCCGCGTGGTCTGCGACGACACGCCGGGCGCCCTGCGCAGCGGCCACAACCCACGCGTGGAGGCGTTCCTCAAGGACGTCTCGCTGGCGTGATCTCTTTAACGTTCAGGAAACAATAAAATGATCGAGCAATCGCAAATCGAACAATTCCAGCGTGACGGATTCCTGGTGATAGAAGGCGTGCTGTCGGTGGGCGAAGTGGCCGCGTTGCAACATGACTTCGACCAGTGGGTCGAAGAAAGCCGCAGCCATGAGCGGGGTTGGGGCGCCACTGTGGATGGCCGTGAGCGCTTTGACCTGGAGGGTGATCACCGCGCCGATCACCCGTCGCTGCGCCGGGTCAGTTCGCCCACGGAGATTTCCCCGGCGTATGAGCGCGTGGCGTTGCACTCACGCATGGCGGCGATTGCCGCGCAGTTGATCGGCGCCCAGGGCACACGCTTTCACCACAGCAAGATCAACTCCAAACTGCCGCACACCGCGACCCAGGTGAAGTGGCACCAGGACTTCCTGTTCACGCCCCACAGCAACGACGACATCGTCACCGCCTTGCTGATGGTCAGCGAAGTGACCCCGGAAAACGGCCCGCTGAACGTGATCCCCGGCAGCCACAAAGGCCCGCTGTGGTCGCACTGGCAGCACCAGCGCTTCACCGGCTCGGTGGACGACGCGGTGGTCGAGGAACATTGCCAGCAGCCGGTGGCCTGCTATGGCCCGGCCGGGTCCGTGTGCTTCATGCACACCCGTCTTCTGCATGCTTCCAGCCCTAACGAGACCGAACTGCCGCGCACCCTCTTCATCAGCGTGTACGCCGCTGAAGACGCGCTGCCATTCGGCGAAAACCCGTTGCCCAGCGCACATGCCGGCCTGCTGGTGGCCGGTGAAGAAAGCGGCTTGGTGCGTTCCACGGACAACCACATGCGCTTGCCGCAGAAGCCCCGTGGCGCCTCGTTCTTCGTGCAACAGGCGGGACAAGATTCAGCCACTGCCTAACCACATTCCTTGCTACTGACTAAAACCTTGCAGGTAATCACCATGACAGCGTTTCGTAAAAGTGTTCGTCCCCTTGCCGTGTGCCTGCTGGGCGCAGCGGTTGCGATGACTTCGTTGGCGGCTTCGGCGTTCCAGCAGGAAGGCAAGCTCATCGCCGGTTCCGATGTGACGTTCTTCCCCTATGAGTACATGGACAACAACAAGCCCGCAGGCTTTGACATCGAGTTCATGGACGGCCTGGGCAAGGTCATGGGCCGCAAGGTCGAGACCCTCGACACGCGCTTCCCCAACCTGATCACCGGCCTGCAGGCCGGGCGCTTCGATGTGACCAACTCGTCGATGTACATCACCGCCGAGCGGGTCAAGGTCATCGACATGATCCCGTACCTCAAGAGTGGCGAGTCGATCCTGACCCTCAAGGACAGCACCTTCCAGCCCAAGACCCCGGAAGAGTTCTGCGGCCACAAGATCGGCTCCATGGGCGCCACTTCTTGGCTGGCGCAAATGAACAAGCTGTCGGCGGAGTACTGCGTGGCCAAGGGCCTGAAGCCGATCCAGATCAGCGAATACAGCACCGACCCGCAAACCACCCAGGCCTTGCTGGCCCACGCGGTTGAAGCGCAGATCACCGACGCCGCCGTGGCCCGTGGCGTGATCGACAAACTCGGCAGCCGCGTGGTGATTTCGTCCGACACCCTGATCTACCCGGTGCTCAACGGCTTTGGCGTGAAGAAAGGCAATGACACGGTGAAGAAGGCCTTGCTCGACGGCCTGGAAAAATACCGCGCCACGCCTGAGTACGCCGCCTTGCTGAAGAAGTACAACTTCGAGGCGCCTACCGATGCCGACATCGCAGCGCTGATGCCGAAGTAAACCTATAAGCGCGTGCCGCATTCGCGTGCGGCCGCGCCCTGCGGAGAGCGATTCATGGCGTTATCCCACGAAGAACAGACGCGCATCGACCTGGCGGCGACCTTTCGCATCATTGCGCACCTGGGCATGCACGAAGCGGTGGCCAATCACTTCAGCGCCGCCGTGTCGGCCGATGGCAAACAGTTTTTGCTCAACCCGAAGTGGAAGCACTTCTCGCGAATCCGCGCCAGCGACCTGTTGCTGCTGAATGCGGACGACACCTCCTGTGCCGATCACCCCAGCGTGGACGCCACTGCCTGGTCGATCCACGGGCAGATCCACCGGTTGCTGCCGCACACCCGTGCGGTGCTGCACTTGCACCCGGTGTACACCACGGCGGTGGCGTGCCTGGCCACGCCGCACATCCCGCCGATCGACCAAAACACGGCACGCTATTTCAACCGCGTGGCCGTCGATGAGTTGTACGGCGGCATGGCCGACACCGAGGCCGAGGGCGCGCGTCTGGCCGGGCTGCTCGACGGCAAGAGCCGCCTGCTGATGGGCAACCACGGCGTGATGGTGACGGCGGGGTCCATCGGCGAGGCGTTTGACGATATCTGGACCCTGGAGCGCTCCTGCCAGATCCTCGTGACAGCCTGGTCCACCGGGCAGCCGTTGCGGGTGTTGTCCGATGAAGTGGCAGAGAAGACTGCGCGGGGTTGGGAAGGCATCGCGGATTTTTCCCGCCAGCATTTTGAAGAAATGAAGCAGTTGATGATCGACGCTGACCCTTCCGTGCTCGACTGAGGAATCCACATGACTTTTTCCGTTGTCGCCCGCTGCGCCGAGACGGGCCAGTTGGGTATTGCCATCAGCTCATCGAGCATTGCGGTGGGCGCGCGTTGTCCGTGGCTACGGCCCGGCGTGGGCGCGGTGGCGTCGCAGAACATCACCTTGCCGAGCCTGGGGCCCCAGGTGCTGGATTTGCTGGGGCAGGGCCTGACGCCGAACGAAGCGCTGGCGACCTTGAGTGAACAGGAACACAGCGAATATCGCCAGGTGACCGTGATTGACCAGCAGGGCCGCACCGCACATTTCAGCGGTGCGCAGACCCTGGGTATTCACCACGCGGTGAGTGGCGAGCAATGCGTGGCGGCGGGGAATATGTTGGCCAACCCCGGGGTGATCGAGGCCATGGTCGCGGCGTTCGAAACCGTCTCGGGCCACCTTGCCGATCGCCTGCTGGCCGCGATGCACGCTGGCGTGGCGGGCGGTGGCGAAGCCGGGCCGGTGCATTCGGCGGCGCTGGTTATCGTCGATGACCTGTTGTGGCCGGTCGTCAACCTGCGCGTGGACTGGGCCGATGCGGAGCCGATCAGCGCCCTCGACCAACTCTGGCAGGCCTATCGCGGGCAATTGCAGGCCTACATCGACCGTGCCATCAACCCGCAGATCGCACCCGGCTACGCCGTGCCGGGAGATGACCGATGAACAGCAGCCGCGACCTGTTGGCGCAACTGGTGCGTTTCGACACCACCAGCCGTGAGTCCAACCTGGCGTTGATCGACTTCGTGCGCACGTACCTGCAGGACCACGGCGTGGCCTGTGAGCTGGTCTACAACGAACACAAGAGCAAGGCCAACCTGCTGGCGACCCTTGGCCCGGCGGACGTGCCTGGCATCGTGTTGTCCGGGCATACCGACGTGGTGCCGGTGGACGGTCAACGCTGGAGCGTGCCGCCGTTCGAGCTGACCGAGAAAGACGCCAAGCTGTACGGGCGTGGCACCGCGGACATGAAGGGCTATATCGCCTGTGTGCTGGCATGCGTGCCGGCCCTGATGAAGGCGCCGTTGCGCATGCCGGTGCATATCGCGCTGTCCTACGATGAGGAAGTCGGCTGCCTGGGTGTACGTTCGCTGATCGAGCGGTTTCAGGGGCAAGCGGTCAAGCCGCTGCTGTGTGTGATCGGCGAGCCCACCGAACTCAAGCCGGTGCTGGGCCACAAAGGCAAGCTGGCGATGCGTTGTCACGTGCACGGCGCGGCGTGCCATTCGGCCTATGCCCCGTCGGGCGTGAACGCCATCGAATACGCCGCGCGCTTGGTCAGCGAACTGGTCCGGCTCGGCGAAACGCTCAAGGCGCCCGAGCACCTGGACGCGCGTTTTGACCCGGCGTTTTCCACGGTGCAGACCGGCCTGATCAACGGCGGCAAGGCGCTCAATATCGTCCCGCAGGCATGCAGTTTCGACTTTGAAGTGCGCTCGCTGCCGGCCCAGGATCCCTGGCAGGTGGTGCAGCAGTTAAAGAGGTACGCTGAACACACGCTGATGCCGGCGATGCGGGCGGTGAGCGCGGAATCGGCGATCAGCCTCAGCGAACTGTCGAGCTACCCGGGCCTGGCCACGTCGCTGGAAAGCCAGGCCGCCGAGTGGGTTGCGCAGTTCTGCGGTTCGCAGGAATTCGGCACCGTGGCCTTTGGTACGGAAGGCGGCCTGTTCGACCAGGCCGGCATTCCCACGGTGGTGTGCGGGCCTGGCAGCATGGAGCAGGGGCACAAGCCGGATGAGTTCATCAGCGTGGAACAATTGCAGGCCTGTGACCGGATGCTGGCGCGGGTGGTGGCGTTTGTGCGCGAGTAGCCTCTTGTGGTGAGCGGGTTTGTTGTGGTGAGCCAGGCTTGTTGTGGTGAGCGGGCTTGCCCCGCGCTGGGCTGCGAAGCGGCCCCAAAGCCACACACCGCGGTGTGCCAGAGTAAGCTCGGTGGCCTTAATAGGGCTGCTTCGCAGCCCAGCGCGGGGCAAGCCCGCTCACCACAACAAGCCCGTTCACCACAACAAGCCTGGCTCACCACAACAAGCCCGCTCATCACAGAGCCACGTGATGACCTTTATATTTTTGCCACGCCCACTCGCCATTGCGCGGGCGGCAGGATGCCGTTCACCAGGTAATTGCCCACGATCCGCGACTTGTATACGCGCGGGTTGTGGTTCGCCAGGGTTCGCGCATTGCGCCACAGGCGGTCCAGCGCCTTGTCGCTGGCGGTGGCGCTGGCGCCCAGCGCATCGAACAAGGCGGTGGTGGCCGCCAGGGTTGCATCCACCACCGGGTTCACCGCCAGGCACACTTCCAGCTCGGCCAGCGCCACTTGCGGGTCGTCATCGTGCAACGGCTGCTCATGGGCGATCACGTACTGCGCGGTGTGCTCCAGGCGCTGCGCCGCTTGCTGGGCAATGGCGTGCGCGGCGTAGGCCTGGCTTGCGACTTCGCCGATCACTTGCAGCAGTTGCACGTCCTGGCCTGCGGTGTCGGCGTTGCCGGTGGTGAAGGTGCGGGCGCGCTTGCTGAGTTCTTCGGCACCGCTGAGTGCGGCGCGCCGGGCGATGCCGGCGAGGGTGCTGAGGTGGTAGAGCTGGAAGAACGATTGCCCATGCCCAAAACGCTGCTGGGTGAGACGCACATCGTCGTCCACCACTGGCGCGTTATCGAAGAGGCAGGTGCCGCTGGCGGTGAGGCGCTGGCCGAAGCCGTTCCAGTCATCGATGATCTGCACACCGGGGGCCTTGAGGTCGACGACCACGCTGTAGACCGTGCCGTCTTCGCCGGTGGCGATGGTGTTGATCAGGTCGCTGTAGAGCGCACCGGTGGTGTAGAACTTTTTGCCGCTCATACGCAAGGCACCGGCTTCGTCACGGTGCAGGCGGGTGCCGAAATCACCACGGGCCCCGTTGCCGACTTCGGTGCTGCCGGGGGAGAGCAGGGCGCCCTGGCCCAGGCGGTCCAGCCACTTGGCGCGCCAGTCGAGGTCCTTGGCACCGAGCACGTCTTCGCAAAAACCGAAATGGCCACGCAGGGCCTGGGTGATGTTGGAGTCGGCGGCGGACAGCTCCGTGAGCAGTGTGAGCAACTCGACCAGCGTAGCGTCCTGGCCGCCATAACTGGCCGGCAGGCGCCAGCGCGGCAAGCCCAGGGCGTTGAGTTGCTGGATCACGTCGGCGAGGCTGGCGCGTGTCTGATCCGCCTCGGCAGCCTGTGCGAGGATTTGCGCAAACAGCGGTCGGAACGGCGTGGCCAGTTGTTCGTAGCGGGCAGTGGGCGGTGTGCCCCAGATATTCAAAGCGGGAATCGACATGCAATGGACCTTGCAGAAAGTGGTTCAGGTGCTGGGGTCCAGTGGTCTGGTGACGTCACCCTAACTCAGGGGCGGCCAAGTTTTTAATACGAAAAGTAGCTAGCGACCTGTTCGACGGTTCTATCGATAGTGCACAACAGTATTAAACGTCTGCCTGTTATTGCGATAGCTTCTAGACCAAACGACCAGACTGCATGCCCACAGATGGTTTAAACCGCCATCCAACCCTGTGGGATTTTTTATGATCAATCGTCGAACTCTGCTTTCCCTGCTGGGCCTTGCTTCCCTGACGCTGCATGGCCCTTCGGCCTGGGCAGCGGAGCCGCTGACCCTGACGGTGGGCGACCAGTTCTTCTCCAACCGCATCGTGCTGGAACTGTCCGGCGAGCTCAAAGACCTGCCGTACAAAATCGATTTCAAGCGGTTCAACACCGGTTCCCCCGTGGCCTCGGCCGTGGCCAGCGGCGCGCTGGATGTGGGCATCGTTGGCGATACGCCGGTGATCAGCCTGGCCGCCAACGGCGCGCCGGTGAAGGTGGTCGCCAGCACCCAGACCAGCCTTGACGGCGTGGGCATTGTCGCGCGCAAGGGTATCCACTCGGTGGCCGACCTCAAGGGCAAGACCGTCGCCATCTGGAACGGCTCGTGGAGTCAACAGTTGGCGTACAAGGCGCTGGATGAGGCCGGTGTGCCGCGCAGCAGCGTCAACTTCAAATACTTGCTCCCGGCCGAGGCAAGCCTGGCATTGACCCAGGGCGACATCGACGCCTTCGGCACCTGGGAACCCTACGTGTCGTTGCAGGAAAAAGAAGGCAGCACCCTGATCCGCAACGCCAAGGGCCTGATGAGCGCACCCACCTACATCGTGGCGTACGAGCCCGCCCTGGCGCAGAAAAGCGCGATCATCAAGGACTTCATTGCACGCCTCACTCGCGCTCGGGTGTGGAGTAACACGCACATCGATGAGTACGCCGAAGCCTGGTCCAAGGCCAACCAGTCGGCACCGGAAATCGCCAAAGTGTGGTTCAAGCGCGATGCGATCAAAGTGCTGCCGATCTCGCCGACGATTGTCAGCGAGGCCCAGGCCACGGCAGATTTCCTGGTGGATGCGCAGATGTTGAAGCAACGCTATGACGTGGCGCCGTTGTTTGATCGGGTGCTTTAAACCCTTGCCTGCAGGAGCGAGCTTGCTCGCGAAGAACGCCAACGATAACGCAGGCATTCAGGATGAATGCGGCAGTCTCGAGTATTTCGCGAGCAAGCTCGCTCCTACAAACGTGTGGATCAACGCACCAGGCAGGGCTGCTTGTTGTTGAAGCGCCACCCCGGAATCAAAAACTGCATTGCCACGCTGTCATCCCGCGCTCCCAGGCCCATGCCTTTGTAGGCTTCATGGGCCTTGGCCACGGCGTCCATGTCGATCTCTACGCCCAGGCCTGGCTTGCTCGGCACTTTCACATAGCCGCCTTCGATTTTCAGCGGCGCCTTGGTCAGGCGTTGGCCGTCCTGCCAGATCCAGTGGGTGTCGATGGCGGTGATGTCGCCGGGGGCCGCGGCGGCGACCTGGGTGAACATGGCCAGGGAAATGTCGAAGTGGTTGTTGGAGTGCGAGCCCCAGGTCAGGCCCCATTCATGGCACATCTGCGCCACACGCACCGAGCCCTGCAGGGTCCAGAAGTGCGGGTCGGCGAGTGGGATGTCCACCGATTGCAGCTGGATCGCATGGCCCATTTCGCGCCAGTCGGTGGCGATCATGTTGGTGGCGGTCTTGAGGCCGGTGGCGCGACGGAATTCTGCCATGACTTCACGGCCCGAGTAGCCGTTTTCGGCGCCGCACGGGTCTTCGGCATAGGCGAGCACGTGGTGTTGGTCGCGGCACAGGCGGATGGCTTCTTTCAGTGACCAGGCGCCATTCGGGTCGAGGGTGATGCGCGCATCCGGGAAGCGTTCGGCCAGGGCGGTGACGGCTTCTATTTCGGCATCGCCACTGAGTACGCCACCCTTGAGCTTGAAGTCGTTGAAGCCGTACTTGGCTTTTGCGGCTTCGGCCAGGCGCACCACGGCGTCGCTGGTCAGGGCCTTTTCGTGACGCAGGCGGAACCAGTCATCGTCGCTGTCGGTCTCGTTGCGGTAGGCCAGGTCGGTCGCGTTGCGGTCGCCGACATAGAACAGGTAGCCGAGCATTTTCACCGCGTCGCGTTGCTGCCCTTCGCCGAGCAAGGCGGCCACCGGTACTTCGAGGAATTGACCCAGCAGGTCAAGCAGCGCGGCTTCCATGGCGGTGACGGCATGGATGGTGATGCGCAGGTCAAAGGTCTGCAGGCCACGACCGGCGGCGTCGCGGGAAGCAAAGGTGCTGCGCATCTGGTTGAGAATGCGCTGGTACTGGCCAATGGGTTGGCCGATCACCAGGCTGCGGGCGTCCTCCAGCGTTTCGCGGATACGCTCGCCACCGGGGACTTCACCCACGCCGGTATGGCCGGAACTGTCCTTGAGAATCAAGATATTGCGCGTGAAGTACGGCCCGTGGGCGCCGCTCAGGTTGAGCAGCATGCTGTCGTGGCCGGCGACGGGGATGACCTGGAAGTGAGTGACGACGGGAGTGTTCATGGCGCGTTCCTAAATAGGCTCAGAGAGGTTTGCTGATGGCAGCGCCTGTTGGCACCGCACCGGGCGAGATCAACACGGCTGAAGGTGAAGTCTTGGCAAAAAACACCAGCATGGCGGCGAGCACCGACGTGCCAGCCAGGCCGTAGAGGCCACCCTGGATCGAGCCGGTGGTCTGTTCCAGAAAGCCGAAGGTGGTGGGCGCAACAAAACCGCCCAGGTTGCCGATGGAATTGATCAGCGCGATCACTGCCGCAGCGATGCGCACATCCAGGTAGCCCTGGGGAATCGGCCAGAACAGCGACGACGCCGACTTGAAGCCAATGGCGGCAAAGCAGATCGCCACAAAGGCAAAGATCGGCCCACCGGTGGTGGACATGAACATGCCCGCCGCCGCAATCAACAGCGCCGCCGCGACCCAAGCCTGCTGGAACTTGAACTTGCCCGACAGCGAGGCGAAGGCGTACATGGCGATGATCGAGATCAACCATGGGATCGAGTTGAAGAAACCGACCTGCACATCGCTCAAGTCGCCCATCTTCTTGATGATGCTCGGCAGCCAGAACGTCGCCGCGTAGATCGTCAGCTGAATGCAGAAATACAGCGCGCAGAACAGCAGGATCTGGCGGTCCTTGAGCAGCTTGCCGAGGGTCGGTTTGACGCTGGTGAGGGCCTCACGGTCGCGCTGTTCCTGGTCGATGGCATTGACCAGCGCATCCTGTTCTTCGCGGGTCATCCATTTGGCGTCGTGGGGTTTGGAGTCGAGCCAGAACCACACAAAGAACCCCAGCGCCACCGACGCCAGGCCTTCAATGGCGAACATCCATTGCCAGCCGTGGAAGCCAAACCCTTCGATCTGCAACAGCGCGCCCGAGAGTGGGCCGGAGATCAGCGACGCGACTGCCGAGCCACTGAGGAAAATCGCGATGGCCTTACCGCGTTCCACACCCGGCAGCCAGCGCGTGAAGTAGTAGATCACCCCGGGGAAGAAGCCGGCTTCGGCCACGCCCAGCAGGAACCGCAGGATGTAGAAGTGGGTTTCGTTCTGGATGAACGCCATCAGCGTGGCGACGATGCCCCAGGTGAACATAATGCGGGTCAGCCAGATACGTGCACCGACCTTTTGCAGCAGCATGTTGGAGGGGACTTCGAAGAGGGCGTAGCCGATGAAGAACAGCCCGGCGCCGAAGCCATAGGCGGCGGCACCGATGCCCAGGTCATGCTCCATGTGCGTGCGCACGAAGCCGATATTGACCCGGTCGATGTAGTTGAGAATGAACATGATCACGAACAGTGGGAGCACATGGCTCTTCACCTTGCTCACGGCGCGGGCGAGCACGGAATCACTTTCGGGTGTGGCAGGTGCATGGCTTGAAGTGGTCATCATTCAAAACTCCCCCCTGATTGTTGTTATGCGGGTTGTGTGTCTTGTTGATAGACATCATACAAGTTGTTTTTATTTTTGTGCAATAACCACGGGTATATCTTGGTTTTATGGGTGATTTAAAGTGTGTTGTCATACAAGTTTTGTGTTTCTTGGGCATGCCCCCCCTGGAGCGGTGGGGATGTTAAGCTTGCCGCTGCTCAACCCTGTGGATGCGTAATATGCCCATTGAAAATGGAGGCTCTGTCCGCAGACGCTCCACCAACCTGGCCCAAGGCGTGGTCGACGCGCTGACCCAGCGCATCCTGCTCGGCCAGTTGAAACCCGGTGAAAAACTGCCCTCGGAATCCACCATCGTGCTTGAGCACGGCGTGAGCCGAACCGTCGTGCGCGAAGCGATTTCCAAATTGCAGGCCTCTGGACTGGTGGAAACCCGTCACGGCATCGGCACCTTTGTGCTGGAGCAGCAGGCCCAGCAGGGGTTGCGCCTGCATGTGGACACCGTCGCCAGCGTGCGCAACATGCTTGAACTGCGCCTGGGCCTGGAGGTTCAGGCGGTGGCATTGGCGGCCTTGCGTCGGAGCGACGAACAACTGACGCACATGCGCCAGGCGCTGGACGACTACCAGGCGTCCCTGGCCAATAACGACAGCTGCGTGGAGGAAGACAAACGCTTTCACCAACTGATCGCTGAAGCCACCGGCAATACCTTCTTTACCGAAATCATGCTGCACCTGGGCAATGCGATGATCCCGCGCACCCAGGTGAGGGGCGACGAACGTGGCGGCGCCGACTTTGCCAAACTGGGGCAGTTGGCGAACCTGGAGCACGAGGCGATCTTCAATGCGATCAAGCGCCAGGACCCGGACGCCGCTCGCGCCGCCATGGTCCTGCACTTGACCAACAGCCGGGATCGCTTTTCCGGGGAGCAGGGCCGTTGAACGAACACACGTTATCCCTGCGTCTGGAGCGCGTGGGCGCCAATGTCCCGTTCGGTGCGCGCCTGGCCGATATCGGTTCAGACCACGGCTACCTACCGGTGGCGTTGATGCGCCGGGGCGTAATCACGGCGGCGGTGGCGGGGGAGGTGGCGACGACGCCCTTTCATGCGGCGCAGCGCACTGTGCGTGACAACGGCCTGGAGCAGCGGATCACCGTGCGCCTGGCCGATGGCTTGGCGGCCATCGAACCCCAGGACGGCATTACCGCGATCAGCGTCTGTGGGATGGGCGGCGAGACGATTCGCGACATTCTCGAGAGCGGCAAGGCTTGCCTGAGCGGCCAGGAAAGGTTGGTCCTGCAGCCCAACGGTGGCGAACAACCGCTGCGCCACTGGCTGATGGACAACGGGTACTCGATCGTCAGTGAAGAACTGCTGCGGGAGAACCGTTTCTACTACGAAATCATCGTCGCCGAGCGCGCCGGGCCGGTGGCTTATACCGCTGAGCAGCTGTACTTCGGCCCGCTGCAGATGCAGGCACGCAGCCCGGCGTTCATCGCCAAGTGGCAGCGCATGCTGCGCCAGAAACAGAAGACCCTGGCCAGCCTGGAGCAGGCCAGGCAGGGGGGGCCGGAGCAGAGAGTGCAGGAGATTGCCCGGCAGGCGAGGTGGATTACCGCGCTACTGGCTTGATACACCTCAATTCAACTGTAATGACCAAGGAAACCCGTAATGGCTGACGCCACCGACCCAACCTTCTATGACCGCGCCGACGCGCATATCGAGCTGTCGAATGAGCAGCTCCGAACCCATGAAAACCTCGGCCAGGTCAGCGCCTCGATGATGTTCGGCACCACGCGTTTCAATGCCTGGGCCAGCGCGCGAAACTTCAAGTCCGGCGCGGAAATGGCCAATGCGCGGGAGGCGATGTTGAAGTACTTCTGTGACCAGTACCGGATGATGCTTGAGGATAATCTGGATGATCACATCAATCATTTTGGGCGGTATATGGGCAGGGCAGAGTGACGGGCAACCGGTAGGAGCCGGCTTGCCGGCGATGGCGGTGCGTCAGTCAGCAGGGATGTAGGCTGAGCCATTGTTATCGCTGGCAAGCCAGCGCCTATAGAGGTGGGGTGGTCTGTTACAGGTCAGGGCTTGGGCGTGAGTGTTTTTGCCCCATTTTTGGGCGCGACTTGTGATTTATTGTGTGCGACCCCGCTTGTTTCCAGCGTCCCAGCCAACGGCCCGTATCTTGCTAGAGCCTTCCCAATCAACGACATGGCATTTTGCTGCTAGTGATTTCAAGTTTCGCCGACCGTTGCACCATATGGGTTGTTTTGGGGAGTAGTCGTACATGCACAGCCTGTTATCACCCGGTATCCGCCTGCTCGGACGTTTCGGTTTTGCGCGCAAATTCCAGATCCTGTTTTTCCTGTTCATGCTGCCCCTGGCGGGGAGCCTGTGGATGATTGGCTCGGACTATCGCGACAAGTTAACCGTGATTTCCAGCGAACAGTCCGGCGTTCGGCAACTGTTGGCCCTGGGCTCGTTGGATGGCCAGTTGACGGCCCAGCGTAACCTGGCCGCGCGCTGGAAAGCGGCGGACATCCTGCACGCGCCGACGCCAGCGGCGAAGGCGGCGATGGACGCGGTCGATGCCAACTTCCCGGTGATCCTGCAAAGCCTGCAAGCCCTGGGTGACGCGCTCAAAGCGCAGAATGCCAGCGCCGATATCCTGGCCCGCTTCGAAGCGTTGCAGGCCACGGTCAAGGGCATGGACTCCCAGTCTTTGCGCGCGGTGGGTTGGTGGCCGGACGGGTACGACCGGTTCACCTCGGCCCTTACCGCCATGCAAACCCTGCGCGATCAGATCACCCTGGATACCGGGTTGATCCTCGATCCGTGGCTGGAAACCTACCTGTTGATGCAGATTTCCACCCAGCACACGCCCGACCTGATCGAGCGTATCGGTCGCATGGCCAGTGTCGGCCAGTCGTCCATCGCGTCGGGGCAGTTCACGTTGCAAAGCCGCTTGCAGATGCGTGACCTGCGCGGCCGCATCGGCGATGCGCGGGACCAGTTGGTCAAGGCGGCGGCCTCGCTCAAGGCCAAGCAATACGCGGGTCTTGAACCCTGGACCGCGCAGTACGACAACAGCCTGCAACGGCTGGACAACGAACTCAAGGTGCTCGACGACGGTGTGTTCGGCGGCACGATCAAGCTCGACCCCGCAGGCTTCGAGCGCAGTGTCGATGCGATGCTCGACAGCCTCGGTGCGCTGCGCAACCAGTCGCTCAACTCGCTGGATGCGCGCCTGGGTTATTACCGGGATCGCTCGTTGCAGAAGTTCATCCCCGTCGCCGCGATATTCAGCCTGCTGGCCTTGGCCGCGTTGTACCTGTTCATATGCCTGCAAGCCTCGATTCGCCGCAGCGCCAGTGGCATCACTACCCTGGCCGAGTCCCTGCGCGACGGCAACTTGTGCGTGGAAGTAGCGGTGGAAGGGCGCGACGAACTCGCGGCCATCAGTACCGCGTTGAACGTTGCGGTGGTGCAACTGCGCACCAGCCTGCTGGGGGTCAACCACGAGACGCAGCAGCTTGGTTCGGCGGTGCTCACCCTCAATTCGCAATCGGGCAGCACCCTCACCGAAGTCGAAGACCAGCAGCAACAAATCAGCCAGATTGCCGCCGCCGCGACCCAACTGGCCGCTACGTCCCTGGGCGTGGCCAGAAGCTGCGAACAAGCCTCGGGCAGCGCCCAACAGACTCGGCGGATTGCCGAAGACAGCAGTCGCGACAGCCAACGCACCACCGCCAGCATCCAACAACTCAACCAACGCCTTACCGACACCGCCGATGCCCTGGAGCAAGTGAGCCAGCAGGGGCAACAGATTCAGTCGGTGGTCGACACCATCCGTGGCATCGCCGAGCAGACCAACCTGCTGGCGCTCAACGCCGCCATCGAAGCCGCCCGCGCCGGCGAACAGGGCCGCGGTTTTGCCGTGGTGGCCGATGAAGTGCGCAGCCTGTCGCAACGCACCCAGGCCTCCACGGCGCAGATCGCCGGCACCGTGGACAGCCTGCGTGCCACCGTCAGCCAGGCGGTTACGCTGATGGGCGCCGCGTGCGAGCAAGCGCTGGCGGACGCGGAGGCCGTCACCGGCTTGGGCACACGCCTGGGCGAGATCGCCGGCGCGGTGCAGCACGTCACCGACACCCTGGCGCAAATCGCCACCGCCGTAGAGGAACAAGCGGCGACGGCGGATGAAGTGAGCGGCAATATCCAGCAAGTGGACCAGGCGGCCGGGCGTTTGCTCGACGGCGCGCGGGCAGTGAACCGAGCGGCCGACACCTTGAGCAAAGGCAGCCAGGCATTGAGCGACAACACCGCGCGGTTTCGCCTGGGCTGAACAGGTTTTTGTGGTGACCAGGCTTCCAGTGGTGAGCGGGCTCGGTGTGGTGAGCAGGCTTGATGTGGTGAGCGGGCTTGCCCCGCGCTGGGCTGCGCAGCAGCCCTAAATTCTGGCGACTCGGTTCAACTGACGATGCGCGGTGTTATTAATGGGGCCGCT
>NZ_JFCA01000008.1 GCF_000612585.1 Pseudomonas sp. CHM02
TGGTTACTTTCGCGCTTTTCGAAAGTGACCCGCCGTAAGGGCGGAACCAATAGCAGCCGTGACCGTAGGAATGGATATGTACTCCGATGATCCAGCCCCACGCCTTTTCGCCAAGCGGGCTGCCGTTGCCCCCCATTTCCCGTTATACTCGCCGGCTTTCAAAAGTTCGCCAACGAGTGCTGCCCGCCATGGAAATCAACCCGATCCTTAACACCATCAAGGACCTGTCCGAGCGCTCCGAAACTATTCGGGGGTATCTTTGACTACGATCAAAAGCATGAGCGTCTGACCGAAGTCAATCGCGAGCTTGAAGATCCGAGTGTCTGGAACAAACCTGAATACGCCCAGGAACTGGGCCGTGAGCGCGCTGCGCTGGCGCAGATCGTCGATACTCTCGACGAACTGAACACCGGTCTGGCCGATTGCCGTGACCTGCTGGACATGGCCGTCGAAGAAAACGATGAAGGCGCAGTGGGCGATGTCGTCGCCGAGCTGGCCCGTCTCGAGGAAAACCTCGCCAAGCTCGAATTCCGCCGCATGTTCAGCCATGAAATGGACCCGAACAACGCTTACCTGGACATCCAGGCCGGTTCCGGTGGCACCGAGGCCCAGGACTGGGCCAACATCCTGCTGCGCATGTACCTGCGCTGGGCTGACAAGCGCGGTTTCGACGCGACCATCATGGAACTGTCCGCCGGTGAAGTCGCCGGTATCAAGGGCGCAACCGTGCACATCAAGGGTGAATACGCCTTTGGCTGGCTGCGCACCGAGATCGGCGTGCACCGCCTGGTGCGCAAGAGCCCGTTCGACTCCGGCAACCGTCGCCACACCTCGTTCTCTGCGGTGTTCGTCTCCCCGGAGATCGATGACAAGGTCGAGATCGAGATCAACCCGGCCGACCTGCGTATCGACACCTACCGCTCCTCCGGTGCCGGTGGCCAGCACGTAAACACCACCGACTCGGCCGTACGGATTACCCACGTACCGACCAACACCGTGGTCAGCTGCCAGAACGAACGTTCCCAGCACGCGAACAAGGACACCGCCATGAAAATGCTGCGGGCCAAGTTGTACGAGCAGGAAATGCAGAAGCGCAACGCCGCTTCCCAGGCGCTGGAAGACACCAAGTCGGACATCGGCTGGGGTCACCAGATCCGTTCTTATGTGCTCGATGCGTCGCGGATCAAGGATCTGCGCACTAACATCGAACGCAGCGACTGCGACAAGGTGCTCGACGGCGATATCGACGAATACCTGGAAGCCAGCCTGAAATCAGGCCTGTAATACGCTGACAAACCGCGATCCCTGTAGGAGCCGGCTTGCCGGCGATCCCCGGCCTGAGCCTGGGACAACGAACCCGATGGAATATTTAAAGACATGAGCGACCAACAACTCGACCCGCAAGCCCTGCAACAGGAAGAAAACTCCCTGATCGCCCTGCGCAAGGAAAAGCTTGCTGCCGAGCGCGCCAAGGGCAATGCCTTCCCCAACGACTTCCGCCGCGAAAACTACTGCGATGCCTTGCAGAAACAGTACGCGGACAAGACCAAGGAAGAGCTGGCAGAGGCTGCGATCCCGGTCAAGGTGGCAGGTCGCATCATGCTCAACCGTGGCTCGTTCATGGTGATCCAGGACATGACCGGGCGTATCCAGGTCTACGTCAACCGCAAAACTCTCTCGGAAGAAACCCTGGCCTCGGTGAAAACCTGGGACATGGGCGACATCATCGCCGCCGAAGGTACCCTGGCGCGTTCCGGCAAGGGCGACCTGTACGTCGAAATGACCAGCGTGCGCCTGCTGACCAAATCCCTGCGCCCGCTGCCGGACAAGCACCACGGCCTGACCGACACCGAACAGCGCTACCGCCAGCGCTACGTTGACCTGATCGTCAACGAAGACGTGCGCCAGACCTTCCGCGTGCGTTCGCAAGTCATCGCCCACATCCGCAGCTTCCTGATGAAGCGTGACTTCCTGGAAGTGGAAACCCCGATGCTGCAGACCATTCCCGGTGGTGCCGCAGCCAAGCCGTTCGAAACCCACCACAACGCCCTGGACATGGAAATGTTCCTGCGTATCGCGCCGGAGCTGTACCTCAAGCGCCTGGTGGTGGGCGGCTTCGAAAAAGTGTTCGAGATCAACCGCAACTTCCGTAACGAAGGTGTCTCGACCCGTCACAACCCTGAATTCACCATGTTGGAGTTCTACCAGGCCTACGCCGACTACGAAGACAACATGGACTTGACCGAAGAACTGTTCCGCGAGCTGGCACAGTTGGTCCTGGGCAGCACCGACGTGCCGTACGGCGACAAGGTGTTCCATTTCGGCGAGCCGTTCGTGCGCCTGTCGGTATTCGACTCGATCCTCAAGTACAACCCTGAGCTGACCGCCGATGACCTGAACGATATCGACAAGGCCCGTGTGATCGCCAAGAAAGCCGGCGCCAAGGTGCTGGGCTTCGAAGGCCTGGGCAAACTGCAGGTGATGATTTTCGAAGAGCTGGTCGAGCACAAGCTGGAGCAGCCGCACTTCATTACCCAGTACCCGTTCGAAGTGTCGCCGCTGGCCCGTCGCAACGATGACAACCCGAACGTCACCGACCGCTTCGAACTGTTCATCGGCGGCCGCGAAATTGCCAACGCCTACTCCGAGCTTAACGACGCGGAAGACCAGGCCGAGCGTTTCATGGCCCAGGTGGCCGACAAGGACGCCGGCGACGACGAAGCCATGCATTACGACGCTGACTTCGTGCGTGCCCTGGAATACGGCATGCCGCCAACGGCCGGTGAAGGTATCGGCATCGACCGCCTGGTGATGCTGTTGACCAACTCGCCGTCGATCCGCGACGTGATCTTGTTCCCGCACATGCGGCCACAAGCGTAACCGAAGCGAAATCCGAAGCCGCCTTTTATAAGGCGGCTTTTTTATGCGGCGTCTATCAGCGTCAAGCAAACAGCGCCAGGTTTTTGATCTGTTCAAGGATGTGAGTCGTGAACCGCGTAACCGCTCAAGAAGGCGCCGCCGGCATTGCTGCTGCCGTGGCTGAAAGCGTCCAGTACCAGGGCCGCAAGGCCAGCCGTCGGGGCAGCGAGCAACGCAGGCAGGACATTCTCGATGCGGCCATGCGCATTGTGGTGCGCGAGGGCGTGCGGGCCGTGCGCCATCGTGCGGTAGCGGCGGAGGCCGGCGTACCGTTGTCAGCCACCACCTACTACTTCAAGGACATCGATGACCTGCTCACCGATACCTTCGCCCAATACGTCGAGCGCAGCGCCGCCTTCATGGGCAAGCTGTGGGTGCGCAACGAAGGCCTGCTGCGCGAAATGGTCGCCTATGGTGACGGCAGCCCGGAATCACGCTCGCAACTGGCCGACGACATCGCACGGCTGACTGCCGATTATGTACTGCGCCAACTGACCAACCGGCGTGAGCACCTGATGGCCGAGCAGGCCTTTCGCCAGGAAGCCTTGCTCAACCCACGCCTGGCAGAGTTGGTGCGTTCCCATCAGCAGATTCTGTTGCAGGGCACGGGGCAGTTTTTCCAGGTGCTGGGCTCCCGCGAGCCGCAACAGGATGCCAAAGTGTTGACGGCGATAATCAGTCGGATGGAATATCAGGGCCTGCTGGGCGGCGCAGAGCCTCTGACCGGTGAAGAGATGCTTGAGATCCTCAAGCGTTACATGCATTTGGTGTTGGCCTCGGTCTGACACCGGGGGATGTCCAATGAAAACCTGGCGTAGGGTTGTAATCGCCTTGTCGTTCCTGCTGCTCAGCGGTTGCCTGGTGACCTTCAAGGACCCGCTGCCGGCCCGTGAAGCCGCGCCGCCTGCCCTGCTGGACCAATGGTCGAGCAAAAACGCCTGGGGCGAGCCGCTCAACCTGCACATCACGGGCGTCGGTGAACACCGTTATAAAGCCGTGAGCTACCCTACAGCGAAGCCGGGCCAGCGTGATGAGTACCTGTTCACTGTTTCGCGCCATGGCAATCGCTGGTACCTGTCGGCGCCGTTGCCGGCCAAGCTGGGCGGGCATTTCATCCTGGCGGGGTTTGAAATCGACGAAAAGCACGAATTGGTGGTCTACAACCTGGACCTTGAGCAGATCCATCAAGCGATAGGCCAGAAGGTGTTGCACGGCAGTACCGTGGAAACCGTCGAAGGCACCGGGGTGCTGGTGGACAGTCCCCTGGACCAGGTGTTTGCCTACCTGGATGACCCGGCCAATGCCGATGTATTCGTGGAAGCCGTGCGCTACCAGCGCGCGGGCAAATAACGTTTAAAGGGGAAGCACCGGGTGGACGATTACCAGCAGACGATACGCACCTTGTCTGATCGCATTGTGCTGGCGCAAACACCGATTCGCGTCCTCGACGCCGTGAAGTGGGACGAGCATATTCGCCAGGGATTTCTCAAGGCCAAGGGCAAGGAAATGCCTGCGGTGGACCGTGATTACTACCTCAATCGGCCACTGTCCTTCGACTCCAGCGCGGTGAAGCTGGAGTTCCAGAACATCGAGCGCGACATCACCCGCCGCCTCGGCCAGTTCAGCCCGGTGGGGCAGATCATGCGCCGCATGTGCAAGGAATACCGCATGGTGGTGCGCATGCTCGAAGCGCGCGGCACCGAGGATTTCGGCCTGATTTCCCAGGAACTCTACGGCGCCGCCTCCGATGCGTTCCATGCTGGCGACCCGACCCTGGCCGACCTGGGGCTGATGCTGTCGGACTATCTGAACAATATCGACGGCCGTGGCGACTTGAAGGATGAGGCCAAGACCCTCACCGCCAAGGATGCCGTGGCCTTGCTGCAAACCCGTCTGAACAAGGTATTCGGCGAGGCCGAAGAGACCATTCGCGTGTTCGAGTCCGATGGCATCGTCGCCGACGCTGCGGCGGGCGCGGACTACATCAAGATCCGCGCCGACGCGATGTTCAACGATCGCGACGTCCGTGCCCTGGAAGTGCATGAAGGCCTGGTGCATGTCGGCACCACCCTCAATGGCCAGAACCAGCCGATCTGCACCTTCCTGTCCAAGGGCCCGCCGTCGTCCACCGTGACCCAGGAAGGCCTGGCGATCCTGATGGAGATCATCACCTTCGCCTCCTACCCGAGTCGCCTGCGCAAGCTGACCAACCGCACGCGCGCGATCCACATGGTGGAAGAGGGCGCCGACTTCCTGCAGGTGTTCGAGTTCTTCCGCGAGCAAGGCTTTGAGATGGCTGAGAGCTACGGCAACGCCAGTCGCGTATTCCGTGGCTCGGTGCCGACCGGTCTGCCGTTTACCAAGGATCTGTCCTACCTCAAGGGCTTTATCATGGTCTACAACTACATCCAGCTCGCCGTGCGCAAGGGCAAGCTGGAACAAGTGCCGCTGCTGTTCTGCGGCAAGACCACCCTGGAAGACATGCGTACCCTGCGCCAGCTGGTCGACGAAGGCCTGGTAGTGCCGCCCAAGTACCTGCCCGAGCAGTTCCGCGACATGAATGCGCTGGCGGCATGGATGTGCTTCTCCAACTTCCTCAACCACTTGAGCCTGGATCGGATCGAGGCGGATTACTCGAATATCCTGTAAACACCGCTCAACCCGTAGGCGCCAGCTTGCCGGCGATGGCATCACCTCGGTACGGCATTGGACCGAGTCGCCTGCATCGCCGGCAAGCCGGCTCCTACGGGTTTTTTGGTGATCATGAGAACGTGTGTTCAACTAAATTGCGAGGCTTCAACGGATGAGAATCCTCGGCATTCTGTGCCTGCTACTCACATTGAACGGCTGCAGCTCCCTGCTGTTCTATCCTGAACCCGGCCTGCCGTTCACGCCGGAAAAAGCCCACCTGCAATATCGCGACGTCACCTTGACCACCGCCGACGGCGTGAAGCTCCACGGCTGGTGGTTGCCCGCCAAACCCGGTGTGCCGCTCAAGGGCACGGTGCTGCACCTGCATGGCAACGGCGGCAATCTGGCGTGGCACCTGGGGGGCAGTTGGTGGTTGCCAGAGCAGGGTTACCAAGTGCTGCTGCTGGACTACCGCGGTTATGGCTTGTCGGAAGGCAAGCCGTCATTACCGGCGATCTATGAGGACGTGGACGCGGCGTTCAAATGGATCGACAAGGCCCCCGAAACCCAAGGCCAGCCGCTGATCGTTCTGGGCCAAAGCCTTGGCGGCGCGTTGGCGGTGCACTACTTGGCAGAGCACCCGGAGCGCCAATCCCGGCTCAAGGCGCTGGTGCTGGACGGCGTGCCCGCCAGTTATCGTGACGTAGGACAATTCGCCCTGAGCACCTCCTGGTTAACATGGCCGTTTCAGGTGCCTTTGTCGTGGCTGGTACCGGACGCCGACAGTGCGATTCATTCCATGCCCCAGCTGACCGGCGTGCCGAAGCTGTTGTTCCACAGCCTGGATGACCCGATCGTGCCGGTGGCTAACGGTATTCGCCTGTATCAGGCGGCACCGCCGCCAAGGGTATTGCAGTTGACCCGGGGCGGGCATGTGCAGACTTTTGCCGACAAGACTTGGCAAACCGTGATGCTGCGCTACCTCGATGATCCGCAACACTTCAACGGTTTGCGCCGCCTGGGCGAGATTCCGAACTACCCAACTCCTAAAGTCGATTCATCAGAGAGCCCGCAATGAGCGAAGAACGCAATATGATCCCGCTGATCCTCACCGGCATCGGCACCATCATCGGTACCGTTGCTTGCCTGTGGTACTACGGCTACCTGCACTTCGCCAAGCCGGAAGATGCGTTGCTGCTCAGCGATTTCACCCTGCTCAAGACCGTGCCAGGCGAGGATTACAAGATCTCGCTGACCCCGGCTGCGCAAGTGGCGCAGTGTGTGGATGGCGTGCTGGTGATGTTCGATACCGAGCAGAAAGGCCTGAGCGGTGTGTTGGTCAATAACAAGAAACAGGCTGTGCGCTGCCTGGGGCAGGAAACACCGCAACTCCAGCAGTAATCCGGATACACCGCGCCTGAAATATCTGGAACCGTTTTGCGTAAGAGGCCACTCAATGCCTTGTCAGCGTTCGTGAGGAGTACTTGCGAACGGCCAGCCAGGGGAGAGTCATGGTCAAGATAGGTGCGATAAGTGCGATAGACAGGATGTTGGAAATGATCAGGACACAAGCGCTCGTTGAAGCGCTTGGTGGGCGTGTTGCTGGCGTCGCGCAAAAGCAGCAGGGTGAGCAGTGCAAAGAGAAGCCTGGCTATACAGGCTTCGAGAGCGATAAGTGTCCGATCAAATTCTAAGCGTAAAAAGACCCACCGTTTCTGGTGGGTTTTTTATTTCTACCCAATCGGTTCGTCAGCGCCAGGGGTAAGTGACCGATCGCGCCACTCCATCATTTATTACAAGGGTATACCGTGGGGAACTGATAGTTGTCGGCGACCACTGCTATATCGGTCAGGAGATCAAGCCCGTACGTGTGGGAAATTACATTTGGAGTAAAGCGATGAGATTAGACTCGTTGATGAGTATGGCATTCACGAACACCCTCACGACCATGAGCACGGTATGGAACGTTGTCACTGGGCAGAGCACCGGTGGGAGGTGTGGTGGTAATACACGCAATTACCCAAGCTATCAACCGAGCCAGCGACCAGGGTATGGCGGCGTTCAACCTTCGTATAGCAGAGGGGGCCAGCAGATGGGACGAGCACCTGAAATTCAGCGGCCGGCTTTAAAACCGCCGCATACGGTCAACCATATCAGCTATGTATTCAACACTAATTATGTGACTGTCGGGAATGTAACGTCGGCTCAAGTTGGCGTACACGTCAATAGCGGTCATGGCAGCATGAATAACGGCAATTTTGGAAATTATGGAAATAACGGCAACAGCGGAAGTTACAGCGGATATGCCAATCAGGGCAGTAATGGCAATCATCGAAACGCCGCAGGCGCAAAGTTCTCCCCCCATGGCCTGACACGGCGTATCCAGGCCTGAAGCATCAGGGCCTTGAACATATTAAGTCAGTACTTGCGTGCATACTTTGATTTGATCTTTAGGACACGTGCAGTGAACTCGCTCCCTTCAATGCACCACTTAAGGGGGCGATATGACTTGGGGCTGCACAGTGCAGCTTATTATGTCGTTATTTTTTGGGATATTCAGTCTACTGGAATAGAGAAGGTATCAACATGACTCAGCTGTTGGCTTGGCGATATGAACATCACCCTTCGTTGTATTCACATTGTTCCGATGAGCGCACCTGGAGGCCTGCGGGTGGGCAACGGGGGTGGGCTGGTGGGCATGGTGGCCGCGATAACGGGAATTACGGCAACTATGGCAATAATGGAAATGGTGGCACGCATAGTCGCTATGAAAATCATGGGCAGAACGGAAATGACATGACTGGGCAGTGGCGGGAGTCACCGAGTTACGAGGGGGGCTACGGAAACTATGGCAACTATGGAAACAACGGTAACTCCGGGGGATTCAGCAGCTACATTAACTCGGGCCAGAACGGCAATCGTCGCGCGGGACTTAGTTACTGACACCTGAAGGCCGTTCGCGTAGGGACGCAACGAAAAAGCCCCGTCTATAGAGACGGGGCTTTTTACAGGCCATTCGATCAGTTGGCTACGGAGGACCGTGGCTTGACCGGCTGGTTGTCGTTGGAGATGGTCACTTCAACGCGGCGGTTCATGGCGCGCCCCGATACGCTGCCATTGTCGGCAACCGGGTATTCCTTGCCATAACCCTGGGTCACGATGCGCGAGATGTCCACGCCTTGCTGAGCCAGTGCGCGCTGTACGGAAGCGGCACGACGCTCGGACAGGCTCTGGTTGTACGAATCGGAACCGGTGCTGTCGGTATAGCCTTCGACGATCACTTTACGGTCCGGATTGTCACGCAGGAACTGCGCAAGTTTGGTGATGTTCACCAGGCCGCTGGATTTCAGGTCAGACTTATTGGTGGCGAACAGCACGTCACCGAATGTCACCAGTGTGCCGCGATCGGTCTGCTTGGCGTTCAAGCTGTCTTGCAGCTGCTTGATCTGTGCATCACGGGCATCCAACAGCGCGCGGGCACGTTCGTCGCCGGCGTTTTTCAGCTTGGCTTCGGATTCGCGCAGCACGATGGTGTCTTTGGCCACTTCAACGCGCTGGTTGGTCAGGTAAGCCAACTGGTCGACTTTCTTCTCGTCTTCCTTGTCGCGGTACGCTTTGTCAGCCTTGTCCAGCCATTCGCTGGCGTCCTTGGTCTCCAGGGCCGCGAGCTTGGTGGCCTGCGGGTTGGTCTGCAGGGCCGAGAAGTTGGTCCGTGCGTTTTCCAGGTTCGCGTTCGGCGGGGTGGAGCAGGCCGCCAGTGCAACGCTCATCGCCAGCAGGGCAGGGATCATCAATTGTTTACGCATAGTCGTGTCGTCCTTTCAATTCGATATCAGGTGCGATGCGGTCAAGGGGGGGGCGTCTTACTTCTGCTGGATAGCAGCCGGACGCATGCCTTCCTTACGCAATTCATCAACAGCCTTCTGGGAATCCTTCACAGCTTGTTCAGCCTTGGCGGCCTGGGATTTGCGCTCTGCGACGCGAGCGTCCCACTCGGCTTGTTCAGCCAGGCGACGGGCTTCGTCGTAGTTCTTGTCGTGCATGGCAATCTCGGCTTGCTTGAGCTTGTCCTGGGCCGACTTCATTTCCACAGCCGCGTACTCGGTACCGCCGGCGCTGACCGCGCTGTTCACTGCGGACTGGGTGACCGCGTACTGCTCGGTCGGCGGGTTACCGGCGCAACCTGCCAGAACGAAGCTGGTGCCGATTGCCAGCGCGGCCAATTTGAGCCCGCGCAGATGGTTAAACGAGGATTTGGCAGTGCTGGTCTTCATCGTCTTCAACTCCATTGGATAACTCCTGAAAAACATCAAAATCCATGTCACTGGTGTGCGGCCAGGGGCTTTGCGGTACTGCACGAAATGCCCTTTAAAACGACCGTTCCAAGTGATGGCTTACTGGCTGTGACCGGAGGCTTTTTTTAAAAGTTCAGAGAAGATGGCGATTTGCCTAAAAAAATATTTGACTGATTGGTCAGGGTAAAAAACTTGGAACTTATGCGTCGCGCAGCGGTACGCCCGACCCGTGAAGGGCCCGGCGTACAGCGGTTTGGTGGGAGTGTTTCAGTGTTTCTGTTCGTCGCTGCTGGCAGACAGATCATGCAGATAGCGACGCGATAACGTCAGGAAGCGTGGGGTGGGGCCGACATCTTCATACAGCGGGTCACCCTCTTCATCGGTGGCGATCACCTGTTGACCCTTGATGTAGGGAAAGCTTGCTTCCAGCTCTTCGAGGGCGGCACCGATCAGCTCGCCAAGCAGTTCCTCGGTGTTGCGCTTGGGGTACATTTCGGCGATGGCCGCCAACCTCGCGGCGGACTCCACATCCAAATGGATGGCGTATTCGGTCTTGGTCAAGCGACCCTTGGCGTTCTCTTCCCAATGCTGGGCCAGTTCTCGGATTTTCATGGCAACCTCAATGAAGCCCGCGATGGCAGGCGGTGATGAGTGACCAGTCGCGCGCAGGGATAACACAGGCGACTCAGTGTTGAGACTCGCTGCAACTCACAAGGTTTAAAGTCTTGTCATAAAACGATGCGGGCGGCACTCTGGCAGACCTGCGCGTCCCGGATTTCTGGCTGGAGATTGGCTGATGAGTGATATCGATGCACGCTTGCGTGAGGATGTTCACCTGCTGGGTGAGCTGTTGGGCAACACCATTCGAGACCAGTACGGCGATGATTTTCTCGACAAGATCGAGCAGATCCGCAAAGGCGCCAAGGCTGACCGCCGCGGCGCCATTTCCGACAAGGCGGCGGGGGATGAGCTGAGCTCCCGTCTGAATCAGTTGCAGGAAAACGAACTGCTGCCGGTCGCCCGGGCCTTCAACCAGTTCCTCAACCTGGCCAACATCGCCGAGCAATACCAGCTGATTCACCGGCGCGATGAGTCGCAACCGGCGCCGTTCGAAGCCCGTGTATTGCCCGAGCTGCTGGCGCGCCTGCAAGCCGAAGGCCACAGCAACGAATCCCTGGCCCGCCAGTTGGGGCGCCTGGAGATCGAACTGGTCCTCACCGCCCATCCCACTGAAGTGGCGCGCCGCACCCTGATCCAGAAATACGATGCGATTGCCGCCCAACTGGCGTTGCAGGATCACCGTGACCTCACCACGGCGGAGCGCGATCAGATCCGCCAACGCCTGCAACGCTTGATCGCCGAAGCCTGGCACACCGAAGAAATCCGCCGCACCCGGCCCACGCCGGTGGACGAGGCCAAGTGGGGCTTTGCGGTGATCGAACATTCGCTGTGGCACGCCATTCCCAATTACCTGCGCAAGGCCGACCAGGCGCTGCACGCCGCTACCGGCCTGCGCTTGCCCCTGGAAGCGGCGCCGATCCGCTTTGCCTCATGGATGGGCGGCGACCGGGATGGCAACCCGAATGTCACCGCGCCAGTGACCCGTGAAGTATTGCTGCTGGCGCGCTGGATGGCGGCCGACCTGTACCTGCGCGATGTCGATCATCTGGCTTCCGAGCTGTCGATGCAGCAAGCCAGCCCGGCGTTGCAGGCCAAGGTCGGCGACAGCGTCGAACCGTATCGCGCCGTGCTCAAGCAATTGCGTGAACGCCTGCGGGCTACGCGCCAATGGGCACACACGGCATTGAGCAGCAGCACGCCAGCGCCCGCCGAAGTGTTGCAAAACAATCGCGACCTGCTGGATCCGCTGGAGCTGTGCTACCAGTCGTTGCATGAGTGCGGCATGGGTGTGATCGCCGATGGCCCGTTGCTCGACTGCCTGCGTCGCGCGGTGACCTTCGGCCTGTTCCTGGTGCGCCTGGATGTGCGCCAGGACTCCAGCCGTCATTCGGCGGCCATGACTGAAATCACCGATTACCTCGGCCTTGGGCGTTACGAAGACTGGGACGAAGAGGCGCGTATCAGCTTCCTGATGAAGGAACTGGCCAATCGTCGGCCGCTGCTGCCGGGTTATTTCAAACCCTCTGCCGACACCGCCGAAGTGCTGAATACCTGTAAGGAAATCGCCGCCGCACCGGCTGCTTCCCTGGGCTCGTACGTCATCTCCATGGCCGGCGCCGCGTCGGACGTGCTGGCGGTGCAACTGCTGCTTAAAGAGTCGGGCGTGCAACGGCCGATGCGCGTGGTGCCACTGTTCGAGACCCTGGCCGACCTGGACAACGCCGGCCCGGTGATCGAGCAACTGTTGCTGCTGCCGGGCTATCGCGCACGCTTGCAGGGGCCGCAGGAAGTGATGATCGGCTACTCGGACTCGGCCAAGGACGCCGGCACCACCGCCGCCGCCTGGGCGCAGTACCGGGCGCAGGAGCGGCTGGTGGATATCTGCCGTGAGCAACAAGTGGAACTGCTGTTGTTCCACGGTCGCGGTGGCACCGTGGGCCGTGGCGGCGGCCCGGCCCACGCGGCGATCCTGTCGCAGCCGCCGGGTTCGGTGGCGGGGCGGTTCCGCACCACCGAACAGGGCGAGATGATTCGCTTCAAGTTCGGCCTGCCGGATATCGCCGAGCAGAACCTCAACCTTTATCTGGCCGCGGTATTGGAGGCGACCCTGTTGCCACCGCCGCCGCCCGAGCCGGCCTGGCGCCATTTGATGGATGAATTGGCGGCGGATGGTGTCAGCGCCTACCGCGCCGTGGTGCGGGAAAACCCGCAGTTCGTCGAGTATTTCCGCCAGTCCACCCCGGAACAGGAACTGGGCCGCTTGCCCCTGGGCAGTCGCCCGGCCAAACGCCGGGCGGGCGGGATTGAAAGCCTGCGCGCGATCCCGTGGATCTTCGGCTGGACCCAGACCCGCCTGATGCTGCCGGCCTGGCTGGGTTGGGAAGCAGCGTTGAGCAAGGCCCTGGAGCGCGGCGAAGGCGAGTTGCTGGGGCAGATGCGTGAACAGTGGCCATTTTTCCGCACCCGTATCGATATGCTGGAAATGGTGCTGGCCAAGGCGGATGCCGATATCGCCCGCCTGTATGACGAGCGGCTGGTGCAGCCGGACCTGCTGCCATTGGGTGTGCATCTGCGCGACCTATTGTCGCAGGCGTGCGGCGTGGTGCTTGGCCTGACCGGCCAGTCGCAACTGCTGGCCCACAGCCCGGATACCCTGGAGTTCATCCGCCTGCGCAACACCTACCTCGACCCCTTGCACTTGTTGCAGGCCGAGCTGCTGGCGCGCTCGCGCCAGCAGGAAGCGGCACAGGACAGCCCTCTGGAACAGGCGCTGCTGGTCTCCGTGGCCGGTATTGCTGCCGGGTTGCGTAACACCGGCTAAGGTTTTTTGCGTGTTCTCAACGGCTTGCAGATAAACCGCAGCGGCCGCCTCGAAAAGGGCGGCCGGCGTTTACAGGGCCGGGTTGCACTCAGGCACACCCTACCTATGACGCATGCACGGCGCGGGTTCCTGCGACTTTTGGCGGCTTGTGTGGTTAAGGCCTGCTGTGTATCTTGATCAGCCTTTGGCCGTTTGGGCGGCCCGAATTCTATTTTTACGCGATTGGCCCCCGCGGCGAATCCGAGCGTCATCTCTATAAAAAATTGAGGAGCACATCGATGCGCGTCATTCTGCTGGGAGCTCCCGGGGCCGGTAAAGGTACTCAGGCAAAGTTCATCACTGAAAAATTCGGCATTCCACAAATCTCCACCGGCGACATGCTGCGGGCGGCCGTCAAGGCTGGCACCGAGCTGGGCCTGATCGCCAAGAGCGTGATGGACAGCGGTGGCCTGGTTTCCGATGACTTGATCATCAACCTGGTCAAGGAACGCATCAGCCAGGAAGACTGCAAGAACGGTTTCCTGTTCGACGGCTTCCCACGCACCATTCCCCAGGCTGAAGCCCTGGTAAAGGCCGGCGTCGAGCTGGATGCCGTGGTCGAAATCGCGGTTGAAGATGAAGAGATCGTCCAGCGCATTGCCGGTCGTCGCGTCCACGAAGCCTCCGGCCGCGTGTACCACACCGTGTACAACCCGCCAAAGGTTGAAGGCAAGGACGATGTGACCGGCGAAGACCTGGTGCAGCGCAAGGACGACACTGAAGAAACCGTGCGTCATCGCCTGTCGGTCTACCACTCCCAGACCAAACCACTGGTGGATTTCTACCAGAAGCTGTCCGCCGCCCAGGGCAAGCCGAAGTACAGCCACATTCCTGGCGTCGGCTCGGTTGAAGCGATCACCGCCAAGGTGCTGCAAGCACTGAGCTGATCCCTCGACTGGCTTCACGGATAACGGCCCGCTTGCGGGCCGTTGTTGTTTATACTGGCGCACTTTTTTTCGACTTGGACACCCACACCGATGAGCACCCTGCTGGCCCTGGACACCGCGACTGAAGCTTGCTCCGTTGCCCTGCTGCACGATGGCAAGGTAACGAGCCACTACGAGGTGATCCCGCGCCTGCATGCGCAGAAGCTGTTGCCGATGATCAAGCAGTTGCTGGAAGACGCCGGCACCACCCTGGCGGCGGTCGATGCGATTGCTTTCGGCCGTGGCCCGGGTGCGTTTACCGGTGTGCGCATCGCCATTGGCGTGGTGCAGGGCCTGGCGTTTGCGCTGGAGCGTCCGGTGTTGCCGGTGTCCAACCTTGCCATGCTGGCCCAGCGCGCCTTGCGCGAGCACGGCGCCCACCAAGTGGCGGCGGCTATCGATGCGCGTATGGATGAAGTCTATTGGGGCTGCTACCGCGAAACGGCGGGCGAGATGCGTCTGGTCGGCGTGGAAGCGGTACAGCCGCCCGAAGCGTCGATGCTGCCGGACGAGGCCAGCGGTGACTGGTTCGGTGCTGGCACCGGCTGGGGTTATGGCCAGCGTATCGCTGTGCCGTTGGTGGGCCAGGACGCTGCAATGTTGCCTCATGCCGAGGATCTGCTGACGTTGGCACGTTTCGCTTTTGAGCGTGGCGAGGCGATTCCGGCCGACCAGGCGGCGCCGGTCTATCTGCGCGATAAAGTGGCGCAAACCAAGGCCGAACGCGGGATTATTTGACGTCAAAAATGATGGCAGTTTGGGGCTAAATTCACCAATCGTCAGAATTTGCCCCCGGTTTTAAACCTTTTTCAAATTATGTGTTCTAGTTATCACCAGAGCATTTGCGCGTTACGGACGATGCTGCCAAAATGCCATTACTGATAGCGAGTTCGCGCCCATGCGTATCGATGGTTTTTCCTCACAGTCCTACCCAATCAAGCGCAAGCCGCGTAAGGCAAACGTCACGGTAGACGAGTCCGTCGAGGATTCACCGGACTTCATCGACGTCCAGGCCGATGCACAAGCCAACACCCAAGCTCGTATCAGCGGTCTTCCCGCCCGCCAGCAAGACATGGTCTTCCCGCGTTCCATGAGCAAAAGCGTCGCTACCGCCCTGGCCAGCTACCTGACCACCGCCGGCTTTGTCGAATGGGATATGGAAGTGCTGGGCCTCGACATCCACATCTGATGCGTCTGCCTTACTACCTCGGTTGCCCGTCCTGGAGTGAAAACGCCTGGCGCGAGTACCTGTACCCCGCCGATGCCCGTTCCAGCGATTACCTCGCGCTCTACTCCCAGGTCTTCAACGCCGTTGAAGGCAACACCACGTTCTACGCGCGCCCATCGGCCGCCACGGTGCAACGCTGGGCCGAGATCATGCCCGACGATTTCCGCTTCACGGCCAAATTCCCCGGTGATATCAGCCACAGCGCCAACCTGATTGAGCAGCTACCGGCCGCGGAAAGTTTTGTTGGCTTAATGAGCCCGTTGGGTGAGCGGGTATCGCCTCTGTGGTTGCAATTGCCCGCGACATTCACACCGCAGCGCCTAGGGGAGTTGGCAGGTTTCATTGATAGCCTGGAGCGGCCGATGGCGGTGGAAGTGCGTCATCAGGAATTCTTCGCCAAGGGTGATGCCGAGCGCATGCTCAACCGCTTGTTGCGTGACCGGGGGGTGGAACGTATCTGCCTGGACCCCCGCGCACTCTTCAGTTGCACGTCCACTTCAGCCGCCGTGCTGCACGCCCAATCGAAAAAGCCCAAGGTGCCCCCAAGGCCGGCGGCGCTGACGCAGTTTCCCCAGGTACGCTTTATCGGCCATCCCGAACTGGAAGCCAACGACCCGTTCCTGGTGCCGTGGGTGGAAAAAGTCGCCGGCTGGATCGAGGAAGGCCGCACCCCCTACGTGTTCCTGCACACCTCGGATAACCGCCTTGCCGCGCAACTGGCCCTGCGTTTTCACGACCAATTGACGGTGCGTCTACCCGGCCTGCCGCCGCTGCCCGCCTTGGATCGGGCCCCCGTCGCGGAACAACTGGGGTTACTCTAGGGCTCACTTTCCCGCCAGGAGCCCGACATGGATGCCCAAACCCTTCGCGCCGAAACCTTCAAAGCCTTGCATCAGCGTGACCGCGCATTCGTGATGCCCAATCCATGGGATGCAGGGTCTGCCGTGATGCTGGCCAGCCTGGGGTTCGAAGCGCTGGCCACCACCAGCGCGGGCTACGCCTTCAGCCTGGCGCGTCCGGATGCGGAAGGCGCGCTGTCCCTGGACGACACGTTGATCAATGCCAGCATGATTGCCAAGGCCACTGCGTTGCCGGTGGCGGCTGACCTGGAAAACGGCTTCAGCGACACCCCCGAAGGCTGTGCCCAGACCATCCTGCGTGCCGCGGCCACGGGGATCGTCGGCGGTTCGATCGAAGATGCCACGGGGGTTGCCGCCGAGCCGATCTATCCCTTCGACCTATCTGTTGAGCGCGTGGAAGCCGCTGTGGCCGCTGCCCGCAGCCTGCCATTCGCCTTCACCCTGACGGCCCGTGCGGAAAACCTCCTGCATGGCCGCCTGGATCTGCCCGACACCATCCGCCGCCTGCAGGCCTACGCCGAGGCCGGTGCCGACGTGCTCTATGCGCCGGCCCTGCGCACTGCCGAGGAAGTGCTGGCGGTGGTCAAGGCGGTGGCGCCCAAGCCGGTGAATGTGCTGATGTCCGGCGGCTTGAACCTGAGCGTCGCGCAACTCAGCGAGATGGGTGTTCGGCGTATCAGCGTTGGCTCGGCGCTGGCATTGGCGGCGTATGGTGAGTTCTATCGTGCGGCCCGGGAAGTGTATGAACTGGGCACGTTCACCTTTACCGAGCGCAAGATGCCGTTCAGTCAGGCCAACCAGTTCTTCAAGGACTAAGCGGTGTGTTTTTCCAAGTTAATGGGCGTGCTGCTGATCCTGGCGGGCGCCGTTGCCGCGGGTGTCTGGCGCGGCTGGGTGCCACTACCGGCCGATTGGAACCCGTGGGCGCCGCTGGATGTGCGCGCCAGCCCCAACCTGTTGACCCGCTACAAACTGGGCCGCCTGCAGGACGACCCGGCGCTGTGCGATCAGGTGCTGGAAACCTCGGGCCTGCGCGTCAGCCATCAGGCGGACTCGCCGGCGGATGCCGCTTGCCCCTTGCGCAATACCTTGCGCGTACAGGATGCGGCGGTCGGGCTGAGCAGCAGCTTCCTTGCCAGTTGCCCACTGGCGGTGGCGTTTGCCCTGTTCGAGCGTCACAGCCTGCAACCGGCGGCCCAGGCGGTATTCGGCCAGGCGGTGACGCGGGTCGATCACCTGGGCAGCTTTGCCTGTCGCAATATGTATAACCGTGCCGAGGGACGACTCAGCCAGCACGCGTCGGCCAATGCGCTGGACATTGCTGGCTTTCGCCTGGCGGACGGGCGCAGCATCAGCGTGCTCAAGGACTGGCCAGGGGAGGGCGATAAGGCGCGTTTCCTGCGCCAGGTACGCGATAGCGCCTGCGAGGATTTCAATGTGGTGCTGAGCCCGGACTACAACGCCGCGCACCGCAACCACTTCCATCTGGATATGGGGCGTTGGTGGGTGTGCCGCTGAGTGTCAAGCGGCCAGGCGCAGGTTCTGGGTGACCAGCGGGCGTGCCCAGTAGTAATCGAAGTCCAGGGCTTTTTGTTGCGCGACCAGCTCTTCAGCTGGGTACGGCGTGGCGGCGGGTGGCAGCAGGTCCAGCTCGAACTCGGCGATTGGCAGGTGCAATGGACGTGGTTCCGGTGCCGGGCCAGGCGCTGGCAACGGTTGCCCGGCGGTCAGCACGATCGGGCGTACCCAGCCGCTTTCGAAGTTCTGCTGGCGTTGCTGGGCGACGATTTCTTCTTCCGGGAACGGCGTGGCGGCCGGTGGCAGCAAGTCGGTCTCGAACTCGGCGATCGGCAGGAACAGCGGCTCCGGTGGGGTGATTTCGGTGTCTTTCACGTCGCACTCACGCTGGGTGAGGATCTGCGACAACAGGTCGGCGCCGGCGCTGGGCTCTACCGCTGGGTCCGCCGGTGCAGGCACCTGCACAGCGAGCGCGTCCGGCGTATCGCCGAGCTGCTCGGCCAGTGCCCGGGCGAAGAAGTCCTGCCACACATGACTCACCCCGGCCAGCGCTTGAGTATTGCGCAGGCCGTAGTGGTTGTGGGTCGGCAGTACACCGATGGTTAGGGGAAGAATGTCTGACATTTTTTTCGGTCGACGCTCAGCTCTGGCAAAATACCTGACTGTTGTTTTTATCGGCCGCTGTTTGCCGATCCTTAATATTTTTGAGCGTAGCGATTGATGAGCGAACAACCAGCGGCCAGCCGCATCCAGGTCGAGGCCTTGGGCGACGGTTTCAAGGCCCGTGCCGAGCAGTGGGCGTCACTGTTGGGGCTGCCGTTGCAGCTGGCGGATGCGGAGTTTTCCCTGCAAGTCGGGGAGCATGGCTTGCAGCTTCAACAGCTTGGGCCTGACGCGCCTGGGCCGGTGCGGGTGGATTTTGTCGAGGGTGGCGCCGCGCATCGGCGCCTGTACGGCGGTGGCAGCGGGCAAATGATCGCCAAGGCCGTCGGCATCGCCCAAGGCGTGCGCCCACGGGTGCTGGACGCCACGGCCGGCCTGGGCAAGGATGCCTTCGTGCTGGCCAGCCTGGGCTGCGAGATGAGCCTGATCGAGCGCCAGCCGCTGATCGGCGCCTTGCTCGAAGACGGCCTTGCGCGTGGCGCGGATGATTTCGAGGTGGCGCCGATCGTGGCGCGCATGAAGTTGCTCAAGGGCAATTCCATCGATGTGATGCGCAACTGGGAAGGCGAGCCGCCCCAGGTGATCTACCTCGACCCGATGTTCCCGCACCGTGAGAAAACCGCGCTGGTGAAAAAGGAAATGCGCCTGTTCCGGCCGCTGGTGGGGGATGATCCGGACGCGCCCGCGCTGCTGGCCGCCGCCCTGGCCCTGGCGAGCCACCGCGTGGTGGTCAAGCGCCCGCGCAAGGCGCCGTGCATCGACGGGCCCAAGCCGAGTCATGCGCTGGATGGCAAGTCCAGCCGGTATGACATCTACCCCAAGAAAGCGCTTAAACCTTGAATCGCAATACCACGCTGGGCCTCTGGCGAGGGCGCTTGTTGCCGCTGTCTAACTGTAAGCCCACGATCTAACTCTGGGAGCTGGCTTGCCTGCGATGGCGGTGGTGCGGTGTACATATCCGTTATTTAGGTAACGGCTGGTATGGGTTCCGCCCTTACGGCGGCTCACTTTGCAAAAGCGGCAAAGTAAGCAAAACGCTCTTGCCCCAACACTCGGCACCTCGCCTAGGCTCGGTGTGCCCGTAATCCGACAGGTATTTGGGGGGCGCCTAAGATCAAAATCAAAAGCAAGAGCACGGCGGCCTAGTAGCCGACCTGAGTGGTTGAAGCAAAAGCTGGTGAGCTGGCTTGCCAGCGATGAGGCCGTCCATGCAACCGGGCTTCAGGGCCTGTAGGCCCGCATAAACAACCCCACCACCTCCTGCACATGGGCTTCGGCGGCTTCTTCACTCAGTTGCCCGCCGCAGCCATACAGCAAGCAGAAATTCGCCGTGCCCTTGAGCAGGCAGAAGAAGTGCTCGGCCGCCGTAAACGGTTTGTCGATGCTCAGCGCGCCGCTCTGGTCGATCTTGCCGAGCAGGCGCTCCATGCCCTGCAACATGCGCATGGGGCCGGCCTCGAAGAAGATCTGCGAGAGTTTCACGTCCTGATTGCCGGTGGTCATCATCAGGCGATGCAGGTTGACCGACTCTTCGCTGTTGATCAGGCGATGGAACCCCCGCGCGATATTCAGCAACACAGTCTCCACGGGCATGCCCTCAGGCAGCTCGAAATACATCACTGGCAGTTGCTCTTCGCACTTGGCCACCACGGCGGCGGTGAACAAGGTCTCTTTGTCGTTGAAGTGGCTGTAGACGGTCAGCTTCGACACGCCGGCCTCCAGTGCCACCGCATCCATGCTGGTACTGGCGTAGCCATTGCTCAAAAACAGGATTTTCGCTGCTTCGAGGATTGCCTGGCGTTTTGCCATGTCCTTGGGACGCCCGGGGCTATTGGTGTTCACAGGATTGTCGGACATTTTCACCTTTAATACTGGACTGGTGAGTTTGGTATTAATAACATACCCGTCAGTATAATTATTCCTAGCTTCATTTGCGAAAGGTCCTACAGCATGCGCAGTACTTTCCTGCCCTTTGCTTTGCCTGTCAGTTTGGTCTTCCTGCTGGCCGCCTGCGGCCATGAAGAAGCGGCCCAGACTACCATCCGCCCGGCCATGGTGGTGCAGCCACAGCCTTCTGCGCAGTCGATGGACAGTTACCCTGGCGAAGTGCGTGCCCGCTACGAGCCGGACCTGGCCTTTCGCATCGGTGGCAAAGTCAGCAAGCGGCTGGTGGAGGAGGGCGAACGGGTCAAGGCCAACCAGGCGCTGGCGGAACTCGACCCTCAGGACGTGCGCCTGCAACTGGAAGCAACCCGTGCCCAAGTCGCTGCCGCCGAGGCCAACCTGAGCCTGGTGCGTGCCGAGCGCGACCGCTACAAGACCCTGATGGACCGTCAGATGGTCAGCCGCTCCCAGTATGACAATTCCGAAAATCTCTACCGATCCGGTGAAGCGCGCCTCAAGCAGATCAAGGCCGAGTTCGACGTGGCCAGCAACCAGGCCGGTTATGCGGTACTGCGTGCGCCCCAGGACGGTGTGGTGGCCAAGCGTGCGGTGGAAGTCGGCCAAGTGGTGTCTGCCGGGCAGACCGTGTTTACCCTGGCCACCGATGGCGAGCGCGAAGTGCTGATCAGCCTGCCCGAGCAGGGTTTTGGCCGCTTCAAGATCGGGCAGCCGGTGTCGGTCGAGCTGTGGAGCCAGCCGGATCAGCGCTTCGCCGGACGTATTCGTGAGCTGTCGCCGGCGGCCGATCCGAAGTCGCGCACGTTCGCGGCCCGTGTGGCGTTCACCGGCGGCAAGGTCCCGGCTGAACTGGGCCAGAGCGCTCGCGTATTCATCCAGGTCGACGGCGATGTTCCGTTGTCGGTACCGCTGTCGGCTCTCAGTGCGGAGAACGGTGCGTCCTACGTCTGGCGCGTACAGCCCGACAATACCCTCAAGCGCGTGCCGGTACGCATCGGCGCCTTTGGTGAAAAAACCGTCCCGGTCCTGGAAGGCCTGGCCCCGACCGATTGGGTCATCGCCGCCGGTGTGCATGTGCTCCACGAGGGCCAGCAAGTGCGCCCCGTGGATCGCTCCAACCGTGTGGTGAATCTGGCGGCCAAGGAGTAGTCCCCGATGGGTTTCAATCTTTCCGAATGGGCGTTGCGTAATCGCCAGATCGTACTGTTCCTGATGATCCTGCTGGCGGTCGTCGGCGCATTGTCCTACTCCAAGCTGGGACAAAGCGAAGACCCGCCGTTCACCTTCAAGGCCATGGTGATCAAGACCAACTGGCCCGGCGCCACGGCCCAGGAAGTCTCGCGGCAGGTCACCGAGCGCATCGAGAAAAAACTCATGGAGACCGGTGAGTACGAACGCATCATCTCCTTCTCGCGGCCCGGTGAGTCCCAGGTCACCTTCATGGCCCGTGACGCCATGCATTCGGCGGCGATCCCCGAGTTATGGTACCAGGTGCGCAAGAAAATCGGCGATATTCGCCAGACCTTGCCGCCCGACATCCAGGGGCCATTTTTCAACGATGAATTCGGCACCACCTTCGGCAACATTTACGCGCTGACCGGCGATGGCTTTGACTACGCCGTGCTCAAGGACTACGCCGACCGTATCCAGATTCAACTGCAGCGGGTGGCGGATGTGGGCAAGGTCGAGTTGCTCGGCCTGCAGGATGAAAAGATCTGGATCGAGTTGTCCAACCTCAAGCTCGCCACACTCGGCCTGCCCTTGGCAGCAGTGCAGCAAGCCTTGCAGGAACAGAACGCGGTCTCCACCGCGGGGTTCTTTGAAACCCCGAGCGAGCGCGTGCAACTGCGGGTGTCGGGCAACTTCAAGACCGTGGAAGAGATCCGCAACTTCCCGATTCGCGTGGGTGACCGCACCTTCCGCATCGGCGATGTGGCCGACATCCACCGCGGCTTCAACGACCCACCAGCACCGCGCATGCGCTACATGGGCGAAGATGCGATCGGTTTGGCGGTCGCCATGCGTGACGGCGGTGACATCCTGGTGCTGGGCAAAGCCCTGGAAGCCGAGTTCGCACGGCTGCAGAAGAACCTTCCAGCCGGCATGGAACTGCGCAAGGTGTCGGACCAGCCGGCGGCGGTGAAAACCAGCGTCGGCGAATTCGTGCAGGTGCTGGCCGAAGCGCTGGCCATCGTGTTGCTGGTGAGTTTCTTCTCCCTTGGTGTGCGCACTGGCATGGTGGTGGCCTTGGCGATTCCGCTGGTGCTGGCGATGACGTTTGCCACCATGTATTACCTTGGCATCGGCCTGCACAAGATTTCCCTCGGTGCGCTGGTGCTGGCGTTGGGCTTGCTGGTGGATGATGCGATCATCGCCGTGGAAATGATGGCGATCAAAATGGAGCAGGGTTACGACCGGCTCAAGGCCGCCAGCTTTGCCTGGACCAGCACCGCGTTCCCGATGCTCACCGGTACATTGATCACCGCCGCCGGTTTCCTGCCGATTGCCACGGCGCAGTCGAGCACCGGCGAGTACACGCGTTCGATCTTCCAGGTGGTCACCATCGCGTTGCTGGCCTCGTGGGTCGCCGCCGTGGTGTTCGTGCCCTACCTGGGGGAAAAACTCCTGCCGGACCTGGCGAAGATTCATGCGGCCAAGCACGGCACCGATGGTCCTGATCCCTACGGCACACCTTTTTACCAGCGCGTAAGACGTTTGGTGGAGTGGTGCGTGCGTCGCCGCAAAACCGTGATCGTCCTGACCCTGTTGCTGTTTATCGGCTCGGTCGCGCTGTTCCGTTTTGTGCCACAGCAGTTCTTCCCGGCCTCCGGTCGCCTGGAATTGATGGTCGACCTGAAGCTGGCTGAAGGCGCCTCGCTGAGCAACACCGCTGACCAGGTCAAACGCTTGGAAACGCTGCTCAAGGATCACGCCGGCATCGACAACTACGTGGCCTATGTCGGTACTGGATCGCCGCGTTTCTACCTGCCGCTGGATCAACAACTGCCGGCGGCCAGCTTCGCCCAGTTTGTGGTGCTGGCTAAAACCATCGAGGAGCGCGAAAGCCTGCGCACCTGGCTGATCGAAACCCTCAATGAACAATTCCCCGACCTGCGTTCACGAGTCACCCGCCTGGAAAACGGCCCGCCCGTGGGTTACCCGGTGCAGTTTCGCGTGACGGGTGAACATATCGAGGAAGTCCGCGCCCTTGCGCGCAAAGTGGCGGCCAAGGTGCGCGAGAATACCCACGTGGTCAACGTGCACCTGGACTGGGAAGAACCGAGCAAGATCGTCTACCTCAACATCGACCAGGACCGCGCCCGAGCCCTCGGCGTGAGTACGGCCAACCTGTCGAAATTCCTGCAGAGCTCATTGACCGGTTCCAGTGTCAGTCAATACCGGGAGGACAACGAATTGATCGAAATCCTCCTGCGCGGCACCGTGCATGAGCGCACCGAACTGTCGTTGCTGCCAAGCCTGGCAGTACCGACCGACAACGGTAAAAGCGTGGCGCTGTCGCAGATCGCCACCCTCGAATACGGCTTCGAGGAAGGCATCATCTGGCACCGCAACCGTCTGCCAACGGTGACCATCCGCGCCGATATCTATGGCAAGGAGCAACCGGCGACGCTGGTCCAGCAGATCCTGCCGACCCTGGAAGGCGTGCGCGCCGAACTGCCGGATGGCTACCTGCTGGACGTTGGCGGTACGGTCGAGGACTCTGCCCGTGGCCAGAACTCGGTCAAGGCCGGCGTGCCCTTGTTCATCGTGGTGGTGCTGACCTTGCTCATGCTGCAACTGCGCAGCTTCTCGCGCACCGCCATGGTGTTTCTGACGGCCCCGCTGGGGCTGATCGGTGTGACGCTGTTCCTGCTGGTATTCCGCCAGCCTTTTGGCTTCGTCGCCATGCTGGGAACCATCGCCCTGTCCGGGATGATCATGCGTAACTCGGTGATCCTGGTGGACCAGATCGAACAGGACATCAAGGCGGGCCTGGCACCCTGGCAGGCGATCATCGAAGCCACCGTCCGACGCTTCCGCCCGATTGTGCTGACGGCTTTGGCGGCGGTGTTGGCAATGATCCCGCTGTCACGCAGTGTGTTCTTCGGGCCGATGGCCGTGGCGATCATGGGCGGGTTGATTGTGGCGACGGCGTTGACACTATTGTTCTTGCCGGCCCTGTATGCTGCGTGGTTCCGAGTGAGGAAGGACGTCGCGTAATCATGCTGGCCACCGTTTCAGCCCTGATGTTGTTGCTTGCCCCAGGCCCTACCAACACCCTGCTGTTTCGCGCAGGGGTGTTGTTTGGTTTTCGGGCCTCCTGGACGCTGGCGTTGATCGAGTGCCTGGCTTATCTACTGCAGGTCTCGCTATGGGGTGTGGCGTTGTTGTATCTGGCGGCGTATTCGCCGTGGGCGCTGAAGGCCACACAATTGGCGCTGGCCTGCTACCTCCTCCTACAAGCTTTGGCAGCGTAAGAACAGTGTCGTCAGCCCCGGTCCCGACCGTTTCTCCGGGCTGTACTTCTTCTGGCTGACGGTGATGAATCCCAAGGGATTGCTGATCGTGTCGTTCATTGCGCCGGTCGGCACCTTTGCCACGCTGATGGTGGGGTGGTTGGCGGAATCGATGGTGAACTGAGGGAGCGCGCGTCTCAGATTTGATGTTTATTGAGATAGTTGCATTTTTCTGGTGTACTCAAGTCTCAGAAATCGAAAAATTGAGATTTTGATGATCAAGTTGCCACCGAGGGTGCCGGAAAGGGTTTTCGTTTTAATTGGCCAGGAACCCCATCTTCAGCACCTTTCTGACTATATGAAGCTGACTCAGCCAACCGATAGCCAGGGGCGTTACTTACACTTTGATCAGCTACGTCACCGCTTCCCCAAGCATTTGGATCAGGCGATATGCTGGGGCATCGTAAAATACGAGCGCTCTCGTCTGTACCAGCAAATATTACCCGTCGGTACGCCTGAGGCCTGGTGCAAGTTTTTACTGACACCGACCGCACAGCGCGTGGTATCCACGGTCGACAGGTATGCCTCAACTGCGGCACTTGAGTACATGAGCAGCAAGATTGGGAAGGCCGCTCACATCAAGTATCTGCTCAATGATTTGATTGAAGATGAAGCCATCAGCAGCAGTCAGTTGGAAGGGGCAGCAACCACGACGCTTGTAGCAAAAGATATGTTGAAAAGAGAGCGGCTACCCAGAACACCCGATGAAAAAATGATCATTGGTAATTACCGGATGATGCGTTTCGCTTGGGATAAGAGAAACGCTCCTCTCAGTGCCGAACTGATCGCTGAAATGCATGAGGTGGGTGTTCAAGGCATTGACGATGACAAATATTCTCCCGGCAGCTTTCGTCTAAATGATGACGTAGTTGTCCAGGATGGTGATAGCAATGTGGTCCATACGCCCCCTCCCGCAGAAGGCATCGCCAAAAGATTGGGGCGATTATCGGACTGGATCAACACCTGCCACGACGATGCTACGACAAGTCGCTACCTTCATCCGTTGATCAAAGGTATATCCCTGCACTTTGCCCTGGGTTACGAGCACCCCTTTCGGGATGGCAATGGTCGTGTGGCACGTGCGTTGTTTTATTGGTTCATGTTTAAAAGCGATTACGCGGCATTCAGGTATATCTCCATCAGTGCTCTGCTGAAGAATGCCGCCGTTCAGTACGGTATGTCTTATCTCTATACCGAGACAGATGAACTGGATCTGACTTATTTTATTGACTACCAGTGTTCTGTCGTCCAGCGAGCGGTTGATGGCTTCAAGGCGTCTTACGAAAAAAGTGTTAAGGAGGCTGAGTCGTTCGAGCAATGGCTCTGGGAGTCAGGGCTTTATAAAGAGTTGAACGAGAAACAGAAGACTGTATTTCAGGTCGCCAAGAGTGGCACCGCGAAGCAGTTCACTGCGGTTAATGTGAAGGAAAATCTGGGCTGTTCCTACAACACGGCGTCAGCCGTCCTGAACGGCCTCGTTGAATTGAACATCTTCGTCAAGAAGAAGCAGGGTCGTGAATGGGTTTTTTCAATGCGTGATCAAGCAGAAATACAAAAAAACTGGTTGAAGACTTCTCGTTAATTTAACGAATGCCCACGTCTTCTTGAGCCGTGGGCATTATGGGTATTACAGCGCCCCGAACACCTTCTTCGCCAGGCTGGTGGCCGCAGCCGCCGGGTTCTCGCGAATGGTTTCTTCCTGCTTGGCAATCATCTTGAACAACCCGTCCAGCGCTTGCTCGGTCACGTAGTTTTCGACGTTGGCGCTCTTGGCGTCCACCGCGCCGAAGGCTGCGGCCTTGCCGGCCAGGGCGTTGTACTGCTGGGCCACGCCGACCTTGTCGGTGGCGGCCTTGACGATCGGCAGGAACTTGGCGCGGATCTGCTCGCGGCTGCTTTTGTTCAGGTACTGGGTGGCGGAATCCTGGCCACCGCTGAGGATGCCCTTGGCGTCCGTCACGCTCATGTTCTTCACGGCGTTGACCAGGATCGGCTGGGCCTGGGTCACGGCGGTTTCGGCAGCCTTGTTCATGCTGGTTTCCAGCTGGGTGACCTGGTCGCCCATGCCGAACATTTTCAGCTTGTCGGCGACTTTGCCCAGCTTGCCTGGCAGGCCGATCTTCACTTCCGGGTTGTTGCTGAAACCACCGGGTACGCCCAGTTGCTTCACGGCAATCTGCGCGCCTTGGGTCAGGGCGTCCTTGAGACCGCCGCTGGCGTCACCCTGGGACAGGCTGCTCAAGTCCAGGGCCATGGCGTTGGCACCGAGCAACAAACCGGCACACAGGGCGGTAAAGCGAAGGGAGTTACGGAGCATGGGCGCTTCCTTTTGGTAGGGCTTATGTTCTAGAAACTATCAGTGGGCCACAGCATCAACGCGCAGGCGCAGCGGTTGTGGGTCCTGGCCATTGAGCTGCACGGAGTGCCGTTCGGTGGTGATAAACAGTAGCTTGCCATCCAGTTCGATGCGAGCGCTCACCGAATAACTGTGGCCGGGTTTGACTTGCGCCGGGTCGTAGCTGAGGTGGAAGGGCAGCGGCACCTGGCCTTTGACCGGGCCTTTCTGCTCGGCGAGCGTCACGGCGGGTGCGTCGGCCAGGGAAACGTCTTGCAGGCTGACACTCAAGGTCGCGCTGGGCGGCAGGGCGATGCGTTGCAGGTAGAACACTTCGCCGTCGAGGCTGGCCTTGGGCGTGGGGCTCATGGATTGGCAGGCTCCGAGCAGGGCGGTGAGGCCCAGGAGGATGATCTTTTTCATGGTACAGCTCCTTTTCAACGGCGCCGGCATCCAACCGGCGCCTGCTTAAATCTAGCGGTTTTCTTCAGGCTTGATGGCTTCCGGTTCCACCGTGGCTTCGGCGGCGCCATCCACACGATGCAAGGCGACCTGACGGATCGACAGGCGAATCTCCGCCGGCAACACGCGTTTCGCCGCCCCTTCGGCCAGTTCGCCGAGCAAGTCGTGGTAGCTCAGCTTGCCGGCTTCGTCGCGGCGCAGCACATCTTGCTCCAGCAACGTCTGGATGAAATGTCGGAAAAGGCTCTTGTCGAAGAACTCCGGGGCGTTGAGGCCGTGCAGGATCGACAGGCGCTGGGCCATGATCGTGCACAGGTCTTCCAGCTCTTCGGCGCTGATGCTGTTCTGACCGCTGTTGAGCAACAGCGAAATCGCCATGTAGAAGCGTTGCAGGGTCTGGGCGATGCTCTTGGACAGCAGCGTCAGCAGCACAAAGTGCCGCGAACTCGGCGCCGGGCGCAGGTACACATTGTTCTCGAAACGCAGCAGGCCTTGCTCGACAAAGGCTTCCAGCCATTGGTCGATCACCGTGTCGAGTTCTTCCAGCGACCAGCGGATAAACAGTTCCGATTGCAGGTACGGATACAGCGCGTGGGTATAGCGCAGGATCTGATCGCGGCTCATCCGCGAGCTGCTCTGGAAGAAGCTGGCCAGCAGCGCCGGCAGGGCAAAGATGTGCAGCACGTTGTTGCGGTAGTAGGTCATCAGGACGGCGTTCTGCTCGTCCAGGTACAGGATCTTGCCCAGGGCGTCACTCTGTTCCGACAGTAGGTCCATGTCCTTGACGTGCTTGATCAGCGCCAGGCCATCGCCTTCGGGCAGCGTGGTGTGGGGCGAATACGGCACGCGGCGCAGCAGCGCCAGGTAGAGGTCCAACTGGCGGGCCATGGCTTGTTCGTCCAGCGCCAGGCGTGTGGTGGACAGCAATGCCAGCGCCACCAGGTTGACCGGGTTCACGGCGGCGGCTTCGTTCAAGTGGCGCGCCACCTGTTCGCCGAGGCGATTGGTGGTTTCGTTGAGCCAGGCCGGTTTGTAGTTCGGGCCCAGTTCCTGGGAGCGCCAATCCGGCTGTTCGCTGTCGAGGAATTCGGCCAGCTTGATCGGCTCGCCAAAGTTGACCGCGACCTGGCCGAAGCGCTGCTTGAGCGCGCCAACCACTTTGAAAATATCGAAGATCGACTCTTTCTTCTTGCTCGCGCCACGCAATTCGCCGAGGTAGGTACGGCCTTCGAGCACGCGTTCATAGCCGATGTACACCGGCACGAACACGATGGGCATGCGCGAGGAGCGCAGGAAGCTGCGCAGGGTAATTGCCAGCATCCCGGTTTTCGGCTGCAGCATGCGCCCGGTGCGCGAGCGGCCGCCTTCGACGAAGTACTCTACCGGGAAGCCCTTGGTGAACAAGGTGTGCAGGTATTCGTTGAACACCGAGGTGTACAGCGGGTTGCCCTTGAACGTGCGGCGCATGAAAAACGCACCACCACGGCGCAGCAGGCTGCCGATCACCGGCATGTTCAGGTTGATCCCGGCGGCGATGTGCGGCGGGGTCAGGCCATTCTTGAACAGCAGGTAGGACAGCAACAGGTAATCGATATGGCTGCGGTGGCACGGCACGTAGATTACCTCGTAGCCCTGGGCAACCTTTTGCACACCTTCGATGTTATTGACCTTGATGCCGTCGTAAATCTTGTTCCAGAACCAGCTCAGCACCACTTCGAGGAAGCGAATCGCGGTGTAGGTGTAGTCCGAGGCGATCTCGTTGCCGTAGCGCAGGGCCTGGGCCTTGGCTTTTTCCGGGCTGATCTTTTCGCGCTCGGCTTCGTCGATGATGGCCTGGCGCACCAGCGGCATGTTGACCAGGCCCTTCACCAGGTTACGGCGATGGGACAGGTCGGGGCCGATCACGGCGGTCTTCAGGTTACGAAAGTGCACACGCAGGATGCGTTGGGCCATGCGCACGGTGCGTTCGTGACCTTTATTGTGCTCGATCAATTCACGCAGGTTGATAGGCGCAGAGAATTGCACGCGGGTCTTGCGACCGAGGATCAGGATGCTCAACAGGCGGCGTAGACGCCCGGTGACGGCCCAACTGTCGGCAAACAGCAGCTTCCACGGGCTGGACTCGCTTTCGGGCGACTGCCCCCAGAACACGCTGACCGGAATGATTTGTGCATTCTCTTCGGCGTGTTCGCTGAGGGTGTCGACCAGGCGGGTCAGGGTTGGCGGCGCGCCGCGCTTGTCCTGGCGGCCGAGCCAGTCCGGGTCCGGCGTGAGGTAGAAAAACGCCGCCGGCTCCAGCAACGGGCCAACCGAAACCGGCAGCACCGGGCGCGGCAGGCCGGCCTTGGTGCACTCGGCATCGACCACGGCCAATTCGGTGAGGGAAGGCGATTGCAGGACGTAGAACACCGGCCGGCTGCGGTCCAGGTTAAGGGTTAGGGACGACTGGTTGATCGTCTCCGAGCGAACCCAGAGGTACAACAGTCGGCGCAAGGTGCCAAACACTAGACGGCGGAACGGGGAACGGGTCATAGGCGTGCTGCTTCAAGTGGAAAAAACCGAGCAGGCGCTCGGGCGGGTAGTGTGCCGTATTCGCCGAAAATCGGCAAAAAAGCAGCGATGTAAACTTGAGTTGATCGTTTTTGAGCCTGTCTTATACTCGGCAGTTCAATGCGACTGACTCAACAATAAAAAGCATGTGGGAGCAAAACAGATGGCAACGCGCGAAACCGGCAATGTGAAGTGGTTCAACGATGCAAAGGGCTATGGCTTCATTCAACGCGAAGACGGCAAGGATGTGTTTGTGCACTACCGCGCCATTCGGGGTGAAGGCCACCGTTCCCTGGCCGAGGGCCAGCAGGTGGAATACGCCGTGGTGAGCGGCGAGAAGGGGTTGCAGGCGGAGGATGTGGTCGGCCTGTAAGGCCCAGATGCAGGAGCGAGCTTGCTGTGGTGAGCGGGCTTGCCCCGCGCTGGGCTGCGAAGCAGCCCTAACCCCTTACGCCGCAGAGTGCCTGACACAACGCGGCGTTCTTGTTGGGGCTGCCGCGCAGCCCAGCGCGGGGCAAGCCCGCTCACCACACAAGCAAGCCTGCTCACCACACAAGCAAGCCCTTCCCACCCATTCAGGGTCAGGCGGTTTTCCAGGTGATCTGCTCTTCACCGTCTTCACTGATGCGGATCCAGGTATCAGCGCTTTCTTCACCTTCTTCCTCAACCCAAGTCCCCGGTGCACAACGCACTTCGACGTTCAGCGCGGCGAATGCAGCGCGGGCGCAGGCGATGTCGTCGTCCCACGGGGTCTGGTCGCTTTCCAGGTACAGGCTGTTCCATTTGCCTACGGCTTTAGGTAGCCAGGTCACGGGCACGTTACCGGCCTTGCACTTGTAGGTCTGGCCTTTCTGGACCCAGTCGGTGCACGGGCCGAGGGCGGCGCCCAACCAGGCGGCGATGGCCTTGTAGTCGACGTCGGCGTCCTTCAGGTAAATCTCGATATCAGGTTGGCGCATGGATGTTCCTCGTTGCGGGATTCGAAAATCCATTCGCGGATACTTAAAGTCGGTTATTGAAGCACGAAATAATCGTAGCGCATCGACACCGTGACCTGCAGCGGCGCGGCGGCCTCGATCACCTCGGCGCGGCGCTCGGCGCTGGCGCGCCAGCCGTGGGGCGTCATCGCCAGCAGGTTGGCGCGGTCCTGGGGCTCGGCCAGGCTCAGGGTGAATTCCAGGGTTTCGCTGTGCGCCAGGTTCATGCCGTCCGGCACCAGGGCCAGATGCTTGTCGTCGGTGTACTCGCGTACTTCGTCGTACAGGCGTTCGCGCAGTTCCATCAGGTGGCCGCTGGTCGGGCCTACCTTCATCAAGCCGCCGCCGGGGCTGAGCAGGCGCTTGGCCTCTTCCCAGTCCAACGGGCTGAATACGCTGGCGAGAAACTGACAGCTGCCTGACGCCAATGGCACGCGGGCCATGCTGGCGATCAACCAGGTCAGCGCCGGGTTGCGCTTGCACGCACGCTTGACGGCTTCCTTGGAAATATCCAGGGCGTAGCCATCGGCGTGGGGCAGGGCCTCGGCGATCTGCGCGGTGTAGTAACCCTCGCCACAACCGATGTCCACCCAGCGCTGCGGCGCACGTTCGGCGGCCAACTCGGCCAGGCGCTTGGCCACCGGCGCGTAGTGACCGGCGTTGAGAAAGTCACGACGGGCCTCGACCATGGCCAGGTTGTCGCCCGGGTCGCGGCTGTTCTTGTGCTGCACCGGCAACAGGTTCAGGTAACCCTGGCGCGCGCGGTCGAAACGATGCCCGACCGGGCACGCCACGCCATTGTCCACCGCATTGAGCGGAGCGCTGCAAATGGGGCAGGCCAGCATCAGGCGAGCAACTTGATCAGGGTCTGGTAGTAGATTTCGGTCAGCACATCGAGGTCGCTGGCCAGGATGCGTTCGTTGACCTGGTGGATCGTCGCGTTGACCGGGCCCAGTTCGACCACCTGGGTGCCCAGCGTGGCGATGAAGCGCCCATCGGAGGTGCCACCGCTGGTGGACGCCTGGGTCTCACGCCCGGTGATCGCCTTGATGCTTGCCGACACCGCATCCAGCAACGCGCCCGGTTCGGTCAGGAATGGCAGGCCTGACAAGGCCCACTCCACGTGCCAGTCCAGGCCATGCTTGTCGAGGATCTCGGCCACTCGCTGTTGCAGGCCTTCGACGGTGGACTCGGTGGAGAAACGGAAGTTGAACACCGCCGTCAGGTCACCCGGGATCACGTTGGTCGCGCCGGTGCCGGAATTGAGGTTGGAGATCTGGAAGCTGGTCGGCGGGAAGAAGGTGTTGCCGTCATCCCAATGCTCGGCGGCCAGTTCTGCCAGGGCCGGTGCGGCCAGGTGGATCGGGTTCTTCGCCAGGTGCGGGTAGGCCACGTGGCCCTGTACACCGCGTACGGTCAGGGTGGCGCCAAGGGAACCGCGACGGCCGTTCTTGACCACATCGCCCACCAGCGTGGTGCTGGAAGGTTCGCCGACGATGCACCAGTCCAGGCGCTCCTTGCGTGCGGCCAGGCGTTCGATCACGGCCTTGGTCCCATGGTGCGCCGGACCTTCCTCATCGCTGGTGATCAGGAAAGCGACCGAGCCCTTGTGGTCCGGGTAGTCGGCGACAAAACGCTCGGACGCCACCAGCATGGCGGCCAGGCTGCCTTTCATGTCCGCCGCGCCACGCCCGCAGAGCATGCCGTTTTCGTCGATCAGCGCGTCGAACGGGTCGTTCTGCCAGGCTTGCACCGGGCCGGTCGGCACCACGTCGGTGTGGCCGGCAAAGCACAGCACCGGGCCTTCGTGTTTGCCATGGGTGGCCCAGAAGTTGTCCACGTCTTCGATGCGCATTGGCTCCAGCTTGAAGCCGGCGTCGCCCAGGCGCTGCATCATCAGCTTCTGGCAGTCGGCATCGATTGGCGTAACCGACGGACGACGGATCAGGTCGATGGCGAGTTGAAGGGTCGGCGAAAGGTCGGCGTGGGCCGTCATGGGGGAACTCCGGGAAGCATATTATGGGGCGGCAACGTTCTACTGTAGGAGCCGGCTTGCCGGCGATGTTCGCAAGGGCAGCGCGCCTCTTTCAGACAGAGCGCGTCATCGTTGACGTCCATCGCTGGCAAGCCAGCTCCTACAGTTAAAGCAAGGCGTGCAAAACGGCCGTTATCTTATAGCAAAACGGCGGCCAGAGGCCGCCGTTTAGTGCATTGCGCAAGTTTTTACTCAGCCGTTGCCAGCTCCACCTTAGGCGCCGGTTTCGGCAGCGACGACAGGAACGCCATGATCAACGCCGCCACATACGGCAGCGACTGCACCAGCAGCATTACCACCCAGAAGCGGATGTCATTGCTTGGCAGGCCCTGCACCAGGTAGATCCCGAGTGCCGCGCCCCACAACAGCAGCATGATGAACATTTCTTCGCGCGCTTCGGAAATGGCTACCCAGAAGCCGTGGTTATCCGCGTTTTTCGGTGTACGAAAGAACGGAATACTGGTGGTGAAGAAACCATACAGCACCGCCTTGGCGATGGTGTGGGACAGCGCCAGGCCGGCCAGGGCTGCGCAGAACGCGTCCTTGAGGTTCACGCCCACTGCGCGACGGTACAGGAAGATGATCTTGCCGACCTTGAACACGAACAGCGCCAACGGCGGGATCGCGAAAATCAGCAACGGCGGGTCGACCCGCGTCGGCACGATGATCATCGCCGCCGACCACAACAGGGCGCCAACGGTGAAGAAGATGTTCATGCCGTCCGCCACCCACGGCAGCCAGCCCGCGAGGAAGTGGTAGCGCTGGCCACGGGTCAGCTCGGTGTCCTTGCCGCGCAGCAGGCTGGCGGTGTGACGCTTGATGATCTGGATCGCCCCGTAGGCCCAGCGGAAACGCTGTTTCTTGAAGTCGATGAAGGTATCCGGCATCAGGCCTTTGCCGTAGCTGTCGTGGTAGTACGCTGCCGACAGGCCTTTCTCGAACACACGCAGGCCAAGTTCGGCGTCTTCGCAGATGCACCAGTCGGCCCAGCCCAGTTCTTCGAGCACCGAGCGACGGGTCATGGTCATGGTGCCGTGCTGGATGATCGCGTCTCGGTCGTTGCGGGTGACCATGCCGATGTGGAAGAAGCCTTTGTATTCCGCGTAGCAGAGCTTCTTGAACGTGCTTTCGTTCTGGTCGCGATAATCCTGCGGCGACTGCACCACCGCGATTTTCGGGTCGGCGAAGTGCGGCACCATGTGCTTGAGCCAGTTCGGCGACACGCAGTAGTCCGAGTCGATCACGGCGATCACTTCGGCGTCCTTGGCGGTGTGCGGGATCAGGTAGTTCAGCGCACCACCCTTGAAACCGGCCAGGGGCGCGACGTGGAAGAACTTGAAGCGCGGACCGAGGGTTGCGCAGTAGTCGCGCACCGGCTCCCACACGGCCGGGTCCTTGGTGTTGTTGTCGATGATCAGGACTTCGTAGTCCGGGTAATCGAGGGCGGCCAGGGCGTCGAGGGTCTGTTTGACCATCTCCGGCGGCTCGTTGTAGCACGGCACATGGATCGATACTTTCGGGCGGTAGTCCGAATCCCCTTCCACCGGCAGGAATTCACGCCGACGCTTGTGGGTCCATACCGCTTCAGCCAGTTCGTGGGCTTCGGTCAGCAACACGATAAATACACCGAGGGCGCCGAGAGCCAGGAGGATGCCCACCGTGACGCTGAACCAGGTGCTGTATTGCTGGCTGTAGTCGTAACCGATCCACACCAGCACCGAACCGCACAGGAACGCGATAAAGGTCAGGAAGGTGCGGCCACGCTGGCGCAGGGCCGAGCCGTCGATCATCAACAGTGTCAGGGACAGCAGTGCGAGCACCACCGAACCGATGGCCAGTACCCGCCACTGCGGAATCGCCACCACCGGCCCGTCAAAGTTGAACTTCTGTTGGCGCGCGGCGTTGTAAACGCCCCAGTAAGCGCCAGCCGAACCTTCGTCGCTGACTTTCCACGGCTGATCGAACGCCTCGATCACGAAGTAGTTGAAACCCTGGCGGTTCAGCTTGTTCACCAGTGTGCGCAGGTAGATCGCCTGGTCGGCCGGGGACGTTTCATTGCCACCGCGCATGCGGCCGTTGCTCGGCCAGCCAACCTCCGATAGCAGCAGCGGCTTTTTCGGGAACATTTTCTTCAGGTCCCGGGCGCGGTCGAGTACGTACTGGCCGGCCTTGTCCATCGGAATGTATTCCCAGAACGGCAGGATGTGCGCGGCGATCAGGTCGACGTGCTTGGCCAGTTGCGGGTTCTTTTCCCAGATGTGCCATTGCTCGGACGTGGTCACCGGCACTTTCACGGCGGCGCGCACGCGGTCCAGCAACACAATCAGGGCTTCAGGGGTGATTTCTTCGCGGAACAATGCTTCGTTGCCGACCACCACTCGCACCACACTGCGCGAGCTGTTGGCGATTTCGATGGCGCGCTGGATTTCGCGCTCGTTGCGCTCCAGATCCGGGCTGATCCAGATCCCCAGCGTCACCCGCAGGCCGAACTCTTCCGCCAGCTTGGGGATATCCCCCAGCGTGCCGTCGACCGAGTAGGTACGGATGTTGTCCGTCAACTTGCTCATGATCTCCAGGTCACGACGCATCTGGTCGTCGCTCGGGTACTGGTTTTTCTGTGGATACTGGCCTTGCTGGAACGGCGAGTAGGAAAAACCGGAGATCTGTTCAGGCCAGTTGGGGGTAGTGACCGGGCGGTTGATCAGCGCCCAGAAGCCGGTGAACAGCGCGGCGATTGCCAGCACTATCACCAGGTTGAGTCCAAATTTACGCGATGACATGGCTATTTCGGGTTCCAAAAGGTGTGGAACGAAAAGAGGTGTCGGCCTACGCCGAACGGCGCGCATCCTACACCGGCCTTTCCCGGAGCGTATAGCAGACAGAGAAAAGCCGGACGTTAGTCAGCGAAAGGCCATCTAAGTTCTTTACGTGTAACTTGTAGCTTAAAACTTGCCGCTGCGTAGCCCATAATGCGCGCCGGTTTTTGGGGTAATGGTCATGAGTACAGAAGATCCGCGGTTTGCAGGCGTCGCCCGCTTGTATGGCATTGAAGGCCTGGAACGCTTGAAGGCGGCCCATGTGGCGATCGTCGGCGTCGGCGGCGTAGGCTCGTGGGCGGCGGAAGCCATGGCCCGTTGCGGGGTGGGCGAGATTTCGCTGTTTGACCTGGACGACGTCTGCGTCAGCAACAGCAACCGCCAACTGCACGCGCTGGACAGCACCGTGGGCAAGCCCAAGGTCGAAGTGATGGCCGAGCGCCTGCGCGGCATCAATCCGGAGTGCACCGTGCATGCGGTGGCGGACTTCGTGACCCGCGACACCATGGCCGAGTACATCACACCCGACATCGACTGCGTGATCGACTGCATCGACGCCGTCAACGCCAAGGCCGCGCTGATCGCCTGGTGCAAGCGCCGCAAGATCCAGATCATCACCACCGGCGGCGCCGGCGGGCAGATCGACCCGACGCTGATCCAGGTGTGCGACCTGAACCGCACCTTCAATGACCCGTTGGCTTCGAAAGTGCGTTCCACCTTGCGTCGCGACTATGGTTTCTCACGCACGGTGACTCGCCATTACAGCGTGCCGTGTGTGTTCTCCACCGAGCAACTGCGCTATCCCAAGCCGGACGGCAGCATCTGTTTGCAGAAGAGTTTTGTCGGGGACGGCGTGAAGCTCGACTGCGCGGGCGGGTTTGGCGCGGTGATGATGGTGACAGCCACGTTCGGTATGGTCGCGGCGACCAAGGCGGTGGACAAGATTGTCGCCGGGGTGCGCAGGCCATCGGAGCGGGTCAAGCCTGCTTAATTCTGGATATTTACACCATTCAAAATGTGGGAGCTGGCTTGCCTGCGATTACAGTGTGTCAGTCGCTGAAGATCTTGACTGATCCACCGCTATCGCAGGCAAGCCAGCTCCCACATTTAGTTTTGTGTATGGCTCAACGCTCGCATGCGCTGCAATACCGCGTTAAGGCCGTTGCTTCGGGACGGTGACAGTTGGCGGGAAAGGCCCAATTGGTTGAACCAGTCAGGCACATCCACCCTTTGCAAGTCGGTGGCGGACAGTCCATTGACCCGCGCCAACAGCAGCGCCACCAAGCCGCGAATCAACCGCGCATCGCTGCTCGCAGCAAACTGCCAATGCCCATCCCGCAAATCCCCCACCAGCCACACCAGGCTTTCACAGCCCTGCACCAGGTTGGCGTCGACCTTGTCCTCATCCGCCAGTGACGGCAGCCGCTCGCCCCATTGCATCAGCATCCGCGCGCGCTGCTCCCAACTGCCGACAGCCTGGAAGGCTTCGAGCGCGCTAACCGCATCCACCGGCAGGCTCATCGCAGCATATCCAGCGCCTGGTCCAGCGCTTCAAAGAAGCGTTCCAGGTCATCGGAATCGTTATACAGCGCCAAGGACACGCGAATGGCCCCCGACAAATGCATCGCCTTGAGCAGCGGCATGGCGCAATGATGCCCTGCGCGTACGGCAATACCTTGCTCGGTGAGCAGGTGCGCGAGGTCTGCGTTGTGCACGCCATCCACGACAAAACTGACCAGTGCGACCTGTGGTGATCCGAGTACGCGCACGCCGTTGCGCGCGTTGAGCCCGCGCAATAAATAGTCATGCAGCGCCGCTTCATGGGCGACGACCGCTGGCGAGTCCAGCGAACTCAGGTAATCCAGGCTGGCACCCAGGCCGATCACGCTGGCAATCGGTGGGGTGCCGGCCTCGAAACCCAGCGGTGCCGGGCGAAAGCTGGCGCTGTGGTAGTCCGCCTGTTGCACCATCTCGCCGCCAAACTGCCAGTGGCGCAGGTGATGCAGGGCTTCATTGCGGCCGAACAGCACGCCGACGCCGTCCGGGCCATACAGTTTGTGGCTGGAAAACACATAGAAGTCGCAACCCAGTGCCTGCACGTCATGGCGGCCGTGGACGATGCCTTGAGCGCCATCGATCACGGTCAAGGCGCCGTGCGGCCGGATAAGTGCCAACAAGGCCTCCAACGGCTGCCAGGCGCCGAGCACGTTGGACAACTGGCTCACCGCCAGCAGGCGTGTGCGTGGGCCGATCAGCTCGGCGGCCGCGTGCAGGTCGATCACGCCGTCATCGTTCAGGGGCAACACCACTAGCGTGGCGGCGCGACGTTTGGCCAGTTGCTGCCAGGGCAGCAGGTTGGCGTGGTGTTCCAGGGCGCTGATGACAATCTCATCGCCCGCATTGAATAAGTGCTCAAGGCCATAGGCCAGGAGGTTCAGCGCAGAAGTCGCGCCGTGGGTGAACACGATCTGCCCGCTGTCACCTGCGTTCAACCACTGCGCGACCTTGCTGCGACTGTCTTCGAACGCCTGGGTCGCGTGGGCACCTGGCAAATGCTGGGCACGGTGCACATTGGCTGCGCCGTTGGCGTAGTAATGGCTGATGGCATCCAGCAGGGCCTGGGGTTTTTGCGTGGTGGCGGCGTTGTCCAGATACGTCTGGTCTTGCCGTTGCAGGGTGGCGATGGCCGGGAAATCGGCGCGCCAGGGGGAGGGCACTAGCATGGTGTTCAAGACTCGTATAAGCGAGCCCCAGGGTTGGGGCCCGCTAGTGGCATCGAGTGGCTGCTTAGTTGTGAGCGTGCAGCGCTTCGTTCAGTTCGATGGCCGATTTGTGGGTTTTGCACTCCACGGCACCGGTCTCGGAGTTACGGCGGAACAGCAGGTCCGGTTGGCCGGCCAGGTCACGTGCCTTGACCACTTTGACCAGTTGGTTCTGCTCGTCCAGCAGCGCAACCTTGGTGCCAGCGGTGACATACAGGCCCGACTCCACGGTGTTGCGATCGCCCAACGGGATACCGATACCGGCGTTGGCGCCGATCAGGCAGCCTTCGCCGACCTTGATCACGATGTTGCCGCCACCCGACAGGGTGCCCATGGTGGAGCAACCGCCGCCCAGGTCCGAGCCCTTGCCGACGAACACGCCCGCCGAAACACGGCCTTCGATCATGCCCGGGCCTTCGGTGCCGGCGTTGAAGTTGACGAAACCTTCGTGCATCACGGTAGTGCCTTCGCCCACGTAGGCGCCCAGGCGGATACGCGCCGCGTCAGCGATACGCACGCCGCTCGGCACGACGTAGTCGGTCATTTTCGGGAACTTGTCCACCGAGAACACTTCCAGCAGCTCGCCACGCAGGCGGGCTTCCAACTGACGTTCGGCCAGCTCATTGATGTCGATGGCGCCCTGGCTGGTCCACGCCACGTTCGGCAACTGCGGGAACACCCCGGCCAGGCTCAGGCCGTGTGGCTTGACCAGGCGATGGGACAGCAGGTGCAGCTTGAGGTAGGCCTCGGGGGTGGAGGTCAGCGCGGCGTCTTCGGCCAGCACGGTGGCGACCAGCGGGTTGTGGCTTTCAGCCAGGCGACTCAGCAGCGCGGCTTGGGCAGCATCGACACCTTTGAGTGCGTCTGCCAGTTGCAGGGCCTGGGTGACGGTGAAGGTAATCGCCTGGTTGCCTTCGGTGTAACCGAGGATAGGTGCGATGGCGGCGACAATTTCAGCCGATGGATTGAGCAACGGTTGTGCGTAAAACACTTCCAGCCAAGCACCTTGGCGGTTCTGAGTGCCGACGCCGAAGCCCAGGCTGAACAGGGAATTGGACATGCTGTTACCTCTACAAAAATGGAAAGGGCTGGCCTACTTGAGGGCCGCCGAATAACTATCTGGCTTGAAGCCAATCAGGGTTCTGTCACCGAGATCGAGCACCGGGCGCTTGATCATCGAAGGTTGTGCGAGCATCAATTCAATGGCTTTCGACTGATCGAGATCGGCTTTGCGTTCGTCTTCGAGTTTGCGAAAGGTGGTGCCCGCACGGTTCAAAACCACCTGCCAACCGTGCTCGTTGCACCATTGGGTCAAGTGTTCGCGGTCGATACCGGCCGTTTTGTAGTCGTGGAACTCATAGCTGACGCCGTGCTCATCGAGCCAGGTGCGCGCCTTTTTCATGGTGTCGCAGGCTTTGATGCCGAAAAGGTGCAACGTTTTGCTTGAAGCGGTCAAGGAATTGCCCCCCTTTGGGCTGCTTAAAACGAAAGGTCACGGATTATGCCACGACCAGCGGATTTGGGTGCCGCAAGTCACCATCCTGCGACTTTTGTGCAAAAGCCAGCGCGTGTCATAGGCGGTTAACATAGCTGGGTAATATGGCACTTCAACGGCCAGTTGTTGCCTGATGTGTGTCGTTGCAAGTCGATTGTCCGGGAAACCCGCGTTATGCAAACCGCCTACACCGTTCTCATCCTGCTGATGCTGGTCAGCGTTTCGCGTCTCGTAGGGCGTGTGATTCCCTTGCCGTTGCCCTTGGTGCAGATTGCCGCCGGTGCCTTGCTGGCCTGGCCCACGCTGGGGCTGCACGTAGCGCTGGACCCCGAGCTGTTCCTGTTTCTGTTCCTGCCGCCGCTGCTGTTCTCCGACGGCTGGCGCATGCCCAAGCGTGAGTTGTGGCGGCTGCGCGGGCCGATCCTGACCCTGGCGGTGGGGTTGGTGCTGTTCACCGTAGTCGGTGCGGGTTACTTCATCCATTGGATACTGCCTACGATTCCACTGCCGGTGGCCTTCGCCCTGGCGGCCGTGTTGTCACCGACGGATGCCGTGGCGGTGTCAGCCATTTCCCAGAATCGCTTGCCGACGCCGTTGATGCATATGCTTCAAGGTGAGGCACTGATGAACGACGCTTCGGGCCTGGTGACCTTCAAATTTGCCCTGGCGGCGGCACTGACCGGGGTGTTTTCCCTGGCCGACGCGAGCCTGACCTTTGTCCTGGTGGCGGTGGGTGGTCTTGCGGTCGGCGTGGCGTTGAGCTGGCTGGTCGGCCGCCTGCGCGCCTGGATGATTGCGCGGGGCTGGGACGATCCGGCCACTCACGTGGTGTTCATGTTGCTGTTGCCGTTTGCGGCCTATGTGCTGGCCGAGCGCCTGGGCGCGTCGGGCATTTTGTCGGCGGTGGCGGCGGGGATGATGCAAAGCTGGCTCGACCTGCTGCCGCGCCAGACCAGCACGCGCTTGCTCAATCGCAGTGTCTGGTCGCTGTTGGAGTTTGCCTTCAACGGTTTGATTTTCCTGCTGCTGGGCCTGCAACTGCCGGACATCATCAAGGCCGTGGTCAGCCACGAGCCGACCCTGTGGCCAACACTGTTTTATCGCTGCCTGGACGTAGTCGCGATCTTCCTGGTGCTGGTGGTGTTGCGATTTATCTGGGTGCAAAGCATCTGGCGGCTGTCGGGTTTACTCCGCCGTCTACGTGGGAAAACTGAACTGACCCTGGTACCGACCGCCCGTTCCTGCTGGCTGTTGACCGTCGGCGGTGTGCGCGGCGCCGTGACGCTGGCGGGCGTAATGTCGGTGCCCCTGCTGTTGGCGCCGGGGAAGGACTTTCCCGAGCGCGACTTGCTGATCTTTATCGCCGCTGGCGTGATTCTGCTGTCACTGGTCGCCGCGTGTATCGCGCTGCCGCTGCTGTTGCGCGGCATCGAAAAGAGCCCGGATGAAAAACGCCATAAGGAAGTGCGCGAAGCCTGGAAAAAAACCGCCGTGGCCGCGATCCATGCCCTGGAAGCCGAAGAGCCCGCTGAAGCCGAAACGCTGGACGCTGCCCAGGCGGCACTGGCCACTGAGCTCAAGGCGCGCCTGATGTCGGAATACCGCCATCAATTGGAAGTCTTCAATGACTCGGCCGAAGCCCAGGCACTGGCGCAGCAGATGGACCTGCTTGAGCGCAAATTGCGACTCAAGGCCCTGCGCGCGCAGCGGTTGGAGTTGTATAGCTTGAGCCGTCATCACCAGATTGGTGATGACGTCTTGAGGGAAGTGTTGGCGGAGTTGGACATGAGTGAGGCGAATCTGGGTCAGGTGAAATGACCCACAACCCCTTCAGCGGCGGCGCTGAATGAAATCGCGAATGCGCTCAGCCGCTTCCACACACTCCGCCAACGGCGCAACCAGCGCCATGCGCACACGCCCGGCGCCGGGGTTGAAACCGTCCACTTCACGGGACAGGTACGAACCCGGCACTACGGTCACGTGTTCTTCCACGAACAAGTCCCGGCAGAACGCCGCGTCGTCGCCATTCACGTTTGGCCACAGGTAGAAACCACCATCCGGGCTCTGCACATCCAGCACCGGTTTGAGGATCTCCAGTACGGCGTCGAATTTCTCGCGGTACAGGTCGCGGTTGGCCTGTACGTGGGCTTCATCCTGCCAGGCAGCAATGCTGGCCAGCTGGGTTTGCACCGGCATCGCGCAGCCGTGGTAGGTGCGGTACAGGAGAAAGGCCTTGAGGATGTCGGCGTCGCCGGCCACGAACCCGGAGCGCAGGCCCGGCAGGTTTGAGCGCTTGGACAGGCTGTGGAACACCACGCAACGCTTGAAGTCCTGGCGACCGAGTTCGACGCAGGCACTCAACAGGCCTGGCGGCGGGGTCTGCTCGTCGAAGTACAGCTCGCTGTAGCATTCGTCGGCGGCGATCACGAAGTCGTATTCGTCGGCCAGGGCGATGAGTTTTTTCAGGGTGTCGACCGGGATCAGCGCGCCGGTCGGGTTGCCGGGGGAGCACAGGAACAGGATCTGGCAGCGTTTCCAGATGTCCGGCGACACCGCGTCGAAATCCGGGTTGAAGCCATTGGCGTCCAGGCATGGCAGGTAGTGCGGCTTGGCCCCGGCCAGGAACGCGGCGCCTTCGTAGATCTGGTAGAACGGGTTCGGGCTCACGACCAGCGCGTCGTCGCCACGGTTGACCACGGTCTGGGTGAAGGCGAACAGCGCTTCACGGGTGCCGTTCACCGGCAGGATATTGCGCGCAGGATCGAGCCAGCCCTTGGGCACATCGAAACGGCGTTCGCACCAGGCACCGATGGCCTCGCGCAGGGCCGGAATGCCCAACGTGGTGGGGTACACCGCCATCTGGTCGAGGTTATTGCTCAGCGCTTCGGCGACGAACGTCGGCGATTTGTGCTTGGGCTCGCCGATGGACAGTGCGATCGGGCGCTTGTCCGGGTTCGGCGTGACACTGCCCAGCAGGGCGCGCAATTTCTCGAACGGGTAGGGCTGGAGCTGGTTCAGGGCGTTGTTCATGTAAGCCTCTATGACGGTGTACACAGGCCGTGTAGGAGCTGGCTTGCCAGCGATGGCATCGCGTCGGTGCACCTGATACACCCAGGTGTTCGCATCGCCGGCAAACTGGTTCCTACAAAGGGCGTGTTTACAAAGTTAAAAATTCATATGGTCAGGCGTGTCAGCTCGACGCCGGGTTCCTGGGTCACGCTCAATTGCTGGACGATCGCGTCCTGCAGGCGGCGACACAGTTCCGGGTCGGACAACGGCTGGTTGTCGGCATCGGTGATGAAGAACACGTCTTCCACGCGTTCGCCGAGTGTCGCAATCTTGGCGTTCTGCAACGACAGGTCGAACTCCAGGAAAATCCCGCCGATACGGGCCAGCAGGCCTGGGCGATCCGGAGCGCTGAGCTCCAGTACCGTGACCGGGCGCTGGGCGTCGTTGGAAATGGTCACCTGGGGCGCAAACGCAAAGTGTTTGAGCTGGCGCGGTACCCGACGCTGGATGATGGTCGGGTAATCGTCAGGGTTGCGCAGGGCCTCGGTCAGGCCTTCGCGGATCTTTTTCACCCGCACCGGGTTGTCACCGATCGAGTCGCCGTCGGTGTCGAGCACGATATAGGTGTCGAGGGTGAACTGGCTGCTGGAGGTGATGACGCGGGCGTCGTGGATGTTCAGGTTGAGTTGGTCCATGGCGGCCACGGTCACGGCGAAGAAATCGTGCTGGTCGGGGGCGTAGATGAAGATCTGCGTGCCACCTTCGAATTCGCGCTGGGTGGTTTCCTTGATCAGCACCAGCGGGCCGCCATCGGCCGGTTGTTGCAGGATCGCGTCGCTGTGCCAGGCCACGTCGCCGGCGGTGTGGCGCAGGAAATAATCGTCGCCCAGTTGCGACCACAACTGCTCGACATCGTCCGGGTCGTTGCCGCCGCGCACCAGGATATCCAAGGCCGCGCTTTGGGTGCGACGGATCTGCTCTTCGCGGTCTACCGGGTTTTCCAGGCCACGGCGCAGGGCACGCTTGGTCTCGGTGTACAGCTGGCGCAGCAGGCTGGCACGCCAGGAGTTCCACAGTGTCGGGTTGGTGGCGTTGATGTCGGAGACGGTCAGCACGTACAGGTAGTCGAGGCGGGTTTCATCGCCGACGATCTGCGCGAAGTCGTGGATCACCTGCGGGTCGGACAAGTCCTTGCGCTGGGCAGTGGTCGACATCACCAAGTGGTTCTGTACCAGCCAGACGATCAGCCGGCTGTCCCAGAGGGGCAACTGGTGGCGCTGGCAGAAGGCCTCGGCATCCACGGCACCGATCTCGGAATGGTCGCCATGCCGGCCCTTGCCGATGTCGTGGTACAGGCCGGCCAGGTAGATCAGCTCGGGCTTGGGCAGCTTGGCCATCAGCTTACTGGCCAGCGGGAATTTCTCTGACACCTGGGTGTACTGCAGCTTACGCAGGTGTTTGATCAGGTTCAGGGTGTGGGCGTCCACGGTATAGATGTGGAACAGGTCGTGCTGCATCTGCCCGACGATAAAGCCGAACTCCGGCAAGTAGCGCCCGAGGATGCCGTAACGGTTCATGCGCCGCAGGTTGCGGTGGATGCCGATCTTGCACTTGAACAGTTCGATGAAGAGGCTGGTGTTGCGGATGTCGTGGCGGAAATCGTCGTCGATCAGGTGACGGTTTTCCCGCAGCAGGCGGATGGTGTCGGCGCGCACGCCTTTGATTTCCGGCTGCTGGGCCATCAGCACGAAGATTTCCAGCATGGCGAACGGCGTGCGGCGGAACACATTGTCGTTGCGCGCCTCGATATAGCCGTCGTGCAGTTGGAAGCGCGAGTTGATCGGCTGTGGCGGCGCTTCGTCTTCAGGCGCCAGGATCACTTCTTCGAAGTGCTGGATGATCAGGTCGCTGAGCTGGGCAATGCTCATGACCACCCGGTAATACTGTTGCATGAAGCTTTCGATGCTGGTCTTCGCGTCTTCGCCTTCAAAGCCCAGCAGGGTGGCGATGGAGCGCTGGTGGTCGAACAGCAGGCGGTCTTCGGAGCGTCCGGCGAGCATGTGCAGGGCGTAGCGCACTTTCCACAGGAATTCCTGGGACGAGGCCAGCAGGGCGTTTTCGCTCTCCACCAGGAAGCCTTCGCCGGCCAGGGCACGCAGGTTCAGGGTGCCGTACTGGCGACGGGCAACCCACAAAATGGTCTGGATATCCCGCAGCCCGCCCGGCGAGCCTTTGACGTTGGGTTCCAGGTTGTATTCGGTGTCGTTGTACTTGTGGTGCCGGGCCTTCTGCTCGGCGCGCTTGGCCAGGAAGAAGTCCTTGCTCGGCCACATGTGCGCAGTGCTGGTGACTTCGAGCATGCGCTGGCGCAGGCGCTCCGGGCCGGCGATGGTGCGGCTTTCCATCAGGTTGGTGATCACCGTGAGGTCGGCGCGGGCCTCTTCGGCGCATTCGTCCACCGAGCGCACGCTCTGACCGACTTCCAGGCCGATGTCCCACAACAGCGTCAGAAAACGCTCGATCGAATCGCGAAAGATCTCATGGTCAGCGCTGTCCAGCAGGATCAGCAGGTCGATGTCGGAGTAGGGGTGCAGCTCGCCACGCCCGTAGCCACCGACCGCCACCAGGGCGATATCGGCGTCTTCACTCCAACTGAACTGCTCCCAGGCCTTTTGCAGGATGTTATCGACGAACCAGGCGCGGTCCTCGATCAGCCGGCGGATGTCCCGGCCACTGCGAAAGCGCTCGTCGAGCACCTCGCGGGCCTGGCGGATAGCCTTCTTGAACGCGGCGATAGGGCTCGCCTTCAGGGCCAGTTCGGCCTGGAACTGGCCACGGTCGAAGAGTTCGGGATCCACCTGGGGCATCGATCGGCTTTCCTTTCTATCTATCAGTCAGTCACAACACAGTGGGGGAAAACCTGAGCAACCTTTACGCCGACACTGCACCCGAAGTGCGAGGGATCGTGTCGTCGGCGCGCAAGGTGAAGATCTCGTAGCCGGTTTCGGTGACCAGCAGGGTGTGTTCCCACTGGGCCGAGAGCTTGCGGTCCTTGGTGATGGCGGTCCAGCCGTCGCCCAGCACCTTGGTGTCGGCCTTGCCCTGGTTGATCATCGGCTCGATGGTGAAGGTCATGCCGGCCTTCAGTTCCATACCGGTGCCGGCACGGCCGTAGTGCAGGATCTGCGGCTCTTCGTGGAATACGGTGCCGATACCGTGGCCACAGAATTCGCGCACCACCGAGAAACCGTTCTTTTCAGCGTGCTTCTGGATCACTTCGCCGATGTCGCCCAGGCGGCAGCCGGGCTTGACGATTTCGATGGCCTTGTACATGCATTCCTGGGTCACCTGGGACAGGCGCTCCGCCCAGACCGGCACGTTGCCGACGTGGAACATGCGGCTGGTGTCGCCGAAGTAGCGGTCCTTGATCACGGTGACATCGATGTTCAGGGTATCGCCGTCTTTCAACGGCTTGTCCCCCGGAATTCCGTGGCAGACCACGTGGTTGACCGAGGTGCAGATCGACTTGGGGAAGCCCTTGTAGTTCAGTGGCGCAGGAATGGCACCCTGCACGTTGACTATATAGTCGTGGCAGATCTGGTTCAGGGTTTCGGTGGTAACGCCGGGCTTGACGTGTTCGGCAATCATTTCCAGCACGTCGGCAGCCAGTTTGCCGGCGATGCGCATGCCAGCGATGTCTTCGGCGGTTTTCAAACTAACGGTCATACAGGCTCTCTCTAGCGCGACGCGCTGAAATCAATACGGTTTACGGGCGTGCGACAAAAGGTTACAGAATTCGCACAAGCCACAAAAAACACGATTCTAACAGACGATGGCGTCAAATCATGAGCCCCTGATGATCGCTTCTGTCTATAAGGTGGGGGTATTCAGGCACTATTCAAAGGGTTACGTATAAGTCGCGCAGGGCAAATGTGATTGCGGGTTTCGTTTTCGCCCTTCGTGTGGTATAAAATGCGCCGCTTTCCGGGGATACCCCGCAAAGCTTAAATCCACACACGTGTCGACACGATGACCTGGGTGCCGGAGGCCTTGATGCCGCTGGTTGGTCATTGGGATACGTGGAGGCCAAACCCGACTTATTAAGGAACTATCATGTCCCAAGTCAACATGCGCGATATGCTGAAGGCCGGTGTGCACTTCGGTCACCAGACCCGTTACTGGAACCCGAAAATGGGTAAGTACATTTTCGGCGCGCGTAACAAGATCCACATTATCAACCTTGAAAAAACCCTGCCAATGTTCAACGAAGCTCTGACTTTCGTAGAGCGTCTGGCCCAGGGCAAAAACAAGATTCTGTTCGTCGGCACCAAGCGTTCCGCTGGCAAGATCGTTGCTGAAGAAGCAGCACGTTGCGGTTCGCCGTACGTCGATCACCGCTGGTTGGGCGGCATGCTGACCAACTTCAAAACCATCCGTGCTTCCATCAAGCGTCTGCGTGACCTTGAAGTGCAAGCCGAAGACGGTACTTTCGCCAAGCTGACCAAGAAAGAAGCGCTGATGCGCTCCCGTGACCTGGAAAAGCTCGATCGTTCCCTGGGTGGTATCAAGGACATGGGCGGTCTGCCTGACGCACTGTTCGTTATCGACGTTGATCACGAGCGCATCGCGATCACCGAAGCCAACAAGCTGGGCATCCCTGTTATCGGCGTAGTCGATACCAACAGCAGTCCGGAAGGCGTTGACTACATCATCCCAGGCAACGATGACGCAATCCGCGCTATCCAGCTGTACATGGGTTCGATGGCTGACGCTGTAATCCGTGGTCGCAACCACGTTGCTGGTGGTACCGAGCAGTTCGTTGAAGAAGCTCCGGTAGCCGCAGCTGAGTAATTGACGCCCTGGCGTTGACTCAGTAAGCAAAAAGGGGGCTTGGCCCCCTTTTTGCCACCTCGAAAACCATTTGTCGGCGCCCACTTGTGGCAGCGCAACCTAGCGACTGTAACGTGCAGCGGCCTACAAGGGAGATTCGGGAAGAATTGATCGCCCGTTTGATCGGGTGGAATGGTTGAAAACCTATCCAAGAGGATTTTGAAATGGCAGAGATTACTGCAGCGTTGGTTAAAGAACTGCGTGAGCGTACCGGCGAAGGCATGATGGATTGCAAAAAGGCCTTGACCAAGGCCGGCGGCGACATCGAAAAAGCCATCGACGACATGCGTGCTTCCGGCGCCATCAAGGCTGCCAAGAAAGCAGGCAACGTCGCTGCTGAAGGCGCAATCGCTCTGAAAGAAGACGGTAAATCCGCCGTTCTGCTGGAAGTGAACTCGCAGACCGACTTCCTGGCTCTGCAGGACGACTTCAAGGCATTCGTTGCTGCCAGCGTTGAAAAAGCATTCGCTGACAAGCTGACTACCGTTGAGCCTCTGATCGAAGCTCAAGAAGCTGCTCGCCTGGTACTGGTCGGCAAGGTTGGCGAAAACGTCAACATCCGTCGCCTGGCTCGCGTTGAAGGTGATGTGGTTGGTGGTTACCTGCACGGCAACAAAATCGGCGTAGCTGTTGTTCTGAAAGGCGGCGACGTTGAGCTGGCCAAAGACATCGCTATGCACGTTGCTGCCAGCAACCCTGAGTTCCTGCTGCCTTCGGAAGTTTCTGCCGAAGCGATCGAGCGTGAAAAAGCTGTGTTCCTGCAGCTGAACGAAGAAAAAATCAAAGGCAAGCCAGAAAACATTGTTGAGAACATGGTCAAAGGCCGTATCAGCAAGTTCCTGGCCGAAGCAAGCCTGGTTGAGCAGGCGTTCGTCAAGAACCCTGAAATCAAGGTTGGCGAACTGGCCAAGAAAGCCGGTGCTGAAATCGTTTCCTTCACCTACTTCAAAGTAGGCGAAGGCATCGAGAAGCCGGTCGACAACTTCGCTGAAGAAGTTGCTGCCCAGCTGGCTGCCGCCAAGCAGTAAGACAGTTTTCAACTGTCGCCCGAAAGAGGCTGCCCGCTCACGCGCGCAGCCTCTTTTCAAATGGGAAGGCCGATTTTATTTGGCTTACCCTCGGAACTGGCTTACAAAGCCGTGTTCCGATGGCGCTGTGACAGCGTCCAGCTAGAGTGAACGCAAGCCGTAAAACGGCTCGCCAAGAATTTTTAAAAATACGCCGCAGGAGAGATTCGCAATGGCTCAGCAGGGCAGTGGTTATCAGGCTCGCTATAAACGCATTCTACTCAAGCTTAGCGGCGAGGCCCTGATGGGCTCGGAAGAGTTCGGGATCGACCCCAAAGTACTCGACCGCATGGCGCTCGAAGTCGGCCAACTGGTCGGTATCGGCGTACAGGTCGGCCTGGTGATCGGCGGCGGCAACCTGTTCCGCGGCGCGGCACTGAGTGCGGCCGGCATGGATCGGGTCACCGGCGACCACATGGGCATGCTGGCCACTGTGATGAACGCCCTGGCCATGCGCGACGCCCTGGAGCGCGCCAATATCTCGGCTATCGTGATGTCGGCTATTTCCATGGTCGGCGTGACCGATCACTATGATCGCCGCAAAGCCATGCGCCACCTGAACGCCAAGGAAGTGGTGATCTTTGCCGCTGGCACGGGTAACCCGTTCTTCACCACCGACTCGGCAGCGTGCCTGCGCGCCATCGAGATCGATGCTGACGTGGTGCTCAAGGCCACCAAGGTGGACGGCGTGTACACCGCAGACCCATTCAAAGACCCGCATGCCGAGAAGTTCGATCATCTGACCTACGATGAAGTGCTGGATCGCAAGCTGGGCGTGATGGACCTGACGGCTATTTGCCTGTGCCGCGACCACAAGATGCCGTTGCGCGTATTTAACATGAACAAGCCCGGCGCCCTGCTGAATATCGTACACGGCGGCGCAGAAGGGACTCTGATCGAGGAAGGCCAACAATGATCAACGAAATCAAGAAAGACGCCCAAGCGCGTATGCAGAAATCCCTGGAGTCTCTGAGCCACGCATTCGGCCAGATTCGTACCGGCAAGGCGCACCCAAGCATTCTGGGTAGCGTGATGGTGCCTTACTACGGCGCCGACACCCCGCTGAGCAGCGTAGCCAACGTCACCGTAAAAGACTCGCGCACCCTGCAGGTCGTGGCCTTCGAGCGCAACATGCTCGCTGCCGTCGACAAGGCCATCCAGAGCGCCGGCCTGAACCTCAACCCGACCAACCTGGGTGAGTTGCTGCTGATCTCCATGCCGGCCCTGACCGAAGAAACCCGCAAGGGCTTCACCAAGCAGGCGCGCAGCGCTGCCGAAGACGCGCGTGTTGCCGTGCGCAACATTCGTCGCGATGCCTTGGGTGACCTGAAGAAACTGGTCAAGGACAAGGAAATCAGCGAAGACGAAGAGCGTCGCGCCACCGCCGATATCGACAAGTTGACCAAGGATGCCGAGGCCCAGATCACCAAGGCCACGGAAGAAAAAGAAAAGGACCTGATGGCCGTATAAGGGGTCAGGACGCCTTCATGGAAAAGACCAAGCAGACTGTACCCTCTGTGGTGCCGCGCCATGTCGCGATCATCATGGATGGGAATAATCGCTGGGCGAAGAAGCGCTTTATGCCGGGTGTTGCCGGGCATAAAGCGGGTGTCGATGCGGTTCGGGCTGTCATCGAGGTGTGTGCCGAGGCCAAGGTCGAAGTGTTGACCCTGTTCGCCTTCTCCAGTGAGAACTGGCAGCGGCCCGCCGAGGAAGTCAGTGCCTTGATGGACCTGTTCTTCAAGGCTTTGCGTCGTGAGGCCAAGCGCCTCAACGACAACAACATCAGCCTGCGCATCATTGGCGATCGCTCACGCTTCCATCCGGAGCTGCAAGCCGCCATGCGCGAAGCCGAAGCCATCACTGCCGGCGCCAACCGCTTTGTGTTGCAGATCGCGGCCAACTACGGTGGTCAGTGGGATATTGCCCAGGCTGCGCAACGTCTGGCCCGCGAAGTGCAGGCCGGTCATCTGCGACCCGACGACATCACGCCTGAACTGTTGCAAACCTGCCTGGTCACCGGCGACCTGCCGTTGCCGGACTTATGCATCCGCACCGGTGGCGAGCACCGCATCAGCAATTTCCTGCTGTGGCAGTTGGCGTATACCGAGCTGTACTTCTCCGACCTGTTCTGGCCGGACTTCAAACACGATGCCATGCGTAACGCGCTGGCCGATTTCGCTTCCCGTCAGCGTCGCTTCGGTAAAACGAGCGAGCAGATCGAAGCTGGAGCCCGGGTTTAAATGCTTAAACAACGAATCATCACAGCACTGATCCTGTTGCCGATCGCCTTGTGTGGGTTTTTCCTGCTCGATGGTTCCGGCTTTGCGCTGTTTATCGGCCTGGTCGTCACCCTGGGTGCCTGGGAATGGGCGCGCCTGGCGGGTTTCAGCGCGCAGTTGCCGCGCGTGGTGTATGCCGCAGTCGTGGCGGCCTTGGCGTTTCTCCTGTACATCCTGCCGGACATCGCGCCGTGGGTGTTGGGCGCGGCGGTGCTGTGGTGGGCGCTGGCGACGTTCCTGGTGTTGACCTATCCGCGCACCAGCAGCCAATGGTCCAGTGTCGCCTGCAAGCTGGTGATCGGTTTGTTGATCCTGCTGCCAGCATGGCAAGGGCTGGTGGAGATCAAGCGCTACCCCATGGGTAACTGGTTGATCCTGGCGGTCATGGTGCTGGTTTGGGGGGCTGATATCGGCGCCTACTTCTCCGGTCGGGCGTTCGGCAAGCGCAAGCTGGCGCCGGCAGTCAGCCCGGGCAAGAGCTGGGAGGGTGTGTATGGCGGCCTGGCGTTGACGCTGGTGATCGCGCTGGTGGTTGGCGTTGTGCGGGATTGGGCGGTGAAGGATATTTTCCTGGCGCTGCTGGCCACGGCCATTGTCGTGTTTGTTTCGGTGGTGGGGGACCTCACTGAAAGCATGTTCAAGCGCCAGGCCGGGATCAAGGACAGCAGCAACCTGTTGCCGGGTCATGGTGGTGTGCTGGATCGCATCGACAGCCTGACCGCCGCCATCCCGATCTTTGCCGTACTGCTGTGGATGACGGCTTCGTGAGCCGCCTGCAACAGGTGACCGTGCTGGGTGCAACCGGCTCGGTAGGGCTGAGCACCCTTGACGTGATTGCGCGTCACCCTGATCGCTACCAGGTTTTCGCGCTCACCGGGTTTACCCGCCTGGGCGAGCTGTTGGCCTTGTGCGTGCGTCATGCGCCGCGCTTCGCCGTGGTGCCTGAAGCCGCTGCGGCTCGTGGTCTGCAGGATGACTTGCGGGCTGCCGGGCTGGCGACTCAGGTGCTGGTGGGGGAGGAGGGGTTGTGCCGGGTCTCGGCCGACGCCGAGGTAGATACAGTGGTTGCCGCTATTGTCGGTGCCGCGGGCCTGCGCCCAACCCTGGCTGCCGTCGATGCCGGCAAGAAGATCCTGCTGGCCAATAAAGAAGCGCTGGTCATGTCTGGCGCGCTCTTCATGCAGGCAGTGCGCAAAAGCGGTGCGGTGCTGCTGCCGCTCGACAGTGAGCACAACGCGATCTTCCAGTGCATGCCCGGCGACTATGCCCGTGGCTTGAGCCAAGTGGGCGTGCGCCGGATCCTGCTGACGGCTTCCGGTGGTCCGTTCCGGCAAACACCGTTGGCCGAGCTGGAGCACGTATCGCCGGACCAGGCGTGTGCTCATCCGAACTGGTCCATGGGGCGCAAGATCTCCGTGGACTCGGCCAGCATGATGAACAAGGGTCTCGAGTTGATCGAGGCGTGCTGGCTGTTCGATGCGCGCCCGGATCAGGTCGAGGTGGTGATTCACCCGCAGAGCGTGATTCATTCCCTGGTCGACTACGTGGACGGATCGGTCCTGGCGCAGTTGGGCAACCCCGATATGCGCACGCCGATCGCCAACGCCCTGGCCTGGCCGGAGCGGATTGACTCCGGTGTCGCGCCCCTGGACCTGTTTGCCGTAGCCCGCCTGGACTTCGAGGCGCCGGATGAGCAGCGCTTCCCTTGTCTGCGCCTAGCACGGCAAGCTGCCGAAGCGGGTAACAGCGCCCCGGCGATGCTTAATGCGGCCAACGAGGTGGCTGTGGCGGCGTTTCTCGAACGGCGCATCCGCTTTCCGCAGATCGCGAGTATCATCGAGGACGTCCTGGCTCTTGAGCCTGTCGTGGCGGTGAATGATCTGGGGGCAGTATTCGAGGCCGATACCAAGGCCCGAGCCCTGGCAGAACAATGGTTGAGCCGCAACGCGCGTTAGCCTGTGGGCGGGGTTGAGCCTTACAGGCACTGGATTGGAATGCGGAGAAATTAGATGAGTGCGCTTTACATGATTGTCGGCACCCTGGTTGCTCTGGGTGTGCTGGTTACCTTCCACGAATTCGGCCACTTCTGGGTGGCGCGTCGTTGCGGCGTCAAGGTATTGCGCTTTTCCGTCGGTTTCGGCATGCCGCTGGTGCGCTGGCACGACCGCCGTGGCACCGAGTTCGTGATTGCGGCCATCCCGCTGGGTGGCTACGTCAAGATGCTCGATGAGCGCGAAGGCGAAGTGCCGGCAGACCAGTTGGATCAATCCTTCAACCGCAAGACCGTTCGTCAGCGTATCGCTATTGTTGCCGCCGGCCCGATCGCCAACTTCCTGTTGGCCATGGTGTTCTTCTGGGTCTTGGCCATGCTGGGCAGCCAGCAGGTGCGTCCGGTCATCGGCGCGGTCGAATCGGACAGTATCGCCGCCAAGGCGGGTCTGCTTGCCGGGCAGGAAATTGTTTCCATTGATGGCGAGCCCACCACGGGCTGGGGCGCTGTCAATTTGCAGTTGGTGCGTCGTCTCGGCGAGAGCGGAACCGTCAATGTGGTGGTGCGCGAGCAGGATTCCACCACTGAGACCCCGCGTGAGCTGGCCCTCGACCACTGGCTCAAGGGGGCCGATGAGCCTGATCCGATCAAATCCCTGGGCATACGTCCATGGCGTCCGGCCTTGCCGCCGGTGCTTGCCGAGCTGGACCCGAAAGGTCCGGCCCAGGCCGCTGGCCTGAAAACCGGTGATCGCCTGTTGGCCCTCGATGGTCAAGCGCTGGGTGACTGGCAGCAAGTGGTCGATCTGGTACGTGTACGTCCTGATACCAAAATTGTGCTGAAAGTTGAACGTGACGGTGCTCAAATCGACGTCCCTGTGACCCTGTCGGTTCGCGGGGAAGCCAAGGCGGCCGGGGGTTACCTGGGTGCCGGGGTCAAAGGTGTCGATTGGCCGCCATCCATGGTGCGCGAGGTGAGCTTCGGGCCGTTGGCAGCGATTGGCGAGGGTGCAAAACGCACTTGGACCATGAGTGTGCTGACCCTCGAATCCCTCAAGAAAATGTTGTTCGGCGAGCTCTCGGTAAAAAACTTGAGTGGACCGATAACCATTGCTAAAGTGGCGGGCGCTTCTGCCCAGTCGGGTGTCGCGGATTTCCTGAATTTCCTGGCTTATCTGAGTATTAGCCTGGGGGTTCTGAATTTGCTGCCCATTCCAGTGTTGGATGGGGGGCATCTGTTGTTTTATCTGGTCGAGTGGGCGCGTGGTCGCCCCTTGTCGGATCGGGTGCAGGGTTGGGGGATACAGATCGGTATCAGTTTGGTGGTCGGGGTGATGTTATTAGCCCTGGTCAACGATCTGGGTCGACTGTAACGCTTCGCTGAATTGCGAATCTGCCGCATTTTGCGGCAGTTTGTTTATTGCCAGTTGGAATAAGAAAGGACTTCATGAAACGTCTGCTGCTAACTGCGGTTCTCACCGTATTGATGATCGCCGAAGTTCACGCCGAGTCCTTCACCATCTCCGATATTCGCGTCAACGGCCTCCAGCGGGTTTCCGCGGGTAGCGTCTTTGGTGCCTTGCCGTTGAACGTTGGGGAACAGGCTGATGACCGTCGCCTGGTGGAATCCACTCGTGCGCTGTTCAAAACCGGTTTCTTTCAAGATATCCAACTGGGTCGCGAAGGCAACGTCCTGGTCATCACCGTCGTCGAGCGACCTTCCGTCGCCAGTATCGAGATCGAAGGCAACAAGGCGATCTCTACTGAAGACCTGATGAAGGGCCTCAAGCAATCCGGCCTGGCCGAGGGCGAGATCTTCCAGCGTGCCACCCTTGAAGGTGTGCGTAACGAACTGCAACGCCAGTACGTTGCCCAGGGCCGCTACTCCGCGACCGTGGAAACGGAAGTGGTGCCGCAGCCGCGCAACCGTGTCGGCCTCAAGGTCAACATCAACGAAGGCACCGTGGCGGCGATTCAGCACATCAACGTGGTGGGCAATACCAAGTTCGCTGATGAAGACCTGATCGACCTGTTCGAACTCAAGACCACCAACTGGCTGTCGTTCTTCAAGAACGATGACAAGTACGCCCGTGAAAAACTCTCCGGTGACTTGGAGCGCCTGCGTTCCTACTACCTGGACCGTGGCTATATCAACATGGATATTGCTTCGACCCAGGTGTCCATCACCCCGGACAAGAAGCACGTCTACATCACCGTCAACGTCAACGAAGGCGAGAAATACAAGGTTCGTGACGTGAAGCTGAGCGGCGACCTGAAAGTGCCTGAAGACCAGGTCAAGGCGCTGCTGCTGGTGCAGAAAGACCAGGTGTTCTCGCGCAAGCTGATGACCACCACGTCCGAACTGATCACCCGTCGCCTGGGTAACGAAGGCTATACCTTCGCCAACGTCAACGGCGTACCGACCCCGCACGATGATGACCACACCGTGGATATCACGTTCGTCGTCGATCCGGGCAAGCGTGCCTACGTGAACCGCATCAACTTCCGTGGCAACACCAAGTCTGCGGATGAAGTGCTGCGTCGTGAAATGCGCCAGATGGAAGGCGGCTGGGCGTCGACTTACCTGATCGACCAGTCCAAGACCCGTCTCGAGCGCCTGGGCTTCTTCAAGGAAGTCAACGTCGAAACCCCGGCCGTACCGGGTGTGGATGACCAGGTTGACGTGAACTACGCCGTTGAAGAGCAAGCGTCCGGTTCCATCACCGCCAGCGTCGGCTTTGCACAGAGCGCCGGTCTGATCCTCGGCGGTTCCATCACCCAGAACAACTTCCTGGGTACCGGCAACAAGGTTTCCATCGGCCTGACCCGAAGCGAATACCAGAGTCGCTATAACTTCGGTTATGTCGACCCCTACTGGACTGCCGACGGTGTGAGTCTGGGCTACAACGCTTTCTATCGCACCACCGACTACAAAGACCTCGACGTTGACGTAGCAAGCTATGCGATCGACAGCCTCGGTGCCGGTGTGAACATCGGTTACCCGATCAGCGAGACCTCGCGCCTGACGTTTGGCCTGACCGCGCAACAGGATGAGATCAAGACCGGTGTGTACACCGTGGACGAGATCTTCGACTTTACCCGTCGCGAAGGTGACAAGTTCCTGAACTTCAAGGCGTCCGCCGGCTGGTCCGAGTCGACCCTGAACAAAGGCGTGCTGGCGACCCGTGGTCATTCCCAGAGCCTGACCCTGGAAACCACCACGCCGGGCAGCGACCTGTCGTTCTTCAAGCTCGACTACCGTGGCCAATTGTTCCAGCCGTTGAGCGACAACTACACCATGCGCCTGCACACTGAGCTGGGCTATGGCGATGGTTATGGTTCTACCAATGGCTTGCCGTTCTATGAAAACTACTATGCTGGTGGTTTCAACTCGGTACGTGGCTTCAAGGACAGCACCCTGGGTCCTCGTGGTACGCCAAGCCGTGGTGTGGGTGTAACCGGTAACCAAGGCACCGTGGCGGATTCGGACAACGACCCGCTGCCGTTCGGTGGTAACGTTTTGATTCAGGGTGGTGCGGAGATTCTGTTCCCGCTGCCATTCGTGAAGGATCAGCGTTCGCTGCGTACTTCGGTCTTCTGGGACGTGGGTAACGTGTTCGACTCCAAGTGCGAGCAGATCCGTAACCCGAGCGGCGTGAAGTCCGAAACCCAGTGCAACGACGTGAGCCTCAGCAACCTGGCAAGCTCGGTGGGTGTGGGTGTGACCTGGGTGACTGCGCTTGGCCCGTTGAGCTTTGCTCTGGCCATGCCGATCAAGAAACCGGATAACGCTGAAACCCAGATTTTCCAATTCTCCCTCGGCCAGACGTTCTAAGCGTCTGACCCAAGATAACGACAACGGATTCTGTAGGAGTACATCGTGCGTAAGTTGACTCAATTGGTTCTGCTGGCAACCGTGCTGGTAGCGACCCCGGCCTTCGCCGAAATGAAAATCGCCGTCCTGAACTATCAGATGGCCCTGCTGGAATCCGACGCGGCCAAGAAATACGCCGTGGATGCCGAGAAAAAATTCGGTCCGCAACTGACCAAGCTCAAAACCCTGGAAAGCAGCGCCAAGGGCATCCAGGATCGTCTGGTAGCCGGTGGCGACAAGATGCAACAAGGCGAGCGCGAGCGTCTGGAGCTTGAATTCAAGCAAAAGGCCCGTGACTACCAGTTCCAGTCCAAAGAACTGAACGAAGCCAAAGCTGTTGCTGACCGTGAAATGCTGAAGCAGTTGAAGCCGAAGCTGGACAGCGCTGTGGAAGAAGTCATCAAGAAAGGTGCCTTTGACCTGGTGTTCGAGCGTGGCGCTGTGATCGACGTCAAGCCTCAATACGACATCACCCGCCAGGTGATCGAGCGCATGAACCAGCTGAAGTAAGCCATGACCGCGACTATCAAGCTCGGCGAGTTGGCCGAGTTCCTGGGGGCCACCTTGCGTGGTTCCCCGGAGAAAGAAATTACTGGGCTAGCCACCTTGCAGGAGGCTGGCCCAGCTCAGTTGAGCTTCCTCGCAAACCCCCAATACCGTAAATACCTGGTCGACAGCCAAGCCGCAGCCGTATTGCTGAAAGCCGCTGACGCCGAAGGGTTTGCCGGGGATGCATTGGTGGTGGCCGACCCGTACCTGGCTTATGCGCGGGTGTCGCACCTGTTCGATCCGAAACCCAAGGCGGCCGCCGGTATTCATCCGTCTGCGGTGATCGCCGATGATGCCCAGGTTGACCCAGCGGCCAGCATTGGCGCTTTTGCGGTGATTGAGAGTGGCGCACGCATCGCGGCAGGTGTAACCGTCGGTGCCCATTGCTTTATCGGTGCGCGCTGCGAAATCGGCGCAGACGGTTGGCTGGCGCCACGCGTGACCCTTTACCACGATGTGCGTATCGGTGAGCGTGTGGTCATCCAGTCGGGTGCCGTGATCGGTGGTGAAGGCTTTGGCTTTGCCAACGCCAAGGGCATCTGGAACAAGATTGCCCAGGTCGGCGGCGTATTGATCGGCGACGACGTGGAAATCGGCGTGAACACTGCTGTCGATCGCGGGGCCCTGGCCGATACCGTGATCGGCAACGGCGTGAAGCTCGACAACCAGATCCAGATCGCCCACAACGTACAGATTGGCGATCACACCGCCATGGCGGCGTGCGTGGGGATTTCCGGCAGCACCAAGATCGGCAAGCATTGCATGCTCGCCGGTGGCGTTGGACTGGTGGGGCATATCGAAGTTTGCGACAACGTCTTCATCACCGGCATGACCATGGTCACCCACTCGATTACCGAGCCAGGGGCCTATTCTTCCGGTACAGCCATGCAGCCTGCCGCTGAATGGCGCAAGAGCGCAGCACGATTGAGGCAGCTCGACGACATGGCTCGACGCCTCAAACAGCTGGAAAAGCGTGTTGGGGACGTGACCCCTGGCGGTAATGCTTCATCAGAAGGCTGATACCATTTCCATATCAAGTGTGCACAGCCGCTAGACTGCCTCCTTGATTTGCTAGCGGGGCGTGCTTTTAGTTCGCCCGCCCCCAATCTTTATTACAGGCTTCCCCCCGAAATGATGGACATCAACGAGATTCGCGAATACCTGCCTCACCGTTACCCGTTCCTGCTGGTGGACCGTGTAGTGGACCTCAACGTCGAGGAAAAGCGCATTCGTGCCTACAAGAATGTCAGCATCAACGAACCGTTCTTCAACGGTCACTTTCCCGCGCATCCAATCATGCCGGGCGTGTTGATCATCGAAGCGATGGCCCAGGCTGCCGGTATCCTTGGTTTCAAAATGCTCGACCTCAAGCCTGCCGACGGCACGCTTTACTATTTCGTGGGCTCCGACAAGTTGCGTTTCCGCAATCCGGTTACCCCGGGTGACCAGCTGATCCTGGAAGCCAAGTTCATCAGCTGCAAGCGCCAGATCTGGAAGTTCGAATGCCAGGCCTCGGTGGACGGCAAGCCGGTGTGCTCCGCCGAGATCATCTGCGCGGAACGCAAACTATGAGTTTGATTGACCCTCGCGCAATCATCGATCCGTCGGCCGTTCTGGCCGCCGACGTTGAGGTCGGCCCCTGGTCGATCATCGGCGCAGGTGTGGAAATCGGCGAGGGGACTGTCATCGGGCCGCATGTGATCCTCAAGGGTCCGACCCGCATTGGCAAACACAATCGTATCTACCAGTTCTCCTCGGTAGGCGAAGACACTCCTGACATGAAGTACAAGGGTGAAGAAACACGCCTGGTAATCGGTGATCACAACATCATCCGTGAAGGTGTGACCATTCACCGCGGCACCGTGCAGGACAGGGCCGAAACCACGCTGGGTGATCACAACCTGGTCATGGCCTATGCCCATATCGGTCACGACAGCGTCATCGGCAACCACTGCATCCTGGTCAATAACACCGCGTTGGCGGGCCATGTGCACGTTGACGATTGGGCGATCCTGTCCGGGTTCACCCTGGTGCATCAGTACTGCCATATCGGCGCCCACAGCTTTTCCGGCATGGGCACCGCCATCGGCAAGGACGTTCCGGCCTTCGTCACCGTATTTGGCAACCCGGCCGAAGCCCGCAGCATGAACTTCGAAGGCATGCGCCGTCGTGGTTTCAGCGAAGATGCCATCCACGCCCTGCGCCGTGCCTACAAGGTGGTCTACCGCCAGGGGCTCACGGTGGACCAGGCGTTGATCCAATTGGCCGAGCCGGCAGCGTTGTTCCCGGAAGTTGCGGTGTTCCGTGACTCGATCCAGGCGTCGACTCGCGGCATCACCCGCTAATCATGGCCAATCTGCGTATCGCGCTGGTGGCCGGGGAAGCTTCCGGCGACATTCTGGGCGCAGGTCTTATGCGGGCTCTCAAGGCCCAGCATCCGGCGGTGGAATTCATCGGTGTCGGCGGCCCGCTGATGCAGGCTGAAGGGCTCACGTCCTACTTCCCCATGGAGCGTCTATCGGTCATGGGACTGGTCGAGGTGTTGGGGCGCCTGCGCGAGCTGCTGGCCCGTCGCAAGTTGCTGATCCAGACCCTGATCGAAGAAAAGCCCGATGTGTTCATTGGCATCGATGCGCCGGACTTCACCCTCAATATCGAACTCAAATTACGCCAGGCCGGTATCAAGACCGTGCACTACGTCAGCCCGTCCGTCTGGGCGTGGCGGCAGAAGCGCGTGCTCAAGATCCGCGAGGGCTGCGACCTGATGCTGACCCTGCTGCCGTTCGAGGCCAGGTTCTACGAAGAAAAGGGCGTGCCGGTGCGGTTTGTCGGGCATACCCTGGCCGACGCGATTCCCCTGCAGGCTGATCGCGCGGCCGCGCGTGCCGAGCTGGGGTTGCCCGACGGCCCGCTGGTCGCACTGATGCCTGGCAGCCGTGGCGGCGAAGTCGGTCGCCTGGCCTCGGTGTTTTTCGACGCCGCCGAGCGTCTGCAGGCCTTGAAGCCGGGGGTGCGTTTTGTGCTGCCTTGCGCCAGCCCGCAACGCCGAGCGCAGATCGAAACACTGCTGGATGGCCGTAACCTGCCGTTGACTTTGCTCGATGGTCAATCGCACCTGGCCCTGGCCGCCTGTGATGCGGTGCTGATCGCCTCGGGTACGGCCACCCTCGAGGCGTTGTTGTACAAGCGCCCAATGGTAGTGGCCTACCGCCTGGCGCCGCTGACGTTCTGGATTCTCAAGCGCATGGTCAAAAGCCCCTATATCTCCCTGCCCAACCTGCTGGCCCAACGCCTGTTGGTGCCGGAGTTGTTGCAGGACGATGCAACGCCCGAGGCCCTGGCGCAAACTCTACTACCCTTGATCGACGGCGGCGAAGAACAGACCCGTGGCTTCGACGACATCCACCGTACCCTGCGTCGTGATGCATCGAACCAGGCGGCCGACGCCGTATTGACCCTGATCGGCAAGCAACAGGAAACCTTATGACGACGCAGATGGGCCTGGATTTCAGCCTGGTTGCCGAAGCCCACGAGCTGGTGGCCGGTGTTGACGAAGTCGGGCGCGGGCCTTTGTGCGGCGCCGTGGTCACGGCGGCAGTGATCCTCGATCCAAACCGTCCGATCCTCGGCCTCAACGACTCGAAGAAACTCACCGAGGCACGTCGTGAAAAGCTTTACGACGAGATCTGTGAGAAAGCCCTGAGCTGGCACATCGCCAGGGCTGAAGTTGAAGAAATCGATGAGCTGAACATTTTGCACGCCACCATGCTGGCCATGCAGCGTGCGGTAGAGGGCCTGCACATTACGCCGAAACTGGCGATGATTGATGGCAATCGCTGCCCGAAACTGGCGATGCCGGCTGAGGCGGTGGTCAAGGGTGATAGCAAGGTGCCTGCCATTGCAGCCGCTTCCATCCTGGCCAAAGTCAGCCGTGATCGAGAAATGGCCGCGTTCGAATTGATCTACCCCGGCTACGGCATCGGCGGTCATAAGGGCTATCCAACGCCCGTTCATCTGGAAGCCCTGGCTCGCCTTGGCCCGACGCCTATCCATCGCCGCTCGTTCGCGCCGGTACGCCAGGCGTACGAGCTGCGCGAGAGCCTCAGCGAGGTGTAGTCGCAAGGCTGATGTTTTGCTCAAGGCCCGGTACAATCCGGGCCTTGTTGTCTCCACGTTTCTAGACAGGATCACTATGCCGGCTTCATTCGTTCACCTGCGCCTGCACACTGAATACTCCCTGGTCGACGGCCTGGTAAGGATCAAACCGCTGGTCAAAACCCTGGTGGGCATGAACATGCCTGCGGTGGCGGTTACCGATCAGAACAACATGTGTTCCCTGGTCAAGTTCTACAAGAACGCCATGGGCGCCGGGATCAAGCCGATCTGCGGCGCCGACCTGTGGCTGTCGAACAAAGACCCGGATAACCCCTTGAGCCGCATCAGCCTGTTGGCGATGAATGGCGTGGGTTATCGCAACCTCACCGAACTGATTTCCCGTGGCTTTATCGACGGCCAGCGCAACGGTTCGATCATCATCGAGCGCGAATGGGTCGCCGAGGCGAGCGAAGGCCTGATCATGCTGTCGGCCGCCAAAGAGGGCGAGATCGGTATCGCGCTGCTGGGGGGCAATCCTCACGAAGCCGAAGTGCTGGCGAGCGAGTGGATGCAGGTCTTCCCCGATCGTTTCTACCTGGAGGTCCAGCGCACCAACCGCCCCAACGATGAAGAGCATCTGCACGCCGCCGTGGCCCTGGCCGATAAGCTGGGCGCGCCGCTGGTGGCGACCAACGATGTGCGGTTCATCAAGAAGGAAGACTTCGAGGCCCACGAAACCCGCGTGTGCATCGGCGAAGGCCGGGCCCTGGATGACCCGCGCCGGTCGAAGAACTACAGTGAAGAGCAGTACCTCAAAAGCGCCGACGAGATGGCCGAGTTGTTCAGCGACCTGCCCGAGGCGCTGGAAAACTCCGTCGAGATCGCCAAGCGCTGCAATATCGAAGTGAAACTGGGCAAGCACTTCCTGCCCAACTTCCCGATTCCGGATGGCATGACCATCGACGAGTACTTTCGCAAAGTCTCGTTCGACGGCCTGGAAGAGCGTCTCGCCGTTCTGCTGCCCAAGGACACCACCGAGGATTACGACGCCAAGCGTCAGGTCTACGTCGACCGGCTGAATTTCGAGCTGGATATCATCATCCAGATGGGCTTCCCCGGTTACTTCCTGATCGTGATGGACTTTATCCAGTGGGCCAAGAACAACGGCGTGCCGGTAGGTCCGGGCCGGGGGTCAGGTGCGGGCTCGCTGGTTGCCTATGTGCAGAAGATTACCGACCTTGACCCGCTGGAATATGACCTGCTGTTCGAACGGTTCCTGAACCCGGAGCGGGTTTCCATGCCCGACTTCGACGTCGACTTCTGCATGGATGGCCGCGACCGCGTGATCGAGTACGTGGCCGAGAAGTACGGCCGCAACGCGGTAAGCCAGATCATTACCTTCGGTTCGATGGCGGCAAAAGCGGTAATCCGCGACGTGGCGCGGGTGCAGGGCAAGTCCTACGGCCTGGCGGATCGTCTGTCGAAGATGATCCCGTTCGAAGTCGGCATGACCCTGGAAAAAGCCTACGAGCAGGAGGAAATCCTGCGCGACTTCATCAAGGTCGATGAAGAAGCCGCCGAAATCTGGGAGATGGCGCGCAAGCTCGAAGGCGTGGTGCGTAACGTCGGTAAACACGCCGGTGGTGTGGTTATTGCGCCAACCAAGCTCACTGACTTTTCGCCGATCTATTGCGACGAAGAAGGCGACGGCCTGGTAACCCAGTTCGACAAGGACGACGTGGAGGCGGCCGGCCTGGTGAAGTTCGACTTCCTCGGCCTGCGGACCCTGACGATCATCGACTGGGCACTCAAGACCATCAACCGCGACCGCGCCAAGGTGGGCGAGGAACCGCTGGATATCGCCTTCATCCCGCTGGACGACAAGCCGACTTACACCCTGCTGCAAAAAGCCGAAACCACGGCGGTGTTCCAGCTTGAATCCCGCGGCATGAAAGAGCTGATCAAAAAGCTCAAGCCCGACTGCCTGGAAGACTTGATCGCACTGGTGGCCCTGTTCCGTCCGGGGCCGCTGCAATCGGGCATGGTGGACGACTTCATCAACCGTAAGCACGGGCGTGCCGAACTGGCATACCCGCACTCGGATTACCAGTACGAAGGCCTCAAGCCGGTATTGGCGCCGACCTACGGCATCATCCTGTATCAGGAACAGGTGATGCAGATCGCCCAGGTGATGGCGGGCTACACCCTCGGCGGCGCGGACATGCTGCGTCGAGCCATGGGTAAGAAAAAACCCGAGGAAATGGCCAAGCAGCGCGGCGGTTTCATTGAGGGCTGCGCGACCAACAATATCGACGCAGACCTTGCGGGTAACATCTTCGACCTGGTAGAGAAATTCGCCGGTTATGGCTTCAACAAATCCCACTCCGCCGCCTACGGCCTGGTGTCGTACCAGACCGCCTGGCTGAAAGCCCACTACCCGGCGCCGTTCATGGCCGCGGTACTGTCGGCGGATATGCACAACACCGACAAGGTCGTGACCTTGATCGAGGAAGTGCGCACCATGAAGTTGCGCCTCGATGCGCCGGACGTGAACGCTTCGGAGTTCAAGTTCACGGTGAACGACGAGGGCCGCATCATCTATGGCCTGGGTGCGATCAAGGGTGTCGGCGAAGGCCCGGTGGAAGCCATCACTGAAGCGCGCCAGGACGGGCCGTTCAAGGACCTGTTCGACTTCTGCGCACGGGTTGACCTCAAGCGCATCAACAAACGTACCCTCGATGGCCTGATCCGTAGCGGGGCGCTTGACCGTCTCGGCCCGTATTTTCATGACGAGCCCAAAGCCTATCAGGCGAATATCGACCGTAACCGCGCGGTATTGCTTACCGCCATGGAAGAAGCGATCAAGGCCGCCGAACAGACCGCCCGCACCCATGACAGCGGCCATGCCGACCTGTTTGGCGGATTGTTCGTCGAAGAAGATGCGGATGTGTACGGTAACCACCGCAAGGCCAAGGAGTTGACCCTCAAGGAGCGCCTCAAGGGTGAGAAAGACACCCTGGGCTTGTACCTGACCGGCCATCCGATTGACGAGTACGAAGGTGAAATCCGCCGTTTCGCCCGTCAGCGCATCATCGACCTGAAACCGGCGCGTGACACGCAAACCGTCGCCGGCATGATCATCGCCCTGCGGGTGATGAAGAATAAAAAGGGCGACAAGATGGGGTTCATCACCCTTGACGACCGTTCGGGCCGTATCGAGGCGTCGCTGTTTGCCGATGCGTTCCACTCCGCCCAGTCGTTGTTGCAGACCGACGCCATGGTGGTCGTCGAAGGGGAGGTCAGCAACGATGATTTCTCCGGTGGCCTGCGCCTGCGGATCAAGCGGGTGATGAGCATGGAAGATGCGCGCACCAATTTGGCCGAAAGCCTGCGCTTGAAGGTGAAAACCGAAGCGCTCAAGGGCGATCAGCTACGCTGGCTGGGTGACCTGCTCAAACGCCACCGCGGCGCGTGCCCGGTGACCATGGAGTACACCGGCAATGACGCCAAGGCCATGCTGCAGTTTGGCGAGACCTGGCGAATTGATCCCGCTGATGGCTTGATTCAAGCTTTGCGTGACCAGTTCGGGCGAGACAACGTCTTCCTCCAATACCGTTGACGGTCAGAGATGTCTGATCTCGACTAAACATTTAATCTCGACCTAAACGCGCCTCTCCCTTAAGGTAGGGCGCGAATAGACCACCGGCTGGCCAGGCACGCCCTGGCCGTCGACCCAAGACGGACGCTTATGAACCCGAATTTTCTTGATTTCGAACAGCCGATCGCTGACCTGCAAGCCAAGATTGAAGAACTGCGCCTGGTCGGCAATGACAATTCGCTGAACATTGGCGATGAGATCGCTCGCCTGCAAGACAAGAGCAGCACGCTCACCGAAGACATCTTCGGCAAGCTGACCAGCTGGCAGATCGCGCGCCTGGCTCGCCACCCGCGCCGTCCGTACACCCTGGACTACATTCAACACATCTTCACCGAGTTCGACGAGCTGCATGGCGATCGCCACTTCTCGGACGACGCGGCCATCGTGGGCGGTATCGCTCGCCTGGACGACCAGCCGGTGATGGTGATCGGTCATCAGAAAGGCCGTGAAGTGCGCGAGAAAGTCCGCCGCAACTTCGGCATGCCGCGTCCTGAAGGCTACCGCAAGGCTTGCCGCCTGATGGAAATGGCCGAGCGCTTCAAGATGCCGATCCTGACCTTCATCGACACCCCGGGTGCCTACCCGGGTATCGACGCTGAAGAACGCAACCAGAGCGAAGCGATCGCCTGGAACCTGCGTGTCATGGCTCGCCTGAAAACCCCGATCATCGCCACCGTGATTGGTGAAGGCGGTTCCGGCGGTGCACTGGCCATCGGCGTCTGCGACCAGCTGAACATGCTGCAATACTCGACCTACGCGGTGATCTCGCCGGAAGGTTGCGCCTCGATTTTGTGGAAAACCGCCGAAAAAGCGCCGGATGCCGCCGAAGCCATGGGCATCACCGCTGATCGTCTTAAAGGCCTGGGCATCGTGGATAAAGTGATCGCCGAGCCATTGGGCGGCGCCCACCGTGACCCGGCCGCTGCTGCCGCGACTATCCGCGCCGAGCTGGGCTCGCAACTGGCAATGCTCAAGAAGCTGGACAACGAAGCGCTGCTGGCCCGTCGTTATGAGCGCCTGATGAGCTACGGTCTGTAAGACTAAGCAATACCCAATGTGGGAGCCGGCTTGTGTGGGAGCTGGCTTGCCTGCGATAGCATCGCCTCGGTGCAACTGCGAAACCGAGGCGCCTGCATCGCGGGCAAGCCACGCTCCCACATTTGCTTTGTGTATGCTTGGCTAACGTATTCCAGATTTGCGGCGGTAACCTGTGATGAAGACATCTCTTCCCGCCAAACTCTTGCAAGCTCTGTCACCCTGGCGCAACGCCCCGGCCTGGCACATCGCATTCTCCGGTGGCCTGGATTCCACTGTCCTGCTGCACCTCCTGGCCTCCCTGGCAAACACCGAAAACCTGCCGCCCCTCAGTGCTGTCCATGTCCACCATGGTCTACAAGCGGCTGCCGACGCCTGGCCTGCTCACTGCCAGTCGATATGCGACAGTCTGGGCGTGCCGTTGCGCGTGATGCGTGTGCAGGTGCAACCCGGTGCCAGCCTTGAGCGTGCCGCCCGTGACGCGCGCTACCGGGCATTTACCGAGGTGACGGGGGCAGGGCAAGTGTTGCTGACGGGCCAGCATCGCGATGATCAGGTTGAAACCCTGTTGTTCCGCCTGCTGCGTGGGGCAGGGGTACGCGGGTTGGCGGCCATGCCGGCACAGCGCCCATTGGCGGACGGCTATCTGGTGCGGCCGTTGCTGGATGTCTCGCGTGAAGGGTTGGAAGCCTACGCCCGCGAGCATCAACTCAAGTGGATCGAAGACCCGTCCAACGCTGATCTGCGGTTTTCACGCAATTACCTTCGCCATCGCGTGTTCCCAGTGCTCACGGAGCGCTGGCCCCAGGTCGTCTCAAGCCTGGCGCGTACCGCCGAACACCTGAGTGAAGCCCAAGGCCTGCTGGATGAGCTGGCACGCATGGATCTGCTCGCTGCCGATCATCCTTCGCCGTTTCCCTGGCTCCGCGTGCCGTCGTTGGCGCTGGCGCCGCTGCGCGAGCTTTCCGACGCTCGCCAGCGCAATGCCCTGCGTCATTGGCTCGCGCCACTGACGCGTCTACCTGACAGCGACCACTGGGCCAACTGGTATTCCCTGCGCGATGCCAAGGGTGACGCACAGCCCCTGTGGCGTCTGGCCGACGGCGAGTTGCACCGCAGTGGCGAACGCATCTGGTGGTTGCCCTCCACAGAGTCGGAATTTTCCGACGCGTCCGTGAGCTGGCCCGATCCGCAAAACCCACTAGAGTTACCCGGCAATGGACAGCTGAGATTCACGGGCGAGGTGCCTGAAGGCCCGCTGCAGATCCGCTACCGTCAGGGCGGCGAAATTATCGACGTGTGGGGTCGCGGCCGGCGTGACTTGAAGCGCTTGCTTAACGAAAGTGGGGTGCCGGGTTTCGTCCGTGGCAGATTGCCGCTGCTGTATCGGGGCGAGCAATTGCTGGGGCTGCCCAGCCTGGCGGGGCTATGGAACACAGCAAGGAACACAGCGCCGGGCGACTGGCAATTACATTGGATGCCACAGACCTGCGATCAAGGTTTGAGCTGATAGAGCCTTTCCGGTAGACTACGCTCCCTTCTTGATACAACTTCTGTGGATTCCACCGAATCGCAGCAGTTGCCGATTACCAAGCAGTCTTTGCTGGGCGATTCCAAAAAATGTGTAGCGATCAACGTACCGGTGTTTCATTGCTGGTCTGTCACCACGCGGCGGTTTTTTTGAAAGGTGCACTGTGATTAATGCAGGTGATCGGGGGCTTCGGCCTTCCTTCGCTTTCCCCGGCGGCTCGGACCGCTTTAACGCAGACTTCTAGGGTTTTTCATGACGCGCTACATATTCGTCACGGGCGGTGTTGTTTCTTCATTGGGGAAAGGCATTGCCTCCGCTTCATTGGCGGCCATCCTGGAGGCGCGGGGACTTAAGGTCACCATGCTCAAGCTGGACCCGTACATCAACGTTGACCCGGGCACCATGAGCCCGTTCCAGCACGGTGAAGTGTTCGTCACCCACGACGGCGCCGAGACTGACCTGGACCTGGGCCACTACGAGCGGTTCATCCGCACGACCATGACCCAGAACAACAACTTCACTACCGGCCGTGTCTACGAGCACGTGCTGCGCAAGGAGCGTCGTGGTGACTACCTGGGTGCAACCATCCAGGTGATCCCGCACATCACCGACGAAATCAAGCGCCGCATCATCAAGGGTGCTGGCGATGCTGACGTGGCAATGGTCGAGATCGGCGGCACCGTGGGTGACATCGAGTCGCAACCGTTCCTCGAAGCCATCCGCCAGTTGCGTTTCGAAGTCGGCGCCAAGCGCGCGATGCTGATGCACCTGACCCTGGTGCCGTACATCGCCACCGCCGGCGAGACCAAAACCAAGCCTACCCAGCACTCGGTCAAGGAACTGCGTTCCATCGGCCTGCAGCCTGACGTGCTGGTGTGCCGCTCCGATCACCCGATCGACATTTCCTCGCGTCGCAAGATCGCGCAATTCACCAACGTTGAAGAACGTGCGGTGATCGCGCTGGAAGACGCCGACACCATCTACAAGATCCCGGGCATCCTGCACTCGCAAGGCCTGGACGATTTTGTGGTCGAGCGTTTCGGCCTGCAATGCGGCGGCGCGGACCTGTCCGAGTGGGAAGCCGTGGTCGACGCCAAGCTCAACCCTGAGCACGAAGTCACCATCGCCATGGTCGGCAAGTACATGGAACTGCTGGACGCGTACAAATCGCTGATCGAAGCGATGAGTCACGCCGGTATCAGCAACCGTACCAAGGTCAACCTGCGCTATATCGATTCCGAAGACATCGAGAACCAGGGCACTGCGTTGCTCGAAGGTGTCGACGCGATCCTCGTGCCAGGCGGTTTCGGCCTGCGTGGCGTGGAAGGCAAGATCACGGCCGTGCAGTACGCTCGTGAAAACAAGGTTCCGTACCTGGGCATCTGCCTGGGCATGCAAGTGGCCGTCATCGAGTTCGCGCGTAACGTGCTGGGCTGGAAAGACGCCAACTCCACCGAGTTCGACAGCAAGAGCGGTCACCCGGTCGTCGGCCTGATCACCGAGTGGGAAGATGCCACCGGTGCCGTCGAGGTCCGCACCGAAGCCTCCGACCTGGGCGGCACCATGCGCCTTGGCGCGCAGGATTGCCTGCTGGAGCCGGGCTCGCTGGTTCACGATTGCTACGGCAAGGACGTGATCGTCGAGCGTCACCGTCACCGTTACGAAGTGAACAACAACCTGCTGCCGCAGATCAAAGAGGCCGGCCTGAAAATTTCCGGTCGCTCCGGTGACGGTGCGCTGGTTGAAGTGGTCGAGGCGCCGGATCATCCGTGGTTCGTGGCGTGCCAGTTCCACCCTGAGTTCACCTCGACGCCGCGCGACGGTCACCCGTTGTTCAGCGGTTTCGTCAAAGCTGCACTGACGCAACATCAGAAGAAGGCGTAACCCTGATGGCCCAGAAGATCATTCGCGTAGGCGACATCGAGATTGCCAACGACAAGCCCATGGTGCTGTTCGGCGGCATGAACGTGCTGGAAAGCCGTGACATGGCGATGCAGGTCTGTGAAGAGTACGTAAAGGTCACCGAAAAACTCGGTATCCCCTACGTGTTCAAGGCCAGCTTCGACAAGGCCAACCGTTCGTCCGTGACTTCCTATCGCGGCCCGGGCCTTGAAGAAGGCATGCGGATCTTCCAGGACATCAAGCAAGCCTTCGGCGTGCCGATCATCACCGACGTCCACGAGCCTGAGCAGGCTGCCGTGGTCGCCGAAGTGTGCGACATCATCCAGTTGCCGGCCTTCCTGTCGCGCCAGACCGATCTGGTTGTCGCGATGGCCAAGACCGGCGCTGTGATCAATATCAAGAAGGCCCAGTTCCTCGCGCCCCAGGAGATGAAACACATCCTGAACAAGTGCGTGGAAGCGGGTAACGACCAGTTGATTCTCTGCGAGCGTGGTTCGAGCTTCGGCTACAACAACCTCGTGGTGGACATGCTCGGTTTCGGCATCATGAAGCAGTTCGAATACCCGGTGTTCTTCGACGTGACCCACGCGCTGCAAATGCCCGGTGGTCGTGCCGACTCCGCTGGCGGGCGCCGTGCCCAGGTGCTGGACCTGGCCAAGGCGGGCATCAGCCAGTCCCTGGCCGGCCTGTTCCTGGAAGCCCACCCGGACCCGGACAACGCCAAATGCGACGGCCCATGCGCGCTGCGCCTGGACAAGCTGGAGCCATTCCTGGCCCAGCTCAAGCAGTTGGACGAACTGGTCAAGCGTTTCCCTGCCGTCGAAACCGCGTAAGATCACGATCCCTGTGTAGGAGCCGGCTTGCCGGCGATGGCGTCAGGTGCATCGCCGCAAGGCATACGCCCCATCGCCGGCAAGCCGGCTCCTACAATGTGCACCACAAGTTAAATCGAGCGGTATAGAGCGTTTTCGTCAACTTTGGAGTGTTTACAACAATGGCAAAAATCGTCGACATCAAAGGTCGTGAAGTTCTCGACTCCCGTGGCAACCCCACCGTCGAAGCCGACGTGCTTCTCGATAACGGCATCATCGGCAGCGCTTGCGCGCCGTCCGGTGCTTCTACCGGTTCGCGCGAAGCGCTGGAACTGCGTGATGGCGACAAGAGCCGTTACCTGGGCAAGGGTGTACTCAAGGCTGTAGCCAACATCAACGGCCCGATTCGTGACCTGTTGCTGGGCAAGGACCCGCTGGACCAGAAAGCCCTGGACCACGCGATGATCAAGCTCGACGGCACCGAAAACAAAGGCAGCCTGGGCGCCAACGCCATCCTCGCCGTGTCCCTGGCCGCCGCCAAGGCCGCTGCTCAGGACCAGGACCTGCCGCTGTACGCGCACATTGCCAACCTCAACGGTACCCCGGGTGTCTACTCGATGCCGGTGCCGATGATGAACATCATCAACGGTGGCGAGCACGCCGATAACAACGTCGACATCCAGGAATTCATGGTGCAGCCGGTTGGCGCCAAGTCCTTCTCCGAAGGCCTGCGCATGGGCACCGAGATTTTCCATCACCTCAAGGCTGTGCTGAAGGCCCGTGGCCTGAGCACTGCGGTGGGTGACGAAGGCGGTTTTGCACCGAACCTGGCGTCCAACGAAGATGCACTGAAAGTGATCTCCGAAGCCGTTGCCAATGCTGGCTACAAGCTGGGCACCGACGTGACCCTGGCCCTGGACTGCGCGGCCAGCGAGTTCTACGAGGACGGTAAATACAACCTGTCCGGCGAAGGCCAGGTGTTCAACTCCGAAGGTTTCGCCGAATACCTGAAAGGCCTGACCCAGCGCTACCCGATCATCTCGATCGAAGATGGCCTGGACGAGTCCGATTGGGACGGCTGGAAAATCCTCACCGACAAGATCGGCGAGAAAATCCAACTGGTGGGCGACGACCTGTTCGTGACCAACACCAAGATCCTGAAAGAAGGCATCGATAAAAAGATCGCCAACTCGATCCTGATCAAGTTCAACCAGATCGGCACCCTGACCGAAACCCTGGAAGCCATCCAGATGGCCAAGGCTGCGGGCTATACGGCCGTGATCTCCCACCGCTCCGGCGAAACCGAAGACTCGACCATTGCCGACCTGGCCGTGGGCACCTCGGCCGGCCAGATCAAGACCGGTTCCCTGTGCCGTTCCGACCGTGTTTCCAAGTACAACCAATTGCTGCGTATCGAAGAGCAACTGGCTGGCAAGGCCAAGTACAACGGTCGCGGCGAGTTTCGCGGCTGATCGCTAGTTGATGGTAAAGCATGGTAAAAAGTCGGCGAATTGCGTCGGAAAACTCACGACAGTGTGTAATTCGACGCTAATCTGATGGCTATCAAGCACAAGCCTGGTTTTTCCAGGCTTCGTGCTATCAGTTGCTGCAAAAGTTTTGCATGGCGGTCTTTTTTCACTGGATACCCGATATTCGATGCGCAGTCCCAATTGGTTGTTCCTCGTCTTGCTCTTGTTGCTGGCTGGCCTGCAGTACCGCCTATGGGTGGGTAATGGCAGTTTTGCGCAGGTAAAAGACCTGACCCAGCAAATTGCCGACCAGCACGCCGAAAACGAACGCCTGCTGGAGCGCAACCGCGTCCTCGATGCCGAAGTGCTCGAGCTGAAAAAAGGTACGGAGACCGTTGAAGAACGGGCCCGTCATGAACTGGGCATGGTCAAGGAGGGCGAAACCCTCTACCAGTTGGCCCAATGAGTACCCGTTTGCCGGCCTTCTGGGCCGTGATTCCTGCCGCGGGCGTCGGTGCCCGTATGGCCGCGGACCGTCCCAAGCAATACTTGCAACTGGGCGGGCGCACCATTCTCGAACACAGCCTTGGCTGTTTTCTTGACCATCCAGACCTTAAAGGGTTGGTGGTCAGTCTTGCTGTAGATGATCCTTATTGGCCGGACCTGCCTTGCGCCAACGACCCGCGCATTGTGCGTGCGGACGGCGGCGACGAGCGTTCGGGGTCCGTGCTCAACGCGCTGCTGCAACTCAATGCCCTGGGCGCCAGCGATGACGATTGGGTGTTGGTGCACGATGCGGCACGGCCAAACCTGAGCCGCGATGATCTCGACAAGTTATTAAGCGAGCTGGCGAACGACCCTGTGGGTGGTCTGTTGGCCGTGCCGGCCCGCGACACCCTCAAACGCGTCGACAAACAGGGGCGCGTGGTCGAAACCGTCGACCGCAGCCTGATCTGGCAGGCCTACACGCCGCAGATGTTCCGCCTGGGTGCTTTGCACCGTGCTTTGGCCGACAGCCTGGTGGCGGATGCTGTCATCACCGATGAAGCGTCAGCCATGGAATGGTCCGGCCAGGCGCCGCGCCTGATCGAAGGGCGCTCGGACAATATCAAGGTGACCCGGCCGGAAGATCTGGAGTGGTTGCGGCTGCGGTGGGCGAATCGCGGGTAGGCAGTTAAACCGCGTCGATTTCATCGCAGGCAAGCCAGCTCCCACATTGACCGCCTTTACCCTATAGGAACGCAGTCAATGTGGGAGCTGGCTTGCCTGCGAAGAGGCCGGCACAAACAGCCAATAATCACTGGCTGTACTCCGGCCGCCCAGCCAAACCCTCCTTCAAGAAATCCACTAACTTCCTGACCTTCGGCGACAAATGCCGCTGCTGCGGATACAGCGCCCACACCGCTGTATTTGGCGGCTGATGCGCCTCCAGCAACGACACCAGCGCGCCATTGTGCAGGTGCTCCAGCACGTAATAATCCGGCAACTGGCACAACCCCACTCCTTGCAGTGCCGCATCCAGTACTGCCTGCCCACTGTTGCAACGCCAGTTTCCCTGCACGCGCTGGGAAAATTCCCGCCCGTCCTGGGCTAGTTGCCAGATATCCGAGCTGCCAATCAGGCAGTTATGCCGACTCAATTCCGACAAGCTGTGTGGCCGGCCGTATCGCGCCAGGTACGATGGCGACGCACACAGGTACATACGTCTGGGCGCCAGCCGGCTGGCGACCATGCGTGAATCCTGCAAACGCCCCAGGCGAATCGCCAGGTCGAGGCCTTCGTGCACCAGGTCCAACTGGCGGTTGCTCAGCTCGATATCCACGCGCAACTGGGGATACAGCCCCATGAACCGCGTGACCAGCGGCACGATAAAGCGTTCGCCGTACGCCACCGCGCAGGTCATGCGCAACATGCCCTTGGGTCCGCTGGTGAGGTCGCCCACTGCGCGCAGGGCTTCTTCGCGACCGTCCTGCAGGCGTTGGCAATGCTGCAGGAAGGTCTGGCCCGCTTCGGTCAGGGTCACCTTGCGCGTACTGCGATACAGCAATCGCGTTTGCAGGCGTTCTTCCAGGCGTGCCACTTGCCGGCTGATGTGCGAAGACGACACCCCCAATCGTTCCGCGGCTGCGGTGAATTGGCTGCATTCGGCAACTGCGACGAACTCATCGATGCCTTCCCAGCGGTTTTCCAACATCGCGATTATCCCTGTACAGCAATAAAGTTTTGCTTTTGTCCGGATTATTCATCAACCAGCCATGTTTTACACTCACCGTCTCAGTTTTTAACCTCCTGGAGAAACCCGGATGATCAAGTCTCGCGCCGCCGTAGCTTTCGAAGCCAAGAAGCCCCTTGAGATCGTCGAAGTGGATGTGGCCATGCCCAAGGCTGGCGAAGTGCTCTTGCGCGTAGTCGCGTCCGGCGTGTGCCATACCGACGCCTACACCCTGTCGGGCGCGGACCCGGAAGGCATCTTCCCGTCGATTCTCGGCCACGAAGGCGGTGCAGTGGTTGAAGCGATCGGTGAAGGCGTAACGTCGGTGGCTGTCGGCGACCATGTGATCCCGCTGTACACCCCGGAATGCGGCAAGTGCAAATTCTGCCTGTCGGGCAAGACCAACCTGTGCCAGGCCATTCGTTCCACCCAGGGCAAAGGCCTGATGCCGGACGGCACCACGCGTTTTTCCTACAAGGGCCAGCCGATTTTCCACTACATGGGTACCTCGACCTTCTCCGAGTACACTGTGCTACCGGAAATTTCCGTGGCCAAGATTCCTAAAGAAGCGCCACTGGAAAAAGTCTGCCTGCTCGGTTGCGGCGTCACCACCGGCATCGGAGCGGTGATCAACACCGCCAAGGTCAAGCCGGGCGACACCGTGGCCATCTTCGGTCTCGGCGGCATCGGTCTATCGGCAGTGATCGGTGCGGTCAAAGCCAAGGCTGGCCGCATCATTGCCATCGATATCAACCCGGCCAAGTTCGAAATTGCCAAGCAACTGGGCGCCACCGATTGCATCAACCCGAAAGACTACGATCGCCCGATCCAGGACGTGATCGTCGACCTCACCGACGGCGGCGTGGACTTCTCCTTCGAATGCATCGGCAACGTGCAACTGATGCGCGCCGCCCTTGAGTGCTGCCACAAAGGCTGGGGCGAGTCGGTGATCATCGGCGTGGCCGGTGCCGGCCAGGAAATCGCCACCCGTCCATTCCAGTTGGTGACCGGTCGCGTCTGGCGCGGTTCGGCATTCGGCGGCGTGCGTGGTCGTACCGAGCTGCCGAGCTACGTGGAAATGGCCCAGACCGGCGAGATCCCGCTGGACACCTTCATCACCCACACCATGGGCCTGGAAGACATCAACAAAGCGTTTGACCTGATGCATGAAGGCAAGAGCATTCGTACCGTCATCCACTTCTGAGGTCGGCCATGAGTCTGGAAAACCTGTCGTGCCAGAAAAGCTTCGGCGGCTGGCATAAACGCTACAAGCATCACTCCGATGTGCTCGGCTGCGACATGACCTTCGCTGTCTACCTGCCACCGCAAGCAGAGCAGGGCGGCAAGTTGCCGGTGCTGTACTGGTTGTCCGGTCTCACCTGCACCGATGAGAACTTCATGCAGAAGGCCGGCGCCCAGCGCATGGCCGCCGAACTGGGGTTGATCATCGTCGCACCAGACACCAGCCCGCGCGGACCGGGCGTGCCGGGCGACCCGGATAACGCCTGGGACTTCGGCCTCGGCGCCGGCTTCTATCTGAATGCCACACAGGAGCCCTGGGCCCAGCACTATCGGATGCATGACTACGTGGTGCAGGAATTGCCAGCGTTGGTTGAGGCGCATTTCCCGGCTTCGACCAAGCGTGGCATCAGCGGCCACTCCATGGGCGGCCACGGTGCGCTGGTGTGTGCACTGCGCAACCCAGGCCGTTACCTGTCGGTGTCGGCGTTTTCGCCGATCAACAACCCGATGGACTGTCCGTGGGGGCAGAAAGCCTTTTCCCGTTACTTGGGCGAAGAGCGTTCAAAATGGCGTGAGTGGGATGCCTGCGTGCTGATCAGCGAAGCCTCGGAAAAGCTGCCGCTGTTGGTGGACCAGGGTGACCGCGACGATTTCCTCGCCGTGCAACTCAAGCCAGAAGCCCTGCAACAAGCGGCCAAGGCGGCCAACCATCCGTTGGAATTGCGCCTGCAACCCGGCTACGACCACAGCTACTTCTTTATCGCCAGCTTCATCGAAGATCATTTGCGGCACCATGGCCGTGCTTTGCTCGGTTAATGTGAGGCAAAAGTAGGTAGAATCACGCCCTGAATTAAATCGGGGCGTTTTTTTATGCGTATTGGCCACGGCTACGATGTGCACCGTTTCGCCGAAGGCGATTTCATCACCCTGGGCGGCGTGCGCATTGCACACCATCATGGGTTGCTGGCTCATTCCGACGGCGACGTTGTGTTGCATGCCTTGAGCGATGCCTTGCTCGGCGCGGCGGCGTTGGGCGATATCGGCAAGCATTTTCCGGACACCGACCCGACCTTCAAGGGCGCGGACAGCCGTGTATTGCTGCGCCACGTGGTCGGCCTGATCCACGCCAAGGGCTGGAAGGTCGGCAACGTCGACAACACCATCGTGGCCCAGGCGCCGAAGATGGCCCCCCATATCGAGTCGATGCGCGCGCTGATAGCCGCCGACCTGCACATTGAACTGGATCAAGTGAACGTGAAAGCCACCACCACCGAAAAACTCGGGTTCACCGGTCGTGAAGAGGGCATCGCCGTGCACTCCGTTGCCTTGTTGCTGCGCGCATGAATGATCTGCAACTGTTGGGGCCACGGGCCTATGGCGAGGCCCTGGGCAGCGCGGTCCTGAAGGCGACCGCCGAAGACTTCCAGGTCGACGAAGTGCTGGACATTCCGCTGACCGGCGAGGGCGAGCACCTGTGGTTGTGGGTCGAGAAGCGCGGCCTCAACACCGAGGAAGCGGCGCGGCGTATCGCCAAGGCGGCAGGCGTGCCGTTGCGTACCGTCAGCTATGCCGGGCTCAAGGACCGCCAGGCATTGACCCGCCAGTGGTTCAGCGTGCAGCTGCCGGGCAAGGCCGATCCGGACATGAGCGCAGCAGAAAACGACACGCTCAAGATCCTCAAGACCGGTCGCCACAAGCGCAAGCTGCAGCGCGGCGCGCATTCGGCCAACGGTTTTACCTTGCGCCTGACGCAGTTGGCCGGTGATACCGCCGCCATCGACGCGCGGTTGCAACTGATTGCCCAGCATGGCATTCCGAACTATTTCGGTGCCCAGCGCTTTGGCCACAACGGCGGCAATGTGGTGGACGCTCGCGAGTGGGCCGCACGCAAAGCCTTGCCGGAGCAACGCAATGTGCGGTCGCGGCTGCTGTCCACGGCGCGCAGTTTCCTGTTCAACAAGGTGTTGGCGGCACGTGTGGCCGACGGTTCCTGGCAGCGTGCCCAGGTCGGCGACCTGCTGGCGTTTACCGACAGCCGCAGTTTTTTCCCGGCCGGCGAAGCGGAATGCAATGATCCGCGCCTGGCGATTCTGGACCTGCACCCCACCGGGCCGCAGTGGGGCGAAGGCGATTCGCCCGCCAGCGGTGCAACCTTTGAGCTGGAACAGGCGGTTGCCGCCGGTGAAGCCGACCTGCGCGATTGGCTGGTGAATGCCGGCATGAGCCAGGAACGTCGCATTCTGCGACTGCCCATTGGCGGTTTGACGTGGCATTATCCCTCGCTGGACATTCTGCAATTGGAATTCGTCCTGCCGGCCGGATGCTTCGCCACTGTCTTGGTGCGCGAGCTTGTTGATCTGGTGCCGGTGGGGCAGACGGACAACCCATGCGTATTCTGATATCAAACGATGACGGTGCCACCGCACCCGGTCTTGCCGCGCTCTATGCTGCGCTGGAAGATTATGCCGAGTGCGTGGTGGTGGCCCCCGACCAGGACAAGAGCGGCGCCAGCAGTTCGCTGACGCTCGACCGTCCGTTGCACCCGCAAGTCCTGGCCAATGGCTTTATCAGCGTGAACGGCACCCCCACCGACTGCGTCCACCTGGCGATCAACAGCCTGCTGGACCAGGAGCCGGACCTGGTGGTGTCGGGCATCAACCTCGGTGCAAACCTGGGGGATGATGTGCTGTATTCCGGTACCGTGGCGGCGGCCCTTGAAGGGCGCTTCCTGGGCCGTACGGCGTTCGCCTTTTCGTTTGCCTCGCGCCAGCTGGACAACCTGCCCACTGCTGCACATTTCGCGCGCAAGCTGGTGCAAGCCCACGCCTCCCTGGACCTGCCGCCGCGCACGGTGCTCAACGTCAATATTCCCAACTTGCCCCTCGATCATATTCGCGGCATCAAGCTGACGCGCCTGGGCCATCGCGCCCGTGCGGCGGCGCCGTTGAAGGTGGTCGACCCGCGTGGCAAGGAAGGCTATTGGATCGCTGCAGCGGGCGATGCCGAAGACGGCGGCGAGGGCACGGACTTTCATGCGGTGATGCAAGGCTATGTGTCGATTACCCCATTGCAGTTTGATCGCACCTTCAGTGATGCCTTCAGTGGTCTCGATGGCTGGCTGGAGAGGCTGCGCTGATGGGCCGTGAACAAGACGACTTGCTGCGCCGGGGTATCGGGATGACATCCCAGCGTACCCGCGAACGCTTGATCCAGCGCTTGTACGAAGAGGGCTTGTCCAACGCCCAGGTGCTGGAAGTGATCCGGCGTACGCCTAGGCATCTGTTTGTCGATGAAGCCCTGGCCCACCGTGCCTATGAGGATACGGCGCTGCCCATCGGCCATAACCAGACCATTTCCCAGCCGTACATGGTGGCGCGCATGAGCGAGCTGCTGCTGGCGGCGGGGCCCTTGGACAAGGTGCTGGAAATCGGCACCGGCTCCGGTTATCAAACCGCCGTGCTCGCACAGTTGGTCGAGCGGGTGTTTTCGGTGGAGCGCATCAAGGTGCTGCAAGACCGCGCCAAGGAGCGCCTGGTGGAGCTGAACCTGCGCAACGTGGTATTCCGCTGGGGCGATGGCTGGGAAGGCTGGCCGGCGCTGGCGCCGTACAACGGCATCATCGTGACCGCTGTGGCCACCGATGTGCCGCAAGCGTTGCTCGATCAACTCGCTCCCGGCGGGCGCCTGGTGATCCCGGTGGGTTCCGGCGAAGTGCAACAATTGATGCTCATTATCCGTGAGGACGAAGGCTTTTCCCGGCATGTGCTCGGGGCCGTTCGTTTTGTGCCGTTGCTCAATGGCCCGCTGGCCTGATCAATTTTTACCGGCGGTGAATTCTGCTGGCGGGGATGTGTCTTACAGCGGGGTTCATTGAGTCAACATGACTGGCGCAACGATTCAACACGCTGAATGATTGGTTTCAGACGTGTGCCGGTAAAACTCCAATGCCCAGTTATACTTGCGTCATATTTCAAGCCTGATACAGGCGTTCATGTTCAGCCACCACAAAGGGAGCGGCGGGTGAGTCTCACAGGTCTTGCGCAGCGTATGAGTAAAACAAGCTTTCATCGACTGGTGCTTGGCCTTGTCTTCAGTTCCGTGCTGGTAGGGTGTTCCAGCTCCCCAAGTAGCGGCGCGCGGGTAGTTGACCGTAATAATGCCGTACCGCAGAAGCCGACGGTCACCACCGGGCAATACGTGGTACGCAAAGGCGACACGTTGTTCTCGATTGCCTTCCGTTATGGCTGGGACTACAAGGCGCTCGCAGCTCGTAACAATATTCCGGTGCCCTACACGATACATCCCGGTCAGACGATTCGCTTCGACGGTCGTACCGGTTCAACGCCCACGGCGGTTGTGACAAACACTGGATCTTCGCCGTCGTCCTCGAGCAAAACCACCCTCATCACCCGACCTGCGGGCACCGCCGCACCGGCCCCTGCGGCCAAGCCGGCACCCGCGCCACTGCCGCCTGCAGGGCCTGCACCGACTGGTTGGGGATGGCCTTCAAACGGGGTCCTTATTGGAAAATTCTCTTCAAACGGTAGTTTGAATAAAGGCATTGATATCGCCGGGGATTTGGGACAGCCTGTTTTAGCTGCGTCTGATGGGACAGTGGTGTACGCCGGGAGTGGTTTACGGGGCTACGGCGAGCTGGTCATCATCAAACACAGCGATACCTACGTCAGTGCTTACGGCCACAACCGTAGGCTGTTGGTTCGGGAGGGGCAGCAGGTCAAAGTCGGACAGACAATTGCCGAAATGGGGTCAACTGGTACAGACCGGGTGAAACTGCACTTTGAGATTCGCCGTCAAGGGAAGCCTGTAGATCCGCTGCAATTCCTGCCCCGTCGTTGATGTGTTGCACAGCCTGTTCCTCACGTAGAAGGAACAGGCTCCAGCGTTGCCAAGGATAAAGGCGTCGCTTGAGCTTGAGGTCGAACTCACCAAAGGACTATAACAATGGCTCTCAGTAAAGAAGCGCCGGAGTTTGACATCGACGATGAGGTTCTCCTTATGGAGACCGGTATCGCTACGGAATCGATGTCGAATGAGGGACCTGCTGTACCTTCAGTTCGCACCAAATCCAAGAACTCCACCGCGTTAAAGCAACACAAGTACATTGACTACACGCGGGCGCTCGATGCGACCCAGCTGTACCTCAATGAAATCGGCTTTTCCCCTCTGCTGACCCCCGAAGAAGAAGTCCATTTTGCGCGCTTGTCGCAAAAGGGGGATCCGGCTGGGCGCAAGCGCATGATTGAAAGCAACCTGCGCCTGGTGGTGAAAATCGCCCGACGCTACGTCAATCGTGGGCTTTCCCTGTTGGACTTGATCGAGGAAGGCAACCTGGGCTTGATCCGGGCGGTGGAGAAGTTCGACCCTGAGCGGGGCTTCCGCTTTTCAACCTATGCCACCTGGTGGATTCGCCAGACCATCGAACGGGCGATCATGAATCAGACCCGCACGATCCGGTTGCCGATCCATGTAGTCAAGGAGCTCAACGTCTACCTGCGGGCAGCGCGTGAGCTTACCCAAAAACTCGATCATGAACCTTCGCCCGAAGAAATCGCCAACCTGCTGGAGAAGCCGGTAGGTGAGGTCAAACGCATGCTTGGCTTGAACGAGCGCGTGTCTTCGGTCGATGTCTCGCTGGGTCCGGATTCGGATAAAACCCTGTTGGACACCCTGACGGATGATCGTCCTACAGATCCTTGCGAGCTGTTGCAGGACGATGATCTTTCCCAAAGCATTGACCAGTGGCTGTCGGAGCTCACGGACAAGCAGCGTGAAGTGGTGATTCGCCGCTTTGGCCTGCGTGGCCACGAGAGCAGCACCCTGGAAGACGTAGGCCTGGAGATAGGCCTGACCCGTGAGCGGGTGCGGCAGATCCAGGTGGAGGGGCTCAAGCGTCTGCGCGAGATCCTCGAGAAAAATGGCTTGTCGAGTGAGTCGTTGTTTCAATAACGATTGATAAGACAGCTATGACAAAACGCCGGTGCATGGGAATGCACCGGGCGTTTTGCTGTGCGCTGATCATTCGTTGCCAGCACTTCCCCTGTAGGAGCCCGGCTTGCCGGCGATGAGGCCCTCAATACCGCCATCGCCGGCAAGCCGGGCTCCTACAGGGGAGGGTGTAGCACCGAATCCAGGCATAAAAAAACCCCGCTTTTAAGGGCGGGGTCTTTTTGACTAAGTCAGTACAAGTTAGATAACTTGAACTTCTTCAGCTTGCATGCCTTTCTGACCGCGGGTAGCGATGAAAGAAACCTGTTGGCCTTCTTTCAGGCTTTTGAAGCCGTCGGATTGGATAGCTTTGAAGTGAACGAACAGGTCGTCACCGGATTGTGGAGTGATGAAGCCGAAGCCTTTTTCATCGTTGAACCACTTAACGGTACCAGTTTGGCGATTAGACATGGTGTATCTCCTTGGACAAAGTTAACTGCGACTCAGGAAAAGCCCTGGCCGAGACTGAGTGCAAAGAGCAGGAAAAATTCTTGGAGATGGTTGGATCGAAATTCAACATATCGTGTAGAGATTCTCAGTGACACAAGCAGCACAGTGGCGCCACCTTAACCCTTTTTCCGGAACGTGCCAATGGTATTTCCGAAGGTTTCTCCAATTTCGTGACTGGCGGTGGTATTTCCGGTCACTCTGCGCGGTAATACGGGTCCCGGCCCCGCTGGCCGCGGCTTATAGCAACAGTCGCATTCGTCAAGAAAAGCCCCGTGGCCTTTGAACCCCAACGCCGGCCCCGGTAAGATGCCCAACAGAATTTTTCCACCTCGCTATTCAGGACACCCGCCATGAGCATCAAATCGGACAAGTGGATTCGCCGCATGGCGCAAGAACACGGCATGATCGAACCGTTCGTTGAGCGCCAGATTCGTGGCCAGGGCGACGAGCGCGTGATTTCGTACGGCGTTTCCAGCTACGGCTACGACGTGCGTTGCGCCGATGAGTTCAAGGTGTTCACCAACATCAATTCGGCGATCGTCGATCCGAAGAACTTCGACGAAAAGAGCTTCGTCGACGTCAAGAGCGACGTCTGCATCATTCCGCCAAACTCCTTCGCCCTGGCGCGCACCGTGGAGTTCTTCCGTATTCCCCGCGACGTGCTGACCATCTGCCTGGGCAAGAGCACCTACGCGCGTTGCGGGATCATCGTCAACGTGACGCCGCTCGAGCCCGAGTGGGAAGGCCACGTGACCCTGGAGTTCTCCAACACCACCACCTTGCCGGCGAAGATCTACGCCAACGAAGGTGTGGCGCAGATGCTGTTCCTGCAGTCCGACGAGGCCTGTGAAGTGTCCTACAAAGACCGCGCAGGCAAGTACCAGGGCCAGCGCGGCGTCACCCTCCCACGCGCTTGATCGAAAGGTCTTACGCGTAAAGGGAATTAGTCTGCATAAAGTGACTCTATCTAGGTGTACTGCCTCGGCGCGTGTAAAACGCGCCGAGCCACGCTTGAGGAGTCCCCTATGAAGATCGACCCGCGAATCAGCGCAGAACTTGCCCGGCTTGAACCCAACCAGATTGGCGTTCTGGCCTGGTCCCTGATGGCCGATCCTGCTTATGCGGGCGGCATCCCCGGCCAACCCGAGCCGGATTACCCACAACCCACCGAGCCCGGTGAACCAACGCTGCCGGACGAGCCGCCACCCGCGCCTGTCGCCTGATACCTGGGAGGCCGGTCACCGCACTGGCCATACCTCCTGGTCGCCGATCACAAAGACTCGGCGGTCATTGTCCTGCTCCACCGCGAAGCCACCGGTAAACGCACCAAACGCAGGCAGCAAGCTGACCCGCGTGCCGATATGGAAGCACGGCAGCCGCAGGCTCTGCCGGCCCTTGCCGCGCAAGCGATACACGGGATGCACGTGCCCCGCCAGCACATGATGGCTGGGATGAGCGTCCGGTTCGTGCTGCAGGGCGAAAGGGCCCATCAGCAATGGCTCCGGGACCACTTCAATCCTCAAGTCGGCAGGCGGGTCGCCGGCACGCTTGTCGTGATTGCCGCGAATCAGGGTCATCGACAGGTCGGCATGACGTGCGCGCCAGGCGCTCAGCGCACTCAGGGTGCCGCTGGCGTGCGATCCGGGTCCGTGCAGGAAATCGCCAAGAAAGACCATCTGCGCGCACGGTAGCGCCGATAGCAAGCGATCCAGGCGCTGCAGGTTCTCGGTGGTGGTCCCCTGGGGCACCGGTTGGCCCAGGCTGCGATAGGCTGATGCCTTGCCGAAATGCGCGTCGGCAATCAACAGGCACTCGCGTGCAGGCCAGTAAATAGCCTTGTCCGCCAGCAACCACAAGGTTTCTCCCTCAAGTTCCACTGTGCAAACCATCAGCGCTTCCCGTTATCCGCGACTTTTTCCAGGTCCTTGACCATTCGCGCAATGCGCTCCGAGAGTTTTTCCGAACTCATGCTCTCGCGCATCCGCTCAACCAACAGCGGAAAGGCCAGGGGCGTAGGCCGTTCGATCAGGTGCAGGTCGCGTTTCAGCGCTGAAAGATGACGCAACGTCTCGTCCAGCCGGCGAATGTCCAACTCATCGCGCAGGACTTCTTCCCCTGCCTGGGTCAGCAGCAGGTTCTGCGGGTCATATTGCTTGAACACCTCGAAGAACAACCCACTGGACGCCTGCACTTGCCGCGTGCTTTTCGGTGCGCCCGGATACCCGGCAAACACCAGCCCGGCGATCCGTGCGATCTCACGAAAGCGGCGCAGGGCCAGCTCTCCGGCATTCAGGCTGGCCGCCACGTCTTCCAGCAAATGTTCCGGACTCAGCAGTGCTTCATTCAGCATTGCGGGCCAATCCACCTCGGTGGCGCTCAACAGCTCCAGCCCGTAATCATTGACTGCAATCGAAAAAGTCACCGGCTGCCGTTGGCTCACCCGCCACGCCAACAGACTCGCCAGGCCCAGGTGCACCTGGCGCCCGGCGAACGGATACAGAAACAGGTGCCAGCCCTCCCGCGACTTCAACGCCTCGGCCAGCAAATGCTCGCGCGTCGGCAGGCCGGACCAGCGCAGTTGCGTTTGCAGCAGAGGTTGCACGGCCTGCATCTCCGGGCCTTCATAGTGCCCGTGCGCGGCCGCATCAAAGCGCTCGACCACCGCCTGGGCCAGCTCGTTGGAAAGCGGCATGCGCCCACCATTCCAGCGCGGTACGGCGGCTTTTTTCGCGGTGCTGCGCCGTACATAGGCCGTCATGTTTTCCACCCGCACCAACTCCAGTAAACGACCGGCAAATAGAAAACCATCGCCAGGCTTGAGCCGCGCAATAAAGCCCTCTTCGACGCTCCCCAGATGCTTGCCGCCGCCGCCCTTGCTCCAGAATTTCAGCTGGATACTGGCATCGCTGACGATCGTGCCCACGCTCATTCGATGACGACGCGCCAGCCGCGCATCGGGGACACGCCAGATGCCATGCTCGTCCGGCTCCACGCGGCGGTAATCCGGATAGGCGGTCAGTGACAGGCCGCCGTGGCGCACAAAACCCAGGGCCCACGCCCAGTCTGCGTCCGTCAGGTCACGGTAGGCCCAGGCACCGCGCACTTCGGCCAATAACGCATCCGGCGTAAACCCGCCGCCCAGCGCCATGCTTACCAAGTGCTGTACAAGCACATCCAACGGCTTGTGCGGTGATTCCCGGGCTTCGATGCGCCGCTGGGCGATCGCATCCTGAGCCGCTGCGGCTTCCACCAACTCCAGGCTGTGGGTCGGCACCAATGTCACCCGCGATGGCCGCCCCGGTGCATGCCCCGAGCGTCCGGCGCGCTGCATCAGGCGCGCCACGCCTTTGGCCGACCCAATCTGCAGCACCCGCTCCACTGGCAGGAAATCCACCCCCAGGTCCAGGCTCGAGGTGCACACCACGGCCTTGAGCTGGCCGTCTTTCAGCGCCCGCTCCACCCAATCACGGGTTTCTCTCGATAGCGAACCGTGGTGCAGGGCAATCACCCCAGCCCAGTCGGGACGGGCTTCCAGCAACGCCTGGTACCAGATTTCCGATTGTGCCCGCGTGTTGGTAAACACCAGGCAACTGCTGCTGGCATCCACCTCGGCCACCACTTGGGGCAACATCTTCAGGCCGATATGTCCGGCCCAGGGAAAGCGTTCGGCGACGGGCGGCAGCAGGGTGTCGACCTTCAGCTGTTTAGCCGTTTTCCCTTGCACATTGATTCCGTCGCCTTGCGGAACCAGCACTTCCAAGGCGTGGGATTGATTACCCAACGTTGCCGAAATGCCCCACACCATCAAATCGGGATGCCAACGCCGTAATCGCGCCAGCGCCAGCTGCAGCTGCACGCCGCGCTTGTTGCCGATCAATTCATGCCATTCATCCACGACCACCATGCGCAGGTGCGCCAGGCTTGTTTCGCTGTCCGCACGCGCCAGCATCAGGGTCAGGCTTTCCGGGGTGGTGACCAGTGCGGTGGGCTGGCGTCGGGTCTGGCGGGCGCGCTCGCTGTTGCGGGTATCACCGGTGCGCAGGCCGACGCTCCAGGGAATCTGCAAGGCTTCAAGCGGTGCTTCGAGGGCGCGCGCGGTGTCGGCCGCGAGGGCACGCATGGGCGTGATCCACAGCACCGTCAGTGGTTCAGCGGGCGGTTTGCGTTTACCCGTCACGGACGGGCGAGTGATGGCGAAGCGATTGAGGGCGGCAAACCACAGCGCATAGGTTTTACCCGCGCCGGTGCTGGCATGCAGCAACCCCGACCGGCCCCCCTTGACCGCCGCCCACACGTCTTTTTGAAAGGCGAACGGCTTCCAGGCTTTGGCGGCAAACCATTGTTTGGCGAAGTCGATAGGTTTTGCCATACGGCGGCTGAGACTCTGGAAGGCCTATTCCACAGACCTTCACCGAGCGTCAAAGGTTTAACGCAATCCTTGCAGGAGCCGGCAAGCCGGCTCCTTCAGGTTATTTCAGGTTACCGCTGAGGAACTGCTGCAAACGCTCGCTCTTCGGATTGCCCAGCACCTCTTCCGGCGCGCCTTGTTCCTCCACCAGGCCCTTGTGCAGGAACAGCACCTGGCTCGACACCTTGCGTGCGAAGCTCATCTCGTGGGTCACCATGATCATGGTGCGGCCTTCCTCGGCCAGGCCCTGGATCACCTTCAACACTTCCCCCACCAATTCCGGGTCGAGGGCCGAGGTGGGTTCGTCGAACAGCATCACCTCTGGCTCCATCGCCAGGGCGCGGGCGATGGCGACGCGTTGCTGCTGGCCGCCGGACAGGAACGCCGGGTATTGGTCGGCCACGCGCGCCGGCAAACCCACCTTGTCCAGGTAGCGACGGGCGCGGTCTTCGGCGTCCTTCCTGCTGCAGCCCAGCACCCGGCGCGGGGCCGTGGTGATGTTTTCCAGCACACTCATGTGGCTCCACAGGTTGAAGTGCTGGAACACCATTGCCAGGCGCGTACGCAGGCGCTGCAGTTCGGCGTCATCGGCCACGCGCATGCCGTGGCGGTCGCTGACCATGCGGATCGGCTGGCCGTCGAGGGTCATGGCGCCGTCGTTGGGGGTTTCCAGGAAGTTGATGCAGCGCAAGAAGGTGCTCTTGCCCGAGCCGCTGGCGCCGATCAGGCTGATCACGTCGCCGGTCTTGGCCTTGAGCGAAACACCTTTGAGCACCTCATTGTCGCCATAGCTTTTATGCAGGCCTTCAACGGTCAATTTGTACATGGGGCATGCATCCTCAAGGCGAAAGTAGATAGCCGCTGCGGTAGGCCTCGGTGCCGGCGACATGGCCGATGACCATCCCGGCAGTGGCCATGCGGCGCAGCGAACGGGCGTAAAGCAGGCCGGCCTTCTGGCAGCGCACCGGCGTTACGCGGTCGGAAATGGGGTCGATGATTTCGGCGATCAATTGCCCGGCTTCCAGGTATTCACCCGGCAGCGCGCTGAACACCAGCAAGCCGCCCACGGGGGTCGCCACCGGTTCAACGCCGGCCAGCGGGGTGGCCGGGTAGGGCAGGTCGGGCAGCGGCGCTGCATCCCCCGCGATGGCGCCGAAGTGAATCAGGTAATCAATGATCGCCTGGCAGTCGAGGCTGGCCAGGCCATGGTTGACGTCGCCCTGGCCGCGCAGCTCGACGGTCACCGAAAAGCTGCCCATGGGGATCGGGAAGCGCTCGCCGAAGCGTTGCTGCAACTGCCACCACACCAAGGTGAAACACTCATCGAAGGATTGCCCGCCAGAATCGGTCGCCAGCAAATTGGCCTCCGAACCGATGTACCGCGCCAACGGTTCCACCTGCGGCCAGGCCTCGGGCGTGGTGTACAGGTGCGCGACGGCTTCGAAGTCGCAATGCAGGTCCAGCACCATATCGGCATCGCAGGCCAGGCGTTGCAGCACCAGGCGCTGGGATTGCAACTGGGTGTCGGCGCGTTGCGCGGCGAGGGCGGTGGACAGCGCGGCGCGCACCAACTCGACGTTCTGCCGGGGATCGTCCCCGAGCAACGCCTCGATCTGGTCACCCACCGTTTCACCGAGGTCGACAAACAGGCGATTGAAGTTCTGCCCGCTCTCAAGTTCGTATCGGCCCAGCGGAATATCCATCAACACCTGTTCCAGGCCGACCGGATTGGCGATGGGCACCAGCACAATCTCGCTGCGCAGGCGCCCGGCCGCTGCCAGCTTCGCCAACTGCACCTTGAGGTGCCAGGCCACCAGCATGCCCGGCAGTTCATCGGCATGCAGCGACGACTGGATATAGATCTTGCCCTCGGCCTGTTCCGGGCCGAAGTGAAAACTGTGAATCTGCCGCGCCGTGCCTGGCACCGGCGCGATCAACTCATGGACGTGATGCCGCATGCATGCTCCTTAATGGCTCGGCCCGAGGAAAGCCAGCCAGCGGCGCTCCGCCAGACGAAACAGACCGACCAGGGCAAAGGTCACGGTCAGGTAGATCAGCGCAGCGATACCGAATGATTGAAAGGTCATAAAGGTAGCCGAGTTGGCATCCCGCGCCACTTTGAGGATGTCTGGGATCGTTGCGGTGAAGGCCACTGTGGTCGAGTGCAGCATCAGGATCACTTCATTGCTGTAGTAGGGCAACGCGCGACGCAGCGCCGACGGCATGATCACGTAGGCATAGAGCTTCCACCCGGTCAGGCCGTAGGCCTTGGCTGCCTCGACTTCACCGTGGGCCATGCTGCGGATCGCCCCGGCGAAAATCTCCGTGGTGTAGGCACAGGTGTTGAGGGCGAACGCCAGGATGGTGCAGTTCATCGCGTCGCGGAAGAACGCATCCAGCAGCGGTTGCTCGCGCACGGCGGCGATGCTGTAGATGCCGGTGTAGCAGATCAGCAACTGGATATAGAGCGGCGTGCCCCGGAACAGATAGGTGTAGAACTGCACCGGCCAACGCACCAGGCGCTTGCGCGACACACGGGCAATGGACAGTGGGATCGACACCAGGAAGCCGATGACCAGGGCAGCGGTGAGCAGCCACATCGTCATGGCCAGGCCGGTGATGTGCTGGCCGTCGCTATAAAGGAAGGGACGCCAGTATTCCTGCAAGAGTTCGATCATCGTACGGCCTCCCGTGCGCCTGCGGAGTAGCGACGTTCAAGGCGACGCAGGACGAAGTTGGACGCGCTGGTGATCAACAGGTAGATCAGCGCGGCGAGCACCAGGAAATAGAACAACTGGTAAGTGCTCTTGCCCGCATCCTGGGCGGCCTTGACCAGGTCGGCCAGGCCGATGATCGACACCAGGGCCGTGGCCTTGAGCATCACCATCCAGTTATTGCCGATACCCGGCAGGGCAAAGCGCATCATTTGCGGGAAGGTCACGTAGCGAAACCGCTGGCCGCGCTTGAGCCCATAGGCCGTGGCGGCTTCCAGTTGGCCGCGCGGTACCGCGAGGATCGCGCCGCGAAAGGTCTCGGTGAAGTACGCACCGTAGATAAAGCCCAGGGTGATCACCCCGGCGCTGAATGGGTCGATCTCGATGTATTCCCATTCCATGAAGTCGGTCAGGCCGGTGAGCCAGGTTTGCAGGCTGTAGAAAATCAGCAGCATCAGCACCAGGTCGGGCACGCCACGGATCAGCGTGGTGTAGAGCTGGGCGGGGATGCGAAGGAAGGGCAGGCTGGACAATTTGGCGCTGGCGCCGATCAGCCCCAGCAATACGCTGACGGCCAGGGACAGCACCGACAACTTGATCGTCATCCAGGTGCCTTGCAGCAACAGCGGGCCGAAACCCTTCAGGCTGAGTGCGCTCAACCCGAGGGTTTGCAACAGTTCTTCGAACATAAATCAGGACCTATGGCGATAAAAAAGCGCCCCTCCAGGGGAAGAGCGCTCCAGGCATTATTTGCCGCTGTACAGGTTCAGATCGCCAAAGTGTTTCTTCTGGATGGTGGCGTAGGTGCCATCATCGTGTAACGCTTTGATACCTTTATCCAAAAGCGCCTTCAGTTCAGTGTTACCTTTTTTGATACCGATGGCGGTTTTCGATGGCAGCAACGGGTCGTCGATGGCGGCGCTGACTTCATACCCGGCACCGGCCGGCGACTTCAAAAAGCCCAGTTCGGCTTGCAGCATGTCTTGCACGGAAGCGTCGAGACGCCCGGAGGTCAGGTCGGCGTACACCTGGTCCTGGTTGGCGTAGGCCTTGGTGGTCACACCGGCTTTATCCAGCACGGCCTTGGCGTAGGCTTCCTGGATGGTGCCTTGCTCGTAGCCCACGGATTTGCCCTTGAGGGACTCAGGCGTCGAGTAGCCAGCGCCTTTCTTGAACACCAGCGAGGTAGGGCCGGAGAACAGCTCATTGGAGAAGTCGATGGCCTTTTCACGCACCGGGGTCACGGTCATGGACGAAATCACGCCGTCGAACTTGTTGGCTTTGAGGCCTGGAATCATGCCGTCGAAATCACTTTCGACCCATTTGCACTTCACTTTCAGCTCGGCGCAGATCGCATTGCCCAGGTCGATATCGAAGCCCACCAGGCTGCCGTCGGCGGCCTTGGACTCGAACGGCGCGTAGGACGGATCGACACCAAAACGCAGTTCCTTGTATTCCTTGGCCAGCGCGGTACCTGCGGCCATGCACAGAGCCAGTGCAGAAAGGGTCAGCAATGCTTTTTTCATTATGTAATCCCTGGAAACCAAGATAAGCGCTTGTGGCGCGTTTAGGACTGTTACTGAACGGTGTCAGACGGATCTCAAGTAGCAATTTCTGCACCATAGTTCCGAATGAGCGTTTTAAAAGGTGAGACAAGGGCGAGCGAAGTGTAGGAGATGCCCGAAAATGGGCGCGCAAAAAACAGTGCACCAATTTGGTTCTGGCGCAGATCAATAATGTGGGAGCTGGCTTGCCTGCGATGGCGGTGGATCAGCGAATTCATTTTTCACTGACACGCCGCCATCGCAGGCAAGCCAGCTCCCACAAGGATTTGTGCCATTTTTAACCAAGGAGTCAGGTCAGCAGGTCTTGCAGGGTCGCGAGGTTGTCAGCGTCGTCCACCGCCTTATCCTGCCGCCAACGCAACATCCGTGGAAACCGCACCGCAATCCCACTCTTGTGCCGCTTGGACAGGGCAATGCCTTCGAACCCCAGTTCAAACACCATGCTCGGGGTCACGCTGCTCACCGGGCCGAATTTTTCCACCGTGGTCTTGCGCACGATGGCATCGACCTTGCGCATTTCTTCGTCGGTCAGGCCGGAGTAGGCCTTGGCAAACGGTACCAGCGTGCGTTCGCTGCCGGACGGGCCGTCCCACACCGCGAAGGTGTAGTCGCTATAGAGGCTGGCGCGTCGGCCGTGGCCGCGCTGCGCATAGATCAGCACCGCATCGACGCTGAATGGGTCGACCTTCCACTTCCACCACACGCCCATGTCCTTGGTGCGGCCCACGCCGTACAGGCCATCACGTGCCTTGAGCATCATTCCTTCCACACCCAGGCTGCGGGAGGCTTCGCGTTGTTCGGCCAGCGCTTCCCAGGTGGTTCCGGTCAACAACGGTGACGCGAGCAACACCGGTTGGTTGCACTGGGCAATGACGTGCTCAAGTTGGGCGCGGCGCTCGGCCTGGGTGTGGTTGCGCCAGTCTTCGCCCTGATGTTCCAGCAGGTCGTAGGCCAGCACCGCGACCGGGGCATCCTCCAGCACCTTCTTGCTCAAGGTCTTGCGGCCGATCCGTTGTTGCAGCAGGGCGAAGGGTTGCACCGCGTCCTTCCACACCACGATTTCGCCGTCGATCACCGTGCCATCGGGCAGACCACTCACCAGGCTATGGAGTTCGGGGAAGCGCTCGGTGACCAGTTCCTCGCCACGGGACCAGATCCACAGGTGGCCGTCACGCTTGACCAACTGCGCACGGATGCCATCCCACTTCCATTCCACTTGCCAGTCGGCGGGAGCACCGAGCAGCGCGTCGAATTGCTCCACCGGTTGCGCCAAGCCATGGGCGAGAAAAAACGGATAAGGCTGCCCGCCCCGTTGCGCATGTTCGTCGCACGATTCGGCGGCGATCAGCTTGAGGTAGCCCTCGGGTGTAGGGCGATTGGACAGATCGGTGTAGCCCACCAACCGCTGTGCCACGCGCTTGCTGTCGAGGTCGGCCATGGCGGCGAGGGCGCGAGTGACCAGCAACTTGGACACGCCGACGCGAAAACTGCCGGTGATCAACTTGATGCACACCATCAGGCTGGGCTGATCCAGTTGCGCCCATAACGCCGGCAAGCGTTCAGCCAACTCCAGCGCAGGCAAGCCACGCAGCGGTAGGAGTTTTTCCTCCAGCCACACGGCCAGTCCGTCCTCTGAGGTGTAGGAGGATTCGGGTAACAGCAGGGAAATGGTCTCCGCCAAGTCGCCCACCGACTGGTAGCTTTCCTCAAACAGCCACGGCTCGATACCGGACGCTTCGGTGGCCATGTCCCTGAGCAGGCGCGTGGGCACCAATTGCCGGGGCCGTCCACCGGACAAGAAATACACGGCCCACGCCGCATCGTCTGGCGCTGCCTGCCGGAAGTAGGCTTGCAGCGCAGCAAGCTTGGCGTTGCTCGAGGTGGTGGCATCGAGGTTGGCATACAGCTCCGCGAAGGCTTTCATGCGCCGGCCTCCTCTTCGTCATCTCCGTATTCGGTGGTGAAACCCTGGGCATCCAGGCCTTTTTCCCGCAGATGGCGCACCAGTACGCCGACAGAGCCGTGGGTGACCATCACCCGCTCGGCGCCGGTTTGCTCGATGGCCCACAACAGGCCGGGCCAATCGGCGTGGTCCGACAGCACGAAGCCACGGTCGACCCCGCGCCGACGACGGGTGCCGCGCAGGCGCATCCAGCCGCTGGCGAAGGCGTCGCTGTAGTCGCCGAAACGCTTGATCCAGCTGCTGCCGCCAGCGGAGGGTGGGGCGATGATCAGGGCCTGGCGCAGCAGTGGGTCGGTCTTCTTGAAGTCACCGGCGTAGAGGGTTTCAGGGATATAGATGCCGGCCTCGCGGTACACCCGGTTCAACGGCTCGACCGCGCCGTGGCTGAGGATCGGACCGATGCTGGCGTCGATGCCATGCAGGATGCGCTGGGCCTTGCCGAAGGAATAACAGAACAGCACGCTGGCCTTGCCGGCGGCGATATTCGCCTGCCACCAATCGTTGATCCCGGCGAAGATCTGCGCCTGGGGCTGCCAGCGGTAGATCGGCAGGCCGAAGGTGGATTCGGTGATAAAGGTGTGGCAGCGCACCGGTTCAAAGGGCGCGCAGGTGCCGTCGGGTTCTACCTTGTAGTCGCCGGACGCGACCCAGACTTCGCCCTGGTATTCCAGGCGCACCTGGGCCGAGCCGAGCACATGCCCGGCGGGGTGAAAACTCAGGGTGACGCCGTGGTGGACCAGCTTTTCGCCGTAGGCCAGGGTTTGCAGGTTGATGTCCTGGCCCAGGCGTGAACGCAGGATGCCTTCGCCGGAGGCGGCCGCCAGGTAGTGCTGGTTGCCCGTGCGGGCGTGGTCACCATGGGCATGGGTGATGACCGACCGCTCCACCGGGCGCCATGGGTCGATGTAGAAATCACCGGCGGGGCAGTAGAGGCCTTCGGGGCGGGCGATGACAAGGTCCATGGGGTGACCGTGGGCGATGGGCTTATCAGGTAGGAGGCGGGCGGAGGAGGAGAAGTTCGATTAACTATTTGTGGTGAGCAGGCTTGTTGTGGTGAGCAAGCTTGTTTGTGGTGAGCAAGTTTGTTTGTGGTGAGCGGGCTTGCCCCGCGCTGGGCTGCGAAGCAGCCCCAATAAAAACACCGCGTTCTATTCAGGAGAACGCGGTGTCTGGGTCTAGGGCCGCTTCGCGCCCCAGCGCGGGGCAAGCCCGCTCACCACAAACAAGCCCGCTCACCACAACAAGCCCGCTCACCACAGTAAGCCACTTCCACCTTTAGATCCGGTTATTTACCGGGAGTCAGGGTCAGCCTGGCCTTCCCATACACCTTCTCGAAGTTCTGCGGCTGCATCGGGAAGCTCAGGTACTGCGCCTTGAGCGACGGGTCGATGCCATTGGCATAGTTCGGGCTGGCCGGGTTGCCGGATTGGCCGATGCCACCCTGGCCCATCATCGGCTCCACCTGGCCGAAGTCGACGATCATGCGCAGCGCCGGCACCTGGGTGGTGGTGAAGTCCTGGCCCCAATTGTAGGGCGCCGGGTTCAAGGTGTTGTGGTCGCCACCAGACGCCAGTGGGCCGCGAATCACCTGGCCATGGGTGTTTTTCCAGGTGGTGGTGTGCAGTTTGCCCCACTGCCAGGCCTTGTGGTCGGCACCCAACTGGCTGTCACCGGCGCTGATCGCGGCGGCCAGGCTGCGGGCGAGGATCGCCGGTTTGTCTTCCTTCTGCGGGGTGCGCACGTCATCCCAGAACGGGCTGTCTTCACGGCCCAGCAAATGGTCGGCCTGGGCGGCGTAGGACAGGCTGGCATTGCTGACAAAGGCCTTCCAGCTGGCGCTGTTTTCCGGGCCGAGTTCGTCGAGGAAGATCTGCTTGGTGCTTTCCTGCAGGAACAGTTCGTAGAGCGCGGCGTCGGCGGAGGTGGACACCAGGCGGCCGTCGAATGCCATCAGGCGACCCAGCGCTTCACGGGCCTTGGCCTGTTCGGCTGCTGGCAGTGCGTCAATTGCCTGTTTCAGCGGCTGGGCCATGCCCGGTGCCTGGAACAGGGTCTTGAGCTTGGCGGCGAAGGGGGTGGTCTGGTCGTACTGCATGGCGATCACGCTGCGACTGTCGTGCTTGCCGGCATTGGCCAATTGCGCGAGGCGCTCGCTACGTTCCGGAGCGTCCCACGAATTGGACAACTGCATGCCGTAACCGCGTGGCGCGGTGCGCTGGTTGGCGGTGCCGATCCAGCCTTGCGGCGGGTCCTGGTCATACGGGTGCAGCATCGCGTCGGCGTAACCGTCCCAGTCGAAGCGTGTGTCCCAGCCCGGCGAGGGCAGCAAGCCTTCGCCTTCGCGACGGTTGGGGAAGCGGCCGGTGACTTGCCAGCCAATGTTGCTGGCGTCGGCGAAGATCATGTTCAGCGCGATGGCGCGGATTTCCCGGGTCGCGTCCGAGGCTTTGCCGGCGTTTTGCGCACGGGACAAGTCGAAGAACGCATCCAGGCTCTTGTCGTCCTTGAAGTCCGCGGTTTGCAGGGCCAGGCCCAGGCCGGTGGTCAGCGCCTGGCTGCTGTTGAGCAGGGCGCCGTGGCGGGTTTCGTACACCACTTCGCGAATCGAGCGCTGGCCTTTGATGAAGAAGGTTTCGTTACGTACACCGGCCGGTAGCCATTTGCCGTTGTTCTCGTAGTACAACGCGCTGCCCTGGCGTTTGACCTTTTCCAGGAACAGGTCCTGGGTGTCGCCCTTGACCGTGCTCATGCTCCACGCGACTTTGCCGTTGAAACCGGACAACAGGGTCGGCAGGCCGGCAATCGAAGCGCCCACGGCCTGGTACTTCGGTGCGCGGATCTGCACGTAGCTCCACGCAGACGGCGCTTGCGGCTGGGCGGCGAGGTCGCCTGCCAGCAGGCTTTTACCGCTGCGGCTGCGCTGCGGACCGATCGCCCAGTTGCTCGACGTGGTCACCGCCAGTGCATTGAGGCTGCTCAGTTGCTGGCCGACCGCGTCCAACCCGGCGAGACCGGTGATCTGGCCCAGGTTCACGCCCTTGAGTTTCTCGGCCTCGGCCAACGGGATCGCTTCATCCGGCGCGCTCGGGGTCAGCCAGGCGAGTTTGTCGATGCCGACCTTCTGAGCCAGCACCAGGGACGAAATCTCTTCCTGCAGGTTGGCCGACTCGCTGAAATTCAGCAGGCAGAACAGCAGCGCCGAATCTTCCGGCTTCCAGTACTCGGGCTTGTAGCCGGTCTGGGCCAGGTCTGGCGGCAGCTTGTCGCGATAGCGGAACAGGTAGGCGTTGACGCCACGCGCATACACTTCGAAGAAGCGCTTGAGGCGCGGGCTTGAAGCGTTATACAGCTCGCCGGCGCTTTTCTTCAGGTTGACCGCACGCATGAAGCGGTCGACATCCAGCACCTCGGGGCCGGACATTTCTGCCAGGCGGCCCTGGGCCAGCAGGCGCAGGGTGACCATCTGGGTGATGCGGTCGCTGGCATGCACGTAACCGAGGCTGAACAGCGCGTCATGGAAGGTGTTGCTTTCGATCAGCGGCATGCCCTGGGCATTGCGGCGTACCGATACGTTCTGCGCCAGGCCTTTGAGTGGCTGTACGCCGGCGACCGGGGGCAGGGTGTCCTGGGTGCTCTGGAGCTGGCAACCGGCCAGGCTCAATGCACTGGCCACTGCCGCGGCAACGCCGAACCGGGGAAGAAAATGTGAGAGGGCTGGCGAGGCCATGGCAAAGCTCCTGCGGGGGGTAGCGTCAGTAAAGGCGCTACGTTAGTGAGCGCGGCGAAACGACGCAAGCGGGAGTCGATGCTTATTTGTCGATTGATTTGTAGAACGCGTAATAACTGTAGGAGCCGGCTTGCCGGCGATGAGGCCGTCAGCCTCAGCGAAGAGGGCGACTGTTCAATCGCCATCGCCGGCAAGCCGGCTCCTACAAAGGGCCAGGCTCAGGATTTGGGCGGATTCACTTTCTGGACCAGCTCATACGCCCGGATCGTCGCCGGCCGTTCCTTGATGCTGTTGAACCAGCGATGCACATGTGGGAAGTCTTCCAGGCGTTGGCTTTGCCACTTGTGGGAAACGATCCACGGGTAGATCGCCATGTCGGCGATGCTGTAGTCCTCACCCGCCACGAACGCACGGTCCGCCAGACGCCGGTCCAGTACCCCGTAAAGACGTGCGGTTTCATCCACGTAGCGCTTGATCGCGTAGGGGATTTTCTCCGGCGCGAACTGGCTGAAGTGATGATTCTGGCCGGCCATGGGCCCCAGGCCGCCCATCTGCCAGAACAGCCATTGCAGCGCTTCCTGGCGACCGCGCAGGTCTTTTGGAATGAATTGGCCGGTCTTTTCCGCGAGGTACAGCAGGATCGCACCGGATTCAAACAGCGAAATCGGTGCGCCGCCGTCGGTCGGGTTCTGATCGACGATGGCTGGGATACGGTTGTTGGGAGCGATCTTCAGGAAGTCAGGCTTGAACTGGTCGCCCTGGCCAATGTTGATCGGATGCACCTTGTAGGGCAGCCCGGCTTCTTCCAGGAACAGTGATACTTTGTGGCCGTTGGGGGTAGTCCAGTAATACAGGTCGATCATGAAGCTCTCCAAAAGTGGTGATGCTTGAGCGAATGCCTGTAGGTATAGGTAATGTTGGGGGGGCGAAAATTCAATGAAACATTTGCGCATACCCTTAGAAGCAAATCAAAACGCGCCATCCACCAACACTTGCAGCGACTGCTCTGAACAGCGCTCGATACGTGCCCGCACGCGATACACCTCGGCAAACAACAGCGGGTTGAGCACGTCGTTCGCCGCTCCGCTGGCATACAAGCGACCCTGGCGCAGCACGGCAATATGGTCGGCAAAACGTGCAGCCAGGTTGATGTCGTGCAGCACGACCACGGCGATCAGGTTGTGTTCGCGCACCAGGCCGCGCACGCAGTCCATGACTTTCAGTTGGTAATTGAGGTCGAGGGCGCTGGTGGGTTCGTCCAGCAGCATCACCTGGGGGCGACGCGCAATCAGTTGCGCAAGGCTGACCAGTTGGCGTTGCCCGCCCGACAGCGTGCTTAACAACTGGTCGGCCAACTGCGCGATGCCAATGCGCTGCAATGCGTCGAAGGCTTCGCGCAGGCAGGCGTCGTTGGACAATGGAATGCCGTCCACATGGGCGACGCGCAAGGCAGCGATCACACTTTCCATCACGCTGAGGCTCAAGCCCGGTGGCAGGTTCTGCGGCATGTAGGTCACACGCCGGGCGCGCTCGGCCACGGACATGGCTGACAGGTCGAGGTCACCCAGGCGTACGACGCCATGCATCTTTTCCAGCCCGGCCACGGCGCGCAGCAAGGTGGATTTGCCGGCGCCATTGGGGCCGATCAGGGCGGTCAGGCTGCCATGGGGCAAGGTCGGCAGGCTCAGGTCATGCACGATCTGCCGGCGGCCATAACTCACATTGGCGTTGTGTACGCTTAACCCTTCGCTCATAACTGCCTCCCACGCTTGAACACCAGCACCACAAAAATCGGCACGCCCACCAACGCGGTGACGATGCCCACGGGCACGATCACACCGGGCATGATCAGCTTGCTGGCAATCGACGACAGCGACAGCAGCAACGCGCCGGTCAGGGCGCTGGCCGGCAACAGGAAGCGTTGGTCTTCGCCCACCAGGATCCGTGCGATATGCGGACCCACCAGGCCAATAAATCCGATAGTGCCTACAAAGGCTACGGCGGTGGCCGACAGCAGGCTGATGCGCAGCAACGAGAAAAACCGCAGGCGCTTCACGTCCACGCCGAAGCTTTGCGCGCGGTCTTCGCCCATGCGCAACAGGGTCAGGCGCGGCGCGGCGGCGATGGAAAACGGCAACACCACCGCGACCACCAGGGCCAGGATGCCGAGCTTGTCCCAGTTGGCCCGGGTGACGCTGCCCAGGGTCCAGAACACCAGTTGTTGCAGCACGTCTTCGGTGGCCACCAGTTGCAGCAAGGCCACCACCGCATTGCAACTGAACACCAGCGCGATGCCGAACAGCACCAGGCTCTCGACGCCGGCGCCTCGCAGGCGCGACATGGCTTGCAGCAAAAACACCGAAGCGGCGGCGAAGATGAAGGCCGAGATGGAAATCGCGGTATTGGCCGACACCCACAGGGTCGTCACCGGGAGCACAATCACCAGCGACGCCCCCAACGCCGCCGCCGACGACACGCCCAAGGTAAACGGGCTGGCCAGCGGGTTGTTCAAGATCGCCTGCATCTCGGCCCCGGCCAGCGACAACGCACAGCCCACCAGTATCGCCATCAGCGCGTAGGGCAGGCGCACGTTCCAGATGATCACCTGGTCGGTGGGGCTCAGATGTGACGGGTGCACAATCCCGTCAAGCAAGGCCAGCAGGCCCAGGCCGGACGGGCCGCTGGCCAGGTCTACCAGAAGGGCGCACACCAGTGCGGTGCCGAGCAGGGCCAGCAACCAGGTACGCCGCGCCAGCAGGCGGCGATAGCCGTGGGTAGCGCTGGCGAGGTCGAGGGTTTGAGTGGTCATTGGGCTCACACAATCTTGAAAGCGAAGAGGATCCAAATGTGGGAGCTGGCTTGCCTGCGATAGCGGAGTGTCAGTCACTGAATGAGGTGACTGAGACATCGCTATCGCAGGCAAGCCAGCTCCCACACTGACTGCATTCCAATAGGGCGATAAATGTTACTTGGGCTTGCTGTCGATCCAATAGGCACCCTGCAACGGCATCCCCAGGAACTGTTGGTTGATCTGTTCCATGGTCGCCTGCGGGTCCAGCTTGGCGAACAGCTCCGGGTGCACCCATTTGGCCAACGATTCAATCGCCAGCAGGTTGTACGGCGAGTTGTAGAAGTCATGCCACAGGCCGTGGGAATTACCTTCGCGGATCGCCCGAAGGTTGGCGAATTCCGGACGCGCCAGCACTCGGTCAAACGCCTCGCGTGCTTCATCGGTGGTTACACCTGCACCGAGAATCAACCCCGGTTTGTGGTTGCCGGTGGCGACATACACGTCCGGATCAGCCTTCAATGCGTACTCCACGCTGATATCCCCCAGCGCCCCCGGCACCACATCGGCGGCGATATTGCGCCCGCCCACCAGCTTGATCACTTCACCCATGCCGCTCTTGCCGGTGGTGTGCCCTGGCGCTTGCCAGGCACCGGCCAGCAGTTCGAGGAACACGCTTGGGCGCGGGCCCTCAGGCAAGGCGGCGACGGCATCGGTGATGACCTTGATGTGCTGGTCATAGAAATCCAGAAAGGCCTTGGCCTGGGTTTCACGCCCCAGCGCCTGGCCCAGCGCGGTCATGCTGGTGTGTGTGCCTTGCACCGGGTTGAGGCGGAAGTCGACGAACAACACCGGTATGCCGGCCCTGGCCAGCACATCGGCGACCGGGCTGTGTTCGGTCGGGCCATGCCCGGAAATGCTGAAGACCGCCAGGTCGGGTTTCAGCGAGAGGATTTCCTCGGCGCTGACGCTTTGCTCCGACGCTTGCCCGATCAATGGGATGTCTTTCACTGTAGGAAATTTCGCCACATAGGCGTTATAGGTGTGTGGGTCCAGCAGCTTCAAATCGTTCTGCCAGCCGACGATGCGCTGGAACGGGGCATCGCGGTCAAGCAAGGCGAACGCCGAAATCAACCGGCCTTCACCGAGGACAACGCGCTTTACGTGGTCAGCCACTTCGACCTTGCGGCCCAGCACGTCAGTGACTTCATGGGCGGCGGCGGTTTCGGCATGGCCGAAGATCAGCGCGGCGAACAGTACGCCGAGCTTGAGCGCATTACGGGGGTTCAACATGGCAGGGACTCCAGGTGAAGGCGGCGCATCAGACATCGCTCCAGCGCCGCAACAGGTTGTGGTAGGCGCCGCTCAGTTGCAGCAGCGCGTGGTGGTCGGCGTCTTGGGCGGTGAGGGTCTGGATGGCGACGTCCATGTCCAGCAACAGCTGGCGCTGACTGTCTTCGCGCACCAGGCTTTCGATCCAGAAGAAACTGGCGATGCGCTCGCCGCGCGTCACCGGGTTGATCTTGTGCAGGCTGCTGCCGGGGTAGATCAGCAGGTGGCCGGCGGGCAGCTTCACTGCGTGTTCGCCGAAGGTGTCGCGAATGATCAGTTCGCCGCCGTCATAGCTGGCCGGATTGGCGAGGAACAGCGTGGCGGAGATGTCCGTGCGCACCCGCTCGCGCACGCCCTTGAGGCCGCGAATAGCGTTGTCGATATGCCAGTCGAACGCCTCGCCGCCGCAGTAGCGGTTGAACAGCGGCGGGTAGATACGCTTGGGCAAGGCGGCCGACATGAACAGCGCGTTGTCCGACAGCCGCGCCAGGATCTGCTCGCCCACGCGAACGGCCACCGGCGAATCCTGCGACAACTGCCGGTTGTTTTTCGCCAGTGCCGAGCGCTGCCCGGCCGTCACCTTGCCGTCCACCCAGGGCTGATCGAGCAAGGTCGCCACGGTGCTTTCGACTTCGCGGGCACTGAGCAGTGCCGGGATTTCGATCAGCACGGGTCAGAACTCATAGTCGACGCTGGCGGTGAGGGTGCGCCCGGCGCCCGGAATGCCGTAGAGCTGGAAGCCGTCGAGGGAGGCGCCGATCTGGCTGTAATAGAACGTGTTGAACACGTTGTTGAGGTTGAGGTTGACCGTGGTGTCCTTGTTGACCTTGTATTGCGCCGCGACGTTGCTGAGCCAGTAGCCCGGGGCCTTTTCGTGGTCGCGGGTGTAGATCGCATACACGCCGGACGGGCCGTTGGCGTAGCTGCTGTTGTTGTTCAAGCCTCCGACGTATTTATTGTCGGTGTAACGGCGCCGGCCCACGTATTGCTCGCCGTAACTCAGGCTCAGGGCGTCGGTGACGGCGTAGGTGGTCCACAGGTTGGCGGTCAGGTCGGGCACGTTCTTGGCTTCGGCGCCTTTGTTGATGCCTTTTGTCTGGGTGCTCTTGAGTGCCGAGAAACCGCTGTAGGCGGTCCAGCGCGGGGTGATATTGCCTTGCAGGCCGAGTTCGATGCCGTCTACCCGTTTGGCGGGCAGGGCGCGAACGGGGGCGGATTCGCCGTCCTGGTATTCCCAGGCATTGTCCAGTTCAGTGCGGAAGATCGCCGCCGTGACGTTGAGCATGTCATGGGCGATGTCCCACTTGGTGCCCAGCTCATAGGTCTTCGACTTGGCCGGGCTGTAGTTGCTGGTGCTCGCCGCGCCGTAGATCTGGTTATTGGTCGACGCGCCCAACGCCGATGGCTGCGCGGCCTCGCTGTAGGACACGTAGATGCTGCCGTTGGGCAATGGCTTGAACACCGCGCCGACCCGACCGCTGACGGCGCCGTCGGTGCTGCTGATCGTGGCCTGGCCGCGTTGGCGGGTTTGCGCACGCCAGTTGTCGTAGCGCAGCGAACCGAGCACTTGCCATTGTTCGTTGAGGGTAATCGTGTCGCCCAGATAGACACCGGCGTTGTCGATCACCGAGCGCGGGTCGCCTTCGCCTTTGGTCACGTAGGTGCTGGCGAAGCTGTGGCTGGGGTCGTTCATGTCGAACAGCATGTCGCCGGCCGGCACTTGGGCGTTGCGTTTCAGGCCGCCGTAGGTCTCGTGATAGAACTCCAGGCCGCTGACCACTGCGTGCTGCAGGCTGCCGGTGGTGAGGTTGAAGTTGAAGTCGGTCTGGTTGTCGAGGATGGTGTAGCGCTTGGACAAACCGAAGTCACTGCCGCGCAGGATGCCGTAGGCGGTGTTGCTGTTGTTCACGTAGTCGGTGTAGGCATTCACCGTGCTGCCCGGCACTTGGCTGACAGGGCCTACACCTGTGTAGCCCAGGGTCGCACAGCGCGTGCCGGTGCAGGTCTTCTGGCCGTTGGCGTTGGCGGCGAAGAAGCGCGCCGGGGAGAGCACCGCGAAGTTGTCGCTGCGCTCCCAGCGCGTCTGGTTGCGCAGGTTGGCGTCGTTCCAGTCCACGTCATGTTCGAAGCGCGCAGTGAGTGAGGTGGTCTTGTTCTCTTGGGTGTAGAGGCTGGAGTCGCCATACCAGTTCGAGCGTTTCACCCCCGGCATGCGGTCGCCGTTGGTGCCGCGCTGGATCGGCACACCGCCGTCCGGCGTATTGGTGTCTTTCTGGTAGAAGGTGTCGACGAAGAACCGCGTGTCGGTGCCCAGGCCGAAGCCGAACGAAGTGGCGATGCCCCAGCGGTCGTAGTCCACGTCGTCACGTTCGGACACCTGGTTGTAGTGCTTCATCAGGTTGATGCGCACGGCGGTGGTGTCGTTCAGTTGTTTGTTGAGGTCGGCAGTGAGGCGGCGGTAGCTGTCGGTGCCGATCCCGGCCGAGACTTTGTTGGCATCGCCCAGGTGCGCTTCCTTGCTGACCAGGTTGACGCTGCCACCCACGGCGGACACCCCGGACTCGATGGAGCCGGTGCCCTTGAACACTTCCGCCTGTTGCAGGTTGAACGTATCGGTGCGCGTCGACATGCCCGCATCGCGCACGCCGTCGACGGTCAGGCTCTGCTCGGAAGAAAACCCGCGAATCGAAAACAGATCGCCCCAGCCCAGGTTGCCCTCGCCGGACATAAAGGTAATGCCCGGCACGTTGCGCAACACTTCCTGCAAGGTCTGCGCGTTCTGCTCCTTGAGCACCTGCTGCGGCACGATGGTCACGCTTTGCGGCGCGTCCAGCAGCGGTTGGCTGATTTTTGCCGAGGTCACCCGGTCCACTTTGAAGGTGGAGGTGGCTTCGCCGTCGACCTTGATTTCCGGCAGGCTCAGCACCGAATCGCTGGATTTGGCCGTTGGCGCATCAGCAAAGGCAACCGGCGCGACGCTGCCGGCAGCCAGCAAACCGAACATCGGTGCCAGGGTGGTGTGCAGCGAGTGGCTGCGAGGTGTGGGCAATGACATGGGCAACTTCCGAGTCTAAATTACAATTACTCTCATTTAGGTTCGGTAGTCTAAAGAGCGATTCCGCCTGCCATACCCCAGGTTTGTATCGCTGGTGCGTGATTATGGTTTCCTACAACATTCCATTACATTTGCGCGCACGGCTGGCTGAACTTTCGGCTATTTGCTGCGTTTCATTGTTTTCCGGATTGACTGCCCATGGCCAAACAAGACCACCTGCTGATCGTTGATGACGATCCGCAAATCCGCCAGTTGCTCTGCGACTACCTGAGCGACGCCGGCTTCCAGGTGTCCACCGCTGCCGATGGCAAGGAAATGCGCCGGCGCCTGGCGCTGAATGTCATCGACCTGATCGTCCTCGACCTGATGCTGCCTGGCGAAGACGGCTTGAGCCTGTGCCGCGAACTGCGGGTCAGCTCCAACACGCCGGTGGTGATGCTCACCGCCAAGGGCTCGTTGATCGACCGTATCGTCGGCCTGGAAATCGGTGCCGACGACTACCTGCCCAAGCCGTTCGACCCGCGAGAGTTGCTGGTGCGCATCAAGGTGGTGCTGCGCCGGGTGCAGAGCTTTCCAGACCGTGCGCGCCTGGATGAAGCGCCGAGTATTCGTTTCGCCGGCTGGCAACTCGACACGCGGGCGCGGCAATTGCTCTCGCCGGAGGGCGTGGTGGTCAGCCTGGGCAACTCGGATTACCGCGTGTTGCGCCTGCTGTTGCAGCACCCCAATCGGCCGTTGAGCCGCGACTTTCTGCTCAACCACGTGTTCGACAAGGACAGCACGCCGTTCGACCGCTCCATCGATGTGTGTGTCAGCCGCCTGCGCTCGCAACTGCCGGCGGGGCTGATCAAGACCGTGCGCAACGAGGGCTACATGCTCACCGCCGATGACGTGGTGCTGGCGTCGTGAGGCTGCTGCCGCGTTCGCTGTTCGGGCGGTTGGTGCTGATCCTGGTCAGCGGCATGCTCGCGGCGCAGGCCCTGACCAGCAGCATCTGGTACGACCGGCGCCATGGGCAGGTGCTGGAAATCCCTGTGCGCTTGATCGCTACGCGGCTGGCGGACGTGGTGCGTTTGGTGCACAGCGATCCGCAACAGGCTGACCTGTTGATCAAACTGCTCGACACGCCGAACTTTCGCCTGACCCTCAGCGATCAGGCCAGCAATACGCCCAGCACCCTTAACGACAGTGACCGGCCCACCGAGCGGCTGATCAAAAAAGTGCTGTCGGAAAAAACCGGCTATGCCCAGACCCTGATCCTGTTGCGCCTGTCCCTGGTGGATGGCGACGGGCAAACCGCCGGTCTGTCGACCTTGCTTGGTTCCAAACCGGTGGTGGGGCAATTCCTGATCGACCTGCGCCTGCCCGATGGGCGCTGGTTGCAAGTGGATGCCAGCGAAGAGCAGGGCTGGACCAGCACCTCGCCACTGGACCTGCTGTTCGACTACGTCATGCGTATTTATCTGCTGCGGGTGCTGGTGCTGGTGGTGATCGCCCTGGTCGCGGTGCGCTTGGCTATCCGCCCGCTCAACGCCCTGGCCAAGGCTGCCGAGGCCCTGGGCCGGGATATCCAGCGCCCGCCGTTGTCAGTGGACGGCCCCACCGAAGTGCGTCGCGCCGCGCAGGCCTTCAACGCGATGCAACAGCGGTTGATCGCCAACATCGCCGAGCGCACGCGGTTTCTTGCGGCCATTTCCCACGACCTGCGCTCACCAATCACACGCCTGCGCCTGCGCACCGAAATGCTCGAGGACAACCGCACCAGGGAGCGTTTTCGCAGCGACCTGGAAGAAATGGAGCACATGGTGTCCAGTACGTTGGATTTTGTCAGCAGTGGCGAAATCAACGAGACACGGCAGAACATCGACATCAATGCCTTGCTGCAAAGCTTGCAGGCGGACCTGCAGGACATCGGCGAGAACGTGCTGATCGAAGGCCGAGCCAAACAGCCCCTGCCGGGGTACGCCCGCAGCCTCAAGCGCTGTGTGCAGAACCTGCTGGAAAATGCGGTGCGTTATGGCTGCGACGTGGTGGTGCGGGTCGACGATCAGGCGGACAGCTTGAGGATCGTCATCAGCGACCGCGGGCCGGGGATTCCCCAGGAACAACTGGAACAGGTGATGGAGCCGTTCTACCGCGTGGAGGGCTCACGCAATGCCGAGACCGGCGGATATGGCTTGGGGCTGAGCATTGCTCATACCATCGCCAAGGCGCATGACGGGCGGTTGAATGTGCGCAATCGGCAAGGCGGGGGACTTGAAGTGGAGCTATTGTTGGTGCGACAGGCCTGACGTGGCGAGCCCGCTCGCCACAGTAAGCGGGCTCCTACGGGGTCAGGGCTTACGCCCCGTGGCACTTCTTGAATTTCTTCTCGCTGCCGCACGGGCACGGATCGTTGCGACCAACGTCCTTCAAGGCGTTGCGCACCGGCTCCTGGTGAGCGTGGCCGCAGTTCGGGCCGTGGACATGGCCGTGGTCGTGATCATGGTGATCGTGATCGTGGTTGCAGTCAGGACCATGGACATGGGGTTGCTGAGTCATCGATGTCGCTCCGGAATAAAATCGCCGGGGATTATCTCGCCATTGTGGTTCACCTGCACGTCATAACCGATGAATAATCCGGTTTTCAGCTCACCTTCCAGGCGATACGGCACGGGCTGGTCTGGATTTTTCAACATCTGCACCACATCACGGATCTGCGGCCAGAGGTTGGTGCGCACCGACACGCGGAAAACCTTATGGCTGCGCGGCGGCACGGTCAGCCATTCGTTGGACTCGCCCTCGGTCAGCACGAAGTTGCCCAAGGTGACCTTGTAGATCAGACCACGCACGGTCAGGTCGGCGTCGTCGCGGTTGTCGACGCGAAAGTACAGCTTGAATTTCTGCTCCAGCAACTTGGCGCGCACCACCTCGACTTTCACCAGGGAGACATGAGGCGGCGGCGAATCGTCTTCGAACCACGACGCACAACCGGTCAGGCCAAGGGTCAACGCCAGCATCAAGCTGTACATCCGAAGCATGGCGTTATCCATTCCTGTAGGAGCGAGCTTGCTCGCGAAGGTCGTCAACGATGACGGTGACAGCCTGACACACAACGGCACCCTCAGGTTTTTCGCGGGCAAGCCCGCTCCTAGCGTTGGCGGTGCGTGCCTTTAAAAGTAGCTGGAACAGCACTTCTTGAATTTCTGCCCACTGCCGCACAGGCAGGCATCGTTGCGTCCGGCCTTCACTTCCACCGTCGGGTCGATGAAGTACCAGCGCCCGTCATTCTGTACGAAAGAGGACTGCTCGCGGTGGCTATGTTCACCGGTGCTGTCATGCCAGCGTGCGGTGAAGGTCACGAACGCGTGTTCTGGCTGGCCGCCGAACACCTCGGAGCTTTCCACCTCAAGACCGAGCCAGGTGCTCTGGGCACTCCAGGCGGCGATAGCGTTGCGGTCCAGGCCCGGTCGTTGGGCGGGCAGGGTGGTGGCGACCAGGTAGTCCACCAGGCCCAGGACGTAGGCGCTGTAGCGCGAGCGCATCAACGCGGTGGCGCAGGGCGCCGGGTGCCCGGCGTGATAATGGCCGCAGCAGGCATCCAGCAGGTTGCCACTGCCGCAGGGGCAAATGGATGTACTCATCGGGTTACCACCAATACTTTCCGAAGTTTTCCGGGTTGGCCCAGAAGCGGGCGTTGAGCCAGTCCGGCACCTGTTTATAGTCAAGCAGATCGTAGGTAAACAGCGTCAGGACCTGCTCATCACGCTGGAAACGCTCGCCGGCCTGCAGGGCCAGGGAGAAGAAGTCGGTGTCTTTCCAGCCGCAGGCGCCCAGGTCCACCAGCACCGCAATGCGGCTGGCGTTGAGGTTGCGGATGCCGCCCAGCAGGGTCAGGCCTTGCGGTTTTGACAGGTGCTCCAGGCAATCGACTGCCAGCGCCAGGTCGAAACGCTGCGCCGCCAGCTCCGCCGGCAGAGGGCCGGGTGAGGCGAGGGCGACCTGGGTGTCGGGGTGCGCTGCTTGAAATGCCTCCAGCGCCGGGAACTGGCTGGCGCCCAACAGCAACAGGCGTTTGGGCTGGTGCAAATCGAGCAAAGCGGCCAGGGCTTGCTGGGGTGTACGGGCAGAAATACCGGCGGTCATCAGAGATCCTCACATCAGGACCGTAGAGACTAGCGCGGCTGAGCGTGCGGGCCTAGAGCGGGTGGCTGCGAAAAGTCCGACAAACGCGACGATCCTCAATGAATACAGGGGCGCGGCGTAGTGGCGCAGATGAAAAGAGCCGTCTTTACTCCACCCATCGGCCCCCGCCGATCCCCCTCAGGAGAAATCAGATGAGCATCATGCGGACAGCTCTACCCTTGGTTCTGCTAACCGGAGTATTGACAGGTTGCGCAGGCTTGCAAAAAACCGATTGGCCCACCTGCGCTGCGGTTGGCGGCGTGACCGGTGCGGCGATCGGTGCCACTGAAAGCTCGGCTTATGCCGGCGCAGGTGCGCTGCTGATCGGCGGCATGGCCGGCGCCTATTGCTGGGTGCACGGCGATGGCGACGAAGATGGCGATGGCGTGCCGGACAGCCGCGACAAGTGCCCGGGCACGCCGAAAGGTGTGCAGGTCGATGCCGATGGTTGCCCACCCGCACCGCCACCAGCTGTGGTTGAGGAGGTCGTGGTGGTCAAGGAAGAAACCATCGTGATTCGCGATGTGCACTTCCAGTTCGATTCGGCCAAGTTGACGGCGGCGGATAAAACCAAGCTCGATACCATCGCCACGCGCTTGAAACAGGAAGCCCCGACCGCCCAACTGCGGGTCAGTGGCCACACCGACAGCGTCGGCAAAGACGCCTACAACCAGAAACTTTCGGAAAAACGCGCCCACTCGGTTACCGATTACCTGATCGGCGCCGGTGTACCACGCAGCAATTTTGTATCGGTGACCGGTGCGGGCGAGAGCCACCCCGTAGCCGACAACAAAACCGCTGAAGGCCGCGCCTTGAACCGCCGTACGGAAATCCAGATCAACCGCTGACGGCCCTTGCCCCTGTGGGATCCACAGGGGCATTGCTGCCAATCCTCCCCCTTTATTAACTTTTTTGAACCTTCACTGGCAAAGCGCCTGTGGAAGTCGTTACTGTGCGTCCAAAGAAAAAACTACAAATGATTGTCGAAAGAATTCAGGGGAGCCCCATGATGCGTAAGGTTTTACTGCTGGCCCTGTTGGTCAGCCCCGTTGCCCTGGCCCAAAGCGTCAGTGTTGAAACCAACTCGCTGATGCGCCTGCCCAGTAGCGCCAGCGTGCTGCAACTGGAGCGCCTGGACGTGGCGGACTACGGCACCTTGCTGATTCCTGCAACCATCAGCCAGGTCAGCGTGGATGAGCTGCACCTGGGCCGCGACGCCCGCATCGCCATTGTCCCCGGCAACACCGCGCTGCAATTACAGGTGCGCCATGCGCAGTTGGACCACGGCAGTCAGATCACTTCACGCGGTGCTCCCGGTACTCATGAAAAGCCGGCCAAGGCCGGGCGTGACCTGACCTTGCGCATCAATTCGCTGGTTGCAGACGAACTCTCGGTGGACGCCCGTGGCGGTGCCGGTGCCCAAGGCTATGCCGGCCTGGATGGTGCCAACGGTGAAGATCCGGGTTGCACCTGGGGCTCGGCCGGTCGTGGCGCCAATGGCGATAACGGCGGCGATGGCTTGCCCGGCGCGGCCGGTGCGCAGGTGCGGGTCGAGTTGCCGCAGGACTTCCCGGCGCAGCAGATCAAAGTCTGGGTCGATGGCGGTGCGGGCGGTTTGGCCGGTACGGCGGGCAAGCCTGGTAAAGGTGGACAGTCGAAGGGGTGCCTGGTGTACCGCGCCGATGGCGGCGAGAAGGGCCGCCCAGGGTTGGAAGGGCGGCCGGGGCCGGCTGGGCCTGCGGGGACTGTGACTATTCAGCGCCTGTAGTGAGCGGGCTTGCCCCGCGCTGGGGGCGGCGAGGCCGCCCCAATCCAGTCACCGCGTGTTTGCAGTGAGAAACAGGTTGTGTGGTTTTAGGGCTGCTTCGCAGCCCGGCGCGGGGCAAGCCCGCTCACCACAGCAAGCCCGCTCACTGCAACATCGGCCGGGCCGAAGCAATCGCCACCACCACCAACCCCACGATCAGATTGATGCCCACCAACCTGCGAATCTGCCCCAGCACCGCAGCCCCCGCCGGCCAATCCTCAGCCGCCACCGCCTTGCGCAGTTCCGGAAATTTCAACGCCTGGATGCGGATAAACAGCGCCGTCATCACCAGATACAAGCCCATCATCACCTGCACATAACGTGGCGCGGTCTCAAACCCGCTGAAGCGCAGTTGCAGCAGGCCAATGCCGCTGATCGGCAAAACCGCCACCGCCAACCATACCCACACGAAAAAACGTTGAAACACATTCGCCCACAGCTTGAGCCGGGCAGGGCCCTCAAGTGCCGCCACAGCGGCGGGGCGCAGGATCATCCAGGCGAAAAACATACCGCCGACCCAGATCAGGGCGGCCAATACATGCAGGGTGTAAGCGAGGCTAAACGCGGTCATTGTGGTACTCCGTTCTGCGCGGGATTAATTAGCGGGGTATGATAGCGGCCGATCCGAACCACTGAAAATTTATCCAGCGTTTTTTGCGCCCGACTATCCATGATCAGCACTGAACTCAAAACCACGATCCAGGGCGCCTACTCGCGTTTTCTCGAAGCCAAGAGCTTGAAACCGCGCTACGGCCAACGCCTGATGATCGCCGAAGTGGCCAAGGTCCTCGGGGATATCGACACCGACGACGAAGGTCGCCGCGAAGGTGAGCCCGCGGTCGTGGCCGTCGAGGCCGGTACCGGTACCGGCAAGACCGTGGCCTATAGCCTGGCTGCGATCCCCACGGCCAAGGCCGCGGGCAAGCGCCTGGTGATCGCCACCGCCACGGTCGCCCTGCAGGAGCAGATTGTCTACAAAGACCTGCCCGACCTGATGCGCAACAGCGGCCTGAATTTCACCTTCGCCCTGGCCAAGGGCCGTGGGCGCTATATGTGCCTGTCCAAGCTCGACGTACTGTTGCAGGAAGGCCACGCGCAAACCGCGACCGCCCAACTGTTCGAAGAAGAAGGCTTCAAGATCGAGGTCGATGAGGCCAGCCAGAAGCTGTTCACCAGCATGATCGAGAAGCTGGCCGGCAACAAATGGGACGGTGACCGCGACAGCTGGCCCACTGCCTTGGAAGACGCCGACTGGGCGCGCCTGACCACCGACCACAGCCAATGCACCAACCGCCATTGCCCCAACTTCGGCCAGTGCGCCTTCTACAAGGCCCGCGAAGGTATGGGCAAGGTCGATGTGATCGTCACCAACCACGACATGGTCCTGGCCGACCTGGCCCTGGGCGGCGGTGCGGTATTGCCGGACCCGCGCGACACCCTGTACGTGTTCGACGAAGGCCATCACCTGCCGGACAAGGCCATCGGCCACTTCGCCCACTACACGCGCTTGCGCTCCACTGCCGACTGGCTGGAAACCACCGCGAAGAACCTCACCAAGTTGCTGGCCCAGCACCCGCTGCCCGGCGACCTGGGCAAGTTGATCGAACAGGTGCCGGAACTGGCGCGGGAGATCAAGACCCAGCAGCAGTTCATGTTCAGCGCCTGCGAGCAGGTGGCCGACTTCAAGCCCGGCGAAGACGTCGAGGGCCGTGAGCGGCCACGTCACCGTTTTGTCGGCGGGCTCATCCCCGAGCACATGCGCGAAATGGGCATCGAGCTGAAGAAGGGCTTTTCACGCCTGACCGACCTCTTCACCCGCCTCACTGATCTGCTCAAGGAGGGCATGGACGGCGAGGTCAACATCGGCATCGCCAGCAACCAGGCCGAGGAATGGTACCCGCTGTTCGGCAGCCTGTTGTCGCGCTCCCAAGGCAACTGGGAGCTGTGGACCGCCTTCACTGTCGAAGACCCGGAAGACAACCCGCCCATGGCGCGCTGGCTGACTCTGTCGGAAAGCGGTGCATTGTTCGATATCGAGGTCAACGCCAGCCCGATCCTGGCCGCCGAAATGCTGCGCCGCAACCTGTGGAACGTGGCCTATGGCTGCCTGGTGACCTCGGCCACGCTGACTGCCCTGGGCACCTTCGACCGCTTCCGCATGCGCGCCGGCCTGCCGAAAAAGGCCGTCACCGCGGTGGTGCCGAGCCCGTTCCATCACGCTGACGCGGGGGTGCTGCGGGTGCCGGACCTCAAGGCCGACCCACGGGATGCGGCGGCCCACACGGCCGCGATCATCCGTGACCTGCCGGAGCTGGTGGAAGGTTCACGCGGTACGCTGGTGCTGTTTTCGTCACGCAAACAGATGCAGGACGTGTTCGACGGCCTCGACCGCGACTGGCGCAAGCAGGTGTTCATCCAGGGCAACCTGTCCAAGCAGGAAACCCTGAACAAGCACAAGGCGCGCGTCGACGGTGGCGACTCCAGCGTACTGTTCGGCCTGGCGAGCTTTGCCGAAGGCGTGGACTTGCCGGGCGCCTACTGCGAACACGTGGTGATCGCCAAGATTCCGTTCTCGGTGCCGGATGATCCGGTCGAGGCGGCCCTGGCCGAGTGGATCGAGGCACGGGGCGGTAATCCGTTCATGGAAATCTCGGTGCCGGATGCTTCCTTGAAGCTGGTCCAGGCCTGCGGTCGCTTGCTGCGTACCGAAGAGGACCGGGGCACCATCACGTTGCTCGACCGCCGTTTGGTCACCCAGCGCTATGGCAAGGCTATCCTCAATGCCTTGCCGCCGTTCAGGCGCGAAATTTCTTAAGCCACCGTGGGCGAATGCGCCCACTTCGTGGTCTATCTCAATTATGTCATCAGGCCATTCGCCGGCCGTCTGGGAGAACCTTGTTCGTATGATTCGCACGCTGCCCGCACTTTTTGCCTTGTTGCTCGCCGCGCCGTTGATGGCCGCGCCTGCCGGGCAACAGACCTTGTTCAACTTCGTCCGGCCTGCCGATGTGGTCAAGGTGGCGACCCAGGACGCCAGCCTGCCGCAATACAACGCCGAACAAACGGCCGAAGGCGAAGTGCTGCGCCGCATTACCTTCAACCCGGCCGCCGAACCGAGCCTGGTCCTCAGCCCGCAGACCGGAGCCTGGGACTGGTCCCAGTCGGGTGCCATGAGCCTGCGTATCCAGAGTGCGATGGACTGGGCGTTGACACTCTACGTCAAGGTGCAGAGCGCGGATGGCAAGACCCTGGTCAGCCGCATCGACCTGCCCGCCGGCCCGGCCCAGACCTTGCTGGTGCCACTGCAGGCCAATTCGCCGCTGAGCCAGGGCATGAAGGCCGGCCCACCGATGCCGATCACCGTGGACGGCCAGCGCGTGTTGCTGGCCAGCAGCGCGGGCGAGATCGACCGCAGCCAGGTGGTCTCGGTGACCTTGTCGATGATCAAGCCCAACGCCGCCCAAAGCATTCTGCTGGAGCGCTTTGGCGTGCAGGACAGCGAGCCGGTGCTGAAGGCCGCCTACAGCGAACTGGTGGATGCCTATGGTCAATCCACCCGTGCGCGCTGGCCGGAAAAAGTCAGCAGCGACGAGCAGCTCAAGGCCGCTGCCGCCAAGGAGCAACAGCAGCTCCAGGGCTGGCTGGCCACGCGGGACAAATCCGCGCTGGACCCATACGGCGGCTGGAACAAAGGCCCGGCGTTCGACGCCAGCGGGTTTTTCCGCACCGAGAAGCGCGACGGTCGCTGGTACCTGGTGACGCCGGAGGGGCATCCGTTCTACTCACTGGGCGTCAATACCGTGGCCCCGGACAACAGCCAGACCTACGTGGCAGGCCGAGAATGGATGTTCGCAGCGTTGCCCAAGGGCGGCGAACCCTTCGACAAGTACTACGGCAGCAGTGACAACCGCACCGGCAATGGCGCGGGCGAAGGCCGCAGCTTTGCTGCCGGGCGTTGGTATGACTTTTACGGAGCCAACCTGCAGCGCACGTATGGCGGTGACGGGTTTGACCAGAAACGCTGGGTGACCCACACCCTCGACCGCCTGCAAGCCTGGGGTTTCAACACCGTCGGCAACTGGAGCGACGAGGACCTGGCCACCGCCGACCGCGTGCCCTACACCTTGCCGCTGTCGATTGTCGGCGACTACGCCAGCATCAGCACCGGCACCGACTGGTGGGGCGGCATGCCCGATCCCTTCGACCCACGCTTTGCCATGGCCACCGAGCGCGCCGTGGCCATTGCTGCCCGTGACCATCGTGATGACCCGTGGCTGATCGGCTTCTTTGCCGACAACGAATTGGCCTGGGCCGGCCCTGGCGATGATCCAAAGTCCCGTTACGCCTTGGCCTACGGCACACTGCGCATGACCACCGACGTCCCGGCCAAACGTGCGTTCCTCAAGCAACTGCGCGACAAATACCGCAACGAAGAAGGCTTGTCGAAAGCCTGGGGCATCGAACTGAAAGGCTGGGAGCTGATGGAAGACCCAGGCTTCGAACCACCGATGCCGAGCCCCGAGCACCCGGAAATCGAAGCGGACTTCAAATACTTCCAGAAGACCTTCGCCGATGCCTACTTCAAGACCATTTCCGACTCGCTGAAATGGCACGCTCCCCATCAACTGCTGCTGGGTGGCCGTTATGCGGTCAGCACGCCGGAAGCCGTGGCCTCCTGTGCGCAATATTGCGATGTGTTGAGTTTCAATATGTACACCCTCAAACCCCAGGACGGTTACGACTTCGCCGCCTTGCGAGCGTTGGACAAACCGGTGCTGATCACCGAATTCAACTTCGGCTCGGCTGACCGCGGGCCGTTCTGGGGCGGTGTGACCCAGTTGGCCAAGGAAGAGGACCGTGGCGCGGCCTATGGCAATTTCCTCAAGCAGGCCATGGCCGAGCCGTCGATTGTCGGTGTGCACTGGTTCCAGTACCTGGACCAGCCGGTGACCGGGCGTTTGCTGGACGGTGAGAATGGCCACTTTGGCCTGGTCGGCATCACCGACGTACCCTTCCAGGGCTTTGTCGAGAGCGTGCGCAAAAGCAACCTGGCGGCGGTCGACCAACTGGGCAAGGAAGCGGAAAAGGCCAAGGCGGCAGGCGCCGCGCGTGAAAGCGAGGGTGGCCGGGCCGGGCATGAGGGCAAAGGCCCGGGGCAGGGCGCCGGGCATGCGGGTGGGCACGCTGGAAATGGTCATTGATTGAGTGCTGACGGGTTCACAAAACCCACAAGGGCTGGAACAATGTCGGCCACTTTTTTTGATGTTTTCGAGGGCGCTCAGGTGCAGATTCAGGGTCATTACGAACTCCAGTTCGAAGCGGTACGTGAAGCGTTCGCCGCCTTGTTCGATGACCCTCAGGAGCGTGGTGCCGGGCTCTGCATCCAGATCGGCGGTGAAACCGTCGTCGACCTGTGGGCCGGCACCGCCGACAAGGACGGTGCCGAGGCCTGGCACAGCGACACCATCGTCAACCTGTTCTCCTGCACCAAGACCTTCACCGCCGTCACAGCCCTGCAATTGGTGGCCGAAGGCAAATTGCAACTTGATGCGCCGGTCGCCAACTACTGGCCTGAGTTTGCGGCAGCCGGAAAAGAAGCCATCACCCTGCGCCAGTTGCTCTGCCATCAGGCCGGGTTGCCGGCGATCCGCGAGATGCTGCCGACCGAGGCGCTCTACGACTGGCAACTGATGGTCGACACCCTGGCGGCCGAAGCCCCGTGGTGGACGCCGGGTCAAGGCCATGGCTACGAGGCGATCACCTATGGCTGGCTGGTCGGCGAATTGCTGCGTCGTGCCGATGGGCGCGGGCCGGGAGAGTCCATCGTGGCGCGGGTTGCACGGCCATTGGGGCTGGACTTCCATGTGGGCCTGGCGGATGAAGAGTTTTATCGCGTCGCACATATAGCGCGCAGCAAAGGCACTATGGGCGATGAAGCGGCACAGCGTTTATTGCAAGTAATGATGCGTGAACCCACGGCCATGACTACGCGCGCATTTGCCAATCCACCGTCTATTCTGACCAGCACTAATAAACCTGAATGGCGCCGTATGCAGCAGCCAGCGGCAAATGGTCACGGTAATGCACGTAGCCTGGCGGGTTTTTATAGCGGATTGTTGGACGGTAGTTTGCTCGAAGCCGATATGCTTGAACAACTGACCCGCGAACACAGTATCGGGCCGGATAAAACATTATTGACGCAAACCCGTTTTGGCCTGGGCTGCATGTTGGATCAGCCACAGCTGCCTAACGCGACCTTCGGCCTTGGCCCGCGTGCTTTCGGGCATCCGGGCGCCGGTGGTTCGGTCGGGTTTGCCGACCCTGAGCACGATGTAGCATTTGGTTTCGTGACTAATACATTGGGGCCTTACGTACTTATGGACCCACGGGCACAGAAGTTGGTCGGAATATTGGCCGGTTGTCTGTAAACCCCTTGCTGTTTCACGTTTTTTTGTTACAAAGGCAACTATAAGAAGGCGCTGAACGAAATGATGTAACTTTAATGTTCTGTAAGCGTCTGTTTAACGGGTCATCCAGACCCCCGTTTCTTTTCTCATTTTGTGGATATCTCATGTTATCGAACAAGTCCTTGGCACTGGCGCTATGCCTCACTATTACCGGCTGCGCACAAACTCCACAAAATGATGCCGAGGGCGGGCATTGGTGGTCATTTGGATCCGATAAGGCCGCGACCAAGGACGCAGTGACCCAAACCGACGCCAAGCCGGATGCCAAACCAGACGCCAAGCCAGATGCCAAACCGGCCGCTGGCGCCAAGCCTGCTGCACCGGTAGCCGCCGCAGCTGCCGCACCCGCTCCAGCGCCAACCGCCAAGGCCGACAGCGGCTCCAGCTGGTGGCCGTTCTCGTCCAAGACCGCCGACGAAAAGGCTGCCGATGCCAAGGCCGACCTGAAAGCCGACCTCAAGGCCGCAGAACCAGCTCCAGCGGTCGCCAATAGCGACACCGAGACCCACTGGTGGTGGCCGTTCGAAAGCAAACCCAAGCCTTTGGCCAAGGTCGACGTGACCAACGTGCCGATGCCCGATCCGAAAATCACCCAGGCCTGGCTTGACGACTATGAGCCACGCCTGCGCGCTGCCATCAAGGACAGCAACCTGCAACTTGAGCGTCGCGACAATGTGCTGGTCGTGATTGCCCCGGTGGACGGCTCCTATAACCCGAAACGCCCGGCGATGCTGCTGCCGGTCACCCTCGGTCCGTTCACCCGTGTGGCCAAGGCCGTTGAAGCCGACCCCAAGACCGCCGTACTGGTGCTGGGCCACGTCGATGCCACCGGCAGCGCACCGGCCAGCCAGGCGTTGACCAAGGAACGTGCGCAATCCATCGCTTCGATCTTCAGCCTCAGCGGCCTGAAGCAGGACCGTCTGATGCTGCGCGGCATGGGCGACCTGATGCCACGTGCGGCCAACGACAGCAACCAGGGCCGTGCCCTGAACCGTCGCATGGAAATCATGTTCACCCAGCGCACCACCATGCTGGCGCTGCTGAGCAAGTATCAATCGGGCAAGACCCCGCCTGTCGCCGAAATGGTTGCGGTGCAGGACGTTCCAGCCCCGGCTCCGGCCGCCAAGGCACCGGCTAAAAAGGCGCCGGCTGCGAAAAAAGCGGCTGCCAAGCCAGCTGCTAAAAAAGCCCCGGCCAAGCCTGCTGCGAAGAAACCGGCCCCGGCCAAGGCCAAGGCCGCAGCACCGGCAAACGACCAGGCCAAAAACTGATCCGCTGAACCAGAAGGATAAAGCCGCATGACCCAGGCACTGGCCGATATGCGCCGTGACTACACACGGGATGGTTTGAGCGAGGCCCAGGCCCCGAGCGAGCCATTTGCCTTGTTCCACCAGTGGTTTGCTGACGCGGTAAAAACCGAGCAGCCACCGGTGGAAGCCAACGCCATGACCCTGGCCACGGTCGACCAGGACGGTCGCCCGCATTGCCGCATCCTGTTGCTCAAGGGGCTGGATGCGCAGGGCTTTACCTTCTTCACCAATTATCAGAGTGCCAAGGGCCAACAGCTCGCTGTGCAGCCGTTTGCAGCCATGACGTTCTTCTGGCCGACCCTGGAGCGCCAGGTGCGCATCGAAGGGCGGGTGGTCAAGGTCACGCCTGAGGAGTCGGACGCTTATTACCAGGTCCGCCCGCTGGGCAGTCGCCTGGGTGCCTGGGCCTCTCCGCAAAGCCAGGTCATTCGTGACCGGGAAGAACTGCAAGACCTGCTCAAGGCTACCGAACAGCGCTTCAGCGACACCCAGCCTGACTGCCCGGAGCATTGGGGTGGCTATCGCTTGCTGCCCGAGCGCATCGAGTTCTGGCAGGGCCGCGCCAGCCGCTTGCATGACCGCCTGAACTATCGCCTGCAACGGGCGCAATGGACGCGCGAGCGTCTGGCACCTTGAGCTGCACCTTTCGTCACTTCGCCTGAATGATGCCCGTCACCCCGAAGTCTCTATTCAAGAGGCCTCGGGCGTGTACTGCTGCGCCGCCCGTTTCAACCAGTGCGGCAAGTCGGCTCGTTTGATTTTCAACGCGCGAGCCTGCTCCAGTTGCTTGAGCATGAAGGCACGCTTGTGCAGATCATCGCCCGCCAGGGACAGCGCCAGGTCCCGGTCCATCCAGCGCCGGATGCGCAGGTACAGCCAGCCATGGAAATACAGGCCGGCAAGGGTTGTGACTACAATGATGAAGTCATCCATGAAGGTCCTGGCGGCGAGAGGAGGGCTACCGTTCGTCGAGTTTTCTGGTGCGGGCAGTCTGTACTAAGGCTGAATGAAAGCAATTTTCTGCGGGGCTTGCCGTGACAGGCGTCAAGCCGCAGCGTCTAATGAACACCTGTCCTTTGGAGTTGATGCTATGCGTAAGTCCGTTTTACTGGTTGCCTGCTTTACCACCCTGTCGTTGCTGTTGGGTGGCTGCGTCTCGAGTCTGACCGGCGACTCGTACTCCCGTGACGAAGCGCGTCGTGTACAGACCGTGCGCATGGGTACCATCGAATCCCTGCGTCCGGTGAAAATCGAAGGCACCAAGACCCCAATCGGCGGCGCTGCTGGCGCAGTCATCGGCGGCGTTGGCGGCAGTGCCATCGGCGGCGGCCGTGGCAGCATCGTGACCGCAGTCATCGGCGCCGTCGCCGGCGGCCTGTTGGGTTCGGCCACCGAAGAAGGCCTGACCCGCACCCAGGGTGTGGAAATCACCGTCCGCGAAGACGACGGCAGCATGCGTGCCTACGTGCAGGCCGTGCAGGAGAATGAAATCTTCCGCATCGGCGACCGCGTACGCATCATGACCGTTGATGGTACCAGCCGCGTTACTCGCTAAACGTCGGCCTTGGAAACACAAAACCCCAACCGGGTGACCGGTTGGGGTTTTTGGTTTTACGGGGCTGGGGTTACTCCGCGAGCGGCTGTTTGCACGACTTGCTCCCTCGCCACCGTGATCGTGTTTCGGGCGAATCAAGCCTTCTTACGACTCGCCATCGCCGTCACCGCATAACCAATGCACGCGGCCAATATCGACCCGGTCAGAATCCCCATCCGATCTTCCCCGGCAAACTCACTGGCACCCGGTACGAACGCCAGGGAACCGACAAACAGGCTCATGGTGAAGCCGATGCCGCACAGGATCGCCACACCAAACACCTGGCCCCAGTTCGCGCCGCTGGGCAGGGCGGCAAGGCCGGTCTTGATGGCCAGCCAGGTGAGGCCGAAGACACCGATGGTCTTGCCGATCAACAGGCCGGTGGCAATGCCCATGGGTACATGGTGGGTGAAGCTTTCCAGGCTGACGCCGGTCAAGGACACGCCAGCGTTGGCGAAGGCGAACAACGGCAGGATGCCGTAGGCCACCCACGGGTGCAGGGCGTGTTCCAGCGTGAGCAGCGGTGACGGCTCGGCGTTCCTGGTGCGCATCGGGATGCAGAACGCCAGGGTCACACCGGCGAGGGTGGCGTGAACACCGCTCTTGAGTACGCACACCCACAGGATCAGGCCAATAATCAGGTAGGGCCCGAGCTTGATCACGCCCAGGCGGTTCATCGCGATCAAGGCAATCAGGCAGGCACCCGCGCCCGCAAGGGCCGCACCGGACAGGTCGGCGGAATAGAACACGGCGATCACGATGATTGCGCCCAGGTCGTCAATAATCGCCAGGGTCATCAGGAACAGTTTCAGCGACACCGGCACGCGTTTGCCCAGCAAGGCCAGCACGCCCAGGGCGAAGGCAATGTCGGTGGCCATGGGGATCGCCCAGCCGGACAGTGCGGCCGGGTAGTCCTTGTTGATCGCCCAGTAGATCAGCGCCGGCACCACCATGCCGCCGATGGCTGCCGCGCCGGGCAACACCACTTGCGAAGGCTTGGACAGGTGGCCATCGAGCAGTTCGCGCTTGACCTCCAGGCCGATCAGCAGGAAGAACAGGGCCATCAGGCCATCATTGATCCACAGCAAGGCAGGCTTGGCGATGTTCAACGCGCCAATCTGCGCCACGACCGGCACATCGAGAAATGCGCTGTACAGGTGCGACAACGGTGAATTGTTGATGATCAGGGCCAGGGCGGCAGCCGCGATCAACAATAGACCGCTGGCGGCTTCCAGCTGGAAGAAACGGGTGAAAGTGCTACGCAGAGGCAAGGGATGCTCTCCAATCCAGGTTCAATAAGTGGCTACCCTAACCCGTACCGTTAGTTGTTAAAACAAAAGTTATATTCTTATTTGTTATAAGCGGCGGCTTGGGATGACAATGGGCCAAAGCCTAGCAATTGTGTGTCCGATTGAGTCGGTACTGTATCTGTGTGGCGTGTAGGAAACCCCCTAAAATCAGGGCTTACACCTTCAGAGAAACTCTCCATGAGCGACCAACGTCCCTGGGCCCGCGAAGCCATTCGTATCATTGAAGCAGACTTCCAACGCAGCGCCGACACGCACCTGATCCCGTTGCCGCTGCCGGGCCTTCCGGGTATCGCGTTATATTTCAAGGACGAGTCCAGCCATCCCACCGGCAGCCTCAAACACCGGCTGGCCCGCTCGCTGTTCCTCTACGCGCTGTGTAACGGCTGGCTCAAGCCGGGCGCGCCGGTGATCGAGGCGTCCAGCGGCTCGACGGCGATTTCCGAAGCCTATTTTGCGCGTTTGCTGGGTTTGCCATTTATTGCGGTGATGCCGGCCACCACCTCCCAGGAAAAAATTGCACAGATCGCCTTCTACGGCGGCAAGAGCCACCTGGTACAGGATCCGACGCAGATCTACGCCGAGTCCGAACGCCTGGTGCGGGAAAGCGGTGGTCACTTCATGGACCAGTTCACCTACGCCGAGCGTGCCACCGACTGGCGCGCGAACAACAACATCGCCGAATCGATCTTCCAGCAGATGCGCTTCGAGCAGCATCCCGAGCCGAGCTGGTTGATCTCCAGCCCTGGCACCGGCGGCACCACCGCGACTCTTGGCCGTTACGTGCGCTATCGCCAGCATTGCACCCGCGTGCTGTGTGCCGATGCCGAGCGTTCGGTGTTCTTTGATTTCTATCAGAGTGGCGATGCGAGCTTGCGCCTGGACTGCGGTTCGCGCATTGAAGGCATTGGCCGGCCACGGGTCGAGGCGTCGTTTTTGCCCAAGGTGATTGATGCGATGGTCAAGGTGCCGGACGCGCTCTCGCTGGCGGCCATGCATTACCTGGCCGAACGGCTGGGGCGACGGGTCGGTGGTTCCAGCGGGACCAACCTGATTGGCGCCCTGGTGGCGGCGCAGCAGATGAAAACGGCGGGGGAGTCGGGTTCGATCGTGGCGATCTTGTGTGATGGCGGGGAGCGATATGCCACAACCTATTACGACCAGGCCTGGCTGGCAGGGCAGGGGTATGTGTTGGACGCATTGATCGCGGCCGTTGCGGCCAGTGTCGAGCGGGGCGAGCCATTGCCTGACAGCGTCCTGCGCGCAAACATTTAGCCGTTGCAGGAGCCCGGCAAGCCGGGCTCCTGCAGGGAAATGTGTCAGGCCTCGAGGCCCAACATATCCCGCACCAAGGCCTCGGCAATCCGAATCCCATCCACGCCCGCCGACAGAATCCCACCGGCGTACCCCGCGCCTTCACCGGCCGGGAACAGGCCTTTCACGTTCAGGCTCTGCATCGATTCGTTGCGGGTAATGCGCAGCGGCGATGAGGTGCGCGTCTCGATACCGGTCAAGACCGCGTCGTGCAGCGAATAACCCTTGATCTGCTTCTCGAAGGCCGGCAGTGCTTCACGGATCGCTTCGATGGCGAAGTCTGGCAACGCCAGCGCCAAGTCGCCCAGGGACACGCCTGGCTTGTAGGACGGTTCTACACTGCCGATCGCCGTGGAGGGTTTGCCGGCGATGAAATCACCCACCAACTGCGCCGGCGCTTCATAGTTGCTGCCGCCGAGGATGTAGGCGTGGGACTCCAGGCGTTCCTGCAACTCGATACCGGCCAGCGGGCCACCTGGGTAGTCCACTTCAGGGGTGATGCCGACCACGATGCCGGAGTTGGCATTTCGCTCGTTCCGCGAGTACTGGCTCATGCCGTTGGTGACCACGCGGTTCGGCTCGGACGTCGCCGCTACCACGGTACCGCCTGGGCACATGCAGAAGCTGTAGACCGAGCGGCCGTTCTTGGCGTGGTGCACCAGTTTGTAGTCGGCGGCGCCGAGCTTGGGGTGCCCGGCGTATTTGCCCAGGCGTGCGGCGTCGATCAGCGACTGCGGGTGTTCGATGCGGAAACCCACCGAGAACGGCTTGGCTTCCATGTACACGCCGCGGCCGTGGAGCATGCGGAAGGTATCGCGGGCGCTGTGGCCCAGGGCCAGGATCACGTGTTTGGAGAGGATCTGCTCGCCATCGTTGACCACCACGCCGTTCAACTGGCCGTCTTCGATCAGCACGTCGGTCACTCGCTGTTCGAAGCGCACCTCACCGCCCAGGGCGATGATCTGTTCGCGCATGTTTTCCACCACGCCAGTGAGACGGAAGGTGCCGATGTGCGGCTTACTGACGTAGAGGATTTCTTCCGGTGCACCGGCCTTGACGAACTCGTGCAGGACTTTGCGGCCGTGGAATTTCGGGTCCTTGATCTGGCTGTACAGCTTGCCGTCGGAAAAGGTCCCGGCACCGCCCTCACCGAACTGCACGTTGGACTCGGGGTTGAGCACGCTTTTGCGCCACAGGCCCCAGGTGTCCTTGGTGCGCTGGCGTACTTCCTTGCCGCGCTCGAGGATGATCGGCTTGAAGCCCATCTGCGCCAGCAACAGCCCGGCAAAAATGCCGCAGGGGCCAAAGCCGACGACGATCGGGCGTTCTGTCAGGCCTTCCGGCGCCTGGCCCACGACTTTGTAGCTCACATCCGGCGCCGGGTTGACGTTGCGGTCATCGGCGAACTTGAGCAGCAGGGCGGCCTCACCCTTCACGTTCAAGTCGATGGTGTAGATGAAGCACAGCTCCGAGGATTTCTTGCGCGCATCGTAGCTGCGTTTGAACAGGGTGAAATCGAGCAGGTCATCACTGGCGATGCCCAGGCGCTGCACGATGGCAGGCCGCAGGTCTTCTTCGGGATGGTCGATGGGCAGCTTGAGTTCGGTGATTCGTAACATGACGGGATCCGGTAGGCGGCGGGCAGAGAGGCCGGCTGTTTTGCAAACCGGCGATTATAAGCCCCAATGGCCGTTTCCCGTCATGTTAAAACAGCGCGGGGTCGAGTCAGTCGTCGCGGGAACCGCCAAACGCGGCGCAACCGCGTTGCACCTGGCCGTTGACGCGCAACTCGGCGGTCATGTGTTGCAGGCTGCCGCTGACACTGTCGATGCAGCGTTGCGGGGCCACCCACAGTTCGACGTGCTGGTTGTTGGCTTCGGTCATCAGGTTGAAGCGGCCGTCACCGATTTGCTCCTCCACATACGGCACCGCCAAGGGTGGCTGGCCTTCGCGTTCCAGCACCATGCCCTTGGCCGTGACGTTCATCGCCCAGGCCGGCTTGTGGCCGTTGGCGCGCAGGATCATGCGCTTGAAGTCCGGGTCGTCGCAGGCCGAGGTCGAGCGCTCGACGCGATAGAGCTGTTGCAGGTCCACGCTGCCCTGGGTGCCGCTGGCAACCCCGGAGAACTGGCCACGCAGGTCGGCAAACAGCGCACCTTGCTGGCCGGCCAGGGAGGCTGCTTCCTGCAGGATGCTGGTGCCGCCGGTGTCGTTGACCACGTAGTTGCGTTTGTCGTTGCACGGCTGGAACAGCAGTTTGCCGCCGACCGCCGTGAGTTCGCCCTGCATGCGGGTCAGCCCGGCGAGAGAGGGTTTGGCCGGCTCGCGGTCGAACATCTGGCAGGCGGCGAACAGGGGAAACAAGGCAAACAGAGCAAGGGTATGGGCGGCACGCATTATCGGTCTCCAGACAAGTGCCGCCACGTTACGCAGGCCGGCGTTGCATCACAACCCCGGCCGCCAGCTTCAGGCAATTCCGACAGCCCAACCTGTTTAGCCAACGATAAAAGCCTGACCGGTTTGCAAGCCTTCCACACTTTTTGCGTAGGCCAATGCCACATCGGCGCCCGGTGCCGGTTTGTAGCCACGGAAATACGGCGCGTAGCTGTCCATGGCCTCCAGCAGGACGGTCGGGCTTACGGAGTTGACGCGCAACCCGCGGGGCAATTCGATTGCCGCCGCTTTGACAAAGGCGTCAATGGCGCCATTGACCAGCGCCGCCGAGGCGCCGGTGCGGATCGGGTCGCGGTTCAGAATGCCACTGGTGAAGGTGAACGAGGCGCCGTCGTTCGCGTAGTCGCGGCCGATCAGCAGCAGGTTGACCTGGCCCATCAGCTTGTCACGCAGGCCCAGCTCGAAATCGGTTTCGCTCATTTCCGGCAAGGCCACGAAGTTGACGCTGCCCGCTGCGCAGACCAGCGCGTCGAACTTGCCGGTTTGTTCGAACAGTGTGCGGATCGAGGCGCTGTCGCTGATATCCACCTGGAAGTCGCCGCTGCTGCGGCCGATGCTGATCACTTCGTGACGCTGAGCCAGTTCCGCCTTGACCGCCGAGCCGACGGTGCCGCTGGCGCCAATCAATAGGATTTTCATGGTGCTGTTCCTCCAGAGGTTAAAAACTGCAGGAGCGGGCTTGCCCGCGAAAAACGCGAGAACCTCGCTGTATTCCAGGTTTGCCGCCTCATCGCAAGGACCAGACGTCCCACCCGCTCCTGCCGTACAGGGTAGGCATCAAGTCTAGGGTGGCTTTTCCAGGGAATAAACGTGCTAATAAGCAACCTTTGGTTTTCAATTGGAAACAATCCATGAGCGAGATGGATGACCTGGCGGCCTTCGCCGTGCTGATCGAAGCCGGCAGTTTTACCTTGGCCGCCGAGCAGTTGGGTTGCAGCAAGGGGCAGTTGTCCAAGCGCATCAGCCAGTTGGAGGCGCGGTTTTCCGTGGTGCTGCTGCACCGCACTACGCGTAAGCTCAGCCTTACCGCCGCCGGCGCGGCGCTGTTGCCCCAGGCCCAGGCCTTGGTGGTGCAGGTGGAACGCGCCCGTCAGGCCTTGGCCCGGCTCAAGGATGACCTGGCAGGACCTGTGCGCATGACGGTTCCGGTGTCGTTGGGCGAAACCTTCTTCGACGGCTTGTTGCTGGAGTTTTCCAAGCAATACCCGCAGGTGCAGATCGAGCTGGAGCTCAACAACAACTACCGCGACCTGGCGCGAGATGGCTTTGACCTGGCGGTACGCTCAGGCGCGACTGAAAATGAGCGCCTCGTCGCCAAACCGTTGCTGGCCTGGCATGAGATGACCTGCGCCAGCCCGGCCTACCTTGAGCAGCATGGCGAACCACAAACGCCAGCCGAACTGGCCGGCCACACCTGTTTGCTCAACAGCCACTACAGTGGCCGTGAAGAATGGCTCTACCACCAGCAGCACGAATTGCTGCGGGTGCGGGTCAGCGGCACCTTTGCCTCCAACCACTACAACCTGTTGAAAAAGGCCGCGTTGGTCGGCGCCGGTATCGCACGCCTGCCGTCCTACGTGCTGCCAGCGGAATTGGCTGACGGCCGATTGCGCTGGCTCCTGCGTGATTATCAAACGCGCAGCATGCCGATGTACCTGGTGCATCCCTATCAGGGCGGCCTGCCGCGTCGCACCCAGGTATTGGCCGACTATCTGGTGGATTGGTTCAAGCGCAGCGGCGAGGCGCTGGATCGGCTTTAAGCGTAGCGACGGGCGATCAGGTGATCGATGGACAGGCGTCCCGGCCCTTTGGCCACCAGCAGCAACAGCAGTGCGATCCAGGTGCCATGGGTCGGGTAGGCATCCGGGTAGACGAACAACTGAATCACCAGGGTCATGCCGATCAGGGCCAACGCCGAAAAGCGCGTGGCGAAGCCCACGAGGATCAGCACCGGGAAAAAATGCTCGGCAAACGCGGCCATAGGTGCCGCCACTTCCGGCGATAACAACGGCACGTGGTACTCGCTGCGAAACAGCGGCAATGTCGAGGCCGCCAGTTTCGGTTCGCCGAGTTGGAAGGTGCCGCTGATGAAATCAATGGCAAAGCCTTCGACTTTGGTTTGCCCGGATTTCCAGAACACCGCGGCAATCGAAAAACGTGCGAGAAAGGCGATCAGGCTGTAGGGAATTTGCTCGAAAAGCGCGATGGCCCGTTTGATCAGGCACGAGGGGCGAGTGTTCATGGCGATACCTTTTGTTCCAGGTGCAAATGAGTGAGGGTGTTGTGGGCGATCAGCAGCGTCAGGCATTGGTGCAGGTCAAATTCGGCGGATGCTTCCAGCGCGTGCTCCACGGCTGTTCCCAATGCGTTGCCATGCGCCAGGCTGTTGATGAACGCCACTGAGCCAGGGTCGATGGCGAACACCTTGACCTCCAGCCCCTGGCGCAGCACCAGCGCCCCCTGGGGAAGCCAGGGATTCAGGGTGGCCAGGCCGCCCTCGGTCTGGTGCGCTGCCCATACCGCCACCACTGCGTAAGGTGAGTTCAGCGTGGCCAGCGACGGGTGCAGGTGCAGGCGCAGGGTTCCGAGGTCCGCTTGACCCTGCAGCGCCTGGAGCACGGCTTGCTGATCGAGCACCTGGCAATCGGCCGCGTGATAGGCGCGGACTCGCAGGCGCTCCAGCCGGGCGATGTCCGCCAGGTAGGGCACGCTTTGCGCGGGTTCAAAGCCTTGGATGAACTCGGCGAGCGCGCCGCCATAGTCACTCATCAACGGGCTGGTGGGCGGGTGCGCCTGGACATAGAGGCTGGCCATGGCGCGGAAAAACGCTTCGCCCACCAATTGCAGCGTGACCGGATAAGCCGCTGCCAACGCATTGATCAACGAGCTGTGCACGTTGTTGCGATACACCGCGAAACGGCTGGCCGGGTCGGCACCGTTGCTGCTGAACAGGCCATCGGGGCAGGCCTGGTCCGTTGCCAGCAAGGCTGCGGAAAAATCGTCATGGAGGCTCATGCGATCACCTGCGCCAGATGCCATTCGGCCTGTTGAGCCTCGGCCAGCAGCACGTTGAATGCCGGCACCTGGTTATCCCGCTCGATCAGCGTTGGCACTGGTCCGACGTGAGCCAGTACCTTTTCGTACAGCTGCCATACGGCGTTATCGATAGGCGCGCCGTGGTCGTCGATCAGCAGGCGGTCGCCGAGGCTGTCAGTGTCTTCAGCAAAACCGGCCAGGTGAATTTCACCGACGGCGTGCAGCGGCAGCGCATCGAGGTAGGAAAGTGGATCGCGCTGATGGTTGATGCAAGAGACGTAGACGTTGTTCACGTCCAGCAGCAAACCACAGCCGGTCCGGCGGATGACTTCACTGATGAAGTCCGTTTCGTCCAGGGTTGAGCGCTGGAATTGCAGGTAGGTCGACGGGTTCTCCAGCAGCATCGGCCGCTTGAGGGTGCTCTGGACCTGGTCGACGTGTTCGCACACCCGTTGCAGGGTGGCGCTGTCGTAGGCCAGCGGCAACAGGTCATTGAGGAACACCGGGCCGTGGCTCGACCAGGCCAGGTGTTCGGAAAAAGAGTGGGGTTGATAGCGATCGATCAGTGTGGCCAACCGCGCGAGGTGCTCCCGGTTCAGCGGGCCTTCGCCACCGATGGACAGGCCCACACCGTGCAATGACAGCGGGTACTGCGCGCGGATCAACCCCAGGTAATGATGAAACGGGCCGCCGGCCACCATGTAGTTTTCGGCGTGCACTTCGAAAAAACCGACATCGGGTGAGGTCTCGAGCACTTCAACGAAGTGCTCATGCTTGAGCCCCAGCCCGGCCCGGCGTGGGAGGCCGGGCGCCTGAGCCTGGGAGACGGCTTGCAGGGATGAAAGAGTCATCATCAGTACTCAGGTTTTGCGAGGGATCAGGATTTGGCGGTGAAGGCAGCTTCCTGGCCGAAACCGGTCGGCGAGGTGGAGCTTGGGGTCTTGAGGCAAGTGCCGGCGGGCACCAGTTTCCAGGCGTTGGCCTGGTCTTTGGTTTTCGAGGTACCGGCGCAGGACGTGCCGGCGCCTGCGGCGCAATCGTTCTTGCCGGCTTCGGCGACACCGAAGCATTTCTGCATGTCGTCGGCGGCGTGGGCGGTGGTGGTCAGGGCGGACAGGTTCAAGGCAGAACCAAGGGCCAGGACGAGGGTAGCGGCGGACAGTTTGGTAGTCATAGTGTATCTCCAGCAGTGGGTTGAGTTGGCGGGCTTGAGTGCCTGCTTGTACCACTAGAGAGGGGGGGATGGAATTCGTTACACCGGCTTCAAAAAAATTAAAAATTTCGCTTCACGCAAAACAAATGTGAGAGCGGGCTTGCTCGCGAATACGGTATGTCAGTCACTGCATCCTTGACCGATCCACCGCATTCGCGAGCAAACCCGCTCCCACATTGTTCAAGCCGGTTCCTTCAGCAATAAAACCTTAGCCGCCCAGGTACGCCTCGCGTACTTTCGGATCGGTCAGCAACTGCTCGCCAGTTCCTTGCATCACCACCCGACCGTTTTCCAGCACATAGGCGCGGTCAGCGATCTTCAAGGCCTGGTTGGCGTTCTGCTCCACCAGGAACACTGTCACACCGTCCTTGCGCAGCTGTTCGATGATGTCGAAGATCTGCTGGATGATGATCGGCGCCAGGCCCAGTGAAGGTTCGTCCAGCAGCAACAGCTTGGGCTTGCTCATCAGCGCACGGCCGATGGCGAGCATTTGCTGCTCGCCGCCGGACATGGTGCCGCCGCGCTGGCTGAAGCGTTCCTTGAGCCTCGGGAACAGGTGCAGCACCTTGTCCATCTGCTCCTGATAGTCGCCCTTGTCGGTGAAGAACCCGCCCATGGCCAGGTTCTCTTCCACGGTCAGGCGCGAGAACACGCGACGGCCTTCCGGCACCACCGCAATGCTCTTGCGCATGATTGCCGCCGAATGCTGGCCCACCAGTTCTTCACCCATGTAGCGGATGCTGCCGCTGTGAGCCTGGGGCGAACCGCACAGGGTCATCAGCAAGGTGGATTTACCCGCGCCGTTGGCGCCGATCAGCGTGACGATTTCACCCTGGCGCACTTCCACATTGACGCTGTGCAGGGCCTGGATCTTGCCGTAGAAAGTGGAAACGTTTTCGAATTGCAGCATTTTACGCTTCCCCCAAATAGGCTTTGATCACTTCAGGATTGTCGCGGATCTGCTCCGGTGTCCCGTCGGCCAAAGGCGTGCCCTGGTTGATCACCACGATGTGGTCGGAAATGCTCATGACCAGTTTCATGTCGTGTTCGATCAACAGCACCGTGGCGTTGTTTTCTTCACGCAATACGCTGATCAGCGCCTTGAGGTCTTCGGTTTCCTTGGGGTTCAGGCCGGCGGCCGGTTCGTCGAGCATGAGGATCCGCGGACGGGTCATCATGCAGCGGGCGATTTCCAGGCGACGTTGCTGACCATAGGCCAGGGTGCCGGCAGGGCGGTTGGCAAACTCGGTGAGGTTGACCTTGTCCAGCCAGTACTCCGCATATTCCATGGCCTCGCGTTCGCTTTTGCGGAACGCGGGGGTCTTGAACAGACCGGCGAAGAAGTTGGTGTTCAAGTGACGGTGCTGGGCGATCAGCAGGTTCTCGACCGCCGTCATGTCCTTGAACAACCGCACGTTCTGGAAGGTCCGCACCACGCCCTTGCGGGCGATCTCGTGACCGGCCAGGCCCTGGATCGGCTGGGCGTCCAGCAGGATGCTGCCACCGCTCGGCTTGTAGAAACCGGTGAGGCAGTTGAACACGGTGGTCTTGCCGGCGCCGTTGGGGCCGATCAGTGCCACGACTTGTTTCTCTTTCACGGTCAGGGCCACGCCATTGACCGCCAGCAAGCCGCCGAAGCGCATGCTCAAGTTTTCGACTTTCAGGATCTCGCGGCTCATTTGCGCAGCTCCATGTGTGGACGTTGCATGGGCAGCAGGCCTTGAGGGCGCCAGATCATCATCAGCACCATCATGGCGCCGAACATCAACATGCGGTATTCGCTGAACTCACGCATCATTTCCGGCAGCAGGATCATCACGATCGCGGCCAGGATCACGCCCAGTTGCGAGCCCATGCCACCCAACACGACGATGGCGAGGATGATCGCCGACTCGATGAAGGTGAACGACTCCGGGGTCACCAGGCCTTGGCGCGCGGCGAAGAAGCTGCCGGCGAAACCGGCGAACGCAGCACCCAGGGTAAAGGCGGAGAGCTTGATGATGGTCGGGTTCAGGCCCAGTGCACGGCAGGCGATCTCATCTTCGCGCAGCGCTTCCCATGCGCGACCGATCGGCATGCGCAGCAGGCGGTTGATCACGAACAATGCCGCCAGTGCCAGCAACAGCGCCACCAGGTACAGGAACACCACTTTGCTCACCGGGTTGTAATCGATCCCGAAGTACTCATGGAAGGTCTGCATGCCCTCGGCGGCGGTGCGGTCGAACGTCAGGCCGAAGAACGTCGGCTTGGGGATGCTGCTGATACCGTTGGGGCCGCCAGTGATATCGGTGAGGTTACGCAGGAACAGACGGATGATTTCGCCGAAGCCCAGGGTCACGATCGCCAGGTAGTCACCGCGCAGGCGCAGTACCGGGAAGCCCAGCAGGAAGCCGAACGTGGCCGCCGCCATACCCGCCAGCGGCAGGCAGATCCAGAAGCTCCAGCCCAGGTAATGCGAGAGCAGCGCGTAGGTGTAGGCACCCACGGCGTAGAAGCCCACGTAACCCAGGTCAAGCAGGCCGGCCAGGCCCACTACGATGTTCAGGCCCAGGCCCAGCAACACGTAGATCAGGATCAGGGTGGCGATGTCGACCGCGCCGCGTGAGCCGAAGAACGGCCAGATCAACGCGGCGATGATCAGGGCAATGATGATGTAGCGCTGGGTGCGCGGCAGGGTCAGGAATTGGCTGACCTTGGGCGATACCAGCGGCCCGCGGTTGCTCTTGAGCAAGGCACCGACCTGATCGCTGAACAGCACGCGCAGGAACATCAGCACCGAACACAGGGCGATGATGGTCAGGGTCACGGGACCGGTACCATGCACTTCCAGGTTGATGCCGACAATGCTCAGCTTGAGGCCGAGTACCGGAAAGGCCACGGCCCAGACCAGCAAGGCGCTGAAAAACGCCGATTTAAGATATCTGCTCATACTTTCTCAACCTCCGGACGGCCCAGGATGCCGGTCGGACGGAACAACAGCACCAGAACCAACAGGCCGAACGCCACGACGTCCTTGTACTGGTCGCCGAAGATATCGGCACCAAAGGCTTCGGCCACACCCAGCACCAGGCCACCGAGCATCGCGCCCGGGATACTGCCGATGCCGCCCAATACCGCTGCGGTAAAGGCCTTGAGGCCTACCAGGAAACCGGCGTTGGGGTTGATCACGCCGTACTGCATGCTCAGCAGCACCGCCGCGACGGCGGCCAGTGCGGCGCCGATCACGAAGGTCAGGGCGATGATGTTGTTGGTGTTGATGCCCAGCAGGTTGGCCATCTTGATGTCTTCGGCGCAGGCCCGGCAGGCACGCCCCAGGCGGGAGCGGGAGATGAACAGGGTCAGGCCCAGCATCGCCACCAGCGTGACGACGAAGACCAGCACCTGCATGTACGAAATCAGCACTTCTTGTGCGCCACCCGGGCCGAAGGAGAAGCTCCCCGGAATCAGGTTGGGAATGGACTTGTCCTTGGAGTCCTGGGACAGCAATACGGTGTTCTGCAGGAAAATCGACATGCCGATGGCGGAAATCAGTGGGATCAAACGGTTGCTGCCACGCAAGGGACGGTAGGCAACGCGCTCGATACTGTAGCCATAGGCACTGGTCACGATGATCGACGCAAGGAACGCAGCGGTCATCAACAGCGGCAGGGAATGGATACCCATCATGGCCAGCCCGGCAAGGGCGATAAAGGCCACGTAGGAGCCAATCATGTACACCTCGCCATGGGCGAAGTTGATCATTCCAATGATGCCGTAAACCATTGTGTAGCCAATGGCTATCAAGGCATAGGTGCTGCCAACGGTCATGCCGTTAACCAGCGTTTGGAAAAAATGATAGATCTCAGGCATTACAGCGCTCCTAAAAACCCGATACGCATTTCACTGGTGGAGTCAATTTCCGGCTCGGTGCCCTGTTCTGTGCTCAGGTTGCACAAAGCGTTTGCCAGCGAACCGCTGGTGACGGTTTTAAGATTTTCAGGTGAGCCAGCGCCCGGATCGCGGGTGTCAGGCCCATAAACCTCGTAAAACAAAGCCCACTGCTTGCACAGTGGGCTTGTTGACCAGTAACGCCTGGCTTACTGAGGGGAAACTTCGGTTTTTGGTTTGCCGAAGTGCCATTCGTAGACCACGAACTTGAAGTCCTTCAGGTCGCCCTTCGCGTCGAAGCTCAGGTCGCCGGTTGGGGTCTTGAAGGTACCTGCGTGGATGGCCGCAGCCACTTTGGCGGTGTCTTCGGACTTCGCGGCAGCGATACCGCCGGCGATGACTTCAACAGCCGAGTAGGCCGGGAACACGAACGGACCGGTTGGGTCCTGCTTGTTCTTGGTGAACTCTTCAACGATGGCCTTGTTGGCCGGATCGGTGTCGAAAGACTTCGGCAGGGTCACCAGCAGGCCTTCGGAAGCGTTCTGGGCGATTTGCGAGATGGAGTCGTTACCGACGCCTTCAGGGCCCATGAACTTGGCGTTCACGCCTTTTTCCTTGGCTTGGCGCAGGATCAGGCCCAGTTCAGGGTGGTAGCCGCCGTAGTAGACGAAGTCGACGTTGGCTTGCTTGAGCTTCTGGATCAGCGAGCCGAAGTCTTTGTCGCCAGCGTTGATGCCTTCGAAGAGGGCAACTTTCACGCCTTTCTTCTCCAGGGTTTGTTTGACGGCGGTGGCGATACCTTCACCGTATTGCTGTTTGTCGTGGATGACCGCGACGACTTTCGGCTTCACGTGGTCGGCGATGTAGTTGCCGGCCGCTGGGCCTTGGGCGCTGTCCAGGCCGATGGTACGGAACACCAGCTTGTAGCCACGAGAGGTGATTTCCGGGCTGGTGGCAGCCGGGGTAATCATGATCACGCCTTCGTCTTCATAGATGTCGGAGGCTGGCTGAGTGGAGCTGGAGCACAGGTGACCGACCACGAACTTGACGCCGTCGTTGACCACTTTGTTGGCTACGGCAACGGCTTGTTTAGGATCGCAAGCGTCGTCGTATTCCTTGGCTTCAAGCAATTTGCCGTCGACGCCGCCCTTGGCGTTGATGTCGGCGATGGCTTGCTTGGCACCCATGAATTGCATGTCGCCATATTGCGTCACTGGGCCGGTTTTAGGCCCGGCGATGCCGATCTTGATGGTGTCGGCTGCGAACGAATGGCCGGCAACCCCAGCCAGGACCATAGCGGCAAACAGTTTGGAAATCTGCTTAGTAGCCTTATTCATAGTGCTCCACTCTTACTGTTGTATTTTTTATAGTTCTAGCGGCCTTGTGAGCTGCAGAACCGGATCAGATATCTCGGATATCCCCCCGGCAGTGCCCTGGCAACTGTACCGGTACAGTGTAGAGCGCCGGTTGATCGCTTGAAAAGCTGGCTGCTGGGGGCAAAACCCGGGTATGTCGCTTAAATGAAAGAAAAAGACAGAATTGCGGCGGGGTGATGCCAGAGTTTCGGGCAATCCTTGGCTTTCCTGACACTTTCAATCGTTGACTCATTTGCAACTGGGTTTTTCTGCTTGAGGTGTGACGCTATGATTGCGCCGATTTTTTCCCAAGGTGAACTCCCATGACGCAAGAACCAAGCACCCTCTATGCCAAGCTGCTCGGTGAAACCGCCGAAATTTCCTGGAAGGAGCTTGAGCCGTTCTTTGCCAAGGGTGCCCTATTGTGGGTCGACGCGGGCCTGGATTTGATTGAAGCCGCCGAGGCAATGGCCGAGGACAGCCGTGACAAAGTCGCTGCGTGGTTGGCCGCGGGGACCCTGGGCGAGGTGTCTGCGACGCGGGCATTGGACCTGGTGGCGCGTGATCCGGGCCTGTGGGCGGTGGTGGTATCGCCGTGGATTCTGATCCAGGAAAGGGCGGTCTGAGAAAGCGTTGCACTAAAAAGGTGCGTCGTATATGCCGCTGCAAGTGTGTAGCGGAGTAACCGCTGAGCCCATGATGGCACCTTGCCGTAGAGAAAGGTCACAGATCAGGGTGACGTAAACGTCACGGGAACAGTTTTGGCGGTGGCGGAATCGCCGGGAAATTGTTTCCCGGTATGTTCGCATTCCCCTGTAGGCGCCGGCTTGCCGGCGCCTACAGCAGGCAAGCCGATCAGCCGGTCTTGCCGGTGTGATTGTTCAGCGAGATGACCTTGGTCTTGCCGATGCGGTGGCGATAGATCTCGCGCAGGTACTTGATCGCTTTCTTCACGCAGTCCCGTGACAGGCGAATGTCATTGATCGACACGAACTTCTCTTTGTCGTTGATCAGCTCGCGGTACTTCTTCTCATACATCGGCTTGATCGCATACCAGTTGGTATCGAGGATCTTCGCCGGGTTCTCGAACTCGTTGAGCAGCTCGTCGATACGGTCTTCGTCGAAGTCCTCGTGGATGATGAAGTCCAGGATCGAGTTGTCCAGGGTGTCGTCGAAACGGTACGGGTTGCGCGCAAAGCAGCGTTTGATAAACGCCACGATCAGCGTGAGGAAGTCATCCGACAGGCACGGGCTCTTCGCGATCAGGGTGGTCAACGACAGGTTGGCCGAGGCGCCGATCACCAGGGCGTAGCGCTTGAGGGTGGTGTTGGGGAACAGGCTGTTGAGGTGGGTCTTGAGCCGGTTCAGGTCCATGTAGGACAGTTTGTAGTCCTTGGGCAACGACACGATGGACACCACCGACGAGCAGTTCTTGAAGAAGTGCAGGTCATGCAGCGCGGCCGCATCGTAGCCGGAGTTCTTGTACTGCTCCAGGGAGGCCTTGTAGCGCTTGGATTCGATCGGCAACAGGCTGATGCCTTCGATGGCCTGGGTGACCTTGTTGAAGTGCGGCAGGTCGATGGAGCGGAAGAACAGGTCGTCGATGTTCAAGCGCTGTGGCTCTTTCTCGAACACCTTGAATTTGTCGTTCGACGGCGCCGGCGTTTCCGGGACCACGGATTCTGCGTAGGCAATCGCCACCGGGCCGGCCAGGCTCATGAACAGGTCGTTGGCATCCAGGCGAATGGTTTCGCCGATGTCGATACCGGCGCGCCGGAAGTAGTTCTGGTCGTAGTCAGTGGTCACGGCCTGGGCGGTGAGGATGTTGAAGATCTGCTGCGAGATGTACTGGTTGGCGTGTTTTTCCATGGCATTGACGTCAATGTTCTGGATATTGCCGTCATCGCTTTCCTCGGCATAACGCATGATGTCGTTGGAAATCAGCATCATCGCGTTCCATGGCCGGATCCGCCCCTTCACGCTGGCTTCGCTGCTGTCTTCATTGGCGAAGTTGTACGAGAAATCCCATTCTTCCGACAGGTATTTGCACAGCAGTCGACCGGCGTTGATGTGCAGCGCTTCGGACATTTCACTGCGGTGGTCGGAGATATTCGGCAGCACACAGATGCCGCTGGTGAAGATCGGCTCGAACACAAAGGCGTGGCCGCTCTTGCTGTCGTGCTCGTCGGCAGGCTTGGTGTCGAATGTCTTGTTCATGTACGAGTGTTGCTGGGCCAGGCCGAATTCGGAGGCCATGCCCGAACCGGTACCGCCGCCGGCGCTGAAGATCGAGAAGTACAGGCGCGACTGGTTGGCCTTGATGCCGCAGGAGTCGATCAGGTACGAGTGGATCATTTTCCAGTCGGGGCTGGAAAAACGCTGAGTGTCTTTATTGAGGATGATCTTGGCCAGGTACTGGCCGAGGATCGGCGCGTTACCGGCACCACCGGCATGGACCTCCGACAGGTCCATGATTTTCATTTTGCTGTAGTCGCGCAGAAAGCCGCTTTTCTCGCCTTTGCGCGAGAAACGGATGCGCCCGGCAATGTCCTTGTCGAGGTCGCCGAGCATCACCAGCGGTTCCACCAGGAACACCGGTTTGCTGGCCTTGCCGCTGCCCAGGCGCAGGTTGTTGCGGATCCACTGGGCCGGGCTGTAACCCTTGTCCTGCGTCTTGTCTTCGTTGCTGAATTCGTTCAGGTAGAACTTGCGGGCGTTGTACACCAACTCGGCCACGTCCAGCGCGATGTTCGAACCGCATCGGCCCAGGCCGATCAGGCACACCGAGGGGAATTCCTGCTCGTTGCGCGGATCGCTGTCGCCTTCCAGGTGCGGCGGGCGCGGGAACACCATGTCGCGCAGGCCATCGAGGTTGTCGAGGATGCGATCGGTATTGGTTTCGGTGAAGTACAGGTACTGCTGGGTGGCCAGCGGGCGGGCGGTGCTCAATGACTTTGAACCTGAGGGTTTGTCCGCAGGAGCTGGGAGCAACACGTCGGATACCACGGTGGCAGAGTTATTTTTGGAAGTCATTGTGCGCCATGTGCCTGGGCGGATGGCTGAAAGATATCAAGGGGCCATCACGGAATGGGTGTTCGCGACTTTACAGTGCGTCCTTGTCCTGGGCGAGTGGGTTTAACCCTGATGTTTTCAGGAAAAACCTGGCCGGACTCTGATGAATCGGCCGTTTGCCGGCGTTCTTTAGGCAAATGATGGCGAAATGCCAAAGATTGGGCGTCAGCGAATTGGCCTGACGATGGACGTGGGGCCATTGCGGTTCGGAGAAGGCTCGTTCGGCGGGCTGCTGTCCTTGGCGCCCACCACGCTGTGCGGGTAGAGCGAGTTGCGCATGCCGATGCCCTGGATCACTCCAATGATGTCGCTGAACGCCACCGCCGGGCTCAACAGGTAACCCTGGACGAAGTCGCAGCCATGCTTGAGCAGCAGCTCGAACTGGGCCTGGGTTTCCACGCCCTCGGTGACGACTTGCAGGTGCAGGGTATGGGCCATGCCGATGACCGCCTGGACAATCTCGATATCGGCGGTGGACTTGGGAATGTCCTGGATAAACGAGCGGTCGATCTTCAAGGTATTGAGTGGCAGGCGCTTGAGGTAGGCCAGGGAGGAATAGCCGGTGCCAAAGTCGTCGATGGCCAGTGATACGCCCAGGGCACGGATTTGGCGCAGCAGTGCCAGGGTGCTGCTGATGTTGCCCATCAGCGCATTTTCGGTGACTTCCAGTTCCAGGCGGTTGGCGCCTATTCCGCTGAAGCGCAGGGCGTCTTCAATTTCATCCGCCAGCTCATCACGGGCCAGGTTGAGGGCCGAGCAGTTCACCGACATGGTCAGTTCGGTATAGCCCCTGTCAGACAGCAGGCTCAGGTCATGACAGGCTTGGCGCAGTACCCAGTGGTCCAATTCGGCGATCAAACCGTTGCTTTCGGCGATGCCGATAAAACGGTCGGGCGCCAGCAACCCGTGCTGGGGGTGCTGCCAGCGCACCAGGGCTTCCAGTCGCGTGACCTTGCCCCGTTTCATGTCAAAGATCGGTTGGTAGAACAACACCAGTTGGTTGCGGGTGCGCAGGGCGCCGCGCAGTTCTTCTTCCAGTTGCAGTTCGAGGAAGGCGCGGGTCTTCAGGTTCGAGCTGAAGAAATTCAGGCTGTTACGCCCGGCGTCCTTGGATTGGTACAGCGCCAGGTCGGCGGTTTTCAGCAGCTCTTCGCAGGTTACGCCATCATCGGGAAACAGGCTGATACCAATGCTCGTGGTCATCACCATGCGCCGGCCGGCCAGTTCGATGGGGTCCTTCATCTGCTGCATGATGCGCTGGGCCAGGTGCCGGGCTTCATCACGGTGGTGGATGCTGATCAGGATGCAGAACTCATCGCCGCCAAACCGTGCAACCACATCCGCATGGCTGCGCACTGAACTCTTGATATGCCCGGCGAGCACGGTGAGCAACTGGTCACCGGCGTCATGGCCGAGGCTGTCGTTGATGCGTTTGAAGTGATCGATATCGAGGAAGATGACCGCCATCATGCCTTTTGATGCGGTTTTTTCGGCGAGTTTCTCTGCAAAGATCTGATTGAAACCCCGGCGATTGAGCAGGCTGGTCAGGGCATCGTAATGGGCGACCTGTTGCAGCGAAGCGCGGGCCTGGTCGAGTTCGCTGAGCAAGGCATTGACCCGGCGCAGGTCGCGTTCCTTGTGTTGCAGCTTCTTGTCGGCCAGGGCGGCACTGATGCTGCTGCCGATCACCAGCAGGGTAATGACGGCCACCGACAGTCCGAGCTGGATGGGGTTGTTGTCCAGCGGCAGCGACAGGTCAGCACCGGTGGGCACCATCAGGCGCATGGCGGCCATGCCGGTGAAATGCATGCTGAGGATACCGGCGCCGAGTACCAGGCTGGCAGCATACTTGAGCAACTGGTGGAACACTCCGGCACCGTCGCGCAGGTAACTCGACAGCAGCAGCGCCGCCAGGCTGGCGCCAATGGCAATGCCGATCGACGCCATGAACAGCCCCGATTCAAAGTACACCTGGGCCTGGGAACGCATGGCCGACATGCCGACGTAGTGCATCAACGCGATGCCGATGCCCATCCAGACCGACGCCAACGCATACTGGTGGAAGCGCAGGTGGGAATGACTGAGGGTTTGCATGGCGAACAACGATGCGACCAGGGCGATCAGCAACGACGCGAACGTCATGAGCAATTCGTAATGAATGGCAATAGGCGCCTGGAAGGCCAGCATGCTGATGAAGTGGGTGGCCCAGATGCCGCCTGCCAGGCAGCTGGCGCCAAGCCAGCGCCAGTTGCGCCTCGCGGTTGGGTCCTCGACATGACCGACCCGCTCGGCCATGTCCAGCGTGCCGAAACCCGCCGCGCAAGCGACCAGGTAGGCCAACAACACCAGGAAGGGGTTATGACTGCAATTGAGTAATAAGTGCCCGCTCTCTGGAAGCTCGGTAAAAAAATGCAGACCCAGCCATTCCATAGCATGTCCCGTCATAGAGTCACGTCACTGCCTACGGCGATGACCTATGAGGTCGAGTATAGAAGCGTAGGAGAATTCGCAAGGTGTAATGGCACTTTGCCCTCTACCATTTTGGCATGCCGCCCATAGCGTTTGATGCTAAGCGCTGATGGGCAGGTCCAGCTCGAAGGGGGCTTCCAGTGGTGCCAGGCCAAAGGCCGCACGGGCCGCATCGCAATCGACGTTCTGCACGCCCTGATGCCACGACGCTTCGAATTCGCGGCACACACTTGAGCGCTGCTCGTAGATCGTGCACCGCGTGCCTTGGCCCACTTCGCCTTCAAGGCTGCAGCAACGCGCGGGTTTCTGGTCGGTACCGATCATCGCCACACGGCTGGGGTTGATCTGCACCACCAGGTCATCAGGCACCGTGCCCCCCGACGAGGCGCACTCTCCCCAGAAGAAAGACACACGAAAGTGTGAACAGCAGGCACCGCAATTCAGACACGGACTGGCTTCGGACATGGGCGTCATCGATAAGAAAAGTGGGCGTTGGGTATTACGGAAGGCTCGCCATTCTATCCGTGCCATGGCCGTTGGGAAGGGGGGCGCGCACTTATATTTTTGTGGGCAAAGTCCCGTGCTGCCGGGTGAAATCATGCCCTATCAGCTTTACGAATCATTACAGACAACCGCCGCCCGCCTGACTATGTTGCAGGTACCGGGCAGGATGCATCGGGCATCGCAGCTCTCATAACAATAAAAGAGACGGACCCATGCAGAACTCGACCCAAGCGGCGAATGCCTGGCGCATTCTGTTCCTGCTGTTCCTCGCCAACCTGTTCAATTTCTTCGATCGCACCATCCCGGCGATCATCATCGAGCCGATCCGCATGGAATGGCACCTGAGCGACTTTCAGCTCGGGATCATCGGCACCGCCTTCACCATCGTCTACGCCATTGCCGGCCTGCCCCTCGGGCGCCTGGCCGATACCGGCTCGCGCAGCAAGCTGATGGGCTGGGGCCTGTTCGCCTGGAGCGGGCTGACGGCGGTCAACGGCATGGTCGGCAGTTTCTGGACGTTTTTGCTGGTGCGCATGGGCATCGGCATCGGCGAAGCCAGCTATGCGCCGGCCGCCAACTCGCTGATCGGCGACCTGTTCCCGGCGCACCGTCGTGCGCGGGCCATGGGGATTTTCATGCTGGGCCTGCCGTTGGGGCTGTTGCTGGCGTTCTTCACCATCGGCTGGATGGTCAAGGCGTTCGACAGCTGGCGCGCACCGTTCTTTATCGCGGCGGTGCCGGGGCTGATCCTCGCGGTGTTCATGTTCTATATCAAGGAACCCAAGCGCGGCGCGGCGGAAACCGTGCAAGTTTCCCAGGAGCGCGTCGACCGCCCGATCCGCCGCGTGCTGGCGGTGCCGACCTTCCTGTGGCTGGTGTTGGCCGGGTTGTGCTTCAACTTCGCGACGTATGCCTGCAACTCATTCCTGGTGCCGATGTTGCAGCGCTACTTCCTGATGCCCTTGCAAGAAGCGGCCGTCGCCACCGGGGTCATCGTTGGGATCACCGGCCTGGTGGGCCTGACCCTGGGTGGCTGGATCGCCGACAAGATCCATCAGCGTGTCGCCAACGGCCGGCTGTTGTTTGCCGCGTTCAGCCTGATCATCTCCACCGTGACCACAGCCTGGGCGTTGCACGCCGGGCGCATCGAGATCGGTGTGTTCGTGGCGCTGTTCAGTGTGGGCTGGCTGTTCGCTTATAACTTCTACACCTGCGTGTACACGGCGATCCAGGACGTGGTCGAACCGCGCCTGCGGGCCACGGCCATGGCACTGTTCTTCGCCGGCTTGTACTTGCTGGGCGGTGGCATGGGGCCGATTGTGGTGGGCGGCTTGTCCGACCATTTCGCCCATTCGGCGATGTATGCGGCGGGGGCGGAGCAGATGACCGAGGCTTACAAGGCGGTGGGCCTGCATGACGCCATGTACCTGATTCCGGTAGCGTTGTTCCTGACCATGCTGTTTCTGTTCCAGGCGTCGCGCAGTTTTGTGCGCGATGCCAAGCGGATGAAGGATGGGTTGAGCGGGGTGGAGGTGCCGGCCGCCGGTGTCCCTGCTTGATGTAGTGAGCGGGCTTGCTGTGGTGAGCGGGCTTGCCCCGCGCTGGGCGGCGAAGCCGCCCCAAAACCAGACGCCGCATTCTTGCAG
>NZ_JFCA01000009.1 GCF_000612585.1 Pseudomonas sp. CHM02
GTTCGATCGGCGCAGGGTTCAAGGGCCTCATCGCCGGCAAGCCGGGCTCCTACAAGGGCCACCGTATTGATCAAATATTTCGACAGGAGTCACTTCTGCCATGCACGCTATCGCCTTGCGTTTACCCCTGCTGCTGGCCGCAACCCTGCCGCTGCAGGCTTTTGCCGCCGACACCCAACTGCAGACCGTCACAGTGCAGGCCAGCAGCAGCGAGTCGGATGACGACGCCCTGCCCACCCGGCCACCGACCTCGGTGTACGGCGGCACCGAGACCAAAGTGCTCGACACCCCGCGCTCGGTGGTGCAGATCAATGCCGAGCAACTGGCCAACGGCTCGATCCATAGTGCCGATGACCTGGTCAAGTACGCACCGGGGATCACCCGTGGCGGCGGCCAGAACGCCGGAATCGCCCCACAGTTCCGCGCCCAGGGCTCGGAGATTTTCCAGGACGGCCAGCGTGCCTACGGCGTGCGCCACCCGGCCAATTTCAACGCCTACGAAGGCGCCGATATCGTCGCCGGGCCATCGTCGGTGACCTACGGCTCGGTGTCCGGCAGCGGCGGCTACGTCAACTACCTGAGCAAAAAGCCCAACTTCAATGAGTTCAAGACCAAGCTCAGCGGCGAACTCGGCTCATGGGTACCGGACGGCACATCGCGCAACTCCAACAAGTTCAGTGTCGACAACACCGGCCCGCTGACTGACAACCTGGCCTACCGCCTGAGCATTACCAAGCAGCGCCAGCAGGACTTCTACGACAACGTCGACAACAACTTCGACGCGTTCTACGGCGCCCTGGCCTGGCGCAATGACAACGTGCGCGTGGACTGGAACGCCAGCTACGACAACTACTACGACTACAACATCACCCACGGCTGGAACCGCGCCACCCAGGACCTGGTGGACCACGGCAAGTACTACGCCGGCCGTGCCACGCCGATCATCCAGAACGGCAACACCCTGTGGTCGCCGGTGCTGGCCTCCGGCGCCGCCGATGCACCTACGCTTGGCTGGGTGCAACGCCAACGTAATGCCCAGGGCCAATACAGTGTGGTCGACGGCAGCTTCCAGACCGCCTCGCCCAACACCCAGGCCAACCCCGGCAGCCTGCGCGGCTGGGTGTATGACCCGACGCTGGCGGGCAATGGCGAGCAGTCGCTGTCGTCCCAGACCGGGCAGCGCAAGGAGGACGAAAGCAGCTCGCGGCGCTTTACCACGCAACTGCGCATCGAGGCCGACCTGTCGCCGACCATCACCGTGGCCAACAGCACGTTCTACCAGCGTTCCAAGGACATCACCGATGCCGTCGGCGCGTTCCATGTGCAATCCAAAGACACTATCTTCGACAACCGTTTCGAGTTCCGCTCGCGCAACGAAACCCAGCTTGGCGGCTGGACCCTGCGGGACGACAGCAACACCGGCCTGATCTACCGCCGCGAATTCAACCAGTCGATTGCCGCCAACAACAGCTTTGGCTCGACCATCAACGCCTACGACCTGACCCAGGATCCGTCCGGCAAGAACCCCGGCGACCTGCTCGGCCTCGACGGCAGCAACCCGGCCGGTGGCAACGGCGCGTGGATCGGCCAACCCGGTGTACCGCAATATTCCAACTACTACGGCTGGCTCAACCTGCCGCCGATGTACGCGGCCGGGCATGGCCTGTACGCCGAGTCGGTGGCGCCCTACACCGCTGAAAGCACGTGGACCACCAAGACCCTGTTCAGCCAGCACAACCTCAAGTACGGCGATTACTTCGGCCTGAACATTGGCGCCAGTCGCAGTTGGATCGCCGCCGAGATCGAAAACCCGTTCGTGCTGGCGGGCGGCAATCGACGCCAGGACAGCGACAACTATCGGTTGTTTGCCTTCCAGGTCAGCCCCTACGTAAAACCCACCGACAACACCACGCTGTACTACACCTTCGATCGCTCGCTGGCGGTCAACACCGGATTCTTCTCCAACGGCCTCGGCTGGGGCAGCGGCAATGGCGCCAACCAGCTCAACCCGCTGGCGTTCCAGAGCCTGAGCGTGCTGCATGAAGTCGGGGTGAAGGTCGAAGCGGTGCCCCACCAGCTGTTCATGACCCTGGCCGCGTTCAAACAAGCCCGGGACCAGGCGCCCGACAGCAATAACAACATTGCGCGGCTGCTGATCAAGGGCGTGGAAGCCACCCTGCGTTATCAGCCGGATGACCACCTGCGCAGCGGACTTAACCTCTCCAAGCTCAGCGCCTACAACGAATTCACCTCCCAGGCCGGGTTTGCGTCCGCCGGGTTCATCCCCGACAACGGCACGGTGTTCGGCGACAACAACAGCCTCAACCAACGCCCCTCCGGGCGCTACGACGCGGTGCAGATTCCCGAATACACCGCCAGCGGCTATGTCGACTACCGCTTCGATTCCGGCTTTGGTGCCGAACTCTCCGGCTGGTGGACCAGCAGTTGGTACCTGAACCTGAGCAAGACGGTAAAGGTCCCCAACGAGTACAACCTCGACCTCGCCCTGTACTACCGCCAGCCGCAGTGGAGCACCACGTTGCGGGTGCTCAACCTGACCAACGAACTGAACTTCGTCAGCGGCCTGGCCGGCTCCACCAACACCTTTTTGCAACCCATGCCTGGCCGCACCTTGCTGGCCCAGGTCGACTATCAATTCTGATCCACCCCAGGAGCGTTCCATGTCCATTGAATTCGTCGGCATGATTTTCCCCCGCCAGTGGTCCGAAACCCGTGGCGTGCGCAGCCCGGATTTCGACCTCGACTTTATCCGCCACCACACCCGCGCCCACGAGCATGCCGGGTTCGACCGCGTACTGATCGCCAGCGGCCCGGGCAGCGCCGACAGCCTGCAGATCGCGGCCTACGCGGCGGCGCATACCGAACGACTGGGTTTCATGATTGCCCACCGCCCTGGCCTCACCGCGCCCACCGTTGCCGCCCGTTCCTTCGCCACGCTGGACCACACCACCGGTGGCGGGCGCATTCGCCTGCACGCAATCACCGGCATTACCGCCGAGCCGCAGGAAGGCGACTTCCTGCTGGACAAGACCGAGCGCTACCAACGCACCGACGAATACCTGGAGATCGTACGGCGCACCTGGACCGCCGAAGAGCCGTTCGATTTCGAGGGCAAGTACTTCAACATCAAGGGCGCGTTTTCACCGGTCAAGCCGTTGCAGCAGCCGCATATCCCGATTTCGTTTGGCGGGTCTTCGGACATCGCCTACCAGATCGCGGTCAAGCACGCCGATTTGTATGCGCTGTGGGGCGAGCCGTTGAGTGGCGTGGCGGAGCAGATTGCCAAGCTCAAGGCCGCCGCCGCAGCGGCGGGGGTTGAAGCGCCACGGGTGAGTTTGTCGGTGCGTTTGATCCTGGGCGCAACCGAGGAACTGGCCTGGCAGCGGGCCGAGCAGATTCTGGAACAGATCAAGGCCAACCCGCAGTTCGCCGCGGGCAGCCCGTGGCAGAAACGCCTCAAGGGCACCGGCTCGGAACGCTTGCTGGCGGCAGCGGCCCTGGGTGACCGCCATGACCGTGCACTCTGGATGCCCACCGCCACCGCCGTGGGTGCCTACGGCGACACCACCGCCCTGGTCGGCACGCCGGAAACCGTCGCGCAGGCGTTGCTGGATTATGTGGACCTGGGCGTGACCACGTTCTTGAACCGGGGGTATGACCCGTTGTACGACACCGTGGATTACGGGCGGTGGATCATCCCGGCGGTGCGTGAAGAGGCGCGGCGCAGGCAGGCACGTGTTGCGTAACGACGCATGACGCCATCGCCGGCAAGCCGGCGCCTACAGTGGAGCGTGCGTACCGATGTTTATGCGTACGACACACACCTGTAGGAGCCGGCTTGCCGGCGATGGCGTCCATCCAGACACATCCAGCGCCAAAGTCTCACCTCAAACCCCCAGCCGCCGCACTAGCCTTACCTGCCTGTATTCATATCAGGAGGACAAGGATTGTCCACACGCCCCCACGCTAAACACCTGCGCACTGGCCGTTACTCCGAAAGTGGTCAGATCTACATGCTCACCGCTGTCACCCAACACCGCGAGCCTGTCTTTGCAGACTGGCAAGTCGGTCGTTTAGTGGTTCATCAATTTCGTCAGGCACAAATCGAAGGCCTTGCCGACTCGCTGGCCTGGGTGGTGATGCCGGATCATTTTCACTGGTTGGTCGAGCTCAAACAGAGCACCTTGCCAGCGCTGATGCTAGCGACAAAATCCCGTAGCGCCCGCGCCATCAATGCGCGCCTGGGGCGATCGGGTCGTTTTTGGCAAAAGGGTTTTCATGACCGCGCCATCAGGCGGGAGGAAGATTTGCAGGCCGTTGCGCGCTATATCATCGCCAACCCATTGCGGGCCGGTCTTGTGCGGCGCGTGCATGATTATCCGTTGTGGGATGCGATATGGGTGTGATTGTTGAGGGCGCCATCGCCGCGCAGCGGTGCCCGTCACCCCAACGACGGCGAATGCTCCAGCAACGTGCGCGTATACGCCGCCTGCGGCTGGTCCAGCACCTCATCCACCGCGCCCTGCTCCACCACCCTGCCCACCTTCAACACCAGCACCCGGTCGGCAATCGCGCGGACGACGCCGAGGTCGTGGGTGACGAACAACAAGGTCAGCCCTTCGCGCTGCAACTGGCGCAGCAGGTCGAGGATCGATGCCTGCACCGACACATCCAGCGCCGAGGTGATTTCATCGCAGATCAGCAGCTTGGGTTCGCACAACAACGCACGGGCGATGGCCACGCGCTGGCGCTCGCCGCCCGACAGGCTGTGGGGGTAAAGATCGGCCACCGAGGCCGGCAACGACACGCGCCGGAGCACCGCCTCGACCCGCTGCCGCGCCGCAACGCCTTTGACCGCGAAGAAGTGTTCCAAGGGCGCGCTCAGCGTCTGGTACACGGTTTGACGCGGGTTCAACGCGCGATACGGGTTCTGGAAGATGTATTGGATCTGGTGACGCAACCCCGCATCGCGCTGGCGTGCCTGCAACGGCAGTGGGCGGCCAGCGTAGTGCAATTCACCCAGGGCATTTTCCCCCAGGCCGGCGACGGCCCGTGCCAGGCTGGTTTTGCCGGAGCCGGACTCGCCCACCAACGCCAGGCACTCCCCCGGCTGCACCTGCAATGCAATGTCGAACAGCACCTGCCGGTCGTAGGCTACGTTCAAGCCGCGGATGGACAGCAACGGTGCTTCGGCCTGCGCGGTAACAGCCGCAATCGGTGTCAACGCGATTGCCTGCAACGGCTGGTCATGGGGGACGAGACACGCTACCGCATGGCCCGGCTCCCGGGCCTGCAACGCCGGCTCCTGCAACGCGCACACTGAGGTAAACCGCTCGCAGCGTGGCCCGAAACTGCACCCTTGTGGCCGTTGCCCCGGTGCCGGCGCGTGCCCGGCAATCGCCTTCAACTCGCGGCGCCCCGCCACATCCGGGATCGCCGCAAGCAACCCCCGTGTGTAAGGGTGGGACGGCCGGCTGAACAAGCCATCGCGGCTGGCGGTTTCGACGATACGCCCGGCGTACATCACCATCACCCGGTCCACCAGGTCCTTGATCACCGCCAGGTCATGGGACACATACACCGCCGCCACACCCTGGCTTTTGCACAGGCGTCGCAGGGTGGCGAGGATATGCGCCTGGGTGCTGACATCCAGTGCGGTGGTCGGCTCATCCAGCACGAACGCCAGCGCCAGCATCACACGCTGTTGCTGGCCCCCGGAGAGTTGATGGGGAAAGCGCCGCAGGAACTCCGGATCGTCCGGCAGCCCGACGTCTCGCAGCGTCTCAGTGATACGTTGCTGCTGAGCCGCGCGGTCCAGGCCCGATGGGTGCACCGCCAGGGTCTCGCGCAACAGGTGACCGATGCGCAGCGCCGGATTCAGCGCGGTGGCCGGGTCCTGGGCGACATAACCGATCAGGCTGCCGCGTGCGCGGCGCAAGGCTTCTCCCTCAAGGCTCAACAACGCCTGACCGCCGACCTGCACCTGGCCGCCGACAATCCGCGCACCACGCCGCGCATGGGCGAGCAACGCGGTGGCGAGGGTGGTCTTGCCCGACCCCGATTCACCCACCAAACCGAGGATCTCCCCGGCCTGCAGGCTGAACGAAATGCCCGACAGCACATCCACCTGCCCCGGCAACTCCACGCGCAGGTCATGCACCTGCAACACCCCGGTGTCGATTTCGGTAATCGCGTTCATGGCTGTTTTTCTCCCATCCGTGCACTGCGCCGTCCAATCCCTTCGGCGAGGATATTGGTGCCGTAGGCAAATACCCCGATCAGCACCGCCGGGGCCAGCACCGCCCAGGGCTGCACCAGCAGGCCGGCCTGGTTTTCATTGATCATCAGGCCCCAGTCCGCCGTCGGCGGCGCCACGCCGTAACCGAGAAAACTCAAGCCCGACAGCATGCCCACGCCCCAGGTCAGCATGTTGCCGAAGTGCACCAGCAACGGCGTGAGGATATTCGGCAGGATCTCCTTGAACAGAATGCGCCAGCGCGAGTAGCCCATCATCTGCGCCGCCTCGACGAACTCCTGCCCTGCCACCGCCACCGCACTGGCGCGCGCCAGGCGGATCACGCCGGGGATAAAGGCGATGGACACGGTCAACACAATCAGCCACGGCGCCCGCCCCAGCATCGACACGATCAGTAGCACCAGAATCAGGTCGGGAAACGCCAGGGACACATCCGCCGACCAGGTAATCAACTGGTCCAGGCGCCGCCGCGACAACCCCGCCAACAGGCCCAGCGTGCTGCCCACCGCCAGAGCAATGCTCGCGGCGGCCACCGACATCCATAGCACCGACAAGCCACCGCCGAGCAGGCGCGAAAGCACGTCATGGCCGAGAAAGTCATACCCCAGCCAGGCACCGCCGCCCGGCGCGCCATACACCGGGCCGACCATGTCGGTGGTGCCATGGGGCGCCAGCCAACGACCCAACACGGCAACAGCGATCACCAGCGCGGTGATCCAGGCGCCATTGCGGATTTGCGGCTCTTTCATGCATCACCTCGGGAACGGCGCCACCACGGCGTGATGCCCCGGCGGTTGCGTTGAATCATCGTGACCCGCCGCGCCGTGCGCAGCTTGGGCGTGAGCAGCACGGTGAGCAGGTCGGCGAGCAAATTGATCAGCACCACCGCCAGGGTGATCACCAGCACAATCGCCTGGATCATCGGCAGGTCGCGCATCTGGATCGCCGCGTTCAATGCCGTGCCAATGCCGGGGTAACTGAAGATCACCTCGGCGAGCACCGCGCCACCGATCAGCGTGCGCAGGGTCAGCGCCACCCCCTGGATCGCCGGCACCAGCGCGTTGGGCAAGGTGTGCAGCCACACAATGCGCCGGTGCGGAATGCCGCGCAGGCGCGCGGCAATCACGTAATCGGACTCCAACGCCTCGATCATCGCCGCCCGCACCATGCGCGTGAGATAGGGCAATGCGGTGAGGCTCAGGGCCAAGACCGGCAGGATCAGAAACTTGAGTTGGCGCAGCAGCGGCTGGTCCGGGTCGAGGATCGACACCGCCGGCAAGAAGTCCATGTGCGGCATGGAAAACAACAGCACCAGGCCGATCGCCAACAGAAAACCCGGCGTGGCCTTGAGAAAGATCAGCAGTGACAGGCTCCAGCGATCCAGTCGAGTATCCCGGCGCAACGCCAGCGCGACACCCAGCGCCAACGCCACCGGCACCACCACTGCGATCACACCGGCCAGCAGTGCCAGGGTGTAGCCGAAGCGGCTCCACAGGATAGGGCTGACCGGCGCATTCGAATCCAGCGACACACCGAGGTCGCCACTCAGGGCAGCGCCCAGCCAGCGCAGGTATTGCCACAGCACCGGCTGGTCCAGGCCCAACTGGCGTTGCAGGGTGAGGATGCTTTCCAGCGGCGCATCCGGGCCGAGGATCACCCGCGCCGGGTCCGAAGGCAGCGCCTGGGTGGCGATGAACACCACCAGGCTGATGACCCAGGCGGTGAGCAGACCGTAACCCAGGCGCCCGATAAACCACGACAGCCAGGCCGGCGTGCGTGGGGTTTTGCACTGCGGCTCAGACATGGTTCAACCACAACTCATCAAAACGCCAGGAAGCGAACGTCGTCTGCTCCGGCGTCAAGCCGCCGACCTTCACGGAAGACGCGTCCAGCACATCGTTGAACCCCCAGATCAGCAAGCCACCGCGTTCGTGCTGGATCTGCTGGGCTTCATGCACCAGGCCTTTGCGCACTTCCAGGTCGGGTTGGGCCAGGGCCTGGCGATACAGGCTGTCGAAGCGTTCGTCGTGGAAATTACTGCGGTTGTAGATCGCCAGCGGCGCGTCGTTATGCAGCGCCGAAGCCAGGAAGCCACGGGCGGGTGTCGAGCCTGGCGACAGTTGCCATTGTTCGCGTTGCGGGCCGTTGAACACGGCACCGTCGACCTGGGTGACACGCACGTCCACACCGGCTTTTTTCGCCTGCTGGGCAAATACCAGCGCGGCATTCACACCGGGCCCTGGGGTGGTGGTCAGCTCCACGCGCAGATCGGTGTGCCCGGCCTGGCGCAACAGCGAGCGCGCCTGTTCCAAGTCGTACGGGCGCTGAGCGATGGCGTGGTTGTAGGTGGGGTCATGGGGCGAATACAGGTCGTTGGCGACGCGGCCAAAGCCATTCAGGCCACGGTCCACCAGTTCCTGCCGATCGGCCAGCAGGCGAAAGGCCTGGCGCACGCGCACGTCATCGAACGGCGGCTTGGCCAGGTTCAGGTTGAAGCCGGTAAACGAGGTGCTCGGCGACACGCACAACGACAGGCGCGAATCGGCCTTGAGCAGCGCACTGTGCTCGGCCTGCACACCACTGGCCACGTCGATCTGCCCGGCGCGCAATGCGGCGACACGGGAGACCTGGTCCTTGAATTCGATGATTTCCAGCTCATCGGCATAGGGCTGTCCGGGTTTGTAGTAGTTCTCGAAACGCGTGTACAGCGAACGCTGACCGGGCACGAAGCGCTTGAGCTTGTAAGGGCCGGCGCCCACCGGGTTGGTAATCGGGTCGTAGTCGGTGGGCACGATGCCGCCGAAGCTGATCAGGGTTTCATCCAGCGGGAAGAAGCTCTGGCCTTGTTTGAAACGGATCTCGATGGTGCGCTCGTCCAGCTTGCGCAACGCATTGCGGTCGATGGCGCCGACCAGGCCGGCAAAGGGCGAAGCCAACTTGGGATCGGTAAGACGCAGCAGCGAAAACAGCATGTCGTCGGCGCCGATGGTCTTGCCGTGGTGGAACTCCAGGCCCGGCTTGATGCGAATGGTCCAGGCGCTGGCGTCGGCGTTCGGCTCGGCGAACTCGGCCAGGGCCAGCCGCGTGCTGACGTCGGTGTTCCACTCCCAGAACTTGCTGTACAGCGCCCAGCCACGGATGATCCCGCCGCCCACCGGTTTATGCGCGTCGAGGTTGCCAGACTGGTCGCCGTCGATAATGCCCACGCGCAAGCGCCCGCCACTCACAGGTTTACCCGTCAAGGCCGCCCCTTGAGTTGCCGCACCGCTATCGCAGCCACCCAGCAGCAAGCCGCCGCCGACCACCAGGCTGTTGCCGAGAAACACCCGGCGGGAAAATCCGTCACTCATTCACTCAAGCCTCTTCGTGCTGTACAGCCTTGTGGGTGACGCCCAGGCGCGGTACCTCGAAACCGTGGTCCAGGTCCAGCAACGGGAACAGCAGGTCGGCCACGCGGTGGGCTTCGTCGATCAGCGGAAAACCGGAGAGGATGAACGCCGACGTGCCCTGGGCTTCATATTCGCGGATGCGTTCGGCGACTTGTTCGGCGCTGCCGACCAGGTAGGTGCCGGCGGCCGGACCGAGGATGTTGAAGCCGAACAGGCTCGGGCCCAGCCACACGTTGGGGTAGATCTCCAGTTCGCGCGCGGTGGGCAGGCGCCCGGCTCGGAGGGTCTCGACATTGCGCTGGGTTTGCGGGTCATCGCTGTGGAAATCCTCGAAGCTCACGCCCGGCGGCAACTGGCGTTCGATGGCGTTGCGCGCAGTCTGCAACGAGGTGCGTTGCAGGAGTTTCTCGGCGTGGGCCCAGGCTTCTTCCTCGGTCTCGCGCACGATGACCTGCAAGCGAGTACCGAAGGTCAATTCGCGGCCGACCTTCGCCGCTTCGGCGGCTACCCTGCGGAACTTTTCGCCGAGTTTTGGCGGGGTATTGGCAAAGCTCAGGTACACGTCCAGCAACTGCACCGAATGTTCGACACCCGGCCCCGATGTACCGGCGCCCCACAAGGGAATCCCGGGTTTCTGGTAAGGCGGATGCCAACCGCCGAGGGGATGACTGGCCGCGCCGGGCGAACGTGGCGCGAGCTTGACGTACTGGCCGTCATAGCCACGGGTGTCGCCAGCATAGAAGCCCTGGAATGCGCGCCAGTATTCGAGGCTGAACGCATAACGCTCGTCATGCGGGTAATGCACCCCCAGGGTTGCCAGGCCGGCGTCGTTGCCGTTGACCACGTTGAACAGCAGGCGGCCGTTGGAGAACTGGTCAAACGTGAGTGCCCACTTGGCCAATACCGCGGGCGACAGCTCGCCAGGGTGTTGTGCCACCAGGAAGCGCAGGCGCTGGGTGGCGTCGATCAGCGAAGCGGCCACGGCCAGGCTTTCATTCGGGCTGGAGCCGAGCAGCGAGCCGTAGTAGCCGAGGCGATCACTGGCGACCGCGAGTTGTTTGAGGTGTTGAAAGTCGGTTTTCCAGCGACCTTCGGGTTCCCACGGATAAGGGCCATCGGGGGTGGTGAGGTACCAGAGAATCTTTACAGACATGACAAACATCCTTGAATAGAACCGCCTCTTGTAGGAGCCGGCTTGCCGGCGATGACGGTGGCACATCCAACAGGGATGCCGCCTGACACACCGCTATCGCCGGCAAGCCGGCTCCTACGAGGGGGTGTGGTGATTTCAGTCGCGGCGGTCGATGGCCGGCACCAGCCCAAGTGCGGTGGCTTGCTCGAACAACCCGCTCATCTTCCACTGCTGGGTCAGCACGCCCGGTCCATAGGCACGTGAGCCACCCAGCGCGTCCGCGAGCAATTGCAGTTGTGCGCCCTCCTCCAGCAACAGGATGAATTCCGCCGTGGCGCGCAGCCCTTGCTTGCCCCACACGGTGGAGCCGCCGTTGGCTTCGAGGATCGCCAGGTTGAAGGGGTTTTCGGCGATCTTGTCGAGGATGAAATCCACTTCCTGCTGGCGACGGTCGATGTACACCGGCAGTTCCCGCGCCAGCTGGTAGCGCTGCACCGGCACGTAGTGGAACGGCAAGGTGCGGTGGGTCTGGGCCCAGGCGCCCAGGTAGGGCGAGTGCACATGGGACACGGTGGTCACGTCCGCATGCTGCTGGAACAGCTTGGTGTAGCGCCCCAGGCCGCCCTTGCCCTTGCCGAGGATGACGTTGCCGGCAAAGTCGGTGACCGTGGCTTGCAGCGGCTTGCGGTAGTTCCACGGGCCGCCGTAGCTGACCGACACCAGCAACTCCTGGCCGGGGACCCGCTCGATAAAGCCGACGGTGCCGGCAGCGGTGATGGTGTTGGTTTCACGGAACACGGTGAAGGCCTCTTCGGCCTCCAGCAGGACCTTGTCGACAAAGGCCTGCAGTTCCTGGCTGATCGGTTGGGCGTGGACAATGGCAGTCATGTGGGTTCTCCAGTTTCAGGCGCGGCGCTTGGCCAACAGTTCATGGGCGGCTTGCAGAGGGCGCGGGTCGACCCAGTCGGCGATGGAAAAATCGCGCTCCAGGAAGCCGTGCAGGTAAAGAAATTCTTTTTGGGTGCCGAGGAAGTCCAGGCGCTGGGCCGACAGATCCGGCGCCAGGGTGGTGTGGAAATCCCCGCGATAGGCCTCGGCCACCCCGACGCTGCCGGCGCGGGTTTCTTCTTCGAGAATGGCGTTCAGGCCGTCGCGATTGTTCGCCGCCCAATCGGCAGCACTGAGGGTTTGCGCGAGAAAGCGCACCACCAGGTCAAAGTGGTTGTCCAGCAGGTTCTGGTGCACGGTGATCGGCCGTGGCGTGCCGTTGTTGATGCGATAGCGCGGCTCGGCGATCCGGTCCAGGTCGATGCCCACCACCAGCCCCAGGCGCCGTGCGGCGTCGGCCGCCGAGGCGCCCTTGACGTACACCGCATCCACCTCACCATGCACCAGGTAATCCAGGCCCGACCACAGGCGCTGCAAACCCTGTTGCGGGTCCGGCGCCTGGGACTGGTCCTGCAAGGCCACTTCCACCAGTTCGACATCATCGAACCCGAGGCCGGCCAGGCTCAACGCGCCCTTGTAGCCGTGCAGGCTCATGGCCCGCGCGATGCTGCCGGGACGGCTGTCGCCCCAGGCCGGCAGGGCCAGGCGCTTGCCTTTCAAGTCTTCGGGACGGGTGATACCGGAGTCCGGGCGCACGAGGATGGTTTGCCATTCCTCGATCCAGGTCAGGCCGATCAGCCGACTCGGCGCACCAGCAGCACGGGCGGCCAGGGCCGGGACATTGCCGCCTTCGCGAAACAGCCCCGGCAGGTCGTGATCGTAGTGATGACGGCCGAGTTGGCGGGCCTCCTGCAACGTCGACACGGGCAAGCCGTCCGGCGCGAATTCTTCGGTCAACCACCCCAGCTTGTAGGCGATGCCGGAGGCGGTCGGCACCGGACAACGGGTAAACCAGATCTGTTCAAGCTCGGGCGTGGGCAGGACAGCGGAAAGGGTCATGGGGCGGCTCCATTGAATTGGGCAAGTCAGTGGAGGGGGTATTGCAGAGGCCGTGCCAATCGGCGCTGGCCCCGGTTTGCAAGGGCTTCGGCGCTTGCCTGCGCAGGCGACTGCTGACCTGCCAACAGCACTGCTGCTGCACCAGCAGTCGTTTGCCCAGGCTGCTTCCCCAGCAGCACCCCCACCCGCAGAGCCCCCGCATAGCGGGGCTTTGCACATTGGCTTGGAACTTGCTCAAGCCCCTCCCAGCACCGCAACCCCCTGTAGGAGCCCGGCTTGTCGAAGCGTCGCACGGCGGCGATGACGTCCGTGAAAACGCCATCGCCGGCAAGCCGGGCTCCTACAAGGCGGGGAGCGAACCAAACCAGAAGGATGAATGCATGACTACGTTTGAACAGGCCCCCGTACGCCAACTGCACAGCGAAGCCGAGGCCATCGCCGCTGCCAAGGAGATCGCGGTGGAAATCGCCGCCATCGCCGCCGACCACCAACAAAACGGCCAACTGCCATGGCGCCAGGCGCAACTGCTGTCCGACAGCGGCATCACCGCCATCGGCGTGCCCAAGGCCTTTGGCGGGCTGGGCGCTTCGGTGCAGACCATCGTCGAGACCGTGCGCATTATCTCGGTGGCCGATGGCGGTGTCGGGCAACTGCTGCAAATCCACAACGTGATGCTGCGCGGGATTTTCAATGGTTATCCGGATGTGGTGCGTGATCGACTGGTCAGCGACGTGCTGGCCGGCAAGCGCTTCGGCAATGCCCTGGCCGAGGTCGGCGGCAAGAACAAGTTCGCATTGAAGACCCGTGTCGAGCGCCGTGAGGACGGCGCGCTGGTACTCAATGGCAGCAAGTTCTACTCCACCGGTTCTTACCTGGCCGAATGGATCTCGCTCACCGCCGCTTCGGACGATGGCGGCGCCGGCGTGCTGCTCAACCGCAATGCACCGGGCCTCACGCTGGTGGATGACTGGGCCGCCTTCGGCCAGAAAAACTCGGTCAGTGGCACGGTGAATTTCGACAATATCTTGCTGGATGAAGACTACGTGTCACGGCGCAAGGGCCCGATGAAACGCACCGGGCTGACGTTTCCGCAGATCCTTCATGCGGCCATCGACACCGGCATCGCCGCCGGCGCCCTGGCAGCCGCCGTGGACTATCTCAAGCACAACGCGCGCCCGTGGGTGGAAAGCGGCGTCGACCACGCCAACGAAGAACCGCACATCATCAAGCAGATCGGCGAATACGCCGTGGCCCTGCGCGCCGCCGAATCGCTGCTGCGCGATGCCGCGCGGGTGTTTGATGCCCATGAGTTGGACCCGGAGAACAAAGCGCTGCAGGACGAGTTGATCCTCTCGGTCGCCACCGCGCGTGCGCATTCCGACAGCGCTTCGCTGAAGATTTCCAGCGATATCTTCTCGTTGCTGGGGGCCAGTTCGTCGCTGAGCAAATGGAACCTGGACCGCTTCTGGCGCAACGCCCGCGTGCACACCACCCATGACCCGATCCGCTGGCGTTTGCACCACGTGGGCAACTACTACCTCAACGGGGTGGACCCAGGCGAGTACACCGCGATCCTGAATGCCAAGGAAACCCAAGGCGCCACCCGCACATAAAACCCTACCGGTAGGAGCCCGGCTTGCCGGGCTCCTACAGGTCCGGCATCCCCCCGTTTATGTCTATGAGCTTTTCATGATTGAACAACACCCTCTTTTACGCAGCCTGGCGATCTACCGGGAAATGCCCTGGCGGTTCGCGCTGGTGGCGACGCTGTATGTGGCGATCAACCTGGGGCTGGTCTGGCAGCAATGGCTGATCGGGCATGCGGTGAATGACGTGAGTGCCGGCCGCGCCGTGGTCCCCCAGCCTGACGGCAGCCTGGATGCCCGCCTCGGCTGGTATTGGCTGGGGCTGATGTTCGCCGTGGCCCTGGGGCGCGGCGTGTTGCAATACATCGCCAGCGTGCTGTCGCTGGTAATCAGCCAGGCGCTGCTGACGCGCCTGCGCGAACGCATCCTGGCCCAGGTGCAAAGCCTGCACCTGGGCTATCACTGGCAGCATGGCATGGGCGAGATGATCACCCGCACCACCCGCGACGCCGACAAGGTTCGCGACGCCCTGATCACCTTCTGGCGGCAACTGGTGGAAACCCCACTGGTGGTACTGGCCACGGTCGGCCTGCTGGGCTGGTACAACCCGCTGCTGGGTCTGGTGCCGTTGTTGCTGACGGTCACCGGGCTGTGGATTTTCGTGCGCCAGACCGAGCGCCTGGTGAGTCTGGACCGGGCGGTCGGCAGTGCCTATGACCGTGTCAATCAGGACCTGAGCGAAGGCATTGGCGGCGTACGCGTGATCAAGTCATTCGCCTTGGAACAGCAGCGTATCCAGGGCTTTGCCGATCAGGTCGCGGTGTTTGCATCGTTGGCACGCCAGGCACTGGCGTATTCCAGTTCGCGCATTCCGCTGCCCCAGGCGGTGGTTGCGTTGGGGCATGTGTGGATCCTGGTGTACGGCGCGCATCTGGTCGCCGCCGGGCAACTGGGGATTGGCGAACTGGTCACGTCCCTGCTGATCGCCACCACGCTGGTGTTCCGTATCGAAGGCATTGGCCGGGTGATGCAGACCTTTGCCGACGCGCGTGCGAGCGCCGAGCGCATCTGGCAATTACTCGATGCACCGGCCGCGATTCGCAGCGGCAACGGCGCCCTGCCTGCCGGCCCGCTGGGGCTCAAGCTGGAGCATGTCAGCGTGACGGCGCCGGGCGGCGGCCGCGACATTCTGCATGACTGCTCGCTGAGCTTGCAGCCCGGCGAAATCGTCGCATTGGTCGGCGCCACCGGCACCGGCAAGAGCCTGCTGGCGAGCCTGTTGCCGCGCCTCAGCGACGTGACGGCCGGGCGCCTGTTGCTGGGTTCGGATGCCAACGGCTGGCAGGACATTCGCGAGCTGCAACTGGGCTCGCTGCGCCGCCGGGTGCATGTGGTGCCCCAGGAAAGTTTCCTGTTCGCCGGCACGCTCGCCGCCAACCTGCGCCTGACCGCGCCCGACGCCAGCGACGAACAACTGCGCAAAGCCTTGCACCTGGCAGCCGCCGAAGACGTGCTGCAGCGCCTGCCCCAAGGCCTGGAAACCCCGCTGGGTGATCGGGGCGTGACCCTGTCCGGTGGCCAGCGCCAGCGCTTGTGCCTGGCCCGCGCACTGCTGGGCACGCCGGACTTCCTGTGCCTGGACGACGCCACCAGCGCCCTCGACGCCATCAGCGAGCGCCAGGTGCTGAACAACTTGCGGCAGTTGCACGGCACGACGGTGCTGGTGATCTCCAGCAAACTCTCGACCATCTTGCTGGCCGACCGCGTGCTGATGCTGGACGACGGCAGGATCACCGCCCAGGGTCGTCACACCGACCTGCAATCCACGCATGCGCATTACCGCGACCTGTTGGGGATCGACCATGGCTAACCCACTGCCAGGCAAAGCCTTGAGCGATATCGAAATAGAAGAAATGCTCGCGAAAAAAGCCCTGGATCGCGGCATGTTCAAACGCTTGCTGCCACTGCTGCGGCCGATTCGCCGCCAGATCATCGCGGTCATCGGCATCGAAATCCTGCTGGTGATTACCGTGTTCCTGCGCCCCTGGTTCGTGCGCGAACTGCTCGACCGCGGGCTGGTTCAACAGGCCGATCACTGGCTGCTGGACGAGCGCCTGGTGCTGTGGCTGGGCCTCGGCCTGGCGGCGAGTTGGCTGGTGCGCTTCCTGCTGGCCGGGGTCTCGCAATTCGTGGCAGGCGGCGCGGCGATCCGCGTGCTGAATGCCCTGCGCGTGCAGGTGTTCGCCCATGTGCAAAGCCTGAGCGTCAGCTACTTCGACCAGACCCGCGCCGGGCGCATCATTTCCCGGGTCGACCGCGACGTCGACGCACTGGAGCCCCTGGTGATCCAAGGCCCGCCGGAACTGCTCGGTGCCCTGCTGCGCTGCGGCCTGGCCTCGGTGATGCTGTGGCGCATCGACCCGCGGTTCTTCTTGAGCCTGGTAGCAACAGTGCCGCTGCTGGTGCTCGCCACCTGGAGCTTCAAGCGTATCTCCCAGCGCAACTGGGCCAAGGTCGCGGAAAACCGCAGTCGCTTTACCGCCCACCTGGTGGAAAGCGTCAGCGGTGCGCGCCTGCTGCAACAGTGCGCCCAGGAAACACCCAACCTGCAGCGTTATCGCGTGCTGCTGGATGACTTCAACCAGGCGCTGATTCGCGGCAGCCTGCGCTCGTCGTGGTTCGCACCGTTCACGGCGCTGCTCAGCTCGGCGGGCATCGCGTTGTTGCTGCTGGTGGGCGCGTATGGCCTGGCGGCGGGCGATGTGAGTGTCGGCCAGGTCGCGGAAAGCCTGTTCTACGTGTTTCTGTTCCTGGGCCCTTTGCAGGAACTGTCGGACTTGTTCGAGCGCTACGCCACGGGCTCGGCGTCGGCCCAGCGGATTTTCCTGCTGCTCGACACTGCCCCGCACATCCTCGACCGCTCCCAGCCGCACCCATTGCAGCGCGCGCGAGGCGAGGTGCATTTCGACCACGTAGGCTTCAGCTATGGACAGGCGCCGGTGATCAACGGTCTGGACCTGCATATACCGGCCGGTGAAGTACTCGCGATTGTCGGCCCCTCCGGCCACGGCAAAAGCACCCTGGTACAGCTGCTGACGCGCTTCTACGAGGCCCAGACCGGTGCCGTGCGACTCGACGGCATCGACGTACGCGACCTGACTCAACACACCCTGCGCCGCCACGTCGGCGTGGTGCTGCAGGACAACGTGCTGTTCAGCGGCAGCATCCTCGACAACCTGCGCCTGGCTGCGCCTTTGGCCGACGACGCCACCCTGATCGCCGCCGCCCGCGAGCTGGGCGCCGATGAAGTGCTGGAGCGCTTGCCTCATCAGTACTACACCGAAGTTGGTCCGCTGGGGGCGCACTTGAGCCATGGCCAGCGGCAACTGGTGTGCCTGGTGCGGGCGTATCTGGCAGATCCGGCGGTGCTGGTGCTGGATGAGGCGACTTCGGCGGTGGATATTCATACGGAGCGGCGGATTCAGCGGGCGTTGCGGCGGCTGTGCGAAGGGCGGACGGCGATCATCATCGCGCATCGATTGGCGACGATTCGCGATGCGGATCGGATCGCGGTGGTCAGACATGGGCAGGTGGTGGAGTTGGGGCCGCATGGGCGGCTTATCGCTCAGGGGGGGGCGTATGCGGCGTTGTATCAGACGTATTTGCGCAGTGCCCATGTGAGTGAGGGGGATGTGCTGGTTCTTTAGGTGATGGCGTCTTATGGTTCCGCCCTCACTCCGGCCAGCGTGTTTAACGGGACGCCTAAGATCAAGATCAAAAGCACGGCGGCCTGACAGCCGGCCTGAGTGGTTGGTTCAAAGGCAGATACGTGTAGGAGCTGGCTTGCCGGCGATGCAGGCGCCTCGGTACATCAGGCACACCGAGGTGATGCCATCGCCGGCAAGCCGGCTCCTACACGTTGGCCGAGATCGGCTTTCATCGGTCGGCTCTAAGGCCGCCGCTTTTGATCTTAGGCGCCCCATTAAACACGCTGGCCGGCATTCCGGCTCTTTTCCAAAGTGACCCGTTGTAAAAGCGGACCCCATACCAGCCGTTACCCAAATAACGGATATGTACCCCACCCCCTGCTGCCCCCCAAACACCCACTGCTGCAAAGGTGCTGCTACAGCAGCACCCTCCCCCCAAAACCACCACCAACCCCCAGCAACCATTGACCCCAACCCCAATGGCATGCCCGTTGCACGCATCCCCTCAATCAGGTCCAAGCCCCCTGCACGACTCAAATCAGGAGCACCCATGAGCACTGAATTCTTCTGGCGCCTACCCCTGGGCACCGACGGCCCGCAACTGACCACCGACAAGCACAACCGTGGTAACCCGAACTACCGCCCCGGTCACATCGCCCCGGGCCGCCTGCCCAACGGCGAGCCCGACGATTTCACCTACATCGACTACATCGCCCAGGTCGCCAAGGCCGCCGAACTCGCCGGGTTCGAAGGTGCCCTGTTGCCCACCGGCCCCGAGCCGTGGATCGCCGCCGCCGCGCTCGCCCGGGAAACCCGGCGCATCAAGTTCCTGATCGCGTTCCAGGCCACCTGGACCCTGCCCGCCTACGCCGCACAACAGGCCGCGATCCTGCAGAACCTCAGCCGTGGCCGCCTGGAGTGGAACATCATCACCGGCGGCAACCCCGCCAGCCAACGCGCCAATGGCGATTTCCTCGAACATGACCTGCGCTACAAGCGCACCGGCGAGTTCCTCGACATTATCCAGGGCCTCTGGGAAAACGAAAAATTCTCCTACGACGGCGATATCTACCAACTGGAAAACGGCGCCCTGCCCGCCGGCCTGCACAATGAGCGCAAGCCGGGTGTGTACTTCTCCGGCTTCTCCGATGCCGCCCTGGGCGTGGCTGCCCGGCATGCCGACGTGTACCTCAACTGGGCCGAGCCCATCGACAAGCTCAAGCCACACATTGATCGAGTGCGCGAACTGGCCGACAAACAGGGCCGCACCGTGCGTTTCGGGCTGCGTGTCGACCTGTTCGCCCGCGAGACCGAAGAGCTGGCCTGGAAAGACCTGCGTCGCCAGTTCGACAAGCTCGAAGGCAAGACCAGTGCGGTCGCCAAGGGCTTCACCAGCGGTTCAGACTCGGTGGGCGCTGCGCGGCAAACCGCCTACCACCAGAACGTCGACCGCTTTGATGACTTGATCATCGGCCCCAACCTGTGGGCCGGGTTTGCCAAGGCCAAGCCGGGCCCGACCGTCGGCCTGGTGGGGAGCCACGAAAACATCGCCGAGCGCCTGGTGGAATACCGCGACGCCGGCTTCTCGACCTTTATCCTCGCCGGTAACCCGCACCTGGAAGAAGCCCTGCGCATTGGCCAGGAAGTCTTGCCGCTGGTGCACCAACGCCCGGCCATCCAACCCTTGAAAGCCAGCGCCTGACTGCTGGGGAGATTCCTTGATGACACAACCTCTCGACACGCTCTGGTACACCCGCTGTCCCGTTCCCACCGGCCTGGGCATTGCCGTGCAGAAAGGCTGGTTGCAAGACACCGTCGGCGCCCTCGGCACCGAGGTGCAGTCGCTGCGCGAATCGAATGACAAGGCGGTGCGCGAGTCGCACTTCGACCATACCCTGCAAAATTCCGTGCGCCATGGCGGCAATATCCCGGCGATCTGGGCGCGCGCCCAGGGCCGTGAAACCCGCGTGATCGGCCTGTCCTGGGCGGATGAAGTGCAACTGATCCTGACCCGCCAGGACAGCGGCATCAAGACCGTCAAGGACCTCAAGGGCCGTACCTTCGGCCTGCCGGACTGGGCCGGCGCACAGATCGATTTCACCCGTGCCCAGGCCCTGCGCGGCCTGGAAAATGCGTTGTCGCTGGAAGGCTTGAAAGTCGGCGATGTGAAGCTCAAGAACTTCCGCTATGGCGGCACCTTCAGCGACAGCGCGGTACGCAACATCGCCGGCACGCCGGTCAATGCACAGGTGACTGAGCGCAACCTGGAGCTGATCGGCCTGCTGCGCGGCGAAGTCGACGCGATCTTCCTCAAGGGTGCCAGTGCGGCGCAGCATGCCCATGACTTCGGCCTGCACACGGTGATCGACACCGGCGCCCATCCCGACCCGCTGATCCGCAGCAACAACGGCACGCCGCGCACCCTGGCAGTGGACCTGAACCTGCTGGACAAGCATTTCGACGTGGCCACCGGCATCCTCGATTCGGTGCTGCGTGCCGAGCAATGGGCCCACACCCATCCGGAAGACACGCGCCGCTACCTGGCCCGCGAAACCAACAGCAGCGAATACTGGGTCACCGCCGCCTATGGCGACGATGCACACCTGCGCCTGCGAACCGAACTGGATGAACAAGCGATTGCCGCGCTGCAGGACTTCACCGACTTCCTGCACCGCTGGCGCTTTATCCCGCAGACCTTCGATGTGCGCGAATGGATCGATGCACGGCCGTTGAATGCGCTGCTCGACGGCAAAACCGCACTCGCCGGCTAACCCGCCCCTGTAGGCGCCGGTTTGCCGGCGATAGCGCGCTTGAATTTTTTGCAATACTCAAGGCCGCCATCGCCGGCAAGCCGGCTCCTACAGAAGGCTTCATGGATTTGAACGAAGAATTTTATGAGCAAACCACTCGATACTCTCTGGTACACCCACAGCCCGGTCCCCACCGGGCTTGGCATCGCGGTGCAATCCGGGCGACTGGCCGAAGCCTTTTTGCCCTACGGCACCAATATCCAGTCGCTGCGCGAATCCACCGAACGGGAAGTACGCGAAGCCCACTATGACCATCACCTGCAGAACTCGGTGCGCCACGGCGGCAACATCCCGGCGATCTGGGCCTACGCCAGCGGTGTCGAAACCCGCGTGCTGGGGCTGTCGTGGAGCGACGAAGTACAGCTGATCCTGACTACTGCCGAAAGCGGCGTGAAGAGCGTGCGCGACCTGAAGAACCGGCGCTTCGGCCTGCCGAAGTGGGCCAACGTGCAAATCGACTTCACCCGCGCCCAGGCGCTGCGTGGCCTGGAAAACGCCCTCAAGCTCGAAGGCCTGAACGTCTCGGATGTGGAGTTGGTGGACTACCCCTACGGCGGTACCTACAGCGACAACCAGACGTCCTACGTGTATGGCCCGGAAGTCAGCCTGGGCGTCAGCCGTTTCAGCCGGCGCAACAATGAACTGATCGGCCTGCTGCGCGGCGACATCGATGCCATCTTCCTCAAGGGTGCGCATGCCGTGCATCTGGCCAACGAGTTCGGCCTGCATGTGGTGGTCGACACCGGCTCCCACCCGGACCCGCTGATCCGTTCCAACAACGGCACGCCACGCACCCTCACAGTGGATACCCACCTGCTGACGGAACATTTCGACGCCAGCGTGAAGATCGTCGACACCGTGCTGCGCACCGAGCAATGGGCCTGGGCCAACCCGGATGAAACCCGGCGCTTTCTTGCCAAGGAACTCAATACCAGCGAGTACTGGGTCACGGCGGCGTATGGCGAGGACGCCCATCGCCGCTTGCGTACCACCCTCGACTCACGCTCGATCGAAGCGCTGCAGGACTTCACCGACTTCCTGTTCCGTTGGAACTTCATCCCCCGGCGCTTCGATGTGCGCGACTGGATCGACTTCAGCGTGCTGGAAAAAGTCATCGGCTCCACCTCTCGCGTCGCCGTTTAACCCTGGCATCACACATCACCCTTGCAGGAGCCCGACTTGCCGGCGATGGCGTTTTCGAGACCGCCAACGCCGGCAAGTCGGGCTCTTGCAATGTTGGCCAGGCAACACCTCCCCTGCTGCTCCAGCAGCACCCTCCAAGCACTTTTTGCTGATTGTTCCACAGGCCTGTTCAAAGGCCTTTTTTCGGCAGGTTATTTTCGTCACGCCGTATTTTAAAATCATTAATTTTCAATACGTTAAAGGCTTGTATTCACCCTTAAATCCTCTTGGCACGATCTCTGCTCTACCCCCTTCAAGGACACATTTTCCGGGGGAGACTGCAATGCATAACATCAATCCAATCACCAAGGGCCTGTGGCTCGTTTTGCTGGTTGCCGGTGGCGCCCAAGCCGCTGACGAAGACACCAGCAAGACCGAGCCGTCACTCAAGACCGTGACCGTCACCGCACAACACCGCGAGCAAACCCTGCAAGAGGTTCCGGTGGCGGTGTCGGCGGTCCAGGGCACCAATATCGTCGCCGACGGCGTGCGCAACATGGGCGACATCACCACCTTCATTCCCAACGCCTCGGCCAAGAACCCGGACGGCGACGGCCGCCCGCGCTGGTACATCCGTGGCCTGGGCACCGGCGATACCGGCGCGGCCACCGTATACCCGGTGGGCATCTATGCCGATGACGTCTACCTGAATGCGCCGATTGCCGGCGGCGGGCCGCTGTGGGACCTGGAGCGTATCGAGATCCTGCGCGGTCCTCAGGGCACGCTGTACGGCAAGAACACCACGGCGGGCGCGGTGAATATCATCTCGAAGAAACCGACCTTCGACACCGACGGTTTCGGCACCCTCGGCTTTGGCAGCAAGAACGAACGCATCCTCAGCGGCGCGTTGGGCGGCGCGCTAGTGGATGAAAAACTCGCGGCGCGGATCTCGTTGTATTCCGAGGAACGCGATGGCTTCCAGAAAAACCTGGTGGACGATCACACCTACGGCGACGTCGACAAAAAGGCCGTGCGCCTGCAGTTCTTCGCCCAGCTCAACGATGACCTGGACGCGCTGTGGAAGATCCACAGCCGCGAGTTCAAGGGGGATGGTGCCAACGGTGCGCTGACCCTGGGGCGCTATTACAACGTGGGCTACCAGCGTCCGCTCGGACGCAATATCGCGCAGAACGTCAAGGACGATTCCAAGCTCAACCATGACGGCACCTCGCTGACCCTCAACTGGCACCTGGGCGACTACACGCTGACGTCCATCAGCGCCTATGACTATATTCGCGGCCAGTCCAGCAGCGACGCCGACTACACGCCGTACGAGGTCAACGGCACTTCCACCGCCGACAACAAGTACAGCCAGTATTCCCAGGAAATCCGCCTGGCCTCGCCCCAGCAGGAAACCCTGCGCTGGCTGGCGGGCGCGCACTATTTCCACGAGGACCTGGACAGCACTGCCGGGCGCTTTATCCAGCCCGGCCCGACACCGAACGGCACCGGCTCCAACCAGATCAACGGTGCCACGGATTTCCGTGACCTGAGCTACGACCACAAGACCGACAGCTACGCGCTGTTCGGCAACCTGAGCTACGACTTCACCGACAATTTCAGCGTCACCGGTGGCCTGCGCTGGACCCAGGAAAAGAAAGACATCGACCTCAGCCTCACCCAGCTGACCCGCGCCACCGCCAACGGCCCGTTGATCCTCCTGGCCGGTGTGGGCACCAACGGCAACCGCCAGGAAGACAAGACCTGGGAAGCCTGGACCTACGACCTGACTCCGGAATACCGCATCAACGACAACGTACGCGTGTTCTTCCGCTACGCCCATGGCTTCCGCTCCGGCGGGTTCAACACCGGGCTGTCCACCAGCCTGTCGCAGCTGACCACGGTGGACCCGGAACAACTCGACGCCTATGAATTCGGGGTGAAATCAGAGTGGTTCAACCATCGCCTGACGGCCAACGCGAACATCTTCTACTACGACTATTCGGATATTCAGGTGAACCTGCTGACGGTCAACAACGGTGTACTGACCACCGCGTTGACCAACGGCGCCAAGGGCAAGGTCAAGGGCGCGGAGCTGGAGCTGGAAGGCCAGCCGACCGACTACCTGCACCTGCGCGCAGCGATCTCGTTCCTCGACACCGAATACACCGACTTCAAGAACACCAACCCCAACACCGGCGCGGTCACCGGTGACTACAGCGGCAACAGCTTCGTGCGTTCGCCGCGCAATGTGGTATCCCTGGGTGGCGACTACACCATCCCATTGGAAATCGGCGGCAAGCTGGTGGCCGGTGCCGACGTGAGCTTCCGTGACAAGGAATACTTCCTCGCCGACCGCCAGAGCAGCGCCGACAAGGACCTGAGCCAACCCCACTACACCTTGGCCAACAGCCGCCTGACCTGGTACAGCCCTGACGAAAAACTCAGCGTCACCGGTTTCGTCAACAACCTCACCGACCGCCGCTACCAGGTCCATGGCCGGCCAAACGGTGGCCTGGGCCAATACGTGATCACCTACGGCGACCCACGCACCGTGGGCCTGAGCGTGACCAGCCGCTTCTAACCCCCCTAACTCACTGCCAAAACCGGCTCTCCCAAACGACACCGATCAACTGTGGGAGCTGGCTTGCCTGCGAAGGCGATTGCATAGCCGACAAGGTCATCGTCTGACCCAGCGCTATCGCAGGCAAGCCAGCTCCCACCTTTGATCTCATCGGCACGGCAATAGAGCCCGGCGCGCAGACGCCAACGTTCAACTGTTGAAAGGACTACTTTTATGTTCCAACGTACTCCGTTGGCCGGCGCCATCGCGCTGGTCATGGGCAGCCTTGCCGTGCCTGTCTTTGCCGCAGACGACAGCCAGCCCACTGCAAAGAATGATCACCTCGACACCGTCGTGGTACTCGGCACCCGCCGCAGCGACCTGACCGCCCTGCAAAGCGCCGCGCCGGTGGATGTACTGTCCGGCGAGCAATTGCAGCAGACCGGCGCCACCGACCTGTCCGGCGCCCTCACCGCCCTGTCGCCGTCGTTCAACTTCCCGCAGTCGCCGCAAGGAGCATTTGCCGGCTCCATCGCCCAGGGCGCCTCACTGCGTGGCCTGGCCTCCGACCAGGTGCTGGTGCTGGTCAACGGCAAGCGCCGCCACAGCAGCGCCAACATCACGCGTCAGAGCCTGGTGAACGGGCGTGGCGCGGCGGCGGTGGATCTGAGCCTGATTCCCTTGAGTGCGATCCAGCGCGTGGAGATCCTGCGCGACGGCGCCGCCGCGCAGTACGGCTCCGACGCCATCGCCGGGGTGATCAACATTGTGCTCAAGGAAAACGACGACGGCGGCAACCTCGGCTACCGTTTCGGCGGCTATGACAAGGGCGACGGCATCCAGCGCAAACTCAGCGGCTGGAAAGGCTTCGCGCTGCCCAACGATGGCTTCCTCACCCTGAGTTTCGACGCCGGCAGCCAGGACCCCGCCAGCGACACCAACCCCGATAACCGGATCTTTTACCCCGGCGATACCAGCGTCAACACGCCGCGCGAGCAGAATAACCGCTACCGCACCTGGCGCTGGGGCTCGGGCAACGTGTCGGACCAGTACAACTTCGTCGCCAACAGCGAGATCGGCATCGGCGAAGGGCTGACCGCCTATGGTTTTGCCACCTACTCACACAAGAACACCGACGCCGAAGGTTTCTTCGACCCGCCCACAACCCTGCGCAACAACTACGGCAGCACGGCGTTGCAGCGCTACCCGGACGGTCGCTTGCCGATCACCCGCTATGGCCTGGAAGACTATGCCGTCACCGGCGGCCTGCGCTTCGAGAACGAGCAACTGGGCAAATTCGACCTGGCGTTGAACCACGGCAACAACACGCTCAAGTCCGCCGACCGCAATGCGATCAACCCCAGCTATGGCGTGGACAGCCCGTCGAAAATCTACACCGGCGAACGCGAAAACGACCAGACCAACCTGACCTTGGACTGGGTGCGCGACTTCCCTACCGACCTGCTGTTCAAGCCGCTGACCCTGTCGGCGGGCCTGGCCTGGCGCAAGGAAAACTACCAGTTGAGCGCGGGTGAAGCCGCCGGCTGGCAGAACGGGCCGCTGTTCAACACTGTCGACCCGATCACCGGACGACGCATTCCCGGTTACTACTCGGGCATCACCCAGGTCGACGCGGCCTCGCTGGACCGCAAGGTCCTCGGCGCCTACATCGACGTGGAAGGCCAGATCACCGAGAAATTCCAGGCCGGCGTGGCAGTGCGTACCGAGCATTACTCGGACTTTGGCGACACCACCAACGGCAAGCTGTCGCTGCGTTATGACTTCACCCCGCAGATCGCCGCGCGGGCCACGGCCAGTACCGGTTACCGTGCGCCATCGCTGGTGCAGAGCGGCATGTCGTCGTTCAGTGTGCAGGTGGTGGAGCAACCGCCGGGCAGCGGCAACTATGTCGAGGTGCAGCAGCGCACACTGCGCGCCAACAGCCCGGAAGCCCAGGCGCTCGGCGGCAAGGCGCTCAAGCCTGAGGAATCGACCAACTATTCCCTCGGCCTGGTATGGCGCCCGCTGGCAAACGCTTCGGTGACAGTGGACGCGTACCGCATCAACATCGACAACCGCATCACCCTGTCCGATCAACTGCCCGCCAGCGTGGTCACGCCGATCTTCGCCGGCACGCCCTACGCCAATATCCAGAGCGCGGCGTTCTACACCAATGTCGCGGACACCCGTACCGACGGCGTCGAGTTGACCGGCAATTACCAGTGGGATCTGCAGCAATGGGGCCGCCTGAACCTGAGCAGCGGCTTTGCCAAGAACAACACCACCATCACCGGCTTGCGCGACGTGGGCAATATCAAGGGCTCGCAGATTGTCGGGCGCAACACCCAGGGCCTGATCGAGGACGGCACGCCGGACACCAAGCTGACCCTGAGCGCCAACTGGTTGTATGAGCACTGGGCCGTGACCGTGGCCCAGCGCCGTTATGGCGAATGGAAAAGCCTCAACGCCACCAACCCGGCACTCGACCAGACCTTCAGCCCGCAATGGGTCACGGACCTGGACCTGTCCTACACCTTCCACAAGGGCGTGAAAGTCTCGGTGGGCGCAATCAACCTGTTCGACACCCATCCGGACAAGGCCGACGGTGCGCAGCTGTACGGCGTGCCAAAGTACTCGATCACCAGTCCGGAAGGCGCACAAGGGGCGTTCTACTACACCAGTGTGAGCTACGACTTCTGAGGGGACTGCTGAATGGGTGCTGCTCCAGCAGCACCCGATCACCATTCTTGCAGTTACCCCCCTGTAGGAGTCGGCTTGCCGGCGATGGCGTCCCCAGCAATTACGTACATCCACAGGGCTCCATCGCCGGCAAGCCGGCGCCTTCAGGTTGTGGCACATGTCTTGCGATAGCTGCTGGGTATTCAGCTGAATTAAGACCTGCCATGCGCCTCCTTCGACAACTCACCTGGCTTATCTCGCCCCTTGCCCTGCTGGCCGTTTGGACGCTGGTGGCCCACCTCGGCATTTTCCCGCGCAACCTGCTGGTACCGCCCGCCCAGGTACTGCAAACCTTCGAGCAACTGCTCGCCAGCGGCGAACTGCTCGACCATCTGGGCAACAGCCTGTCGCGCCTGGGCCTGGGGTTTGGCATCGGCTCACTGTGCGGCCTGGCCTTCGGCGTGCTGATGGCCTTGTCGAAGAACGTCGAGGTGTATTGCGGGCCGCTGTTCCATACCCTGCGGCAGATCCCCAGCATTGCGTTGATCCCGATGTTTGTATTGCTGTTCGGCATCGACGAAACCTTCAAGATCATCATCGTCGCCAAGACCGCGTTTTTCCCGGTCGCCCTGGCGGCCGGTGAAGGCGTGCGCGGCATCCCGCGCAGCTATTTCGACGTCGCCGACGTGTACCGTCTGCGCTGGCCAACGTTTGTGCGCCTGGTGGCCCTGCCCGCCGCCGCGCCGCCGATCATCACCGGCTTTCGCATCAGCCTGACCCGCGCTTGGGTGGTGCTGGTGGCTACCGAGTTGCTGGCGGCCGACAGCGGCCTGGGGCAGATGATCGAAATGGCCCGGCAGATGCTGCGCATCGATGTGGTGATGGTCGGCGTGGTGATCACCGGACTGATCGGTTTTGCCCTCGACTACGCGTTTCGCCGCCTCGAACAACGCCTGTTCCGCTGGCAAACCCGCTAGGAGTCCCCATGCTGCCTCTACTGAAAAAAGCCCGAGGGCTGTTGCTGCCGCTGCTGCTGGTGCTCGCCTGGGAATACGCTTCACGCCAGGACGCCGCTGGTGCCTATGCCTTCGTGCCATTGGCGGCGATCGGTTCGGCGTTGCTGGAAATGCTCGGCAACGGCGAACTTCTGGTCAACCTGCTCGCCAGCCTGGCCCGCACCAGCAGCGGCCTGGTGCTGGGCATTCTGTTCGGCGTGACACTGGGGGTGCTGATGGCGCTGTCCAGCGTGGCCAACCGCCTGATCGGCCCGCTGTTCCACTCGATTCGCCAGGTGCCGATGCTCGGCTGGATCCCGCTGATTGCCATGTGGTTCGGCAATGGCGAGTTTTCCAAGGTGCTGATCGTCACCCTCGCGGCGTTCTACCCGATGGTGCTCAACACCTACCAGGGCTTCAGCCATGTGGAGCGACGCTACCGCGAAGTCGGCCAGGTGCTGGTCCTGACCCGGTGGCAGCAGTTCACCCACGTGCTGTTGCCGGCAGCGCTGCCGAGCATTGCCACCGGTGTCTTGCACGCCCTGGCCTTCGCCTGGGTGACGGCCATCGGCAGTGAGCTGTTCCTGTCCTCCGGTGCCGGCCTGGGCAACCTGATGATGAACGCCGAAGCCGGCTCACGCATGGAAGTCATCGTGCTGAGCGTGCTGTGCATCGGGCTGCTCGGCTACCTGATGACCCTGTTGTTTACCCTTTTAAGCCGTCACCTGCTGCGCTGGCGCAACCTCCGTTGAAAGGCCTCGATATGAATGCAATCGCCCACCACTCCCTCCACCAGCACGTGCAGACCGGTGCGCTGCAGATTCGTGGCCTGAACAAAGCCTATCGGATCGAAGGCCGCTCGCTGCCAGTGTTGCAGAACATCCACCTCGACGTGCGTCCCGGCGAGTTCGTCAGCATTGTCGGCGCCAGCGGCTGTGGCAAATCCACCCTGTTGCGCCTGATCGTCGGGCTGGAAGCCGAATACGAAGGCGACATTCTGCTGGACGGCAAACGCATCGCCGCCACCAGCCTGGAACGCGGGATCGTGTTCCAGGACCACCGGTTATTCCCGTGGATGACCGTCAGCCAGAACATCGCCCTGGCGCTGAAAAACCACAAGCTGACCCAGGCCGAGAAGGATCGCCAGGTGGCCGAGCATATCGCCCTGGTCAACCTCAGCGGCTTTGAAAACGCTTACCCGCACCAGCTCTCCGGCGGCATGGCGCAGCGGGCGGCGATTGCCCGGGCGCTGATCAACAAGCCCAAGGTGCTGTTGCTGGACGAACCCCTGGGCGCCCTCGACGCCCTGACCCGCGTGCACCTGCAACGCGAGCTGCAACGCATCTGGGTGCAGCAGCGGTGCACGGTGATCATGGTCACTCACGACATCGAGGAAGCGCTGTACCTGGGCGACCGTGTGATTGTGATGGACGCCCATCCGGGCCGGATCAGGCATGAAATCCAGGTGGATCTACCTCACCCAAGGGATCGCGCCTCGCCGGTGTTGCAGGGCTACAAGGAGCAATTGCTCGAGGAACTGGTGGGCCACTGAACCCAGGCAGACCTTTACAGAATGTCTTGTTCTGGATACTTTATCCAAAACAAGATAACGAGGTCCGCCCATGCCATCGCCCACTTATCAAGACGTCATCGAGGCTGCGCAACGCCTGGAAGGTGTTGCGCACCCGACGCCGGTGCTCACCTCGCGCACCCTCGACGCGCTGACCGGTGCGCAGGTGTTCATCAAATGTGAACACCTGCAACGCGCCGGCTCGTTCAAGTTTCGCGGCGCGTTCAATGCCCTGTCGCAGTTTGACCCGCAGCAGCGCAAAGCCGGCGTGGTGGCGTTTTCATCCGGCAACCACGCCCAGGGCATTGCGCTGGCGGCGCAGTTACTGGGCATCCCGGCGACCATCGTGATGCCCACCGATGCACCGGCCGCCAAGGTCGCCGCCACCCGTGAATATGGCGCCAGCGTGGTGTTGTATGACCGCTTCACTGAAGACCGCGAGCAGATCGGCCGCAACCTGGCCACTGAACAGGGCCTGACCCTGATCCCGCCCTACGACCATCCGCACATCCTCGCCGGGCAAGGCACGGCTGCCAAGGAACTGCTGGCGTCCACCGGGCCGCTGGATGCCTTGTTCGTTGGCCTCGGCGGCGGTGGCATGCTCTCGGGTACAGCGTTGTCGACTCGAGCCTTGTCGCCGGATTGCCTGCTGTATGGCGTGGAGCCGGAAGCCGGCAATGACGGCCAGCGCTCGTTGCGCAGCGGCAGCATCGTGCATATCGACACGCCAAAGACCATTGCCGACGGCGCCCAGACCCAACACCTGGGCAATTACACCTTCCCGATCATCCGTGACAACGTCAACGACATCCTCACCGTGTCGGATGCCGAGTTGGTGCGGGCGATGAAGTTCTTCATGCAGCGCATGAAAATGGTGGTCGAGCCCACAGGCTGCCTGGGCCTGGCTGCCTTGCTCAACGAAGGAGACCGGTTCAGGGGCCAGCGGGTGGGCATTATCGTCACTGGCGGCAATGTCGATATCGACACGTATGCCGCCCTGCTCAGCGAGGCCCCATGAACAGCATCCAGACCTCGACGACCTCCCTGCCTGCCGGGCATTACGCCCTGGCCATCGGCTATCGGGTCGAGATTGACGCGATAGCGCGCTACTTGGCGTAGGTGTAGACCGCCGCGCGCGAGACACCCAGGTGTGAGGCCACGGTTTCCATGGCCCGGCGAATGTCCAGGCAGCCTGAGTCTTTCAGCTCTTTCATCAGCACACGCCGGTCTGCGGTTTTCAACGCACGCGGGGTGGTCGCCAGGCGTGCGGCGAACTGGTCGATACGGGCGCGAATGACGTCGGCGCCCGAAGGGTCCAGGGATTCGATGAGCTTGTCGCCGCTGACCGAGCCAAACTGCTCGAGCATGCCCTGCAAGCCCCGGAACAACGAGAGATCGACATTCATGCACAAGGCCGCGACGTACTCGCCGCCGGCGCCCTTGATGCCGATCGACGTGCTCTTGACCTGGCGGCCGTCGCTGAACTGGTTCTGGTAATTGGCGATGACTTGCGGGTACTCGGGGTCGGCAATGCGCGCAAGGCCCAACTCGGTGGTCGGGTCGCCCGGTGCACGTCCGGACAGGTTGTTATGGATCGCCAGGATCGAGTGCTGCGGGTCACGCAAGTCGTGCAGCACCACTTCGCAGAACGGGCTGAAGGTCTTGCTCAAGCCTTCGGCGATCTGTTCGAGCTGGCTGATCAGGTGAGTATCGTTGGGAGAGGTGTTTTTCATGCAAGACAACATATCCAGTCATGGACAGGCCGTCAATTTCAGCACTGTCCCCCACAGTGGCGCCGCAGCCTTAGACACCTGCGCCTTGACGCTGATCACCGACAGCCTCGCCGGCGCCTACAAGACCGCATATTCACGGTGCGGAACCGAAGAGTTCTGATACGTCCCACTGTAGGAGCTGGCTTGCCGGCGATGGTCGCCAACGATGACGCGGGAACCCAGAATGAACGCAGCGCCCTCACGTTTTTCGCCGGCAAGCCGGCGCCTACAAGGTATCAGCGGGCATCCTCCAGGATCAGGTCAGCGCCCTTCTCCGCTACCATCAACACAGCCGCGTGGGTATTGCCCGAGGTCACGTTCGGGAAGATCGACGCATCGACGATGCGCAGCCCCTCGAGACCATGCACCTTCAGGCGCTTGTCCACCACCGAGACCTGCGGGTCCGAGCCCATGGCGCAGGAGCCGCACAGGTGGTAGATCGAGCCGCTGTTTTCGCGGAAGTATTGCAGCATCTGCTCATCGGTTTGTACCGCTTGGCCGGGCAACACCTCATCGACCGTGATGCTCTTGAGCGCCGGTGCCTGCATGATCTTGCGCATCAACCGGCTGCCCTGGATCACCTCGTCGATGTCCTTCTGGGTGCTCAGGTAGTTGGGGTCGATCAACGCCGCGTCCCGTGGGTTTTTCGAGGCGATGCGGATGGTGCCGCGGCTGGTCGGCCGGCACGGGTTGAAGCACAGCAGGAAGCCTGAGTACGGCTCGGGCTTGAGGCTGGCCTTGTTGTTTTTCGGGATCTGGTACGACAGCGGGTTGAAGTACAACTGCAGGTTCGGGTCTTTCTGCTCATCGTTGCCGCGAAAGAAACCACCGGCCTGGTTGACGCTCATCGCCAGCGCGCCCTTGCGGGTCAGCAGGTACTTGAGGCCGAGTTTCAACTGGCCGAACAGCGAACTGAGTTCGTCGTTCAACGTCGGGATATTGGCCTTGTAGTAGTAACTGGCGCACAGGTGGTCCTGCAGGTTTTCACCCACGGCCGGCAGGTGTTTGACCAATGGGATGTTGTGCTCGGCCAACAGTTTCTGGTCGGCCACGCCGGACAGTTGCAGGATCTTCGGCGTGTCCACCGCGCCGGCACACAGGATCACTTCCTTGCGCGCAGTGAAGGTGCGGGCCACGCCGTGTTGGGTGACGGCAATGCCGGTGGCGCGCTGCTGGTCGTCGAACAGCACGCGGTCTACCAGGGCATGCAGCTCCACGGTCAGGTTCGGGCGACCGAGCGCCGGGTGCAGGTGCGCAAAGCTGCTGGAGCAGCGTTCGCCATTGCGCGTGTTGACGTCATACAGGCCCGCACCCTCGAAGTTCGGGCCGTTGAAGTCGTCGCTGTGGGCATAGCCCAGCTGTTCGCAGCCCTTGAGGAACACGTCGCAGATCGGGTGGGTCTGGCCCTTCATCGGCGTGATGCTGATCGGGCCGCTGCCGCCGTGGTACTCGGTGTCGCCCAACGGGTGGTTTTCCAGCTTGCGGAAGTACGGCAGCACGTCCTTGAAGCCCCAGCCGTCGTTGCCGTTGGCGGCCCAGTCATTGAAGTCATGGGCCTGGCCGCGCACGTAGATCATCGCGTTGATCGAGCCCGAGCCGCCCTGCACTTTGCCGCGTGGCGCGTAGATCTCGCGGCCCGCCAACTGTTTTTGCGGCTGGCTGTAGTACATCCAGTTGAAGGTCGGGTTGTAATACATCTTGGCGAAACCGACCGGGATCTTGAACCACCAGGAACTGTCCTTGCCGCCGGCTTCCAGCAGCAACACGGAGTGTTCGCCCGAGGCGGACAGCCGGTTGGCGAGGACGCAGCCTGCGGCGCCAGCGCCGGCGATGATGTAGTCATATGTCATTCACGGTTACCGCATCAGTCGTTTTTTTTAGCCCTTGGCGGGCGAAGTGTCTTTCACGTCAGCCGGAGTCGGCGCCATTTGCAGGTGCAAGCGCTCGCCGGTGTACGGCGTGTGCTTGCGCACCACGTCCATATTCAGCTCCACCCCCAGGCCCGGCTCGGTGGGCGGGATGATGTAGCCGTCCTCCCATTGCAATGGCTTGGTCAGCACTTCGGCATGGAAGCCGCCCCAGGTCATGATGCATTCCTGGATCAGGAAGTTCGGCGTGCAGGTGGCCAACTGGAAACTCGCCGCCGCGCCAATCGGCCCGTTGTACAGGTGCGGCGCGATCTGCGCGTAGTAGGCCTCGGCCATGCTGGCGATCTTCTTGGCTTCCAGCAGCCCGCCGCAGCGCGCCACGTTCATCTGCAGGATCGAAGCGCCGCCGGCCTGCAGCAGCTTGAAGAACTCATACTTGGTGGTCAGGCGCTCGCCGGTGGCAATCGGGATGCTGGTCTTGGCCGCGACCTGGGCCATGGCGTCTTCCTGGCCCGGTGGTACGGGCTCTTCGAACCACAGCGGGTCGTATTTCTCCAGGCGCTTGGCCAGGCGGATCGCCGACGAGGGCACCATCTGCCCGTGAGTGCCGAACAGCAGGTCGCACTTGTCGCCCACCGCTTCGCGGATCTTGCGGCAGAAGGTCTCGCAGCGTTCCAGCACTTCCAGCGAGATCTGGTGGCCGGAGTACGCGGTGTAAGGGCCCGCCGGGTCGAACTTCACGGCGGTGAAGCCTTTGTTCATGTTCTCGATGGCGCACTCGGCGGCCAGGTCCGGGTCGTCGTAGTCGTACTCGCCCTTGCTGTTGACCGGGTACAGGTAGGTGTAGGAGCGCAGGCGCTCGTTGACCTTGCCGCCGAGCAGTTCGTAGACCGGCTTGTTGGCGGCCTTGCCAATGATGTCCCAGCAGGCCATTTCCAGGCCGCTGACCACGCCCATCATGGTCAGGTCCGGGCGTTGGGTGAAACCGCTCGAATACGCCTGGCGGAAGAAACGCTCGATATGGTGCGGGTCAAGGTTGAGCAGGTAGCGTTCGAACACGTCCTCGATGATCGGCAGCATGGCCTTGGGGCCGAAAGTGGCTGCGTAGATCTCACCGACGCCTTCGATGCCGCAGTCGGTCTTGAGCTTGACGAACAGCCAGTACATGCCACCGATGTGCGGCGGCGGGACGGCAACGATATGGGTTTCAAGGGCGACGATTTTCATCTCAGGCACCTGTCTGGTTGAATTTTTTACGATTGATTCGGGCGCGCAGGGTCAAGGCCGCAAGGGTGCCGAGCACGCCGATGAAGGCGATGTAGCCGAAATACAGGTTGTAGCCGGCCTTGCCTGGGTAGGTCTCGGTCAAGTAGCCATTGATCAGCGGGATAAAGGTGTCGGGCAAGTAACCCACCACCGAGACAATGCCGATCGCCAGGCCGGTGATGCGCAGCGGGATGTCGCAGCTGTCGAGGATCGCCCAGTACAGCCCACGGATCGCGTAGGTCATCAGGCCGATGAAGATCACCGTGCCGATCAGCAGGCCCAGGCTGTTGAGTGCAGGGAACACGATCAGCCCGACCATGGCCAGGGTCACCAGCGCCAGTGCGACGATCAGTACCGAGATGTTCGAGAACTTGTCCCCCAGCCAGCCGCCGCCGATGCCGCCGATGGGGCGCATCCACAGCTTGATGGTGGTGATGGTGCCGGCCATCACGGCGGTCATGCCGCTGCCTTGCAGGTAGTCGGAGAAACTGTAGGTGGCCCAGAACATGTGGTACCCGCAGAACACGATTGCAGTCACCAGCCACAGCTCGGGGATTTTTACCAGGGTGGCCAGGTCGGCGACCAGGTTGAACCTGCCCTTCTCCACCGCGGCTGTCTCGGCCATGGATTTGGGGTCCTTGAGCAGCACCAGCACGCAACCGATGGCGATGCACACGAAGGAATACAGGTACACCACGTGCTTGAAGCCTTCGGCGGCCGATTCACTGCGCGTTTCGGTGGCGTAGGCAAACAGGCCCAGGGCGACAGTGGCCAATAACGCCTCGACCAGTCCGCGTCCCCCATCGAGGATGCCGAAGAAGCGGCCCTGCTCGGTGTGGTGGGCGATCATCTTCACGCGCTTGAGCACCGACGCCCAGAACGTCAGGCCGGTGGTCAGGCCCCAGCAACCGAAGATGATCATCAGGCCGGTCATCGACGGCACCGTCGAATACCACAGGCCCAGCGCGCCGGTGGCGACCAGCGAGAAGAAGATCAGGAAACGCGGGGGCAAGCGGTCCGCCAGCCAACCGCTGGGCAGGTAACTGAGCAGGAAGATCGTGCCGAGCATGGAGTACAGGTAGCCCAGCTCGCTGTGGTTGATGTGGAACACGTCGAGCATGGTGGTCTGGTAGACCTGGCGCAGGTAGAGGATCGGGTAGATCGCCCCTGCGGCGAGCACCAGCAGCATCAATTGGAAATAGCGACTGGCTTTGTCGCTGTTTGCCGCGGACACGGCAGCGGAAACCTGGGCAACGGGAGCAGGCTTGGACATCATTCGGACCTCAGGCACCCGATGCACGGGTGCCCCGATAATTGTTTTTATTAAAGGTGCAGCGGGTGTTCGTGAATCAGTACTTCATGACCACCAGGCGGGTCTGGGTGAACTCGAGCATCCCGTGCTTACCGTCATCGCCGCCCAGCCCCGAGCGTTTCCAGCCGGCGTGGAAGCCCTGGTAAGGGTCCGCCGGGGTGCGATTGACGTACAACTCGCCGGCCTCGATGGCATTCGCCACTTTCATCGCCGTGCGGTAGTTCTCGGTGTAAAGCACCGACGACAGGCCGAACTGGTGGTCGTTGGCCATGCTCAGCGCCTCGTCGATATCGCGGTACTTGAGCACCGGCAGCACCGGGCCGAAGATTTCTTCCTGGATGATTTCCATGTCCTGGCGGCAGCCGCTGAGCAAGGTCGGCGGGTAGAAATGGCCCGGGCCCTCAGGCAGCACGCCACCTGTTTCCAGTACAGCACCGGCGGCCACGGCGCGCTCGACCATGGCATGGATATTCTTTTGCGAGCTGGCGTTGACCAGCGGGCCCATCAGGCTTGCGTCGGTGGCCCGGTCACCGAACTTCACCGCGCTGATCTTGCTTTTCAGCAGCGCGAGGAACGGGTCGTAGACACGCTCATGCACGTACACACGCTCCACCGCCGTGCACAGTTGGCCGCAGTGAGTGGTCTTGGAAGCGACGATGGCGCTGGCGGCTTTTTCCAGGTCCGCATCGGCCTCGATGATCGCCGGGGTTTTGCCGCCCAGCTCCAGGGACGGCTTGGCGATATTGGCCTTGCAGTAATCCAGCACGATGCGCCCGGCGTTGACGCTGCCGGTGAGGGTGATCAGGCCGACGGCCTTGTGGGTACAGACGCTGGCAGCGGTGGCATGGTCCATGGTGAGGATGTTGATCACACCGGCCGGAACCCCGGCCTTGACCACGGCCTTGGCGATTTCAAACGCGGACAGCGGGGTGTTGTTGCTCGGCCGCACCACCACGGTGTTACCCGCGATCAGCGCCGGGGCGATTTTGCGCAGCAGGGTGTAGACCGGGTAGTTGAACGGGATCAGACAGGCCACGACGCCGATCGGCTCGCGTTGCAGGAACAGGTTTTCGTCCGGGGTATCGCTGGGGATGATCTCGCCTTCGATGCGCCGCGCCCATTCGGCATGATAGCGAGTGATCTGCGCGGCGTAGCGGGCTTCGTTGCTGGCGTCGCTGACGCTTTTTCCGGATTCGCTGGCCAGGGCGGCGCCGATGGCGTCGGCGCAGGCATCCAGTGCATCGGCGAAGGCCCGCAGGTGTTCGGCGCGCTCGATGCTGGTGAGTTTGCCCCAGGTCTTCTGGGCGATGGCAGCGGCGTCGACGGCAGCAACCGCCTCATGCGGCGTGGCGGCGCTGACGTGGCCGACGAGGGTTTCGGTGGCAGGGTTGTAGACGGCGATCAGGGCATCGCTGGCGGGTTCGACGAACTGCCCGTTGTAGAAATTGCGCTCGAGTTGCATGTGGTTTGCCCAACGTTGTTGTTTTGCGAGTGACATGCAGTTTTGTATTTGCTTGGGGGGTGTGCAAACGACTTATTGGGTGGGGTAACTTGAGTTAAATGCAGGTTAGGGGTGGTGTTGAGTGCATATTCGTTATTTGGGTGATGGCTGATATGGGCTCCACCCTTACCGCGTGTCACTTTTGGAAAGGAGCCCGGAATGCTGGCCCAGCCAAAAGTGACCAAAAGGGCTCCTGCCCCAACACTCGGTGTGCCTGTGATCCGACAGTGATTTGGGGGCTGCCCAAGATCAAGGTCAAAAGAAAGAGCACAGCGGCCTGACAGAAACGCGGTCCCTTGTAGGCGCTGGCTTGCCTGCGATGGTCGTTAACGATGATGCGGGCATCTGGATAAACGCGGCGTTCTCACGTTTTTCGACGGCAAGCCGGCGCCTACAAGGGAACGATTCAAGTGAACCGCCGTAAGGGCAGAACCCTAAGCCGCCGTTACCGCAGCAACGGATATGTACCCAATCAAACAGCCGCAGTCGAAGGCTCCAACTGCCGCTGAGCCAACCAGATCTCCTCCTGCAACCACCGCCCGAACACCTGCAACTGCGGCATATCCGTCTGCTCCGGCCGAGTCACCAGCCAATACGACTGATGCCCCTCCACATGCACATTCAGCACCTGGGTCAACTGCCCCGAGGCCAACTCCGCCGCCACCATATGCCAGTCGGCAATCGTGATGCCCAGCCCGTCGGTAGCCGCCCGAATCGCCAGGTCCAGCAAGTCGAACTCATACCCACCCTGGGTATCCACCCCGTGGATCCGCGCCGCATCCAGCCAATGCTTCCACGTCAGGTAACGCTGATCCTCACTGGCCAGCACATGCAACAACGTCATGCGATTCAGATCCACGCCATCACTGCACTCCCGGGCATACAAAGACGGCGCACACACCGCAATGTGGCGTTCCTGGATCAACAGCGAACTGTCCAGCCCATCCCACTCGCCATTGCCAAACCGAATGGCACAGTCCAGCGTGCTGGTCTGCGCCAGGCTGTCCTGCAAGCACGTGGTGATGCTCAGTTCAAGCTCGGGATGGGCTTCGCGCAGGCGCCCCAGGCGCGGCATCAACCAGCGGCTGGTGAAGGTCGGCGGAGCGTTGATGTGCAAGCGATTGGAGTGGGTTTTCTGCTGGATACTGCGCACCGTCAGCTCGATCTTGTCGAACGATTGGTGCAGCGCACGCAGCAATACGCGTCCGGCGCTGGTCAGTTCCAGATGGTGGTGGCGCCGCTCCAGCAGGTGCTCGCCCAATTGTTCTTCCAACTGCCGGACCTGGCGACTGACCGCACTCTGGGTCACGTTCAACAACTCCGCAGCCCGGGTAAAACTGCCGGTACTGCCGGCCACTTCGAAGGCCTTGAGGGCGTTGAGACCGGGCATTTTGCGTTTCATGGCGAGCACTCGAATACGACTGACGAGGTGCCAAGCATCCCACGAGCTGTAGGATTTTTCCTAGCCAACATGATTTTTTGTATCAACCAAGGCGTCTATCTCGACGTCTCGCCCTCATCACGCCGACTAACATGCATTTAACGAACGTTTAACCGCTGAATTTATCGTTTGTCGATCTTTGCACGGATGACAAAACTGCAGGCATCTCTAATAAAAACAACATGAGAGCTGCCCCATGTCCGACTCCAACGTTCTAGCGACCCTGGACGGTAACGCGCCGCACCCCGCCGTCGACGCACTGTGTGATCAAGTGCGAAGTGGCGAGATCAACCGACGTCAATTCCTGCGCACCGCCGCCCTGCTCGGCATCACTGCGGCCAGCGCCTCCAGCTTCATCGGCTCGGCCCTGTTCGGCAATGACGCCCAGGCCGCCGACGGTACACCGGCCCGCCAAGGTGGCAGCCTGCGTTTTGCCTGCGCCATCCAGGAAATCCAGGACCCGATGCTGATCACCTGGATCGAAGCCTCGAACCTGTTGCGCAATTCCCTGGAATACCTGACCTGGGTCGACGCCGACAACATCACCCACCCGTACCTCGCCGAGAGCTGGAGCCCTTCCGAAGACCTCACCACCTGGACGTTCAACCTGCGCCAGGACGTGAAGTGGAGCAACGGCGACAGCTTCAACGTCGACGACGTGCAGCACAATATCCAGCGCTGGATCGCCGCCGACTCCAAGTCGGTCAACCGCACCGCGTTCCAGGACATCAAGGCTTTCGAAAAAGTCAGCGACTACCAGTTCCGCCTGCAACTCAAGCGGCCGATCCTGGCCATTGCGGAGATGCTCAACGCCTTCACCTGCGCCATCGTGCACCGCAGCTTCAAGGCCGGCGATGACTGGGCCAAGAACCCGCTGGCCACCGGTCCGTTCAAGCTGGTGTCGTTTGCAGTGAACAAGCAGGCCACCTTCGCCAAGCGCGCCGACTACTGGGGCAAGCCGGCCAACCTGGACGAATTGCGCTATATCGACATGGGCACCGACGTGTCCACCCACCTCGCCGCCCTGCAAGCCGGGCAGGTCGACGTGCTGTACCGCGTGACCGTGGCCGAACTGGACCTGGCCAAGCGCCTGCCCGGCGCGCAACTGCTCAGTTGCAAATCGGCGCAGACCGTGGTGATGCGCATGGCCTGCGACCAGAAGCCGTTTACCGATGTGCGCGTGCGTAAAGCCGTGGTGCTGTGCGCCGACAACGCACAGATGCTCAAGGTCGCCTATCGCGGCATGGGCACCCTGGGCGAGGACCACCACGTGGCCCCTTCCCATCCCGAATACTTCCCGTTGCCCAAGCGTGAACGCGATGTGGCGGCGGCGAAAAAACTCTTGGCCGAAGCCGGTTTTGCCAATGGCCTGGACATCGACCTGATCGTCGGCAATACCCAGGGCCGTTATGAACAGGACTGCGCGCAGATCCTGCAACAGAACTGCCTCGAAGCCGGCATCCGCATCAACCTCAAGGTCGTCCCCGCCGCGCAGTACTGGCCGATCTGGGACAAGGCCGCGTTCAGCCTCACCTACTGGGCCCATCGCCCGCTCGGGGTGATGTCCCTGGAGCTGGCCTACCGCGGCGGCGGCGCCTGGAACGAAAGCCACTACAGCGACCCGGCCTTCGATACTGCGCTGGACAAAGCCATGGGCATCATCGATCCCAAGCAGCGCGCCGTGGCCATGCAGAACGTCGAGCAGATCCTGCAGGACGCGTGCGTGATCGTGCAGCCGTTCTGGGGCGACAAGTTCACCGCCGTGAGCAAAAAGGTGCAGGGCTTCCAGGTGCACCCTTCCGACTTCTACCCCATGGGCAATGTCTGGCTGAGCGCTTGAGCGTCTGAGTCAACGAGCTAAGGCGCGACACCCTTCCCATCATCCGTCGGAGCATGCACCTGATGGCTCATTTTCTATTGCGCAAACTGCTGATGCTGGTGGCGACCCTGCTGTCGGTGTCGCTGATTGTGTTCCTGGCCCTGGAACTGAATATCGAGGACGTGGCAATCAACGTCCTCGGCCCCTACTCCGCTGCCGACCAGCGTGCGGCGTGGCTGCTTGAACACGGTTACAACCAACCGTTCGTGTGGCGCTACCTGGTGTGGCTCAAGGACTTCGTGAGCGGCGACTGGGGCACCTCGGTGTACTTCCGTGAACCGGTGCTCAAGCTGTTGCTGCCCAACCTGTGGCAAACCCTGACCCTGGCCGGCCTGGCCTTGCTGGTGATGGTGCCGGTGGCGCTGACCCTGGGCGTCCTCGCGGGGATTCGCCAGGGCTCGCCGGTCGACCGCCTGGTGTCGTTCCTGTCGATCGTCACCACCTCGATTCCGGACTTCGCCAGCGCGGTGTTCGTTTCGGCGATCTTTGTGTTCTGGCTCAACTGGCTGCCCGGTGTCAGCAGCATGAGCGACGGTTTCAGCGCCGTGGAACTGGTGCTGCCGTTGATGGTGCTGTGCCTGTTCGGCATCGGCTACCTGGCGCGCATCACCCGCGCCTCGATGGTCGAGGTGATGCAGGCGCCGTACATCCGCACCGCGCGGCTCAAGGGGGCCTCCACCCCGCGCATCGTGTTGCGCCACGCCCTGCGCAACGTGCTGATCGCGCCGGTCACGGTGATCATGCTGTACATCCCGTGGCTGCTGTCGAACGTGATCGTGGTGGAGGTGTTTTTCGCCTACAAGGGCTTCGGCTCGCTGCTCTACACCGCGTCACTGAACCATGACGTCTACCTGATCGAAGCCTGCGCGATGATCAGCGGCGTGGTGGTGGGCGTCAGCAAGATCTTTTCTGACCTGGCCTACACCTGGCTCAACCCGCGCATCACCCTGCGCAGTCTCGGCGGAGGCAGCCAATGAACCTGCTCAAATCCTTCAAGCATCCCCTGGCCCTGCTCGGCCTGTTGCTGGTCGGCGGCTGGGTGCTGATCGCACTCTGTGCGCCGTGGCTGGCGCCCCATGATCCGCTGGAAAGCTTCACCCCGCTGCTCACGCCGATGACCGCCGGCGATGACGGCGCCAGCTTTTTGCTCGGCACCGACATGATCGGCCGCGATATCCTCTCGCGCCTGATCTGGGGCACGCGCACCGTGCTGTTCTGGTCGATCCTCGCCACCCTCACCGCGTTCACCGTGGGCATTGCCATGGGTCTGTGCGCCGGTTACTTCAATGGCTGGGTCGACGCTGTACTGTCCTATGTGGCCGACACGGTGCTGTCGTTCCCGGTGCTGGTGCTGTACATCGTGATCATCATCGCCCTCGGCGCGTCGGCGCTGAATATCCTCATTGCGGTGACCTTCACCAGCGCCCCGGCGATCTTCCGCATCATGCGCGCGCTGACCATCGACATACGCTCGCGCGACTACGTGCTCAGCGCCATCACCCAGGGCGAAGGCTCGCTGCGCATCATGCTGGTGGAGATCCTGCCCAATTGCGGCGGCCCGCTGATCGTCGATTTCTGCCTGCGCATCGGCTACACCGCGATCATGATCGGCGCCCTGGGCTTCCTCGGCCTCGGCCTGCCGCCGCCCACCCCGGACTGGGGCGGCATGATCAACGACGGCCGCGCCATGGCCATTTCCTTCCCGCACCTGGTGATCTTCCCGTGCATCGCCATCTCCACCCTGATGCTCGGCCTGAGCCTGCTCGCCGACGGGCTGGATGAACACGCGCAGCAAGGCGCAAGGAGTTGAGCATGAGCAGCCATCAAACTGTATTGCGGGTCGACAACCTCTGTGTCGAACTGCCCAAGGGCGCCGATCGCCCCCACGCCGTGCACGGCATCAGCCTGGAGGTGCGCAAAGGTGAAATCCTCTGTGTGATCGGCGAGTCGGGCTCGGGTAAATCGGTGCTGTCGGCGGCGATCATGGGCGACTACGCCAAAGGCCTGCGGCATGCCGGTGGGGTGATCGACTTCCTCGGCGAGGATATCTGCACCCTGGACGACGCCCGCCTGCGCGCCCGGCGTGGCAACCGCATCGCGATGATCTTCCAGGAGCCCATGGCGGCGCTGAACCCGGCGATTCGCATCGGCAAGCAGGTCGAAGAAATCTTCGATATCCATGCCCCGCAGATGCCCGCCGCCGAGCGCCGTGAACGCATGCTCGCGCTGCTGGAGTCCACCCAACTGCCGGACCCGCCGCGCATTGCCAACAGTTTTCCCCACCAACTCTCCGGCGGCCAGTGCCAGCGGGTGGTGATCGCCATGGCGCTGGCGATGAACCCGGACTTGCTGATCGCCGACGAGCCCACCACGGCCCTCGACGTCACCACCCAGGCCCAGGTGCTGAAACTGGTGCGTGACCTGCGCGGACGCGGCCAGCACGGCATCCTGTTTATCACCCATGACTTTGGCGTGGTGGCGCAGATCGCCGACCGTATCGCGGTGATGGAAGGCGGACGCCTGGTGGAAATCGGCGCGCGTGACCAGGTGTTGAACGCGCCGGCCCATGCCTACACCCGCAAACTCATCGCGGCGGTACCGGCCTTGCATCCCGAACTGCATGTGCCGAGCGAGGATGGCGAAATGGCCTTGCGCATCGAGCACTTGACCAAGACCTACACCGTCGGCGGCAGCTCGGTGGCGGCGCTGCGCAATGTGTCGCTGAACCTGCCACGGGGCAAGACCCTGGCGATTGTCGGCGAGTCCGGCTCGGGCAAGAGCACGCTGGTCAAGGCTGCGATCCGCCTGGTGGACAGCGACAGTGGCCATGTGTGGGTCGGCGACACCGACTTCCTGGCCCTCAGCGGTTCCGCGCTGGCGGCCAATCGGCGGCGTATCCAGATGATTTTCCAGGACCCGTACGGTTCGTTGAACCCACGCCATCGCGTCGGCGACATCATTGCCCGCGCCGCGCAGTTGCGTGGGTTGTCGGCCAAGGACGCCTGGGCCGAGGCCGGCGACTTGCTGGAGCAGGTCGGTCTCAAGCGCGATGCCCTGCAGCGCAAGCCCCGGCAGTTTTCCGGTGGCCAGCGCCAGCGCATCGGAATTGCCCGTGCCCTGGCGATGCGCCCGGAGGTGCTGATCGCCGATGAGAGCGTGTCGGCGCTGGATGTGTCGGTGCAAAAGCAAGTGCTGGAGTTGCTCGCCGACCTGCAGAAGCAACTGAACCTGAGCATTCTGTTCATCACCCATGACCTGCGCGTGGCCGCGCAGATCAGCGACCACATCGCGGTGATGCGCCAGGGTGAAGTGGTGGAGTACGGCACTGCCGAGCAGGTGCTGCTGAGCCCGCAGAATGCCTACACCCAGGCGTTGCTGGCCGCCGCTCCGGGCGCCTCCGAGCTACCGGCTGCCGGGCCACCGCTGCGGCTGATCCGCCCCACCGCTCACTGAGTCGAACCCTTTTCCCCGCGTCGCAGCGTTCGCTGCGGCAACGGGCTGCTGTTGCCCAAAAAAACTAAAAACGAGAGTAAAACCATGCGACCAACGATGCGCTACTTCACCCTCATCCCCGTGCTCGGCGCCCTCGCGGCCCCGGCCATGGCCGTGCAGGTCACCGACAACCTCGACCTCGGCGGCGCCATCCGTGCACGCTGGGACTACGACCCGGACCGCGACATCCAGAAGTTCGGCCTGGACACCGTGTTCCTCAGCGCCAAGTACAACTCCGACAGTTGGATCGGCGAGGCGCAATACCGCTTCTACGGCCGTTCGTACCCTTACCAGTACACCAAGAACTACGGCGATATCCAGTTCGCCAAGTTCGCCTGGGTCGGCTACAAGTTCAACCCCGAACAGCAAGTGCAGGTGGGCTTGAACACCGTGCCGTTCGGCTTGCAGCCCTACTTCGGCAGCACCTTCTACGAAACCCTGGGCAACGTGATCGGCCTGGAGGACGTGCAGCAGGTCGGCGCCAAGTACGTGCAGCAAAGCGGCGACTGGAACATCCAGGCCGGCTACTACCTGCGCCCGGCGTGGCAAGGCAAGGGCACCAGCAAGGGCGTGACCTATTCCAGCGTAATCTCCGGCGCCGACAGCTACGTGGCCGACGGCAGCGACAACCAGGAACGCAACACGGTGGTGCTGCGCGTGGCCAAGGCCCTGGACCTGGGCGACTGGAAGTCCGAAGTGGGCCTGTCCGGGCTGACCTCGACCCTGGAAAACAAAGACACCGGCAACGACGGCCGTCGCAACGCCGTGGCCATCCACTACCTGGGCAAGAACGGCCCGTGGGGCCTGCAACTGCAGGCGGCGCGTCAACAGATGTCGCCACGCAACGCCGGCACCGACGAAGTGGTGACCCTGGGCGGCTACGACGGCACCTTCAACGTGGCCAGTCGCGGCAACCTGTATGTGGCCGACTTGAGCTACGACGTGGGCGGCAAGTACCTGTGGGACCAGGTCAGCGGTGTGAAGCTGTATGCCAACTACAGCGCCTTCGACAAATCCGCCGATGAGTTCAAGACCTCGCAGCGGGTGATCCTCGGTACATCGTTTTCGTTCAGCAAGTTGTGGATCGCCACCGAGTGGCTGATCGGCAAGAACGACCCGTACATCGGTGGCAGCAGCTATACCCAGAGCCTGGGGGCTGGGGGTAGCAATCAGTGGGAGAATCAGCTGTACATGAACATTGGGTATTATTTCTAGGCCTCTGCTCCTTGTAGTGAGCGGGCTTGCCCCGCGCCGGGCGGCGAAGCAGCCCCAATAGCGTCATCGAGTTGGATCAGACAGTACTCAGTGACAGGTTTTGGGGCCGCTACGCAGCCCGGCGCGGGGCAAGCCCGCTCACCACAAAACACCGTAGGACCCCAAACCATGCGCCATCTCCCCGCCCTCACCATGCTCCGCGTCTTCGAAGAAGTCGCCCGCCACCGCAGCTTCAGCCAGGCCGCCGTGGGCCTCAACGTGACCCAGGGTGCGGTCAGCCGCCAGATCAAGCAGTTGGAAGACTACCTCGGCGTCGCCCTCTTCATCCGCACCCCCCAAGGGCTGTCCCTCACCGAAGCCGGCTTTGCCCTCTCCCCGCACCTGAGCGACGCCTTCGACCATATCGAGCGTGCCCTGCAAGCCGTGCGCGTGCCCAATCTGCGCCAGCGCCTGCGCATCGTCGCGCCGCCGACCTGGGCGACCCGTTGGCTGTCCGCGCACTTGCGGCGCTTCTGCGAGCGTTACCCGGACATCAACCTCAGTGTCACCCACCAGGCGAGCCACGACAGCCTCGCGGAAATCGACTGCCAGATACGCTTCGGCCTGGAGCCGGCGGGCCATTGCAGCAGCGAACTGTTGGTGATGGAGCGGCACATCGCGGTGGCCAGCCCGGAGCTGTTCAGCCACGGCCAGCCACCCGACCTGCGGCGTTTTCCGCTGCTGCATATCCTGCACGACGGCAAGCGTTTGAAGGTGTGGGAGAATTGGCTGGCAGCGATGGGCCGAGAGGATATCGACGCAGAACAGGGCCTGGAATTCAGCACCCTGGACCAAGTGATCCACACCGCCCTGGCAGGCGGTGGGTTAGCGGTGATCGACCGGCAGATGATCGAACGCGAGTTGGCGAACGGCAGCCTGTTGCCGATCACCCCCGTGGAAGTGATCGGCCCGTATGGCTATTGGCTGGACGTGGCGACGGAAAAACAGGGTTTATCCAAGGTTCGCCTGTTTACGCAGTGGCTGGGCCAGGTCAGCAATCCCTGACAACGGCGGCGCCTCGGCCTTGCACGCTTGGTTCAGGGTCAGGGACTTAGTCTCCGGCGCCCAGGCCCAAGAAATGATCGCGCCAAACACCAAGATGGCGGCCAGGATGCCCATGGTCGGGCTCAAGCCAATCCCGGCCACGCTCACCGGCAACAGGAACGTGCTGATCGCCGAGCCCAGCCGGCTCACCGCCGTCGCCAGGCCGATGCCACTGGCGCGCACTTCAGTGGGGAAGCTTTCTGCCGGGAATACGCCCACCAGGTTGCTCACCGCCGACAGCACCAGGGTGAACACGCCGAACGTCAGCACCATCAACCACGCCAGGTTTCCCGGCAGCACCGCCAACAGAAACAACGCCGCCGCGAGGATGATGAACGAGTTGATCAAGAAGCCCCGGCGCGAAAACTTCACCGTGCACCAGATTCCAATCAGGGCGCCGACAATCAACAGCAGGTTAAGCAGCAGCTCGGTGCCAAAGCCCTGGGACAGGCCCATCTTCTGCAGGATCGACGGCAGGAAGGTATAGATTGCGAAATACGGCATGACGATGCACACAAAGAACAGGCAATTGAACGCGGTGCGCTTGCGGTATTCACGGCTGAACAGTACGCCATAGCCGGAATGGGTTTGGGTCGACGGTTCTTCGTCCAGCACCACGTGCGCGCCAAGGTGTTTCTGGACGATGGCACGGGCCTCGGCAATGCGCCCGCGGTTGACCAGCCAGCGCGGCGATTCCGGCGTGCCGATACGCGCGATCAGGATCAGGCCGGCGGGTATCGCCGAAGACGCTAGCATCCAGCGCCAGGCATCATCGCCCAGGCTGAGCATCGCGGTGCCGACAAAGGTCGCGGCCACGTAGCCGAAGGTCCAGATCACGCTGAACGAGCCGAGCAATACGCCGCGATGTTTCTTCGGTGAAAACTCGGCGAGCATGGCGTGACCGACGCTGAAGTCGCCGCCCAGGCCAATGCCGATCAGGATGCGGCACAGCAGCAGGCCCATGGCCGTCTCGGCGTAGAACTGCATGACCGAGGCCACGGTGATCAGCACAAAGCTGACCAGGAAAATCTTTTGCCGGCCGAGGGTGTCGGAGATCCAGCCAAAAAACAGGCTACCCAGGAACAGGCCGATCAGGGCCGAGGCGCCGATCAAGCCTTGCCAGAACGCGTCCAGCTGCATCTGTGGGCTGAGCAGGGTGAAGGCGATACCGATCAGGCCGAGAATATAGCCGTCGGTGAAATGCGCGCCGAAGGTCAGGCCGGCGATTTTCAGGTGAAAACGGCCGATCGGCAGGTCGTCGATGTTGACGGATTGAGCAGTCATGGTGTTCTCCCTATTGTTGTTCTTGACGGAGTAACGAAAAGCGAACTGTTGTGGTGAGCGGGCTGTTGTGGTGAGCGGGCTTGCCCCGCGCTGGGCTGCGCAGCAGCCCCAAAACCTGCCAATGAAGCCTGGCTGCTTCGCGCCCCAGCGCCGGGCAAGCCCGCTCACCACAGCAAGATCACAGGGGGTTACAGCCCCCCCATCAGCAGGTATTTGATCTCCAGGTAATCATCCAAACCGTACTTGGAACCTTCACGGCCCAGGCCCGACTCCTTGATCCCGCCAAACGGCGCGACTTCAGTGGAGATGATCCCTTCGTTGATGCCGACCATGCCGGCTTCCAGGCCTTCGGCCATGCGCCAGACACGGCCTATATCGCGGCTGTAGAAGTAGGCGGACAAACCAAATGGCGTGTCGTTGGCGCGTTGCAGCACCTCGGCTTCATCCTTGAAGCGGAAACACGCCGCCACCGGGCCAAAGGTCTCTTCCTGGGCGATCAGCATGTCGCCGCTGGCTTCAGTGAGAATGGTCGGTTCGAAGAACGTACCGCCGAGCGCATGGCGACGGCCGCCGCACAGCAAGGTGGCGCCCTTCTCCAAGGCGTCGCCGACATGGGCTTCAACCTTGGCCAAGGCAGCGGCGTTGATCAACGGGCCTTGTTCGGTTTCGCCCTCAAGGGCGCTGCCGACACGCATGGCGCTGACCGCTTCCGCCAGTTTGCGGGTGAACGCCTCGTATACACCGTCCTGAATAAAGAAGCGGTTGACGCACACACAGGTCTGCCCGGTGTTGCGGAACTTGGAAGCCATGGCGCCTTTGACGGCAGCCTCCAGGTCGGCGTCGTCGAACACAATGAACGGCGCGTTGCCGCCCAGTTCCAGCGAGACCTTTTTCAAGGTATCCGCCGCCTGGCGCATCAGCAGCTTGCCGGTGCGGGTGGAGCCGGTGAACGACAGCTTGCGCACCACGCTGGAGGCTTGCAGTGCACCGCCAATCGCCACGGCATCGCCGGAGACGATGTTGAACACACCGGCCGGGATCCCCGCCTGTTCGGCCAGCACCGCCAGGGCAAACGCCGACAATGGGGTTTCTTCGGACGGTTTGAGGATCATGGTGCACCCCGCCGCCAGGGCCGGGCCGACCTTGCGGGTGACCATGGCCAGGGGGAAGTTCCATGGCGTGATCGCCGCAACCACACCGATGGCCTCCTTGACCACGATGATGCGCGCATCAGCCTTGTGGCTCGGGATCACATCACCATAGGCGCGCTTGGCTTCTTCGCCGAACCACTCCAGGAAGCTCGCGGCATAGACCACTTCGCCCATCGCTTCGGCCAGGGGTTTGCCCTGCTCCAGGCTCAGCAGGTGGGCCAGGTCCTTCTGGTTGCTGAGCATCAGCTCGCTCCAGCGCTTGAGGCGCTGGCTGCGTTCCTTGGCGGTGAGCTTGCGCCAGGCCGGCAACGCGCGGCTGGCGGCGTCGATGGCGAGGTGGGTTTCCTCAGTGGCGGCACGCTGTACGTCGGCGATCAGCGCGCCATTGGCCGGGTTGACCACCGGATAGGTCTGGCCACCGCTGGACCATTGGCCATCGATGTAGTTACCGGTACGGATCAGCGGGTTCATGCCACGGCCTCGATCAGGTTGAAACGGTCCAGGCCCGGACGGGCCTCGCGCAGGATGCGCTTGCCGGCGGTGTAGTCGTTGATCACATCGCAGGGGGTGTAGTTGCGTTCCAGCTCGTGCAGTTCCTCGGCATCCAGTTGGGTGTCGAGGGCCGCCAGGGCGCTGTCGAACTGCTCCGTGGTGTCGGCGCCGACCAGCATCACGTCGACGCCTGGATGGTTGGCCACCCAGGCCTGGGCGATCTGTGCGTTGGAGACGCCACGGGCGCGGGCCACGCGCTGCACGGAATGGGCGATGTCGAACGAGGCCTGGTCGCTGTACATCTGCTGGGTGAAGAAGTCGGTCTGGTTACGGGTCGACTGCACCTCACCGGTGAGCAAGCCACGGGCCAGCGGGCTGAACACCGAGACACCCAGGCCCTGGTCGCGGCAGAACGGGATCATCTCGCGTTCTTCTTCGCGGTAGGCGCAGTTCAGTTGCAGTTGCATGTTGATCGGCTTGACCCAGCCATTGCGCTCGCAGGCCATGAGGATCTTCGCCAGTTGGCCGGTGAGCATGGTGGATACGCCGATGTAGCGCGCCTTGCCGGAACGCACGATGTCGTTCAGCGCGTTCATGGTTTCTTCCACCGGGGTGTTCACGTCGAAGTAATGCAGCATGAACACATCGACGTAATCCATGCCCAGGCGGCTCAGCGATGCGTCGATGCTGTCCATGATGTGCTTGCGCGAGTGACCGCTGGCGTTGATGCCGCTGCGGGTGCCGTAGCCCACTTTCGTGGTGACCACGATGTCGTCACGCCGCGCCACGCGCTTGAGGATGCGCCCCACCACTTCCTCGCCGACGCCGGCGGAATAGAAGTCGGCCAGGTCGATGAAGTTGACGCCATTGTCGAGGGCGTGGGCGACGATGGGCTCGCTTTGCTTTTCGTCGAAGATCCACGGTTTCCAGTCCGGGGTGCCCATGTTCATGGTGCCCAGGCACAGGCGCGAGACTTGCAGGCCGGAATTGCCCAAACGGATGTAGTGCATGGGAGCCTCCTCAGGCCTTTGGCGTGTAGAAAGGGTTGCTGATGTGGTTGACCACGTCGGCCAACTGCGCGGTGAACGGCGTACCGGTCAGGGCGGCGCGGATCGCGGTGCGGCAGGCGTTGTAGTTGTTCAGGTACACGGCGTCCAGGTCATCGCAGGCCGGGTTGACCCAGTTGGCGGTGACGATGGCCCACTCGTCTTCGGCCTCGGGCGGCAAGGTGCCGTCGAGCAAGGCTTCGAGCACCGCCTTGGCGATACCGGCCTGGGACGCGCCCCAGGTGGCGTTGCCGTGCAGGTCGCTGCTGATTTCGGCCTTGTTGACGTAAAGGGTCATGGGTTTGACCGGGATATTCGGCTGGGCAATCACCATGAATGGGCAGTGGCCCTGGCTTGGGGACGCGAGGCTGTTGGCGAACGCCTGGCCGGCCGGGCCGTTGCGTGGGCCGATCAGGATGTTGATATGGGCCGCGTTGACGCCCGGGCCTTCGAAACCTTCGCCGATGTAGAGATCCAGTGTTTTCATTTCGCAAACGCTCGTTGTTGTTATGGGGAGCTGGTTGGCGATTTTTTAGCACTGGGGATGAAAGCGGCCGTAACCATTAAAAGTCATGGGGCTGTGAGTTTTGCTCATACCCCTGCGACATCGGAGGCGGTCTTGTGCGTTGACCATCGGTGTTACACACCATATAGTGTGCCCACAAACAGAACGGACCACTACATAGTGTGCAGTATCGGTATTTACCGACCACACTATGAGCAGTATTTCAATGCCTTGAAGCCTGCAAAACACTAATTTTTCGAGTACCAGGAAGGAGAATTTCAATGCTGAGTTGGGATGAAGTCGACAACGAAGACACCGGTGCAGCGGTGATCAAGGGCGCCAATGCCGGCCACGCCAGCGAAGCCAACATGGACCGCCTCGACGGTGCCGGCGCCGCCGCTGCGCTGGAAGCCCGTAACGTGACCGCCAACGACTCCGCCGCGATCATTCGCGCCAAGGCCGCCCTGGACAGCCTCGACGTCGCCGAAGGCCTCGCCGAACTCGAAGGCGCCTCCGCCCGCGTCGCCGTTGATGAAAAGCGCATGATCAACTGCCGCGCCGACCTCAACCAACTCGTGCCATTCAAGTACGACTGGGCCTGGCAGAAGTACCTCGACGGCTGCGCCAACCACTGGATGCCGCAAGAGGTCAACATGACCGCCGACATCGCGCTGTGGAAAAACCCCGAAGGCCTGACCGACGACGAGCGTCGCATCGTCATGCGCAACCTCGGCTTCTTCTCCACTGCGGATTCGTTGGTTGCGAACAACCTGGTGCTGGCCGTGTACCGCCTGATCACCAACCCGGAGTGCCGCCAGTACATCCTGCGCCAGGCCTTCGAAGAAGCGATCCACACCCACGCCTACCAGTACTGCATCGAATCGTTGGCCATGGATGAAGGCGAGATCTTCAACATGTACCACGAGATTCCATCGGTCGCCAAAAAGGCCGCCTGGGGCTTGAAGTACACCCGTTCGATCTCCGATCCGAAGTTCGAAACCGGCACCGTCGAAACCGACAAAGAGCTGCTGCGCAACCTGGTCGCCTACTACTGCGTGCTGGAAGGCATCTTCTTCTATTGCGGCTTCACCCAGATCCTGTCCATGGGCCGTCGCAACAAAATGACCGGCGTGGCCGAGCAGTTCCAGTACATCCTGCGTGACGAGTCGATGCACCTGAACTTCGGTATCGACGTGATCAACCAGATCAAGATCGAAAACCCGCACCTGTGGGATGCCGAGATGAAGGAAGAAGCGACCCAGATGATCCTGCAAGGGACTCAGCTGGAGATCGAATACGCGCGTGACACCATGCCACGCGGCGTACTCGGTATGAACGCCGCGATGATGGAAGACTATTTGAAGTTCATCGCTAACCGTCGTCTGTCGCAGATTGGTCTGAAAGAAGAGTATCCAGGGACGACTAACCCGTTCCCGTGGATGAGCGAGATCATGGACTTGAAGAAAGAGAAGAATTTCTTCGAGACCCGCGTGATCGAGTACCAGACTGGCGGCGCGCTGAGCTGGGACTAATCCACGACACGGAGCTAAAAATGTGGGAGCGGGCTTGCTGTGGTGAGCAGGCTTGCCCTGCGCCGGGCTGCGAAGCAGCCCCTTGAGTCGGCGGTGAACCCATCGGGGGACAAGCCCCACTCACCACAGAAAGCTCGCTCCGACACTGGCTCCGTGGTGTTCTACAGACTTTGCAAATTGCCTTCTATGCCCAATCAAACCATCAAGACGCCCTGCGTCGGCCTGTGCTCCACCGTTTACGGGGACCTGGTCTGCCGGGGCTGCAAGCGTTACCACCACGAAGTGATCCAGTGGAACGGCTACAACGCCGAGGAAAAACAGGCGGTGTGGCTGCGCCTGGAGCAATTGCTGGTGCAGGTGATGGCCAGCAAGCTGCAAGTGTTTGATGCGCACCTGCTGCGCCAGCAACTGGAAAATCGCAAGATCCGTTTCATGCCGCACCAGTCGCCGTATTGCTGGGCGTACCAGCTGATTGCACGGGGTGCGCGGGTGATTTCCAAGCTGGACGCGTATGGGCTGGCATTGCTACCGGAATTTCGTGAGCGCAGCCTGGCGGATTTGCGCGATGCAATTGACCGCGAGTTTTTCCTGCTGTCCGAGGCGCATTACGAACGGTACATCGCCCCCGGGTTCCTGAAGGAAGCGTTTGGGCCCGCTCTGATCGCCACTGTTTAAAAACACCACAAGCTCCCACATTTGGATGTGCGCCAGTCAGCGCGTCCAGGAGGCTTCGCGTTCTGTTTGCAGGCCATAGCGTTCAATCGCCTGTTGGCACACCCGGGGCGACAGGCTGCCCTGCTCCACCAACGCCGTCAGCGCTGCCAGCACCAGGTGATGGCGATCCACCTCAAAGAAATCCCGCAACGCCGCCCGTGTATCACTGCGACCAAAACCGTCAGTGCCGAGCACGGTATAGGGGGAATTCAGGTACGAACCAATCATCTGCGGCACTGCCCGCACATAGTCGGACACCGCCACCACCGGCACGCCTTTGGGCAAGCACTCAGTCACATGGCTGACCCGTGCAACCGCCTGCGGATGCAAGCGGTTCCACCGCTCCACTTCTTCCCGCGCGTCCCGCGCCAGCTCGCTGAAACTGGTGACGCTGAACACCTCGCTCGCCACCTGCCAGTCCTCCGCCAGCAACTGTGCCGCCGCCTGGGCTTCACGCACCAGCGTGCCGGAGCCCAGCAGCCGCACCTGAGCATCGCCCGCGCCTTGCAGGCGGTACATGCCTTTGATGATCGCCGCTTCAACCCCTTCCGGCAGGCTGGGCTGCGGGTAGTTTTCGTTCATCAGGGTCACGTAGTAGAACTCGTCCACATCGTGTTCCAGCATCTGGCGCATGCCGTGGTCGAGGATCACCGCGAATTCCCCGGCGAACGCCGGGTCGTAGGCGCGGCAGTTAGGCACGGTGGCAGCGGTGAGATGGCTGCTCCCGTCCTGGTGCTGCAAGCCTTCGCCACCCAGGGTGGTGCGCCCGGCCGTGGCGCCCAGCAGGAAGCCACGGGCGCGCTGGTCGGCAGCGGCCCAGATCAGGTCGCCCACGCGCTGGAAGCCGAACATCGAGTAATAGATGTAGAACGGCAACATGCGCAGGCCATGCACCGAGTAGCTGGTAGCCGCCGCGACCCAGGAACTGATGGCGCTGGCTTCGCTGATGCCCTCTTCCAGGATCTGCCCGTCGGTGGCTTCGCGATAGCTGAGGATCGAGCCGATGTCTTCCGGCTCATATCGCTGGCCGACACTGGAATAAATGCCGATCTGCTTGAACAGGTTGGCCATGCCGAAGGTGCGCGCTTCATCGGCGACGATCGGCACGATGCGCGGGCCCAGGGCTTTGTCCTTGAGCAGGTTGGTGAGCATGCGCACAAAGGCCATGGTGGTGGACATTTCCTTGCCGTCGGCTGCCGTGGCGAAACCGGCGTAGCCCGATACAGCCGGCACGCTGACAGGTGCCGCGACCTGGCTGCGACTGGGCACATAACCGCCCAACACCTGGCGTCGCTGGTGCAGGTAGCGTAATTCCAGGCTGTCTTGCGCGGGTTTGAAGAAACTCAGGGATTCGGTCTGTTCATCGCTCAGCGGCAACTGGAAGCGATTGCGGAAGGCGATCAACGCATCGCGATCAAGTTTCTTCTGCTGGTGGGTGGTCATTTTGCCCTGCCCGGCTTCGCCCATGCCGAAGCCTTTTTTGGTCTGGGCGAGGATCACCGTGGGTTTGCCCTTGACCCGACGCGCGGCGTGGTAGGCCGCGTGGATCTTGACCATGTCGTGGCCGCCACGCTTGAGGCGGTCGATCTGCTCATCGCTCATGCCCTCGACCAACCGGGCCAGCGATTCACTCTGGCCGAAGAAGTGCTCGCGGTTGTAGGCGCCGTCCTTGGCAGCGAAGGTCTGGAATTGACCGTCGACCGTGTTGGACAAGGTGTTGACCAGCGCGCCATCCGTGTCGTTGGCCAGCAAGGCGTCCCAGTCCGAGCCCCACACCAGCTTGATCACGTTCCAGCCGGCGCCGGCAAACAAGGCTTCCAGCTCATCGATAATGCGCCCGTTGCCGCGCACCGGGCCGTCGAGGCGTTGCAGGTTGCAGTTGACCACCCAGGTGAGGTTGTCCAGGCCTTCGCGGGCGGCCAGGGTCAGGGCCGACATGCTTTCCGGTTCGTCCATCTCGCCGTCGCCGAATACGCCCCAGACGTGGCGGTCGGTAGTGTCCTGCAAGCCGCGATGCTGCAGGTAGCGCATGAAGCGCGCCTGGAAAATCGAGCTGATCGGGCCGATGCCCATGGAGCCGGTGGGGAACTGCCAGAAGTCCGGCATCAGCCACGGGTGCGGGTAGCTGGACAGGCCGCGTGCGCCTTCCGCCGGCCCACCGATCTCCTGGCGGTAATGGGCCAGGTCGTTTTCGCTCAAGCGCCCTTCGAGGAACGCACGGGCATAGATGCCGGGGGCGGAATGCGGCTGGTAGAACACCAGGTCGCCGCCAAACCCTTCGTTGCGGGCGCGGAAGAAGTGGTTGAAGCCCACTTCGAACAAGTCCGCCGCACTGGCGTAACTGGCGATATGGCCACCGAGCTCGCCGTAGGCCTGATTGGCACGCACCACCATGGCCAGGGCATTCCAGCGCACCAATGAGGCCAGGCGCTCTTCAGTGGCGAGGTCGCCGGGAAACGCCGGTTGCTGCTCCACGCTGATGCTATTGATGTACGGCGTGCCGTGGCGCGGTTTCCAGTCGATGTGCGCAGCGCTGGCGTCCTCGGCCAGCAGGTCGAGGATCTGCCGCGCCCGTGCGGGGCCGGCATTGGCAACCAGCGAAGCGAGAGCGTCGCGCCATTCATCCAATTCTTGCTGATCAGTCACTGCACGTGTGAAACCGTTCATGGGCACCTCCGGGCTTTTTTTCCAGTTTATGTCGGTGCCTGAGGATTTTTTGCCTGTTATAAGGCGCCCGATACGGGATTTTGAGCATGAATCACTGCCAATCGGTATTTTCCCAGCACGTTGTGCTCAAGCGCCCGCTACTCTCGCAATTGTGTTTAAAATGCCGCCCGCTCAACGACTGACGTTTAACGATGACCCCAGACGCACTCGCCACCTTGCATGCCCACTTGCTGACCGCCCTGGCCACCCCACCGGCTGAAACCCGGCGCCTGTTCCACGGCCGCGGCCGTTGCTGGCCGGGCCTGGAGCAAATCACGGTGGACTGGTTGCAAGGCGTGCTGCTGGTGTCGTTGTTCAAAGAGCCGGAGGCAGCAGCGCTGGAGGCCTTGAAACAATTGCTGCAGACCCGGTTCGGTACGTACACCGTCGCCCTGCAACACCGCTACCTGCCGCAAAGCACCACCGAATGGCTGGTGGGGGAACCCGTCGACGAACTGACCATCACCGAAGGCGGCCTGCGCTACCTGATCGACCTGGGTAAAAAACAGAATAGCGGGCTGTTCCTCGACATGCGCTACGGGCGCAACTGGGTGCGCGAACAGGCCAAGGGCCAGCGGGTGCTCAACCTGTTTGCCTATACCTGCGGTTTCTCCGTGGCGGCCATCGAAGGCGGCGCCGCGCATGTGGTGAACCTGGACATGGCCCGTGGCGCCCTGAGCCGTGGCCGCGACAACCATCGCCTCAATGGCCATGACCTGGGCAAGGTCAGCTTCCTGGGCCACGACCTGTTCAAGTCCTGGGCCAAGGTCACTCATAACGGGCCGTACGACTTGGTGATCATCGACCCACCGTCATTCCAGAAAGGCAGCTTCCTGCTGACCAAGGACTACCAGCGCGTGCTGCGTCGCCTGCCGGACCTGCTCACGCCACAGGGCACCGTACTGGCCTGCATGAACGACCCCGCCTTCGGCGAAGACTTCCTGATCGACGGCGTCACCCGCGAAGCACCAGGCCTGCGCTTTGTGGAGCGGCTGGAAAACCCGCCGGAATTTCCGGATATCGACGCACAAAGTGGGTTAAAGGCACTGGTGTTCCGCCAGGGCTGATGCCGAAACGTCCTACGCTTGCTACGCTAAGTGATATACCGGGGTGGTGAACCTTCTTACCCCCTTCCCGGTCGATACCTGCATTCCCCGGCCAGACTCGACGGCGTCACGTTGTCGGCTGCCCTGTTCCACCTTTTGGAGAACCGCCCGTGATATCGACCCTGCATGTAGCCAGACTCAAAGCCTGGGGCGCCCACGGCTTTACCGCCACCGGTGTGGTATTGGCCTTCCTGGCCACCCTGGCGCTGCTGGAAAACTCACCCAAGGCCTGCCTGCTGTGGCTGGGCCTGGCGCTGGTGGTGGACGGTGTCGACGGCTCACTGGCACGACGGGTGAATGTCAGCACGGTATTGCCGAGCTTTGACGGCTCGGTACTGGACCTGGTGATCGATTACCTCACCTACGTATTCATTCCGGCGCTGTTTATCTATCGCTACATCGACCTGCCGGACTTTACCCATCTGTTCACGGTGTCGGTGATCCTGGTGTCGTCGCTGTTCTGCTTCTGCAACGTGAACATGAAGAGCAAGGACAACTACTTCGTCGGCTTCCCCGCCGCCTGGAACGTGGTTGCGCTGTGCGTCTACATCATCCAGCCGGAAGCCTGGGTGACCCTGCTCACGGTGATTGGCCTGGCATTGCTGACCGTAACGCCGATGAAGTTCCTGCACCCGTTCCGGGTGAAGCGCTTCATGCCGATCAATATCGCCGTGACCACCCTCTGGTTGCTGTGCAGCTTCTTGATGGTGGTGGATTACCCGAACACCAACCCGTGGACCTTTGGGTTGTGGTCGCTGATGTCGGCGTACTTCCTGGGGATCTGTATCTGGCGCACGGCGCTGGAATGGCTCGACAAGCGCCACGACTGATCCCCCCCTTGATCAACACTCCCTGTAGAAGCCGGCTTGCCGGCGATAGCGGAACATCAGCCAGCATCTGTGGGACTGACACACCGCCATCGCTGGCAAGCCAGCGCCTACAGTTGGTTCTGTGTACATCCGGCAGGTAAGATGCAGGCCTTTGGTGCAGCCCCTTCGCTGTGCCCCGCTAAAAATAAGCCCTGCCAATGCCTTTCGAACTCAGCGTAGACCTCACCACCCTCGCCATCCTGGCGGTTGTCGCCTTTATCGCCGGTTTCATCGACGCCATCGCTGGCGGAGGCGGCTTGCTCACCACGCCTGCCCTGCTCACCGCCGGCATGCCACCGCACCTGGTCCTGGGCACCAACAAGCTCAGTTCCACGTTCGGTTCGGCCACCGCCAGCTTTACCTTCTATCGCCGCAAGCTGTTCCATCCGCGCCAGTGGGTGCACGCCATCGTCGGTACGCTGATTGGCGCCCTCACCGGCGCGGTGGTCGCCCACTACCTGCCGGCTGAAACCCTGAACAAGATGCTGCCGGTGATCGTGTTCGGCTGCGGCGTGTACCTGCTGTTCGGCGGTACGCCCAAGGCGCCGCTGGATGCCGACGCGCCGATCAAGAAGAAATGGCAGTCCACCCAGGGCTTCGGCCTGGGCTTCTACGATGGCGTGGCGGGTCCTGGCACCGGGGCGTTCTGGACGGTCAGCACGATGCTGTTGCACCCCATCGACCTGGTCAAAGCCAGCGGCGTGGCGCGCAGCATGAACTTCGTCAGCAACGCGGCGGCGCTGACGGTGTTCATCATCAATGGTTCGGTGGACTGGATCGTCGGCCTGGCCATGGGCGTTTCGGTGATGTGTGGCGCGTTCTTTGGCGCACGCAGCGCGATCAGCGGCGGCGCCAAATTCATTCGCCCGGTGTTTATCACCGTGGTCCTCGGCCTGACGGTGCGCCTAGCCTGGCAACACTGGTTCAGCGTGGCCTAGGCGACGGGCCAGGTAGAGGTCGATCAGGTAACGCGCAATCGAGCGTGACGCCGGCAGCGGCGGCAAGTCGTGGATGTTGAACCACTGCGCGTCTTCGATCTCGTCGGCCTGGGGCACGATGTCGCCACCGGCGTACTCGGCATGGAAGCCGAGCATCATCGAATGGGGGAACGGCCAGCACTGGCTGCCCATGTACTGGATATTCTTGACCTCCACCTGCACTTCCTCGCGGACCTCGCGGATCAGGCAGTCCTCGGCCGACTCACCCGGCTCGGCAAACCCCGCCAGCGTGCTGTACACCCCCGTCACAAAGCGTGGCGAACGCGCCAGCAGGATCTCGTCGCCACGGGTCACCAGCACGATCATGCTCGGCGAAATCCGTGGGTAGCTGCGCAGGTCACAGGCCTGGCAATGCATCGCGCGTTCGCGGGGCACCTGGACCATGGCCTGGCCGCAACTGCCACAGAACCGGTGCTCCCGCGCCCAGGTACCGATCTGCGCGGCGTAACCCAGCACTTTGTACAAGGTGTGATCGCCTTGCAGCATGAAGCCCCGCAGGCCTTGCCAACTGCAGCCTGGCACGTCACCGGCGGAGTCGAGTTCCAGCAGGTACACCGGCTCGCCGTCAAGGTGACCGATGCCGTGTTCGGCAAACACCGACAGGTCCTGGCGCTTGAGCCATTCCCGAGGGAACAAGGGGCCGTTGGTGTCATGCAAAAAGCCGTCGCGGCTGCGGGCAACGGCCCAGCCGCCAGGGGCGTCGTTGTCCAGCAGCGTTGTGGTAATCCAGCCTGGGGTCATGTCAGTCAATCCACGAATTCGGGTTTCTGCTTACTCATATGGGCCGCGATGGCCACGCGCAGGTCGTTGGATTGCAACATAGCCGAGTTCCAGGTGGCAACGTATTCCAAGCCGTCATTGACGGTATGGTCACGCATGTAGCTGATCATGGCCTTGGTACCGGTGACCGCAATCGGCGACTTGGCGGCGATTTCATGGGCGATTTCCATCACGCCGGCCAACAGGCTGTCCTGATCGGGATAGACGCGATTGACCAGGCCGATGCTGCGCGCCTCGTCGGCGCCGAATTGGCGACCGGTATAGGCCAGCTCGCGCAGCATGCCATCGCCAATGATGCGCGGCAGGCGCTGCAGGGTGCCGACGTCAGCGGCCATGCCGATGTCGATTTCCTTGATCGAGAATTGCGCGCCTTCAGCGGCATAGCGCATGTCGCAGGCGCTGATCAGGTCGATGGCACCGCCGATGCAGTAACCCTGGATCGCCGCCAGCACCGGCTTGCGGCAGTTGTCGACGGCATTGAACGAGGCTTGCAGCTCGAGGATTTTACGGCGCAACAGACGCGCATTGCGGCCCACATCCTTGCCAAACTCATTGGCCACCGAGGCCAGCATCATCAGGTCGATGCCGGAGGAGAAATGCTTGCCCGCACCACTGAGCACCACGGCACGTACCGCGTCGGTGTCTTCGACCCACTGGAAGATGTCGATGATTTCGGTCCAGAACGCCGCGTTCATCGCGTTGATCTTTTCCGGGCGGTTGATCTGCACATGGGCAACGTTGCCGGTGAGTTCGACGACGAAAGCTTGGTATTCGGACATGGCAGTGATCCCTGACTGGCGAGTGATAAAGGCCAGACTATAACAAGGGTGCGCAACGGCACATCGGCCAAAAACGGGACGGGCAAACGTAATGAAATGTTGTAGCCGCGGGGTTCAGGGTAGGCCAATACATTTCATCCAGAAGCCACGGAATATCGGCTATACACTCTGGGCCACAGCCTGGAGCCGTTTATGCCGTCCATGTTCCGTTCATCCTTGATGCTGGCCCTGGTGGTCGTGTTCACCGGCATCGGTGCCGGCCTCGGCGGCATGCTGCTGGCGCTGCTGCTGCATGGCATCCAGCACCTGGCGTATGGCTACAGCCTCGACAGCCTGGTCAGCCATGAAACCTTTCTGTGGGGCGTGACGGCCGCTGCGCCCGAACGGCGTTTGGCGGTGCTGGTGGTGTGCGGGCTGGTGGCGGGCCTGGGCTGGTGGGCGGTGTACCGCTATGGTCGGCCACTGGTGAGCGTCAAGCAGGCGGTGTCGGAAAAGATGCCGCTCATGCCGCCCGGAACCACCCTCGCCCACGCCTTGCTGCAGATCATCACCGTGGCCCTTGGCTCGCCCCTGGGCCGTGAAGTGGCGCCACGGGAAGTCGGCGCGCTGGCGGGCAGTTGGCTGTCCCAGCGCGCCCGGGTGACCCCGGAGCAGCATCGTTTGATCGTTGCCTGTGGTGCCGGCGCGGGCCTGGCGGCGGTGTACAACGTGCCGTTGGGCGGCGCGGTGTTCGTGCTGGAAGTACTGGTGGGCGCGTTCAGTTGGCCGGCGGCGGTGATTGCGCTGACCACCTCGGCGATTGGCGCGTCGGTGGCGTGGGTCGGGCTGGGGGCGGAGTCGCAATACGTCGTGCCGCATTTTGTGCTGAGCCCGGCGTTGATCACCTGGGCGGTGGTGTGCGGCCCGGTGTTTGGATTGGCCGCGTATGGTTTTACCCGTCTTACGGGCAGCGCGAGGGCAAACGCCGCGCGCGGGTGGCGCCTGCCGGTACTCGCGTTGATCAACTTCACCCTGATCGGTGGCCTGGCAATGCTGCTGCCGCAGATCCTCGGCAATGGCAAAGGCCCGGCGCAACTGGGTTTCGACAACGAACTGACGATTGGCCTGGCTGCGCTGCTGTTGCTGGTCAAGGTGTTGATCACCACCAGCAGCCTGCGCGCTGGCGCCGAAGGCGGGTTACTCACCCCCGGGCTGGCCAATGGTGCGTTGCTGGCGGTCATCCTCGGCGGCGCCTGGAGCCTGATTTGGCCCGGAGTGCCGCTCGGCGCGTTTGCGATCATCGGCGCGGCGGCGTTCCTGGCCGCCAGCATGAGCATGCCGCTGACCGCGATTGTGCTCGTGGCGGAATTCACCCGCATCGACCATGATTTCCTGGTGCCGATCATCCTCGCCGTGGTCGGTGCTGTCTGCGTGAGCAAGCTGTGCCAGCGCTGGGAAAACGCTGGATAAAACTCCGCACACACGCCATCCTTCGCGCTTTAAGCCGCCCCCTCTGCGGCGCTCGACGTTTAAAGGATATGCCCATGCACGCCCACCCCCTCACCCCCGCCGAATTCGAATTCATCGAAAACACCCTGCTCAAGTACGGCGACGACCATTCGGTGCTGAACCTGGCCGAACTCGACGGCTACTTCACCGCGCTGGTGTCCAGCCCGGTCCAGGTGGACGTGGCAGAGTGGTTCCCGGCGATCTGGGGCGGGCAGAACCCGGAATGGGACACCATGGACGAAGCACAAAGCTTCCTCGAACTGTGCGTGCGCCACATCAACACTCTGGCAGGCCAACTGGCCACAGACGCCCAGGCCTTCAAGGCCCGTTTCGATCAAACCGAACACCAGGGCCAGGACGTCACCCTGGCCGAAGAATGGTGCTTTGGCTACATCCGCGGCGCCGCCATCGGCAACTGGCCGCAACTGCCGGCAGAACAAGCTGCACTGCTGGAAAAAATCTCCTGGTGCGCCGAACAAGACAACTTCGAACTCCCGGCCGACCTGGATGTGCAAGCACACCAGCAACGCGTCAGCGAAATCGAACCGGCAGCGCGTGCGTTGCATGATTACTGGCTGGCGAAGCGGTAACAGCCTGCCGGCGTATCTGAAAGACCGAGGCGCCTGCATCGCAGGCAAGCCAGCTCCCACACTTGACCGAGCTCGACCGCACAATACCGGTCGGCTCTAAGGCCGCCGCGCTTTTGCTTTTGATCTGGAGCGCCCCGTCAAACCTGCGTTCGGGCACACCGAGCCTAAGCGACGTGCGGAGTGTTGGGGCAAGAGCCCTTTGCTTACTTTGGGCTGGGCCGGCATTCCGGCTTTTCCAAAGTGAGCCGCCGTAAGGGCGGAACCATAAGCAGCCGTTACCGAAGAAACGGATATGTACCCCCCCACATTCCATCCCAAGCTCGACAAGCACCACACCTATACCCGATTATTCAACTCCGCCCGCCGCCCGTGCCATGAATCAGGAGCCCTGTACCTTGAGTTCGCAGAAAACCGTGACCGTTACACCGCCCAACTTCCCCCTCAATGGCAAGGTCGCGCCCCCCGGCTCCAAATCCATTACCAACCGCGCCCTGTTGCTGGCAGCCCTGGCCAAGGGCACCAGCCGCCTGAGCGGCGCCCTGAAGAGCGACGACACCCGCCACATGTCCGTGGCCCTGCGCCAAATGGGCGTGACCATCGACGAGCCGGACGACACCACCTTCGTCGTGAGCGGCCAGGGCAAACTGCAGCTGCCGTCGCAGCCACTGTTCCTCGGCAACGCCGGTACCGCCATGCGTTTTCTGACCGCCGCTGTCGCCACCGTTGAAGGCACCGTGGTGCTCGACGGCGATGACTACATGCAAAAACGCCCGATCGGCCCGCTGCTGGCGACCCTCGGCCAGAACGGCATCCTGGTCGACAGCCCCACCGGCTGCCCACCGGTAACGGTGCACGGCGTGGGCAAGATCAAGGCCAAGCGCTTCGAGATCGATGGCGGCTTGTCCAGCCAATACGTGTCAGCCCTGTTGATGCTCGCGGCCTGCGGTGAAGCGCCGATTGAAGTGGCGCTGACCGGCAAGGACATCGGTGCCCGCGGCTACGTGGACCTGACCCTGGATTGCATGCGTGCCTTCGGTGCCCAGGTTGAAGCGGTCGACGACACCACCTGGCGCGTGGCCCCGACCGGCTACACCGCCCATGACTACCTGATCGAGCCCGACGCCTCCGCCGCCACCTACCTGTGGGCTGCGCAAGTGCTGACCGGTGGCCGCATCGACATCGGCGTGGCCGCGCAGGACTTTACCCAGCCCGACGCCAAGGCTCAGGCCGTGATCGCGCAGTTCCCGAACATGCAAGCCACGGTCGTCGGCTCGCAGATGCAGGACGCCATCCCGACCCTGGCGGTGCTCGCCGCGTTCAACAACACCCCGGTGCGCTTCACTGAACTGGCCAACCTGCGGGTCAAGGAATGTGACCGTGTACAGGCCCTGCATGACGGCCTGAACGAGATCCGCCCAGGCCTGGCGACCATCGAAGGTGACGACCTGCTGGTGGCCAGCGATCCGGCCCTGGCCGGCACCGCGTGCACGGCACTGATCGACACCCATGCCGACCACCGCATTGCCATGTGCTTTGCGCTGGCGGGGCTGAAAGTCGCGGGCATCCGCATCCAGGACCCGGACTGCGTGGCCAAGACCTATCCTGAATACTGGAAGGCCCTGGGCAGTCTCGGGGTTCAGTTGAGCTACTAAGGGCTCGGCGTCGGAATGGGGAGGCAATGCACATGACAATTCGCCAACCCTGCCCACCCGGCGCCTGCGTCTGCGACCGCGAGCAACTGCTGCAAGCACCTGGCGCCGACCTGCGTATCCTCAACCTCACGCGCCAGGAAGAGAAAAAACTGCTCGACCGGCTTGAAGACCTCAAGAGCCTGCAAGACCTGGAGCACATGCAGCAGCGGATGTACGAGCTCTTGGGCATCCGCGTGCACATCGCCCCGGGCCACACCGAAGTCAAGAGCATGCGCGGGATCCAGATCGTGATCGACGAGCTGCCGGGCATGTGCCGCAAGACCCGCCAGTCCATCCCCGCAGCGATTCGCCGAGGCCTGGAGAAGCGCCCGGAAATCGCCTACCGCCTGCTGGACGCCCACGACCTGTTTCGCGAAGGTTGAATCAGCCCGCCACTGCCTCGGTTTCGAACAATCCCTTGCCCACTGCCCAGGCCTTGTCCAGATGCGCCTGCGCCCCGCCGCTTTCCGTTTCCAGCAACAGCGCCGACGTCACCACCTGCGCGCCGCAGTAATCGAAGATCCCGTAGTCGATCTGCGTGCGCATCGCCTTGGCGTAGCCGTGGCGGTCAAACGCATCGTCGTCCGCTGCGCCCAGGGCCAGCAGATGCACCTGCAGGTGCCGCAATTTTTTTACCACCGGGGTATCGGGGCCGTAGTCGATGGCCCAGCCATTGACGAAGACGCGGTCGATCCAGCCTTTGAGCAGGCCCGGGAGCGACCACCAGTAAATGGGAAACGCCAGCACCAGCGCATCGGCGCGGTCGATGCGGGCCTGTTCGGCCAACACGTCGGCCGGGGGCGTGGCGCGGGTGCGGTGCACCAAGTGGTCGGCGGCGGTGTAGCGCGGGTCGAAACCTTCGGCGGCAATGTCGGCGATTTCGTAGCGGTGGCCGGCCGCAGTGAGGCCGGCGGCCACCTGCGCCGCCACGCTGTGGGTGAGGGATTGCGGGTCGTGATGAGCAACAACGATGAGTGCGTGCATGACATTGACTCCTTTTGGGGTTAGCCTAGGCTTAAGTTACGATTAGTAAGTTACTTTTGGTATATAAGCATGTCAAGTCGCGAATCCCCTGCCCCCCGTCGTCGCCTGTCCCGTGAAGATCGTCTGCGCCAGCTCTTGGACGTGGCTTGGCAACTGGTGCGCGATGAAGGCACCGAAGCCCTGACCCTCGGCCGCCTGGCGGAACTGGCGGGCGTGACCAAGCCGGTGGTCTATGACCATTTCGTCACCCGTGCCGGGTTGCTGGCGGCGTTGTACGAGGACTTCGATGCCCGGCAGGATCACGTCTTCGCCAACGCCCTCGCCGCCAGTGGCGCCACCCTGGACGACCGTGCCTGGGTGATCGCCGAGTCCTATGTGGATTGCGTGTTGTTGCAGGGCCGGGAAATTCCTGGGGTGATTGCGGCACTCAGCAGTTCGCCGGAACTGGAAGCGCTCAAGCGTCAGTACGAGGCAATCTTCCTCGACAAGTGCCGCGACGCGCTGTCGCCCTTCGGTCGTGTCACCCAGGCGGGTTTAAGGGCGATGCTGGGGGCTGCGGAGGCCTTGTCCCAGGCAGCGGCCAGTGGCGAGATCAGCCGTGAAGAGGCGCAGCAGGAATTGCTGGAAACCATCCTGGCCATGGTCAAGCGCGGCCGCGTTTAAATAATTATCGACAGGTGAGGAATAAACCGGCGCGGCGGGTGTTTACCTGAGTACGGCGTGTGAATACAGCACAACGCCAGTACTCAAACCAAACAAGCCCCAGGAGTTCGTCATGCTGAAAAAATTCTCCCTTGCCGCTGCCGTCGTCATCGCCTGCGCTTCCTCCATGGCCTTCGCCGCCCCGGCCAAAGTGGCCGACAGCGCCAAGGGTAAAGTGCTGGTGGACAGCAAAGGCATGACCCTCTACACCTTCGCCAAAGACAGCACCGGCAAGTCAGTGTGCAACGGCCAGTGCCTGGCCAACTGGCCGGCGTTCACCGCCTCGGCCGCCGCGAAGGATGCCGATGGCTACACCGTGATCACCCGTGACGACGGCAGCAAGCAATGGGCCTACAAAGGCCAGGCGCTGTACACCTGGGTCAAGGACAGCAAGCCGGGCGACATCACCGGTGACGGCGTTGGTGGCAACTGGAACCTGGCCAAGCCATAAGCCAGCGGCGTTTCAGGGAGGGTTGTTGGGGTGAGCCCGCTCACCACAACAGCCCACTCACCCCAAAGAAAAAACGCCGCCTAACGCCCCGCTACAAAAAGCTGCACCTTGCGCGTCAGTTGATCGAGGTGCCGATCGCGTTGTTTTTCCGCATCAATCATCGCGCGCTTGCCGTGCTTTTGCAGCAGGTAGGTATGAATCTGCCGCACTTCCAGTGAACTGTAGATCGACGCTACATCCAGCACGCCCATCAGGCCATCAGTGCCGTAGTCCCGCGTATTCATCAGCACCTGCGTGCCCCGCCCACCACGCACCTGGAAACCCATGCCTTCAAACGCAGGCACCTTTTCCACCGAGCACGCCAGTTCCGCATGGGGATAGCGGCTCAACACGTCGCGCATCATCGCGTGTGCCACGCCCTGGCGGCGATAGCCGACTTGCACGGCCATGAACGCAATGCCGCAGGCGTGCGGGTCATCCTTCACGGGCAGGTACAGGCAAAAGCCGATCAGCTTCTCCTCTTCCATCGCCACGACCAACTCGACAGCAATGCCCTTGGAACCGTCCAGCGCTTCCAGGTACCGGTGCACCTCAAAACCAATGGCGTACTGGTAGATGTTGTACAGCAGGTTGCTGGGCGGCAGCGCCACGCTGCTGATGTCGGTGAGGTTGTCCACCACCATCTGCAGGATCTGGCCGTTGATAGGTTCCGGGCACGGTGTGGTGTAGCGGGTAAGGCTGTACATGCAGATTCCTGGGGTTCAGCGTCAAGGCAGCGTGGATTGTACCTGCTCGGCGCACACCTCGCGCAAACACCCACGCAACCAGCGATGGGCCAGGTCGGCATCCAGCCTCGGGTGCCAGAGCATCGCCACGGTAAAGGTCGGCAGTGTCAGCGGCAGTGCAAAGCTGTGCAGGCCTTCGCGCTGGTGGGTGGTGTAGCGCTCGGGCACGCTGGCGACCAGGTCGGTGTCGCGGGCCAGGGCGATCGCCGTGGCGAAACCGGCGACGATGGTGGTGATTTGTCGTGTGAGGCCCTGGGCTTCGAGCGCATCGTCGATCTGGCCACGGTCCTGACCCCGGCGCGAGACATAGACGTGCTGGCCTTCAGCATAACGCCGGGCGCTGACCGTGCCCTGACTGAGGGGATGGCCACTGCGTACCACGCCCACCAAGCGGTCACGAAACAGCGCCTGGGTCAGCACTTCCGGGCTGGCGGTGGGGTCGACCACGCCGGTTTCCAGGTCGACGCGGCCTTCGCGCAGCAACGCGCTGTCCTTGTCGGTCTTGTTGATGAACCGCAGGCGCACCCCAGGCGCTTCCCGAGCGATACGCGCCAGCAGCGACGGAGCGAAATTCTCGACGAACTCTTCGCTGGTGCGCAGGGTAAAGGTGCGCTCGACCTGGGCCATATCCAGGGACTGCACCGGGCGCAGCACCGCGTTGGCTTGCTGCACCAGGCGGCTGACCTGTTCGCGCAACGCCACTGCCCGTGGCGTGGGCACCAGGCCGCGACCGGCGCGCACCAGCAGCGGGTCGCCGGTGGTTTCGCGCAGACGCGCCAGCGCACGGCTCATGGCCGAAGGGCTCAGGCGCAGGCGTTTGGCTGCGCCGGCGACACTGCCCTCGGCAAGCAACACGTCGAGGGTGACCAGCAAGTTGAGATCGGGCATCGGCGCTCCTTATCAGGCGTTTCACGCATGTATTAACTGCAACCCATGCGCCTTCCGCCATGTTAGGCGACGCCGTAGATTTGTGACAGTTGCCTCACTCAAGGATTCTTCCCATGCCTACCGCCTCACGTGCCAGCCTCATTAGCCTGTCCCTGTCCATGTTGCTGGCCTCCCTGGGCACCAGCATCGCCAATGTCGGCCTGCCCAGCCTGGCACGTGCGTTTGACGCGTCGTTTCACGCGGTTCAGTGGGTGGTGCTGGCCTACTTGCTGGCGATCACGGCGGTGATCGTGAGCGCCGGGCGCCTGGGTGACCGTCTGGGCCGTCGACGCTTATTGCTCGCCGGGTTGTTGCTGTTCACCGTGGCGTGCGGGCTGTGCGGCATGGCGCCCACGCTGGGCTGGCTGGTTGCCGCACGCATCCTGCAAGGCCTCGGCGCCGCGGTGATGATGGCCATGGCGCTGGGCATGGTCGGTGACACGGTGAGCAAGGCACGCACCGGCCGCGCAATGGGCTTGCTGGGCACGATGTCGGCCGTCGGTACCGCCATGGGGCCGAGCGTGGGCGGTGTGTTGCTGAGTGTGTGGGGCTGGCGCGCGATTTTCCTGGTCGGAATGCCACTGGGACTGGTGGCCGCCGCCCTCGCCTATCGCTGTTTGCCAGTGGATCGTGCGTATGCGCCATCGTCCGCTGGTTCAGGCTTCTGGTCGGCATTGAAGGCCCCGGCGCTACGCGTCGGCCTGATCATGAGTGCCTTGGTCGCCGCCGTGATCATGGCCACCTTTGTGGTCGGGCCGTTCTACCTGTCCCGGGGCCTGGGCCTGGAACCGGAGTGGATGGGCCTGGCCATGGCCGTCGGCCCCTGTGTCGCGGCTTTCACCGGTGTACCGGCCGGACGTCTCACCGACCGCCTCGGCAGCCAGCGCATGACCCTCGCCGGGCTGGGTGTGCTGGCGTGTGGCGCTGTGCTGTTGTCGCTGGTGTCCGGGCTGATCGCCTACCTGGCCTCGCTGGTGATTCTGACGGCGGGCTACAGCCTGTTCCAGGCCGCCAACAACACCGCAGTGATGAGCGATGTGGAAGGATCACGGCGCGGCACGGTCTCGGGCCTGCTGAACCTGTCACGCAATCTCGGGCTGATCTTCGGTGCTTCGGCGCTGGGGGCGGTGTTTGCCTGGGCCAGCCCGAATGTCACCCAAGCCTTCCCGCAATCCGTGGCCTATGGCCTGCATGCAACGTTCAGCGTGGCACTGGGCTTGATCCTGCTGGCCAGCGTGATGGCATGGCGCCGCTTCGGTGCTGTCAACGGCCTCCAGAACACCCATTGAGGCAAAAAAACAAAAAAGGCGTTGCGCCAGACCGGGTTACATCGCGCATCATGGGCACTTTCAAGCTCAAGGGTAACGTCCATGCGCGTTCTGTCATTGATGATGGGTCTTACGACGCTGGCCGCCAGTTCGGTGTTCTGCGCCAGCGCGATGGCGAATGAAGAAAGTCAATTGGTGCAACAGATCAACCAATACCGCAGCCAGGTGCAACGCTGCGGCGACCAGGGTTCCCAGGAACTGCCACCGCTGGCCAGCGATACGCGGCTGGTGCTGCCCGCCACCAATGTGGGCGACCTGCAGCAAGCGCTGGCGCGGGCCGCGTACCCGATGGTCAACGTTCAGGCCATCAGCCTGTCCGGTCCCAAGGACGCCCAGGCTGCCATGAAGGCCGTGCGCGAAAGCTTCTGCCGCGTGGTGTTGGACCCGCAATTCGTCGACATCGGCGTGAGCAACAGCGGCCAGGACTGGCGCATCGTGCTCGCCCGCCCGCTGCTGACCAGCGGCCTGGGTGACTGGCAGACCGAAGGCAAGCAACTGCTCAACCTGATCAATACCGCGCGCTCACAACCGCGCCAATGCGGTACCCAGGCCTTTACCGCGACCACGCCGTTGTCCTGGAACGAAGACCTGGCAGGCGCCGCCAACAGCCATACGCGCAACATGGCCAACGGCAATTTCTTCGACCACCTCGACCACGATGGCCGCACCCCTGGCGACCGTGCCGAACTGGCCGGGTATATCGCGAAGAACATCGGCGAAAACATCGCCGCCGGCCTGGATACGCCACGCAAAGTGCTGGATGGCTGGCTGGCCAGCCCTGGCCATTGTGCCAACCTGATGAACCCGCAGTTTCGCGAGCTGGGCGCGGCGTACGCCATGGACCCGAAAAGCGATGCAGGGATCTACTGGACAGGGGTTTTCGGGGCACAATAAACATGTTTGCAGATCTGTCCAAACAGATGAAGAATCAAATTGCCATCTCCTGGATAATGCCGCTGAACTTGGCAGCGGTCATACCGGTCTGTTGATTGTTAACCTGACCCTTTCAGGCGCTCGACAGACGGTGGCAAACAAGGTGTTCTCCCGATGATGAATTGGCTGCAAAGCAGCAGCGACATGGCCGAGCGGGTTCGCCAGCATGATTGGGCAAGTACGCCCCTGGGGCCGCTGGAGCAGTGGCCGGATGTGCTCAAGACCACCGTAGCGCTGTGCTTTGCCTCCAGCTTTCCCAAAGCCATCGTTTGGGGGCCTCACCTGATCACGCTGTATAACGATGCATTCATCCCGATCCTGGGTGACAAGCCTTATGCATTGGGCCGCCCGTTCAACGAGGTGTGGCACGAGGTCTGGGCAGACATCGGCCCGATCGCCCGTGCAGCGTTCGAAGGGCATGCCACCTACATCGAGAACTTCCCGCTGCTGATCGAGCGTGGCGCGGGCCTCGAACAAGCGTATTTCACCTTTTGCTACAGCCCCATCCGCGACCCGCAGGGCAAGGTCGTGGGGATGCTGGACACCGTCACCGAAACCACCGCCACCGTGTTCCTGAACCGCCGCCTGGCGGTGCTGGATGCGGTAGGCAGCGCCGTTGCGAATGCCACCGACGCCGAAACCATCATGTCCACCACCACGCGCCTGCTGGCCGAGCACTTGCAGGTGTCCAATTGCGCCTATGCCGACATGGATGCCGACCAGGACGGCTTCACCATCCGCGGCAACTGGACGGCGCCCGGCTCGCCAAGCACCGTCGGCCACTACAGCCTCGCCGCCTTCGGAGAATTGGCGGTGCAGCGTCTGCGCAGCGGTAAACCGCTGGTGGTCCAGGACAACCGCGCCGAGTTCCCATCCGAGGTCGCCGCCAATTATCAGGCCTTGGGGGCGCTGGCGACCGCGTGCTTCCCGCTGATCAAGGAGGGGCGCCTGACGGCCCTGATGGCCGTGCATCACAAAACGGCGCGGGTCTGGTCGCCCTACGACCTGGCGCTGGTAGGCGAAGTCACGGAGCGCTCATGGGCGCATATCGAGCGGGTACGCGCCGACGCCGCCGTACGCGAAGGCCTGGCAGCCTTTACCCAGCTGAACGCTACCCTGGAACAACGGGTACAGGAGCGCACCATCGCCCTGACCGAGGCCGAAGCCGCGCTGCGCCAGTCACAGAAGCTGGAAGCCATCGGCCAATTGACCGGCGGCGTGGCCCATGACTTCAACAACCTGTTGACCATCATTCGTTCGTCGGTGGATTTCCTGCGTCAGCCCGGACTCTCCGAAGAACGACGCAAACGCTATATGGGCGCGGTGTCCGACACCGTGGAACGCGCCAGCAAGCTCACCAGCCAACTGCTCGCCTTCGCTCGCCGCCAACCGCTGAACCCGGAGGTCTTCGACGCGGCCCAACGGGTCGAGAATATCGGTGAGATGTTAGAGAGTGTCACCGGCGCACGCATCCATGTGCAGGTGCAATTGCCCGAGCGCCCCTGTCATGTAAGCGTGGACGCCAGCCAGTTCGAAACCGCCTTGATCAACATCGCCTTGAACGCCCGGGATGCGATGAACGGCAAAGGCACCCTGACCTTGCACGTGGCCTCTGTGGACAGGATGCCGCGCATCCGTGGCGACGAGGAAGTCCACCAGCCGTTTGTGAGCATTTCCCTGTCCGACACCGGTAGCGGTATTTCCCCTGACACCGTCGAACGCATTTTCGAGCCATTCTTTACCACCAAGCCCGTAGGCAAAGGCACCGGGCTGGGGTTGTCCCAAGTCTTCGGATTTGCCAAGCAGTCCGGCGGTAACGTTGACGTGGTCAGCCATCCGGGACAAGGCACGGTATTTACCCTGTACCTGCCCGAAGCGCCGCCGCAGGTGACGCAGCACCCACACGCTGCGCAAAGCCAGCCGCCGAGGGTGGATACGGCGCAACGCCATATCCTCATCGTGGAAGACAACCTCGAGGTGGGCCGCTTCGCCAACCAGATCCTCCAGGACCTGGGCTACCAGACCACCTGGGCGACCGATGCCGAACAGGCACTCGCACTGGCCGGTGCGGACGCCCTGGCGTTCGATGGCATTTTCTCGGACGTGGTGATGCCCGGCATGACCGGCGTGGCCATGGCCCGGGAGCTGCGCCAACGACGCCCGGACTTGCCCGTGGTACTCACCTCCGGCTACAGCGAAGAGCTGGCCGACAGTGGCTACGAAGGGTTCGAGTTCCTGGCCAAGCCTTACTCAGCCGATCAGGTTGCGCGAGCGTTGGCCAAGGCGATGCATTGAGCCCTACTCCGCCACCGCCACTTGGTTACGCCCCTGTGCCTTGGCGCGGTACAGCGCCTTGTCGGCGGTGTTCATCAGGCCGTGCAGGTCTTGATCGCGGGCATGGGTGGAGGCAACGCCCAGGCTGGCAGTCAAGCCATGTACCGGCTCGGAGGCCAGGCCCGAGATCGCCTTGATCAACTGCTCGGCGATCGCCCGTGCGGTGTCCAGCGAGGTATTGGGCAGCAACACCGCAAACTCCTCGCCGCCCAACCGCCCATACACATCGGCCTGACGGAACGACGCGCTGATCACCCCGCCGATCTGGCGCAACACCTGGTCGCCGGCCTGGTGGCCGTAGGTGTCGTTGATTGCCTTGAAGTGATCCATGTCCATCATCAGCGCGCACAGCGGTTGCCGGTTGTGGCGGCATTGTTCGTACAGCACCTGGGCATGTTCGAAGAACGCACGGCGGTTCATCAGGCCGGTGAGTTCATCGGTTTGTGCGGCGCGGGTGGAGATACTGTGGGCACGCTCCATTTGCCGGGTCAGGCGAAACGCCTTTTCCAGGGCATCGGACAGCTTGCGCGTGGCGCTGACCACAAAGGTGGAAAACACCAGTACCGCAATGGCCACGCCGACTTGCATGGAAGACGGCTGGAACAGCAGCCACACCGTACACGGCAGCAACACCAGGGCCATGGAGGCCAGGGTCATGTAGCGGTAAGCGGAGTAACACGACACGGCGCTGACCGACATGCCCACGGTGAACAACATGACCAGTGCCTGGGACAGCCGGTCATCGGTGGGCATCACCGCGAGGGCGCCGGCGCCCCAGATCCCGGCCGAAAGCATCAGCGTGACCCAGTAGCGGCGCTCCCAGCGTTCGGGCGTGCGCTCGGCGTTGGGGCAGCGAAACCACTCCATGAACATCTTGATACGCAGCAACGACGACAGCGCCAGCACCACCAGCCAGACCAGAATGACCTGGTGGTCAAACCGCTCCCAGCATAGCCAGCAGAGCATCAGGGCAGCCATGTAACTGCCGAAAATCGCGGCAAATGATTGCCTGAACAGCTGGTGCAAACGGTCAGTGCGCACCTGCTCCTCTATAACGCAATCCTGGTCCTGCCCACGCCCAAGGCCATTCATGAAATCCGCCCGATTCGACTGCCACCACAAAGGCGCCATTGTGGCACCCTGCCACCAACGCGGACAACAGAATCCAGCACGGTAGAGCCTTTAAAGCGGTTCCGGCCGCAGAATCAGCACCCCCAGGGGCGGCAGATTCAACGACAGTGACACCGCTTGCCCATGATTAGGCTCATCCTGGGTAAATACCTCGCCCCCATTACCGTAATTGGACCCTGCATACATATCAGCGTCACTGTTGATCACTTCACTCCAACGCCCCCCAAAGGGTACGCCGACTTTGTAACCCTCACGCGGCACCGGCGTGAAGTTGGCCACCACCAGCACCGGCTTGCCATCCTTGCTCCAGCGCAACCAAGCGTAGACGCTATTGATCGCATCGTCGCCGATCAGCCACTGGAAGCCCTGGGGCGCGTCGTCCTGCTCGTGCAGGGCCGGTTCTTCGCGGTACAGCCGGTTCAAGTCGCCCACCAGCTTTTGCACGCCTTTGTGCTCGGCGTACTGCAGCAGGTACCAGTCCAGTTGCTGGTCGTGGTTCCACTCGCGCCATTGGCCGAATTCACAGCCCATAAACAGCAGTTTCTTGCCGGGGTGCATCCACATGAACGCCAGGTAAGCGCGCAGGTTGGCAAACTTCTGCCAGCGGTCGCCAGGCATCTTGTCGATCAGCGAGTGCTTGCCGTGTACCACTTCGTCGTGGGAGATCGGCAAGATAAAGCGCTCGGACCAGGCATACACCAGGCCGAAACTCAGCTCGTTATGGTGATGGGCGCGGTACACCGGGTCCTGCTGGATGTAATGCAGGGAATCGTGCATCCAGCCCATGTTCCATTTGTAGTTGAAACCCAAGCCGCCCTGTTGGGTGGGCTGGCTCACGCCTGGCCAGGCGGTGGATTCCTCGGCGATCACCAGCGCGCCGGGGGCTTCCAGGGCCACCACGTCGTTCAGGTGGCGCAGGAAATCGATCGCCTCCAGGTTCTCGCGGCCGCCATGGCGGTTGGGCACCCATTCGCCGGCCTTGCGCGAATAGTCGCGGTAGAGCATGGACGCCACCGCATCTACACGCAGGCCGTCAATGTGGAAGTGCTTGAGCCAGTGCAACGCCGAGGCGAGCATGAAGCCATGCACTTCGGTGCGGCCCAGGTTGTAGATCAGCGTGTCCCAATCCTGGTGGAAACCTTCCAGCGGGTTGGCATATTCGTACAGCGCAGTGCCGTCGAATTGCGCCAGGCCGTGGGTATCGGTAGGGAAATGCGCCGGTACCCAGTCGAGGATCACGCCGATGTCAGCCTGGTGCAGAGCATTGACGAAATAGGCAAAATCTTCCGGCGACCCGAACCGCGCCGTGGGCGCGAATTGTGACAACGCCTGGTAACCCCAGGAGCCGCCAAACGGATGCTCCATGATCGGCATCAATTCGATGTGGGTGAAGCCCAGTTGCTGCACATAGGGAATCAGACGCTCGGCCAATTCACGCCAGTTGTATTGGCGGGCCACTTCGCCCGCCTCGTCCAGCTCGCATTGCCAGGAACCCACGTGCAGCTCGTAGATCGACAGCGGCGCCGTGGCCTTTTGCTTGTCGACGCGCGATTGCATCCATTCGTGATCCTGCCAGTCCACCTGCAACGGTTCGGCGACTTTGGAGGCCGTGTCCGGTGGCAGTTGAGTGGCCAGTGCCATCGGGTCGGCCTTGAGCGGCAGGATCCCATTGGCGCCAAGAATCTCGTACTTGTAGGCCGCGCCCGGCTGCAGACGCGGGATAAAGATCTCCCATACGCCGGACGGATGGCGCAGGCGCATCGGGTGACGGCGACCGTCCCAGATATTGAAGTCGCCCACCACCGACACCCGCCGCGCATTCGGTGCCCACACGGCAAAGCGCACACCCTGCACGCCATCGACGCTGGTTAGCTGGGCCCCCAGGCAACTGCTGAGGTCGCGGTGATTACCTTCGGCGAACAAGTACAGGTCCATTTCCCCCAGCAACAGTTGCTGGAAGCTGTAAGGGTCTTCGGTGATCTGCTCACCGCCGGCCCACTGGACTTTCAGCAGGTATGGCTGGCGCGTGTTGAAGTGCCCGACAAACAAGCCCGGAACCTGGCTCGCGTCGAGGCTGCCGATCTGCTCGCCACTGTCGCGTGCCAGCACCTGGACGCTCAAGGCCTCGGGCAGGAAGGCACGGATAAACTGGCCGCCATGGTCGTCATCGTGTGGCCCGAGAATCGAGAACGGGTCGTGATGCTCGGCGCGTACCAGCGCTTCGACGTCCTTGGACGCCGGCAATGCAGTCAACTTCGGTTGCAGCGGTTCTTTATTTGTAAAGCTCATGACGTCTCCCCACCGCGTGCAGTTTTCGATATAGGTGCAAGCCCGCTCAACAGTCCGTGCAACCCTTGCAGGGGCACCGGCAACCAGGTCGGGCGGTTTTCCGCTTCGTAAGCCACTTCATACGCGGCCTTCTCCAGGCTGAACAACGTCAGCGCTGCGTCCTGGCCTTTGGCATCCTGCCAGTCATGCGCCAGTGTAGACGTAGCCGCCTGATAAGCCTGGATAAAGGCTTGGCGTGCTTCTTTCAGGTAGCGGTCAGTCACGCGTTTACGCGCCAGGTCCGCCTCGGGCGAGTGATCCACCCCTTGTACATTCAAGGCCATGGCCGCCGCGTAATCGAAGGAGCGCAACACGCCGCTTACATCTTTATACGGGCTGTGCTTGCCGCGTCGTTCGTGCAGCGGCCGTGCTGGCTCACCTTCAAAATCGATCAGGTAGGCATCACCCTTCACCACCAGCACCTGGCCCAGGTGCAAATCACCGTGGACTCGAATGCGCAACCCGCCTGCCGTGGCTTTCGCCAGGGCCTGTACATGGCTGGCGATCGCCTTTTTCTGCGCCAGCAAATCACTGACCAGCGCTTGATCCGCCGGGTTCAACTGGCTTTGATGAAGTTTGAGCAAGTGCAGCGCGCGGTCCAGCTGCGCGCCGACATCCTTGGCCCAGGCCTGGGTGTCCTTGGCCGTGGTGGCTTCGGGCTTGAAGTCCTTGTGGGTGGTTTTCGCGCCGAGCACCAGGTGCATTTCACCCAGGCGTTGGCCGAGCAACCCGGCAAAGTCCGCCAGCTCACCCAAGGCGTTGTAGTGCTGTTCCTGCTCGGAGATGGCTTCGGCCAGTTCGTCGCGGATCGCACGTTCCAGGTTATTTTGGGTCCAGCCCCAAGCGTCGCCCTGGTTGCTCAAATAGCCTTGGGCAATCATCAACAGGTTGTCTTGGCCCTCGGCGTCGCGGCGAATCATCGAGCCCAGCAGCGGCGAGATATTCGGGTAGCCGGCTTCGGTCAGGTAGGCACTCATTTCCAGTTCCGGGTGCACGCCGGAGGCGACTTTGCGGATCAGCTTGAGCACCAGGCTCTCGCCCACCACCACCGAGCTGTTGGATTGCTCGGCCGACAAGTAGCGCACCGGGGACTCATCCGTCAGTTGCAGTTTGGCCAGGTGTGGCGTCGCCGCAAAGCGCAGCTCGCCTTCGCTGGAATCAAGCACGGTGCCGGCCTGCAGACCGCGGATCACGGCGCGGATAAAGTGTTCGAGGCTGAACGCATCGGTCACCAGCCCTACCTGGCGCACTCGCCGCACACGGGCCAAGGCCAGTTGCTGGGGCAAGGCACTGGTGAATTGGTCTTCGCCGAGGAAACCGAACGGCAGCTGATAACGACTGACCTGGCCACCGGCCGTCACTTCAAGCTCGCTGAGCAGTACCGGGTGCTGCGGGTCGCCAAAGCGCACACCGTAGGCGATGCGCACGCTGTCGATGGCCGTGTCCTTGCCGGCGAACCAGCGGCGCTTGGGCAGCCAGGCCGGCAGTGCCGTCTGCTCCAGCGAGGCGCGGCAGGGTTCCTCCAGCAGTTCTTCCATGCGCTTTTTCAGTACCAGAGTGGTGAAGTCCGGCATGCTCTGGGCCGGCTCCACATGCCAGCTGGGCATCTGGTTTTCCGGCGCCAGCACGAACCAGTAGAAGCCGTAAGGCGCCAGGGTCAGCAGGAAATTCAGCTGGCCGATAGGCGGGAAGGCATTACCGCCCAGCATCTCCACCGGCACCATGCCGGCAAACGCCGACAGGTCCAGCTCGGCCGCCTGGGCGCTGCGCGACACATTGGCGACGCAGAGGATGATCTCGTTGCGCCCGTCTTCACCGGTGAATTCCCGGGTATATGCCAGGATGCGCCGGTTGCTCGGCGAAAGCATTTTCAGGCTGCCGCGACCAAACGCCTTGGATTGCTTGCGTACCGCCAGCATGCGCCGCGTCCAGTTCAGCAGCGAATGCGGGTCCTGGGCCTGGGTCTCGACGTTCACCGACTGGTAGCCGTATTGCGGGTCCATGATCGGCGGCAGCACCAGGCTGGCCGGGTCGGCGCGGGAGAAACCGCCGTTGCGGTCGATGGACCATTGCATCGGCGTACGCACGCCATCGCGGTCGCCCAGATAGATGTTGTCGCCCATGCCGATTTCATCGCCGTAATACAGGGTCGGCGTGCCAGGCATCGACAGCAACAGGCTGTTGAGCAGCTCGACACGGCGGCGGTCACGCTCCATCAACGGCGCCAGGCGCCGGCGGATGCCGAGGTTGATGCGCGCGCGCCGGTCGGCGGCGTAGTAGTTCCACAGGTAGTCGCGCTCTTTGTCGGTGACCATTTCCAGGGTCAGCTCATCGTGGTTGCGCAGGAAGATCGCCCATTGGCAATTGGCGGGAATCTCCGGGGTCTGGCGCAGGATGTCGGTGATCGGGAAGCGATCTTCCTGGGCCAGCGCCATGTACATGCGCGGCATCAGCGGAAAGTGGAAAGCCATATGGCATTCATCGCCATCGTCGCCCTTTTTGTCACCGAAATATAACTGGGTGTCTTCCGGCCACTGGTTGGCTTCGGCCAGCAGCATGCGGTCGGGGTAATGGGCGTCGATCTCGGCGCGGATCTGCTTGAGTACGTTGTGGGTCTCAGGCAGGTTTTCGTTGTTGGTGCCATCACGCTCGATCAGGTACGGGATGGCGTCCAGGCGCAGGCCGTCGATGCCCATGTCCAGCCAGTAACGCATCACCGACAGCACGGCTTTCATTACCTGCGGGTTGTCGAAGTTGAGGTCGGGCTGGTGAGAGTAGAAACGGTGCCAGAAGTACTGGCCGGCGACCGGGTCCCAGGTCCAGTTGGACTTCTCGGTGTCGAGGAAGATGATGCGCGTGCCGTCGTATTTCTGGTCGTCGTCCGACCATACGTAGAAGTCCCGCGCCGCCGAGCCGGGTTTGGCCTTGCGCGCACGCTGGAACCACGGGTGCTGGTCGGAAGTGTGGTTGATCACCAGTTCGGTGATCACCCGCAGCCCGCGTTTGTGGGCCTCGGCGATGAAGCGCTTGGCGTCGGCCATGGTCCCATAGTCGCTGTGCACACCACGGTATTCGGCAATGTCGTAGCCATCGTCGCGACGTGGCGAGGGGTAGAACGGCAGCAGCCAGATGGTGTTCACCCCCAGGTCGGCGATGTAGTCGAGCTTGGCGATCAGCCCGGGGAAGTCACCAATGCCGTCGTTGTTGGAGTCGAAATAGGATTTGACGTGGACCTGGTAGATCACCGCATCCTTGTACCAGAGCGGGTCTTTGATGAAGGTGGCAGCCTTGGGTTTCTTCGCCATTGGAAACTCCTGAAATTCTGAAAAACCAATTGAAGGAACTCGGTCACCGTAGGAGCCGGCTTGCCGGCGATAGCGTTGAGTCAGGCACAGGTGGTGTGGCTGATGCACCGTCATCGCCGGCAAGCCGGCGCCTACAGGGGGATGACCGGTTTCAGGATGTCGTGATGCGCCAGATCCCGAACGGCATCTGCGGATCGAGTCGCGTCCACTGGTGTTTGCCATACCAGGTCCAGCGATGGCCGTTCATCAAGTCTTCGCCCTGGGTCTGGGCGTCGTCCGGCAGGCCCAACTCCCACAGCGGCAACTCGAAATGGGCTTCCTGGGCGTTGAAAGGGTCAAGGTTCACGGCCACGAGGATGAAGTTGCTGCCATCCTCGCTGCGCTTGCCGAAATACAGGATGTTGTCGTTCCAGGCGTTGTAGAGCTTGAGCCCCAGGTGCGTCTGCAACGCCGGGTTCTGCCGGCGGATGCGGTTGAGCTGGGCGATCTCGGCAATGATATTGCCGGGAGCGGTGAAGTCCCGTGGTCGGATCTCGTACTTTTCCGAGTCCAGGTATTCCTCTTTGCCCGGCACCGGGGCGGCTTCGCACAGTTCGAAGCCGGAGTACATGCCCCACAGGCCCGAGCCCATGGTCGCCAGCGCGGCACGGATCAAAAAGCCCGGGCGGCCGGACTCATGCAGGAAGCCGGGGTTGATGTCCGGTGTGTTGACGAAGAAATTCGGCCGGTAGCATTCGCGCCACGGCGATTCGTTCAATTGCGTCAGGTATTCGCTCAACTCGGCCTTGGTATTGCGCCAGGTGAAATAGGTGTAGCTCTGGGAATAGCCGACCTTGCCCAGCCGCGCCATCATCGCTGGCGTGGTGAACGCCTCGGCGAGGAAGATCACATCAGGGTACTTGGAGCGTACATCGCTGATCAGCCATTGCCAGAACGGCAGCGGCTTGGTGTGGGGGTTGTCGACGCGAAAGGTCTTCACGCCCTCTTCCACCCAGCCCACCACGATGTCGCGCAGCTCGGTCCACAGGCCCGGGATGGCGTCCGCGGCGTAGAAGTCGACGTTAACGATGTCCTGATACTTTTTCGGCGGGTTTTCCGCGTATTTGATCGTGCCGTCCGGGCGCCAGTTGAACCAGCCCGGATGCGCCTTGAGCCATGGATGGTCCTGGGAACACTGGATGGCGAAGTCCAGGGCGATTTCCAGGCCATGCTCGGCGGCGGCCTGCACCAGGCGACGGAAGTCATCGCGGCTGCCCAGTTGCGGGTGAATGGCCTCATGGCCGCCCTCCTCGCTGCCAATCGCGTAAGGGCTGCCCGGATCGTCGGGACCAGCGGTCAGCGAGTTGTTCCGGCCTTTACGGTGACTGCGTCCGATCGGATGGATCGGCGGGAAGTACAGCACGTCGAAGCCCATGTCATGGATCATCGACAGCCGTGAGTGCACGTCGTTGAACGTGCCGTGCCGTGCAGGATCGTCGGTGATCGAGCGGGGAAACAGCTCGTACCAACTGGCGAACAACGCGGCTTCACGCTCCACATCAATGGGGTACACGGTACTGATGCTCAAATACGCGCGGTGGTCGGCCTGAGTCATCAAGTGTGCACTGTCTTCGTGCAGGAACTGCGCGACCTGCTCGGTTTCCAGCAGGCCCGAGAGTTCGTGATGCAGCAGCATCAGGCGATCGCGCAGCTCATTGTCACTGCGCTCGGCGGCTTGCAGCACCAGGCTGCGGCCTTCCTGCAACTCCAGGCTCACCGGCACGCCGGCCTCATGCTTCTTGCGCAGCTCATAGCAGAAGCTGGCGAAGGTATCGATCCAGGCTTCAATGCAGTATTCGTGCGGCCCTTGCTGGGTGACGGTAAACGCGCCCTCCCAACCGTTGTTGCCCACGTCGGTCATCACCACGCTGTGCCAGCTTTCATCCTGCAGCGGGCGCCAGCGAATCAGCACGGCAAGCTTGTCATGGCCGTCGGCGAAGACTTTGCTGGTGACGTTGACCCGTTGGCCGACCACGGCCTTGACGGCGAATTCGCCGCCGTCGATCACGGGGGTGGTGCTTTCGATAGCGATCCGGGGCAGCAACAGTGCCTGGGACAGCGGCAACAAGGATTGGTCTGGAACCAGTGTTTCAGCAGTCATCGAGCATCTTCCCCTTACGCCCTGTGGACGCTCTTTGCTTGATCCGAATTCTGATGCGGCCGCGCTCTCCCTGAGCAGGGCAGTCATAGGTCCGAGCCTGCGCGGCGGTTAAAAGTTCAGGTGGATGTACCGCCATTGAGCGGGGAATCAATTCGCCCGGGCGACTGTCCACCGATAGAGCAAAGCACAAAGGAGGCCACACCCATGAATATCCCGATCCCGGCTGAAACCCCGGACCCGAATATCGACAAACCCACCCTGCCGCCCACCGAACCGGAACCGATTCCGGAAAAGGAACCGCCGGAAAATCAGCCACCGCCGGTCCAGGAACCCCCAACAACAATGCCACCGGTCATTGCCAGACCTTTTTCAACCGTTTGACGATGGCGGTAAGACCGATACTGGAGTTAAGCCTATCTGACGGATGGGCTACTCCTTTCCCGTTGCATTTGGCGATTCTTCCCACTCCCCACCGAGATAATTCGCAGCGCCTGTGATTTTGCCCCTGCTCAAACTCCCACGCATGAGCACCGTAGCTAAGACGGCGCCAACGCCTATCTTCGAGCAACATTCGCAGCAGGAGAATTCATGTCCATTAGCAGCGTTGGTTTACAGGGCAGCCCGATCTACCAGAGGGTTGAGCAATTCAAACATCGAGATGATCGTGGCGGGGATATCCAGCACAACGGCTTGCAGTCCAAATCAACCGACGACGCTGTCAAACGACTCTGGCGTAATAGCCCAGGTTGGTCAGACAAGAATGGTGACGGCTGCGTTAATGTGACTTACGAGTTTCGGTCCGCGCCAGACGACAAGAACACTCGGAAATTCGGCAAGACCGGGTTTACGCCTATCCTCGACAATCAGCGAAAACAGACCCGACTCAGCCTGCAATCCATTGAAGATGTTGCAAACGTCAAGTTTACCCAGGGGCCCAAGACAGCTGACAGTGAAGGCCATATCAAGATCGGCAATTATGGCCAAGCGATTGACCCTGAAGGCAACCCTTCTAAAGGCTCGCACCACGCGTCCCTGCCCACCCGGAATCAGGCTGAGGTTAACGTATGGTTTCTTGACACTGAGAAAGAGAAATCCGTACCTCGAGCAGCGCTAGGTAACGCGGGTCGCCACACCATTACTCATGAACTCGGTCATTCCATGGGGCTGAGCCACCCTGGCAGTTACAATGGAAGTGGCGCTGACAAGCTCGACCAATCAAATGTATCTCATCACGAAGACTCTCTGAGCCATTCCGGCATGAGTTACCGGGGGGAGCGCACCGGGCATTTTAACCACCAGAAATTTCGTTCGTCAGCCCCGCAACTTGACGACATTGCTGCCTACCAAGAGAAATACGGCATCCGTTATGAAACCCGCAAGGACGACACCACCTACGGTTTCAACTCGAACACGGATCGGGACTTTCTGACGGTCAAAACCCCTCACGATAAAATCGTGGCGGCCATTTGGGACGGCGGGGGCAACGACACATTGGATTTTTCCGGATACACGCAAGATCAGCAAATAAGCTTGAGGGAAGAAACCTTTTCTGATGTCGGCGGCCTCGAGGGGAATGTCTCGATTGCCAAAGGTGCCGTCATTGAAAACGCGATAGGCGGCAAGGGCAATGATTTGATGATGGGCAACGACGCCAACAACGAACTCAACGGCGGTGACGGTAACGACGTCATCTATGGCGGCAAAGGTGGCGACAGATTGTGGGGCGGCAAAGGTGCAGATACCTTTGTGTACGGCAGCGCGTCAGAATCGTTCGACGTTGGGCGCCGGGATCAGCGTTCGCACGACGAGATCATGGATTTCGAGAGTGGCAACGACAAGATCGACTTGTCGGGCATGCAGGTTCAGAACGGCGGCAAGCCGTTTACATTCAAAAATTCCCCCGTTATCGGTTCTGGCGAAGCTTTTATCGACTACAATCCCCACACTCACCAAAGCACGCTGTTCGCCACGCAAACAGACGGCCAGATTCTGAAAGTCAGCGTAAACGGCAAGCTGGAGCAGAGTGACGTGGTGCTGTAGCCCCGGCCTTCAACAGGGACCTTGGGGGAAATGGCTCGACGCCATGTCCTTGGGAAAGTCTATTTTTCGAGCATCCGCACGATTCTTGGCATCACGCTGAACACCGCCAAGGCCAGCAACGTGCTCAGTACCGCTGTCGATTCCCGGCCCAACCCGGCCGAGACGCCAATCGCAGCGGTCATCCACAGGCCGGCGGCGGTGGTCAGGCCTTTGACATGGCCTTCTTCGTCATCCTTGCCCTTGATGATGGTGCCCGCACCCAGGAAGCCGATCCCGGCAATCACGCCCTGGACCACCCGGCTCATCGCATCTGCCTGATTACCCGACATCTGCGGCACCAGCACAAACAGTGCCGCGCCCAAGGCCACCAGCATATGGGTGCGAACGCCTGCGGCCTTGCCCTTGCTCTCGCGTTCAAAACCGAGGATGCCACCCAGGATCGCAGCGATCAGCAGGCGCACCGTAATCTGGGTGAGCTGCCTGGCGTCGCCGATATCGGCGAATTCGGCCTGCAGGGTTTGCCACACTTCAAGCCACCAGGCGTCCATGGGAGCGGTCCTTTGTCAGGGTTGATAAAGGATGGACAGCGGCGACCGCCAGTCAGTTGCCTTGAACCCCGACACATCGCTGACCCCTAACCCTCATAGCCCATGAATAAGGAGAACGGCATGCCCATTCGTATCGAAAACCAGCTGTGCTACTTCATGCTCGATGACAACGGCCAGGAACAGAGCGTGCCAGCAACCCGGGTCAATATCGTGACCGACACCGACAAATCCATGTCGTATGTGGAACTGGCGGCCGAGCGCATCTACATCACTGAAGCCGAGGCCGACGCCCTGACCGTCGCCGGCGCCCACGATGGGCGCCAGCATGTGAAGGCCGAAGAACCTGGTTCGGTGATTTAATTGATCTGTATCAACACCTGCGAGATAACGCTGCACCCCATTGACCACGGGGTGCAGCCCATTGTCGCAGCAACCCGAACACAGCCCATCTGATCCGCTTTTTATCGCAATACCTGAGTCTGTTATGCAAACAGAGCCACGGGCATAGTTCATTCGCCTGATGGAGGCTGATGAGCGAACGACCATGAGCGAAAGAATCCCAACCGTGGAAACCTTTGAGCCCATACACCCAAAGAAGGTGAAGGCCAAATCCAGCGACAACCTGATTCATACCCGCAGTTTCACCGGCCTGTTCCGTACCTTGCGCGTGGTCGGTGCAGGCTTTCTGTTCCTGGCGTTTTTCGGCACGGTGTGGCTGAACTGGGGCGGCCGGCAGGCAGTGCTGTGGGATTTGGCCGAGAGCAAATTCCATATCTTTGGCGCGACATTCTGGCCGCAGGATTTCATCCTGCTGTCGGCGCTGCTGATCATCTGCGCCTTCGGCCTGTTTGCGATCACCGTATTCGCCGGCCGCGTGTGGTGCGGCTACACCTGCCCGCAAAGCTCATTTACCTGGCTGTTCATGTGGTGCGAGAAAGTCACCGAAGGCGAACGCAACCAGCGCATCAAACTGCAAGCGGCGCCCTGGAGCCTGAACAAACTGGTGCGACGCTCAGCCAAACACACGCTGTGGCTGAGTATCAGCGTACTGACCGGGCTGACGTTTGTCGGCTACTTCACGCCGATCCGTCCCCTGGCCACCGAACTACTGACCTGGCAAATGGGGGGAGTCAGCCTGTTCTGGGTAGTGTTTTTTACCGGCGCCACCTACCTCAATGCCGGCTGGTTGCGTGAAGCGGTATGCATGCACATGTGCCCATATGCGCGGTTCCAGAGCGTGATGTTCGACAAAGACACCCTGACCATTTCCTACGACGTAGCGCGCGGCGAACACCGTGGCCCGCGCAAACGCGAGGTCAAACCCGCCGACGTCGGCCTGGGCGACTGCATCGACTGTCAGTTGTGCGTGCAGGTGTGCCCTACCGGCATCGACATCCGCGATGGCCTGCAGATGGAGTGCATCGGCTGTGCCGCCTGCATCGACGCCTGCGATTCGATCATGGACAAGATGGGCTACCAGCGTGGTTTGGTGAGCTACACCAGCGAACATCAACTGCAAGGCGGCAAGACCCACCTGCTACGGCCGCGCCTGATCGGCTACAGTGCCGTGCTGCTGGTGATGATCGCGGCCCTGGTGGTGGCGCTGGTGGAGCGGCCGATGGTGTCGCTGGACGTGACCAAGGACCGGGGCATGTTCCGCGAGAACGCCCAGGGCCAGATCGAAAACATCTACAGCCTCAAGGTGATCAACAAGACCCAGCAACGCCAGGACTACCGCCTGGAGCTGGTGGACGCCGAGGGCTTCCAGTTGCAAGGCAAGACCGAGATCAGCCTGGCACCGGGTGAAATCAGCGACGTGCCGGTGTCGGTGGCGCTGCTGGCGGATAAACCGGCGAGCAGCTCGCAGACCCTGCGCTTCAAGGTCACGGACGTGGATGAACCCGGGATCTACAGCGCCGCCGACAGCCGCTTTGTGGCACCGCTGAATCGCTGACAGACACCCGCAGGAGCCGGCTTTGCGGCTCCTGCAATGGACTTGCGTACACTTTCAAACGCTAATTAGGCCGCCATGAAACGCTACGAAAAATTCGCCGACGACATTGCAGAACTGATCCGCTCCGGCGTGCTTGGCCCCGGCCAGCGGGTGCCGTCGGTGCGCTATGCCAGCCAGACCTACGGCGTCAGCCCGTCCACGGTGTTCCAGGCCTATTACCTGCTGGAACGCCGTGGCCTGATCCGTGCGCGGCCGCGCTCCGGCTACTTCGTCAACACCCATGCGCCCAGCCCGTTTTCCGAGCCCGTGGTGAGCGAACAGGTGCATGAGTCCACCGAAGTGGATGTGAGCGAACTGGTGTTCTCGGTACTCGACTCGATCAAGGACCCGAATACCGTACCCTTCGGCTCGGCGTTCCCCAGCCCCATGTTGTTCCCGCTACCGCGCCTGGCGCGCTCCCTGGCCAGCGCCAGCCGCGAGATGGACCCGCGCCTGGTGGTCACCGACATGTCACCGGGCAACCCGCAACTGCGTCGGCAAATTGCCCTGCGTTATATGGTCGGCGGGCTGATGTTGCCGATGGAGGAACTGCTGATCACCAATGGCGCCCTGGAGGCACTGAACCTGTGCCTGCAAGCCGTCACCGAACCGGGCGATCTGGTGGCCATCGAAGCGCCGGCGTTCTATGCCTGCCTGCAAGTACTGGAACGCTTGAAACTCAAGGCGGTTGAAATCCCCGTGCACCCGCGCGACGGCATCGACCTCAACGCCCTGGCGCAAACCCTGGAGCGCTACCCGATCAAGGCCTGCTGGACCATGACCAGCTTCCAGAACCCGATGGGCGCGACCCTGCCGGAAGCCAAGAAACAGGCGCTGGTGGAACTGCTGCGTGGCCATCAGGTGCCACTGATCGAAGACGATGTGTACGCCGAGCTGTACTACGGGCAACAGGCCCCCAAACCGGCCAAGGCCTTCGACACCGAAGGCCTGGTGATGCATTGCGGCTCCTTCGCCAAGAGCCTCGCCCCTGGCTACCGCGTGGGCTGGGTGGCGGCCGGCCGCTTTGCGCAGAAGGTCGAACGCTTGAAACTGATGACCTCGCTGTGCCCGTCCATGCCAGCCCAGGCCGCGATTGCCGATTACCTGCAGCACGGCGGCTACGACCGGCACCTGCGCAAGTTACGCTATGCCCTGGAAGAACAGCAAAGCGCCATGCTGGCCGCCATTGCCCGCTATTTCCCGGCGCAGACACGCGTCAGCCAACCGGCCGGCGGGTACTTCCTGTGGCTGGAACTGCCCGAGCAAACGGATTCGCTGAAGCTGTTCCAGATGGCGTTGGCACAAGGCATCAGCATTGCGCCGGGGCCGATCTTCTCGGCGACCCAGCGCTTTCGCAACTGCATTCGCCTGAACTACGGCAGCCCGTGGACCGAGGCGTCGGAAAAGGCGATGGAGACGCTGGGGCGGATTGTGCGGTCGTTTTGAAGGGCGCTCGAGTGAAAGTAGCTACGTCTGCCTGGAGGACACTGGACCTTAAGCGGATGCCCTTCCAAGCTTGAGCGGGAACCAGATTAAACAGTGAACCACACAGGGAAGCGTAAACGCCTCACAAGGCGTCTTGTGTTTCCCCTGTTTCGATCTGGAGCCTTCCCATGAATATGCTCATCCCTTCAAATACCGTGCAACTGCCAATCCCACCCCCATTACATGCGTGCAGCCGAACAAAAACAGGTACGCGAGATGACGAGCCCCATGGGACGCCCTGCCGGTGACCACCGTTCGGCAGACAGGATCATTGAGCAAAGCCCTGTCCTCAAGCACTTTCTGGACAACCGGGATAATTACCACTTGCTCAACGACCTTAAAAGGCAAGTCGGTGACTGGACCGAAGCCAACCCGGCCCCGGAAGCCAGGGCCAATGCGACCTATGACCTGGGCAAGGTATTACGGTTTCTCGATAACCTCGACGACCGCCCTCTAAGCGGTAGCCATAGCCGCAACGGACAGATCGACGGCATCACCCGCAATGGCTACAGCCCCGTGGACAATTCGGAAGCCTGACGGTAACGGCGTTTAACGACCGCCGCCCAAATCGAGAAACGTCCCGGTGGCATACGAGGCTTTATCCGACAGCAACCAGACAATCGCTTCCGCCACTTCATCCGGGCGCCCGCCACGGGCCATGGGGATACCGGATTCGAGCTTGCTGACGCGGTCCGGGTCGCCGCTCAAGGCATGGAAGTCGGTGTAGATATAGCCAGGGCGCACTGCGTTGACACGAATGCCTTCGCCGGCGACTTCTTTCGACAAACCAATGGTGAAGGTATCCAGCGCGCCTTTGGAAGCGGCGTAGTCGACATACTCACCCGGCGACCCCAGGCGTGCTGCTACCGACGACACGTTGACGATGCTGCCGCCCTGCCCGCCATGCTTGGGCGACATGCGCAGCACCGCGTGCTTGGCGCACAGGATCGGCCCCAGCACATTGGTCTTGATGACTTTCAGGATGCGGAACTCGGACATCTCGTCAACGCGGGATTTGTGCCCCACCGTGCCGGCATTGTTGACCAGTGCGGTGACACGGCCCAGCTCGGCGTCCACACGGTTGAACAGGGTGATCACTTCATCTTCGATGCTCACGTCCGCACGCACGGCAATGGCCTGGGCGCCCAGCGCGCGCACCTGTTCGAGCACACGATGGGCCGCCTCTTCGTCGGACTGGTAGTTGATGCAGATGCGATAGCCCTGGCGAGCGGCCAGCAATGCCGTCTCGGCGCCAATCCCACGACTGCCCCCGGTGATGATGAGGACTTTGTCCATGCGTGCGGTCTCCTGATTCAACCTGATGTTTAGGGTTGGATCCAAGAATACCCGTCACGCACGGCTTTTGTCAGGCGCTACCGCGTCTTCGGCGCGCTGGATGTCTGCCATGAACCCCTCCGCTGGCAACGGGTGGCCGAGCAGGTAACCCTGCAGGGAATTGCACCCCAATCGCGTCAGGAAGTTCTGCTGCACGTCGGTCTCCACGCCTTCGGCGACAATACGCAGCCCCAGCGCCTGGCCGAGGGCGACAATGGCCGAGACGATCGCCGCGTCGTCGCTGTCATGCTCCAGGTCGCGCACAAAGCCGCGGTCGATCTTCAGTTCGTTGGCGGGCAGGCGCTTGAGGTACATCAGGCTGGAATAGCCAGTGCCAAAATCGTCGATGGACAAATCCACGCCCATGTCCGACAGCTGCTGCAACACCGTCATGCTTGCGTCGGCATCACTCATGGCAGTGGTTTCGGTGATTTCCAGGGTCAGGCTGTTGGCCGGCAACTGGTGGCGTGCCAGGGCGACGGCCACGCTCTTGACCAGGCCGGCGTGGCAGAACTGCAACGCCGACAGGTTCACGGCAATACGCCAGTCTTCGTAGCCCTGGGCGTACCACAGGCTCATTTGACGGCAGGCTTCATTGAGCACCCATTCGCCGATGGGAATGATCAGCCCGGTCTTTTCCGCCAGTTCGATAAAGTTGACCGGCAACAACAGCCCCTGCTGTGGATGCTCCCAGCGCAACAGCGCCTCGGCGCCGACCGGAATACCACTGACCGCGTCGAACTTGGGCTGGTAATACAACCGGAACTGCTCGTGTTCGAGGGCATTGCGCAGGTCCTGCAACAATTGCAACTGCTTGCGCGCATTGGTGTTCATCGACACATCGAAGAAGCTGTAGCCGTTCTTGCCCATGCCTTTGGCGTGGTACATCGCGGCGTCGGCATTCATCAGCAGTTCCTGGGGGTTGTGGCCATTACCCGGGAACATGGCGATACCGACGCTGGCGGAGATCTTCAACTCATGTTCGGCCACCTGGAAGGCACGGTTGATCAGCACGACCTGGCGCTCGGCGAGGCCAAGGGCGTCATCCGGCTGGGTCAGTTGCACCAGCAATACAAACTCATCGCCGCCGATGCGCGCCAGGGTGTCGTGGCTGCGCAAATCTTCGCGCAGGCGCAGGCCGACTTCGCGCAATAACTGGTCACCCATGTGGTGACCAAATGCATCGTTGACAGGCTTGAAGCCGTCCAGGTCGATAAACATCAACGCGAAGCAGCCACCCTGCTCTTTCACTGCCTGCATGGCTTGCTGGATACGGTCGGCGAGCAACGTGCGATTGGGCAGCCCGGTGAGCATGTCGTGCAGCGCGAGGTGGGTCAGCTCCTGGTTGGCTTGGGTCAGGGAGTCGGCCAACACCGCCGTGCGGGCTTCCAGGCGCGCATCGAGCAGCGAGGTCAGCAAGGCAATGGCCAGCACCGCCAGGGTGGTCACCAGCACCAGGTTATCCAGGCCCTTGCCGCTCAAGCCGGTGAGTGCCGCACCGCAAAAACTGTCATCGGCAAAACGGGCCGCCGCCATGCCGGTGTAATGCATGCCGACGATGGCAATCCCCATCACCACCGCCGCGCCACCTCGCGCCAGGCGCACGTAAGGCGTGTTGCGTCGCAGGTTGAACGCGATCCACAGCGCCGCGCCGGACGCCACCACCGCGATCAACAACGAGGCGCCAAACAGGGTCGGGTCATAATCGATGCCCGGCGTCATGCGCATCGCCGCCATGCCGGTGTAATGCATGCTGGCGATGCCCGCGCCCATGATCAGCGCACCAAACACCAACTGCCACGCGGGCAGGCGCGGCTGACTCACCAGCCACAACGCAAAGCCACTGGACAGCACTGCGATCAACAGCGACAGCGCCGTGATCCCCAGGTCGAAGCCCAGGGCAAACGGCAAACGCAGCGCCAGCATGCCGATGAAGTGCATCGACCACACTCCCACCCCCATCGCCATGGCGCCGCCGGCTATCCATAAATAGACAGCGCGCCCCTTGGCGGTGGCGATGCGTCCGGACAGGTCCAGGGCGGTGTAGGACGCAAGGATCGCGACGAACAGCGAGATCACGACCAGTGAGGGGGAATAACTACCGATAAGCATGGGACTTCTCGTGCGCAGCGGGCCCGAGAGGCCCGTGCCAAGTGGCAAAGCGGGCGATTGTAGCGAGAATAATTCTTGAGCAGTTGATTAATTATCAGAGGGCCATCACTGGCATTTTGACGCCAATCTACTGGCTCAAAAACGTCGTGGAGGGCGCGGCTGTTACGGCGTTTCTGTCGGCGCTGGCTTGTCGGCGATACAGGCGCTTCGGTACCTGCGAACGACCGAATTGACGCCATCGCCGGCAAGCCGGCTCCAGGTGGCCGGCCTTGGGCATCAGTCCTTTTCGGCGATCGGGGTCTGCCCGTCCCAGCCACCACCCAGTGCGGCGATCAGCTGTACGCTCGCCACCAGGCGTGTCTGCAGCAACGTCAACACCGTGCGCTCGTTGCTCAGGGCAGTGGCTTGCACGGTGACCACGTCAAGGTAGGCAATCAGGCCGGCCTTGTACTGGTTCTGGGTCAGGCGCAGCGACTCACGCGCCGCCTCCAGCGCTTCGTTGCTGACCACCGCCTCGTCCTCCAGCACCTTGAGCTGCACCATGTAGTTTTCCACTTCGCGGAATCCATCCAGCACGGTCTGGCGGTACTTGGCGACGGTCTCGTCGTAGGAGGCCACGGTACGGTCGACTTCCGACGAGCGCTGGCCACCATCGAACAGGGTCATGGCCAGCTTCGGCCCCACCGACCAGAAGCGGTTCGGCAGGCTGATCCAGTCGGCATAGGTGCTGCTGGAATACCCCCCGGCCAGGCTCAGGCTCAGGTCCGGGTAGTAGGCGGCCTTGGCCACGCCGATGTTGGCGTTGGCGGCGATCACCGAGCGTTCGGCGGAGGCGATGTCCGGGCGGCGCTCCAGCAGTTGCGAAGGCAGGCTCACCGGAATCTGCGGCAACGCCGGGATGTCCTTGCTCACCGCCAGGTTGAAGTTGGCCGGCGCCTCGCCGATCAACACCGCAATCGCGTTTTCCAGTTGGGCGCGCTGCCAGATCAGGTCGATCAGGCTGGCCTGGGTGGTCTTCAGCTGGGTTTGCGCCTGGGCCACCGCGTCCTTGCCGGAGACACCGGCACGGTATTGGTTTTCGGTCATTTGCAGGGAGCGCTGGTAGGTTTCCAGCGTGGCTTGCAGCAAGCGTGTCTGTTCATCCATGACGCGCAATTGCAGGTAGCTTTGCACCAACTCCGACTGCTGGCTCAGGCGCATTGCCGCCAGGTCCGCCGAGCTGGCTTCGGCGCTGGCCTCGTTGGCTTCCAGGCCACGGCGCAATTTGCCCCAGATATCCGCCTCCCAGCTCACGCCCAACTGCGCATTGAGGGTGTCGCGGATGCCGCTGCTGGAACTGCTGAGGCTGGCGTTGCTGCTGCCGGTGCCCTGGCTGGCGCGGGTTTTCCCGGCGCTGAGGTCAACGGTGGGGTAAAACGCCCCGCGGGAACTGCGTACGAGGGCCTGGGCCTGGCGAAAACGCGCTTCGGCCTGGGCCACGGTCTGGTTGGAGCTGTTGAGGCGCGTCACCAGGTCGTTGAGTTGACGGTCGCCGTACAATTCCCACCAGGCGCCACGGGCAAGAGAGTCGCTTGGCGTGGCCTGACGCCAGCCCTGGGCCTCCTTGAATTGCGCCGGTTCGATGACCTCTGGCCGGTGGTAGTCGGGGCCAACGGCGCAGGCGCTGAGCAACAACGCCAACCCCACTGTAGGCGCGAGCTTGCTCGCGAAGGTCGTCAACGATAACGCGCCCAGCCGGGCGGTACGCGGTGCCTGGGCGTTTTTCGCCGGCAAGCCGGGTGCTACAGAGCAAAGCGCGTTGTTGAGGTCCGCCATGGCGACCGGATGCGGTTCGTTGGCGTTGATTGAATCGGTCATAGCGCAGTGTCCAGGGCAGCATCGGTCCGCACGCCGCGCCAGGCGTTGAAGCGATGGCGCGCGCGGTCGAGATAAAGGTAAACCACCGGGGTGGTGTAAAGGGTCAGGATCTGGCTGAACACCAGGCCGCCGATAATGGTCAGGCCCAGGGGGCGACGCATTTCCGCCCCATCGCCCGCGCCAAGCAGCAAGGGCAACGCGCCGAGGATGGCCGCCAGGGTGGTCATCAGGATCGGCCGCAAACGCAGCAGGCAGGCACTGCGAATCGACTCCAACGGGCTCATGCGGTCGTTGCGTTCCAGCTGCAAGGCCAGGTCGATCATCAGGATCGCGTTCTTCTTCACCACCCCGATCAACAGGAACAGGCCCAGCAAGGAGATCAGGCTGAATTCGCCCCCCGTCAGGTAGATCGCGAGCATGGCGCCGACCCCCGCCGACGGCAGGGTCGAGAGGATCGTCAGCGGGTGAATGTAGCTTTCGTACAAGATGCCGAGCACCAGGTACACCGCCACCAGCGCGCCGAGGATCATGAACGGCTGGCCCTTCTGCGTGGCTGCGAAGGCGTCGGCCGTGCCGGCCATCTTGGCGATCACGTCCTCCGGCAAACCAACCTTGGCAATCGCCCGCTCGATAGCGGCCGTGCCCTGCTCCACCGTGACACCGGGCGACATGTCGAAGGCGATGTTTTCCGAAGCGAACTGACCTTCGTGGCTGACGCGATCATCGGCCAGGCTGTTCTCGTAATGAGCGATGGTCGACAACGGCACCCGTGCGCCATCGGCGGTGATTACCTGCATCTGGTTGAGGGTGATCGGATCCTGGGCGTATTTGGGGTTGACCTCCATCACCACCTGGTACTGGTTGAGGCTGTCGTAGATGGTAGAAATCTGTCGCTGGCTGTAGGCGTTGTTGAGCACCGCCGTGACCATGTCCATGTCGATGCCCAGGCGCTTGGCCTGGTCTCGGTCGACCACCAGCGTCACCTGCGCCGCGCCCCGGCCTTCACGGGCGTCGATGGCGGTGAGTTCCGGCAGCTCACGCAACGCAGCCACCACCTTCGGATACCACAGGCGCAATGCCGCCAGGTCGCCGCTTTGCAGGATGTAGGAATACTGCGCACTGGTCTGGTCGCGGCTGCCGCCGAATTGCAGATCCTGGTCGGCCATCAGGAACAGTCGCCCGCCGGGCACCAGCGGTACGTCCTTGCGCAGGCGCTCGATCACTGCCTGGGCGGAAATCTTGCGCTCGGCAATCGGTTTGAGGCGCACCAGCATCACCGCGTTGTTGGTGCCGTTGTTGCCGCCGATGAAGCCGGCCACGCTGAGCACCGCCGGGTCCTTGAGCACCGCCTTGCGGAAGGTCTCCATCTTCGGCTGCATCACGCTGAACGACAGGCCGTCGTCGCCGCGCACAAAACCGATCAACTGGCCGGTGTCCTGCTGCGGCATGAAGGTTTTCGGCACCACCACATACAGCGCCACGTTCATGCCGATGGTCAGCAACAGGCTGAGCAGGGTCAGGCGGCGATGGCGCAACACCCAGTCCAGGCTGGTGGCGTAGCCGGCGACCATGCGGTCGTTGATCTTCTGGCTCCAGCGCTGCAAACCGGTCATCCGGGTTTTGACATGGGGCTTGAGCCAGCGCGCGCAGAGCATCGGCGTCAGGGTGAGCGAGACAATCAGCGACACAATGATCGCGGCCGACAAGGTGATGGAAAACTCGCGGAACAGGTTGGTGACAATCCCGCCCATGAACAGGATGGACAGGAACACCGCCACCAGCGAGACGTTCATCGACAGCAAGGTAAAGCCGACCTCCTGGGCGCCCAGGTACGCGGCCTTCATCGGCGGCACACCGTCGTCGATGTGCCGGGAAATGTTCTCCAGCACCACGATGGCATCGTCCACCACCAGGCCGGTGGCGAGGATCAGCGCCATCAGCGAAAAATTGTTCAACGAGAAACCGTACAGGTACATCACCGCGAAAGTGCCCACCAGCGACACCGGCACCGCCAGGGTCGGGATCAGCGAGGCGCGGAAGTTGCCCAGGAACAGGTACACCACCAGGATCACCAGCCCCACGGCGATCAGCAGGGTCATTTCGGCTTCGTGCAAGGTGGCGGTGATCACCGGCGAGCGGTCCATGGCCAGGCTCAGCTTGACGCTGGACGGCAGCACCGCCTGCAACGCCGGCAATTGCGCCTTGATCTGCCGGACGGTCTCGATGATGTTGGCGCCGGACTGGCGGTTGATCACCAGCAAGACCGCTGAATCATTGTTGAAGAAGCCACTGTTGTAGCGGTCTTCCACACCGTCGCTGATCCGGGCGACATCACCCAGTCGCAAGGCTGCGCCATTCTGGTAGCGAATCAGCAGCGGCTCGTAGTCCTTGGCTTTCTCCAACTGGTCGTTGGCCTGGATCTGCCAGTTGCGCTGGCTGTCTTCCAGGGAGCCCTTGGGCCGGCGCTGGTTGGCGTTGGCGATGGTGTTGCGCACATCGTCGAGGGCCACGCCGTACTGGTCGAGGGCCTTGGGCTCCAGCTCGATGCGCACCGCTGGCAGGGAGCTGCCGCCAATCTGCACTTCGCCCACACCGGGCACTTGCGAGAGGCTTTGCGAAAGGATGGTCGAGGCCAGGTCGTACAACTGGCCCTTTTGCAGCACGTCCGAGGTCAGCGACAGCACCATGATCGGCGCCTGGGACGGGTTGATCTTCTTGTAGGTGGGCATGCTGCGCATGCCGCTGGGCAGCAGGTTGCGCGAGGCGTTGATCGCGGCCTGCACTTCCCGCGCCGCGCCGTTGATATCGCGGTCGGAATCGAATGCGAGGATCACCCGGGTGGAACCCTGGCTCGACGAACTGCTCATGGTGGTAATGCCGGCAATCGCGCCGAACGAGCGCTCCAGCGGCGTGGCGACGGTAGACGCCATCACCTCGGGGCTGGCGCCGGGCAAGCTGGCCGACACCACGATCACCGGGAAATCGATCTGCGGCAGCGGCGACACCGGCAGCAGGTTGAAGCTGACACCGCCCAGCAACAGGATCGCCAGGCTCAGCAGCATGGTCGCGACCGGCCGGCGAATGAAAGGTCCGGACAGGTTCATGACTCAACCGGCTCCAGGCTTTGCGGCTCTTTGCGCCAGCGGCGGCCAAGGCGATCGAAGTACAGGTAGATCACCGGCGTGGTGAACAGCGTCAACACCTGGCTCACCAGCAGACCGCCGACCATCACCAGGCCCAGCGGTTGGCGCAACTCCGCGCCGGAACCGGTGGCCAGCATCAACGGCACCGCGCCGAACAGCGCCGCCAGGGTGGTCATCAGGATCGGCCGGAACCGCAACAGCGCCGCCTGGTAGATGGCGGTCTGCGGGTCCAGGCCCTGGTTGCGCTCGGCGTCGAGGGCGAAGTCGATCATCATGATCGCATTCTTCTTGACGATACCGATCAGCAGAATGATGCCGATGATCGCGATCATGCCCAGGTCATTGCCACTGAGCAGCAAGGCCAGCAAGGCCCCCACCGCGGCCGACGGCAAGGTCGAGAGAATGGTGATCGGGTGGATATAGCTCTCGTAGAGCACGCCGAGCACGATATACATGGTGACCACCGCCGCCAGGATCAGCAGCAAGGTGCTCGAGAGCGACGCTTCGAACGCCTGGGCCGCGCCCTGGAACTGGGTCTGCACGCCCACCGGCATGCCGATGTCTTTCTGCGCCTGGTTGATCAGTTCCACGCCTTTGCCCAGCGCAACGCCGGGGGCCAGGTTGAACGACATCATCACCGCCGGGAACTGGCCGATGTGCGCAATCGCCAACTGGGCCTGGCGCTGTTCCACATGGGCCAGGCTGGACAAGCGCACCTGGCCGCCATCGGTGGTCTTCACATGGATCTGGTTCAGCGCTTCCGGCCCCAGGGTTTCGCCGGACTGGGCCTGCAACACCACGCGGTACTGGCTGGCCTGGGTGTAGATGGTGGAAATCTGCCGCTGGCCGAAGGCGTCGTACAGCGCGTCGGTAATGGTCGATACGCTCACGCCCAGGCGCGAGGCGGCATCGCGGTCGATCACCAGGTACACCTGCAGGCCCTTGTCCTGCAGGTCGCTGGCGACGTCGGTGAGTTCGGGCAACTGGCCCAGCGCGTGGACCAGCTTGTCGCTCCACAGCGCCAGCAGCTCTGCATCCGGCGACGACATGCTGAACTGGTACTGGGTGCGGCTGACGCGGTCTTCGATGGTCAGGTCCTGCACCGGCTGCATGAACAGGCGAATGCCCACCAGCTTGTCGATTTCCGGCTGCAGGCGGGTGATCACCTGGGCAGCGCTCAAGTCGCGCTGGCCGTGAGCCTTGAGGTTGATCAGCAGGCGCCCGCTGTTGAGGGTGGCATTATCGCCGTCCACACCAATATAGGACGACAGGCTTTCCACGGCGGGGTCGGCCAGGATGATCTTGGCCAGGTCCTGCTGGCGCTGGCTCATGGCGGCAAAGGAAATCGACTGCGGCGCTTCCGAAATGCCCTGGATCACGCCAGTGTCCTGCACCGGGAAGAAGCCCTTGGGCACCACCAGGTACAGAAATACGGTCAACCCCAAGGTGGCGATGGCCACCAGCAACGTCAGCGGCTGGTGCCTGAGCACCCACTGCAACATGCTCCCGTAACGCGCGATCAACCAATCGATCCAGGCGCCGCTGGCCTTGTAGAAGCGGCCCTGCTCTTCCTCCTTGGGCTCACGCTTGAGCAAGCGCGCGCACATCATCGGCGTGAGGGTCAGGGACACCACCAGGGAAATCAGGATCGCCACCGCCAGGGTGATGGCGAATTCGCGGAACAGGCGCCCGACCACGTCGGCCATGAACAACAGCGGGATCAGTACGGCGATCAGCGACAGGGTCAGGGAAATCAGGGTGAAGCCGATCTGCTTGGCGCCCTTGAGCGCGGCGGCCAGCGGCGTTTCGCCTTCCTCGATATAACGGGAGATGTTCTCCAGCATCACGATGGCATCGTCCACCACAAACCCGGTGGCAATGGTCAGCGCCATGAGCGTCAGGTTGTTGATGGAGAAACCGGCCAGGTACATCACGCCAAAGGTACCCACCAGCGACAGCGGCACGGCGATGGACGGAATAATCGTGGCGCTGACCCGGCGCAGGAACAGGAAGGTCACCATCACCACCAGGGCAATGGCGATCAGCAACTCGTGCTGCACGTCTTTTACCGAGGCGCGGATGGTCTGGGTGCGGTCGGTCAGCACCGTCACGTCGAGGCCGGCCGGCAGGTTGTCGGTAATGCTCGGCAGCAGCGCCTTGATGCGGTCTACCACTTCGATCACGTTGGCGCCCGGCTGACGCTGGATGTTCAGCAGCACAGCCTGGTTTTCATTGGCCCAGGCGGCAAGGCGTTCGTTTTCTGCACCGTCGACGATCTGTGCCACGTCCTTGAGGCGCAGCGGCGCGCCATTATTGTAGGCCAGGATCAGCTCGGCGTATTGCTGGGGCGAGACCAACTGGTCGTTGGCATCGAGCATCGACACCCGCGTGGGGCCGTCGAAGTTGCCCTTGGGCTGGTTGACGTTGGACGCGGCGATCAGGGTGCGTACGTCCGACAGGTTCAGGCCGTTGGCCGCCAGGGCCTCGGGGTTGACCTTGATGCGCACGGCCTGACGCTGGCCGCCCGCGATGCTGACCATGCCAACGCCACTGATCTGCGCGATTTTCTGCGCCATGCGCGTGTCGACCAGGTCATTGAGCTTGGGCAGCAGCATGGTCTTGGAGGTGATTGCCAGGGTCAGCACCGGGGTGTCCGCCGGGTTGACCTTGTTGTACACCGGCGGCGCCGGCAGGTCCTTGGGCAACAGGTTGGTGGCGGCGTTGATCGCGGCCTGCACCTGTTGCTCGGCGACATCCATATTGATGTCGAGGTTGAATCGCAGGGTCAGCACCGACGCACCGCCGGAGCTGGTGGACGCCATCTGCGTGAGGCCGGGCATTTGCCCGAACTGGCGCTCCAGCGGCGCAGTGACCGCACTGGTCATCACGTCCGGGCTGGCGCCAGGGTACAGCGTCATCACCCGAATGGTCGGGTAGTCCACCTGGGGCAAAGCCGACACCGGCAACAAGCGGTAGGCGATGATGCCGGCCAGGACTATGGCCAGCATGCTCAGCGTGGTGGCGACCGGGCGAAGGATAAACAGCCGCGACAGGTTCATGAACCGACCTTTTGCGCCTTGCCGGCGGTGGTGCCGGTCTCCCCTTTAGCCGCAGGCTTGCCTTGCAGGTGTTCGGTCGGGGTGGTCGGCACTTCGCTGCTGTCGTTGACTACTTCGATCTCGCTGCCGTCCTTGAGGCGGTCGGTGCCTTCGAGCACCACGCGATCACCGGCCTTCAGGCCCTCTTTGATCACGGTGTTGTCGCCATCGGTATCACCGACCACCAGATGCTGCACCTTGACCTTCTTGTCGCCATCAAGCACGTAGACGAAGGTGCCGGCGTTGCCGAACTGGATCGCCGCCGACGGCGCCAGCACTACGTTGTGCAGGGTGTCGGCCAGCAGGTGCACATTGACGAACTGGTTGGGGAACAGCGCCTGGTCCTTGTTATCGAAACGCGCCTTGAATTTCAGGGTGCCAGTAGTGACGTCGATCTGGTTGTCCAGGCTCTGCAATACGCCAGTGGCCTGTTGCTTCACGTCGCCACGGTCCCAGGCTTCCACAGGCAGCTTGTTGCCGGCGTGGTAGCGGGCGAGCACGGTTTCCAGGGTGTTCTCCGGCAGCGTGAAGGCCACGCTGATCGGCTGGGTCTGGGTGATCACGGCGAGGAACGTGGTGTCGTTGGCTGCCACCAGGTTGCCCACGTCCACCTGGCGCAGGCCGACACGACCACTGATCGGCGCACGGATCTTGGTGAATTCGAGGTTGAGCTTGGCATCATCCACCGCGCCCTGATTGGTCTTGACCGTGCCCTGGTACTGCAAAACCAGCGCTTCGGCGGTGTCCAGGGTCTGCTTGGCGATACTGTCCTGGGCGTACAGGTCGCGATAACGCTGGACGTCGACCTGGGCGTTTTTCAGCTGGGCCTGGTTCTGCATCAGCGTGCCCTGGGCCTGGAGCAAGGCGTTCTGGTAGCTGCGCGGGTCGATCTCGGCGAGCAGGTCGCCGGCCTTGACCATCTGGCCTTCTTCAAAGGCGATCTTCACCAGCTCGCCGCCCACCCGGCTGCGCACATTGATGGTGTTGAGCGCGGTGACCGTCCCCAGCGCCTTGTAGTACACCGGGAATTCCCCCAGTACCGCCGGGGCCACGCGCACCGGTACCGGGCCGGTGGAACCACCGAAGCCTGGACGCATCATCCCCGACTTGCCGGCATGCCCGGCGGGCTTCTGCTCGGTGCCTTCCTTGTGGCTGCCGGGCCAGAATTTCCAGCACAGGCCGGCGATAACCAGCAGCACAAGCAGGCCGAACAGCCAGCGGCGGGACTTACGGGGAGAGGATTGCATGGATTGATCAACCATTGGGCGCGAGAGCTTCTTCTTTGGGAGGCTGAAAGATAAGCACTGGGGCGCATTAAGAAAAGCGCCTTTACCGGCTATTTACCTTGGGCTTACAACTTTTAACTTCTGATCTTAGTCTGCCCGCTATTTCGCTAAGCAGTTGAGGCACAAATAAAAACGGCCTGGACTAGGCCAGGCCGCAATCATGCATCACGCGTGTTACTGCCAAACGACAGTAATGCGCCGAAACAGTTACTTCAAAACAGCCAGGGCTGCTTCGTAGTTCGGTTCCTGGCCGATTTCCGGAACCAGTTCGCTGTGCAGCACGTTGTCGTTCTCGTCCAGGACGACAACGGCGCGGGCGGTCAGGCCTTTCAGCGGGCCTTCAGCGATTGCCACACCGTAGTCGACGGCAAAGGCCGCGCTGCGGAAGTCAGACAGGTTCTTCACGTTTTCCAGGCCTTCGGCGCCGCAGAAACGGGCCTGGGCGAACGGCAGGTCGGTGGAGATGCACAGTACGACGGCGTTGTTCAGGTCGTTGGCCTGGGCGTTGAACTTGCGTACCGAGGTGGCGCAAGTCGGGGTGTCGACGCTTGGGAAGATATTCAGCACTTTGCGCTTGCCGGCGAAGGTCGCCAGGGTTGCGTCCGACAGGTCGCCGGCGGTCAGGGTGAACTCAGGGGCTTGGGTGCCGACTTGCGGCAGCTCGCCTTCAACCTGGATGGGGTTGCCACGGTGGGTGACTTGAGCCATGAACGGAATCCTTATGCTGGGTTTGATAAAACGAATTCGAGAGGCGGAAGTTAACCACAAAGTGCGATGGCTACCTACCGCCAGGCATAAATTGTCATGTCGCCGGTTATGGTTTAATTGCGCGCCTTTCGCCCTGCCCTTCAAGGAACCTGTTGTTGATGAATCAGCCTGCCACCAAAGTCCTGGTCATTGGTTATGTCTGGCCGGAGCCCCGCTCCTCGGCCGCAGGCGGGCACATGATGCAAATCCTTGAGAGTTTTCTTACACAAGGTTGGGACATTACCTTCAGCAGCCCCGCGACCATCGGCGAACACAAGGCCGATTTGCCTGCGCTGGGCATCGCCGAATGCGCCATCGAGCTCAATAACAGCAGTTTCGATGATTTTATCCGCGCGCTGGCCCCGGATATCGTGCTGTTCGACCGATTCATGATGGAGGAACAGTTCGGCTGGCGCGTAGAGAAATGCTGCCCCGGCGCCCTGCGCGTACTGGAGACCTCCGACCTGCAAAGCCTGCGTGACGCACGTCACCAGCGCTTCAAGGACCACCTGAAGGCGCACCCCGACGGCGATGACTTCAGCGCCCTGTTTTCGCCTGCGTTGCAGGAGGAATTCCGCCTGATGGCCGAGACCGACCTGGCCAAGCGCGAAATCGCGGCGATTTACCGCTGCGACATCAGCCTGATGATCTCCGACGTGGAAATTCGCCTGCTCACCGAGCACTTCAAGGTGCCGCCCGCCCTGCTCCACTGGTGCCCGCTGATGCTGGAACCACCGACCGAGCCCTTCGCGCCGTTTGAAGACCGTGCGCACTTTCTCAGCATCGGCAACTTCCGCCACGCACCCAACTGGGACGCGGTGCTCTGGATGAAGAACAGCCTGTGGCCGCTGATCCGCCAACAGTTGCCGGGGGCGCAGTTGCACATCTATGGCGCCTACACCCCGCCCAAAGCCACCGCCTTGCATAACCCGGCGCAGGGTTTTCATGTGATGAACTGGGCCGAAGATGCCTTGCAGGTGATGACCGCCGCACGTATCTGCCTGGCGCCCCTGCGTTTCGGCGCCGGCATCAAGGGCAAGCTGGCAGATGCGATGCTTTGCGGCACACCGAACATCACCACGCCCATCGGCGCCGAGGCCATGGGTGATGAACAGCCGTGGCCTGGCATGATCGAACACAGCGCGCCGGCCCTGGCATCGGCTGCCGTGGCGCTCTACCAGGACTGCGAGCGCTGGACCCAGGCCCAGGAAGACGGGCGCCAACTGCTTGCCCGCCGCTATGCCCAGCACATTCATGGCCCGGCGCTGGTGGCGTGCCTGGAGCAGTGCCGCAGCCACCTCGCGGCCCATCGCCGGGACAACTTCACCGGCAGCATGCTGCGCCACCACGCGCATAAAAGTACGCAGTACATGTCCCAGTGGATCGAGGCGAAAAACCGCACCGCCTAGACAGCGGCGCTGGCGAGGTTGCGCGTGAGGGGGCATTATCCTACGCAGCAACCACAATAAAGCGACGGCAGCATGACCCGAGCAACGCGAATCACAGACCCTTCCTACGAGCTGATGGACGATCACAACGGTCTGTCCATCATCTATCGCCAACACGGCTTCCCCTGCCCGCTGGTGCGCTGGCACTTCCACAAGGAATACGAGCTGCACCTGATCGTCGCCAGCTCCGGCAAGGTGTTCATCGGCGACTATATCGGCAACTTCTACCCGGAAAGCCTGTTCCTCACCGGCCCCAACCTGCCTCACAACTGGATCAGCCAGGTGGAGGAAGACGAGGTGGTGCCCAAGCGCGACATGCTGGTGAACTTCACCGATGAGTTGTTCGAGCAAGGCAGCCACATCTTTGCCGAACTCAAGACCCTGGCGCCGTTGCTGGAGCGTGCGCAATACGGCATCGAGTTCCGCTGCAAAAAGACCATCGCGCAGGCCATGACGTTGATGCAGCGCATCGAGGACGCCCAGGGCATGGCGCGGCTGGGGCACTTTTTTATCCTGCTGGAAGTGTTGAGCGCGTGTGAGGATTACCAACTGCTGTCCGGCGTGACGACGCCGCAACTTGCCGATGAACACAGCATCGACCGCACCAACCGCGCGGTGGACTACATTTTTGCGCATTACGCGCGGGAGCTGTCGCTGGAAGAAGTGGCGGAGTACCTGGGCATGAAGCCGACGTACTTCTCCCGCGTGTTCAAGCAGGCCACCGGGCGGACGTTTATCGAATTCGTCAATCGCCTGCGCATCAGCAAATCCTGCGAACTGCTGGCCGATGGCGACAAGGCCGTGACGGATGTGTGCTTTGAGTCGGGGTTCAACAATATTTCCAACTTCAATCGGCGCTTCCAGCAGCTTAAAGGCATGACGCCTTCCCACTACCGGCGCCTGGCGGTGCAGCGGCTTACCGAGCAGAACCTGGCTTGAACGGTAGGAGCCGGCTTGCCGGCGCCTACAGGGGGCACATCGGGCGAATCGTTTCAGCCATCTGCAACACGAGTGCAAAAAAGTATCAGTCCAAGTGCGCCCAAGGATTTGTCATAACCCTATTTGAAGGCTGTAATCAACGCACACTCTTCCTGACCACCTGTGGGAAGACACAACAACAATAACTGTCCTTCTGTAGCCCCCCGGGCGCGGAAATGGAGTGCGCGATGAAGTTCACAGCAAAAGCACTGCTTGTCTCTACCTGCATGACCACCTGCATGACCCTCAGCGCCGTCAGCTTTGGCGCGCAGACCCTGACCATTGCCACCGTCAACAACAGCGACATGATCCGCATGCAAAAGCTCTCGAAAACCTTCGAGACCGAGCATCCGGAAATCAAGCTGAACTGGGTGGTACTCGAAGAAAACGTGCTGCGCCAGCGCCTCACCACCGACATCGCCACCCAGGGCGGGCAGTTCGATGTGTTGACCATCGGCATGTACGAAGCTGCACTGTGGGGTGCCAAGGGCTGGCTGGAGCCGATGAAGGACCTGCCGGCGTCCTACGACCTCGACGATGTATTCCCTTCCGTGCGTGACGGTTTGTCCGTCAAGGGTTCGCTGTACGCCCTGCCGTTCTACGCCGAAAGCTCGATCACCTATTACCGCACCGACCTGTTCAAGGACGCCGGGCTGACCATGCCCGAGCATCCGACCTGGAGCCAGATCGGCGAATTCGCGGCCAAACTCACCGACAAGACCAAAGAGCAGTACGGCCTGTGCCTGCGCGGCAAAGCCGGTTGGGGCGAGAACATGGCGCTGATCACCACCCTGGCCAACGGCTACGGTGCGCGTTGGTTCGACGAGAAGTGGCAACCTGAATTCAACGGCCCCGAATGGAAGGACGCGCTGAACTTCTACGTCGACAACATGAAGAAGTCCGGCCCACCGGGCGCCTCCAGCAACGGTTTCAACGAAAACCTGGCGCTGTTCAACAGCGGCAAGTGCGCTATCTGGGTAGATGCCAGCGTCGCCGGCTCGTTCGTCACCGACAAGACCCAGAGCAAAGTGGCTGACCATGTCGGCTTTACCTTTGCCCCCCACGAGAAGACCGACAAAGGGACGTCGTGGCTGTACTCCTGGAGCCTGGCCATTCCAACCAGCTCCAAGGCCAAGGATGCCGCCAAGGTGTTCACCAGTTGGGCAACCTCCAAGGAATATGGCGAGCTGGTGGCCAAGACCGACGGCATTGCCAACGTACCGCCAGGCACGCGCAAATCCACTTACAGCGACGACTACATGAAGGCGGCACCGTTCGCCAAAGTGACCCTCGAATCGCTGAAAGTCGCGGACCCGACCAAACCGACGCTCAAGCCGGTGCCGTATATCGGCATCCAGTTGGTGACCATTCCTGAATTCCAGGCCATTGGTACCCAGGTCGGCAAGTTCTTCTCGGGCGCGCTGACCGGCCAGCAGACGGTGGATGCTGCATTGACCGCCGCACAGACCACCACCGAGCGTGAAATGAAGCGGGCGGGTTATCCCAAGTAACCCAGCCTTACCGCGATAAATGTGGGAACCCGGCTTTTGTAGGAGCTGGCTTGCCAGCGATGCAGACAACTCGGTCCAGCAGTTGCACCGAAGTGATGCCATCGCCGGCAAGCCGGCTCCTACAGAGGTCGCGCTCCGACGCAGATTCTGTATGCATCTGACTGGTTCTGATCACCATGAATACACCCGCCAAAAACCGCCTGGCCAACCCCGGCTGGTTCCTCGTCAGCCCCTCGGTGGCCTTGCTGCTGCTGTGGATGATCGTGCCGCTGGGCATGACCCTGTACTTCTCGCTGATCCGCTACAACCTGCTCTACCCGGGTGAAAACCAATTCGTGGGGCTGGAGAACTTCACGTATTTCGTCACCGACTCGGGCTTCCTGCCCGGCGCCACCAATACTCTGTTGCTGGTGGGCAGCGTGCTGCTGATCAGCGTGGTCTTCGGTGTGTTGATCAGCGCCCTGCTCGAAGCCAGTGAGTTCTTCGGTCGCGGCGTGGTGCGGGTGTTGTTGATCTCGCCGTTCTTCATCATGCCCACCGTCGGGGCACTGATCTGGAAGAACCTGATTTTCCATCCGGTCTCGGGGATCCTCGCCGCCGTGTGGAAGCTGTTCGGCGCCGAGCCGGTGGACTGGCTGGCGCACTACCCGTTGCTGTCGATCATCATCATTGTGTCCTGGCAATGGCTGCCGTTTGCGATCCTGCTGTTGATGACCGCCATGCAGTCCCTCGACCAGGAACAAAAGGAAGCCGCACGCCTGGACGGTGCCGGTGCCATCGCGATCTTCTGGCACTTGACCCTGCCCCACCTGGCCCGTCCGATTGCCGTGGTGGTGATGATCGAGACGATCTTCCTGCTCTCGGTGTTCGCCGAAATCTTCACCACCACCAACGGTGGCCCGGGCTACGCCTCGACCAACCTCGCCTACCTGATCTACAACCAGGCGCTGGTGCAGTTCGACGTGGGGATGGCCTCGGCCGGCGGCTTGATTGCCGTGGTCATCGCCAATATCGCGGCGATCATCCTGGTGCGGATGATCGGCAAAAACCTGACTGACAAGCCTTGAGGGCCGCGCCATGACGCTTCAACAATCCCGCCGCCTGCAAAGCCTGTTGCTCGGCACATTGGCCTGGGCCATCGCGATCCTGATTTTCTTCCCGATCTTCTGGATGGTGCTGACCAGCTTCAAGACCGAAATCGACGCGTTCGCCACGCCGCCGCAGTTCATCTTCACGCCGACGCTGGAGAACTACCTGCACATCAACGAACGCAGCAACTACTTCAGTTATGCGTGGAACTCGGTGCTGATTTCGTTCAGCGCCACCGCCCTGTGCCTGCTGATCTCGGTGCCAGCCGCCTACTCCATGGCGTTCTACGAAACCCAGCGCACCAAGGGCACACTGCTGTGGATGCTGTCCACCAAGATGCTGCCACCGGTGGGCGTGCTGATGCCGATCTACCTGCTGGCCAAGAGCTTTGGCCTGCTGGATACGCGCATCGCGCTGATCATCATCTACACCCTGATCAACCTGCCGATTGTGGTCTGGATGGTTTACACCTACTTCAAGGACATCCCCAAGGACATCCTCGAAGCCGCCCGCCTGGATGGCGCCACTCTGTGGCAGGAGATGGTCCGGGTGCTGCTGCCGATTGCCAAGGGCGGCCTGGCCTCCACGGTGTTGCTGTCGCTGATCCTGTGCTGGAACGAGGCGTTCTGGTCGCTGAACCTGACCTCGTCCGCCGCTGCGCCGTTGACCGCGTTGATCGCCTCCTATTCCAGCCCCGAAGGGTTGTTCTGGGCCAAATTGTCTGCCGTGTCGACCCTGGCCTGCGCGCCGATCCTGATCTTTGGCTGGATCAGCCAGAAACAGCTGGTGCGCGGTTTGTCCTTCGGCGCCGTGAAATAACGGCCTTTTAATAAAAAATTCAACGCGGAGGCCCATCCCATGGCCAACCTGAAAATCAAGAATCTGCAAAAAGGCTTCGAAGGCTTCTCGATCATCAAAGGCATCGACCTGGAAGTGAATGACAAGGAATTCGTGGTGTTCGTCGGCCCGTCGGGCTGCGGTAAATCCACCCTGCTGCGCCTGATCGCCGGCCTGGAAGAGGTCACCGAGGGCACCATCGAACTCGACGGCCGCGACATCACCGAAGTGACTCCGGCCAAGCGTGACCTGGCGATGGTGTTCCAGACCTACGCGCTGTACCCGCACATGAGCGTGCGCAAGAACATGTCGTTTGCCCTGGACCTCGCCGGTGTCGACAAGAAGCTGGTAGAAAGCAAGGTCAGCGAAGCGGCGCGCATCCTCGAGCTGGGCCCGTTGCTGGAGCGCAAGCCCAAGCAGCTGTCCGGTGGCCAGCGCCAGCGTGTGGCCATCGGCCGTGCGATTGTGCGCAACCCGAAGATCTTCCTGTTCGACGAACCGCTGTCCAACCTCGACGCCGCCCTGCGCGTGCAGATGCGCCTGGAACTGGCGCGCCTGCATAAAGAGCTGCAAGCCACCATGATCTACGTGACCCACGACCAGGTCGAAGCCATGACCCTGGCCGACAAAGTCGTGGTGCTCAACAGCGGCCGTATCGAACAGGTCGGCTCGCCGCTGGAGCTGTATCACCAGCCGGCCAACCTGTTTGTGGCGGGCTTCCTGGGTACGCCGAAGATGGGCTTCCTCAAGGGCAAGGTCACCCGTGTCGAGAGCCAGGGCTGCGAAGTGCAACTGGACGCCGGCACCACCATCAGCCTGCCCTTGAGCGGCGCCACCCTGAGCGTCGGCAGCGCGGTCACGCTTGGCATTCGCCCGGAACACCTGGAAATCGCCGCCCCCGGCCAGACCACCCTGACCGTCACCGCCGACGTCGGCGAGCGCTTGGGCAGCGACACCTTCTGCCACGTCGTGACCGCCAACGGCGAGCCGTTGACCATGCGGATCCGCGGCGACATGGCCAGCCAGTACGGCGAGACGCTGCACCTGCACCTGGACCCGGCGCACTGCCATCTGTTCGACACCGACGGTGTAGCCGTGGCCCGCCCACTGCGCGCCGCCGCCTGATTTCGCGAGAGTTGTGATGAAACTGAATAAACAGAACCTCACCCAGTTGGCACCGGAAGTGAAACTGCCGGCCTACGCCATTGCCAGCACCACGCAGGGCATCGCCCATATCGGCGTCGGCGGTTTCCATCGCGCGCACCAGGCGTATTACACCGATGCCTTGATGAATACCGGCGAAGGCCTGGACTGGAGCATCTGCGGCGTCGGCCTGCGGGCGGAGGACCGCAAGGCCCGCGACGACCTGGCCGGCCAAGACTACCTGTTCACCCTGTATGAGCTGGGCGACACCGACGACACCGAAGTGCGCGTGATCGGCTCGATCAGTGACATGTTGCTGGCCGAAGACGGCGCCCAGGCGCTGATCGACAAATTGGCCAGCCCGGCGATTCGTATCGTCTCGCTGACCATCACCGAAGGCGGCTACTGCATCGACGACAGCAACGGCGAGTTCATGGCCCACCTGCCGCAGATCCAGCACGACCTGGCACACCCAAGCGCACCGAAAACCGTGTTCGGCTTTATCTGCGCCGCGCTGACCAAGCGCCGCGCTGCTGGCACGCCCGCATTTACCGTGATGTCCTGCGATAACCTGCCGCACAACGGCGCCGTGACGCGCAAGGCCCTGCTCGCCTTCGCCGCCCTGCACAATGCCGAGCTGCATGACTGGATCAAGGCCAGCGTGAGCTTCCCGAATGCCATGGTCGACCGCATCACACCCATGACCAGCACCGCCCACCGCCTGCAACTGCACGACGATCACGGCATCGACGACGCCTGGCCGGTGGTCTGCGAACCGTTTGTGCAGTGGGTGCTGGAAGACAAATTCGTCAACGGTCGCCCGGCCTGGGAAAAGGTCGGCGTGCAGTTCACCGATGACGTCACGCCTTATGAAGAAATGAAGATCGGCCTGCTCAATGGCAGCCACCTGGCGCTGACCTACCTGGGGTTTCTCAAGGGTTATCGGTTTGTGCACGAGACCATGAATGACCCGGTGTTCGTGGCCTACATGCGCGCCTACATGGACCTGGACGTCACGCCGAACCTGGCCCCCGTGCCGGGCATCGACCTGACCGAGTACAAGCAGACGCTGGTGGACCGCTTCTCCAACCAGGCGATTGCCGACCAGCTGGAGCGGGTGTGCTCGGATGGCTCGTCGAAGTTTCCCAAGTTCACCGTGCCCACCATCAATCGCCTGACTGCCGATGGGCGCGAGACTGAGCGCGCGGCGCTGGTCGTGGCGGCCTGGGCGCTGTACCTCAAGGGTGTGGACGAAAATGGCGTGAGCTACAAGATCCCCGACCCGCGTGCGGAGTTTTGCCAGGGGCTGGTGAGTGATGAGGCATTGATCAGCCAACGCCTGCTGGGAGTGGAAGAGATTTTTGGGACGGCTATTCCCAACTCGCCTGAGTTTGTGGCAGCGTTCGAGCGGTGCTATGTGAGTCTGCGCGACAAGGGCGTCACAAAAACCCTGCAAGATATCCTGAAGAAACCAGCTTGACCATGTGGGAGCTGGCTTGCCTGCGATAGCGGTCGATCAGGCAGCCATGAGGTGACTGACAGACTGCCATCGCAGGCAAGCCAGCTCCCACAATGACCGCATTTCAATCCAACAATAATGCTGAGCAAACCCTCATGACCCAGCAAAACCTGTTTCTCGGCATCGACTGCGGCACCCAAGGCACCAAGGCCATCGTCCTTGACGCGTCCAGCGGCAAGGTTCTCGGCCTTGGCTCTGCCGCGCACACCCTGATCAGCGGCGCCAACGGCCGCCGCGAACAGCATACCCAGGAATGGCTGGATGCCTTTACCGAAGCCACCCACCGCGCCCTGCAACAAGCCGGCGTGGATGGCCAGGACATCCTTGGCATCGGTGTGTCCGGCCAACAGCACGGCCTGGTGTTGCTCGATGACCAGGGCCAGGTGCTGCGCCCGGCCAAGCTGTGGTGCGACACCGAAACCGCGCCGGAGAACGACCGCCTGCTGGCGTACCTGGGCGGCGAGAATGGCTCGCTGGAGCGCCTGGGCGTCGCCATTGCGCCCGGCTACACCGTGTCCAAATTACTCTGGACCCGCGAGCAGCACCCGGACATCTTCGCGCGCATCGCGCATATCCTGCTGCCCCACGACTACCTGAACTACTGGCTCACCGGTCGCGCCGTCGCCGAGTATGGCGATGCGTCCGGCACTGGCTACTTCAACGTGCGCAGCCGTGAGTGGGATGTGGCACTGCTCGAGCACATCGACCCCAGCGGTTGCCTGGAACGGGCCTTGCCGCCATTGATCGAGGCCGATCAGGCAGTCGGCACGATCCTGCCCGCCATCGCCGAACGCCTGGGTATCAACCCCAATGCCATCGTCTCCAGCGGCGGCGGCGACAACATGATGGGCGCTATCGGCACCGGCAACATTGCACCCGGCGTGATCACCATGAGCCTGGGCTCGTCGGGCACCGTGTATGCGTTTGCCGACCAGCCTAACGTCAGCCCGCAGGCCTCGGTCGCAACCTTCTGCTCGTCCAGCGGCGGCTGGCTGCCATTGATCTGCACCATGAACCTGACCAACGCCACCGGCGTGATCCGTGAGCTGTTCGACCTCGACCTGGCCGCATTCAACGCCCTGGTCGAACAGGCCTCTATCGGGGCCGACGGCGTGAGCATGCTGCCGTTCCTCAACGGCGAGCGCGTGCCCGCCCTGCCCCACGCCACCGGCAGCCTGCACGGCCTGACCATGACCAACCTGACCCGCGCCAACCTGTGTCGCGCGGTGGTCGAGGGCACCACCTTCGGCCTGCGCTACGGCCTCGACCTGCTACGCCAGACCGGCCTGCAGAGCCAGAGCATCCGCCTGATCGGCGGCGGTTCGAAAAGCCCGGTCTGGCGGCAGATGGTTGCCGATATCATGAACACCGAAGTGATCTGCACCGAACAAAGCGAAGCCGCGGCCCTGGGCGCGGCGATCCAGGCGGCCTGGAGCCAGTCCAGCGAACCCCTGGCCAGCCTGTGCGACAAATGCGTGAGCGTCGACCTGGCCAGCCGTACGCTGCCGGTGGCGGCCAGCGTCAGCGCCTATCAACAGGCTTACGAGCGCTATCAACAGCACGTGGCAACCCTTTAAGAGCGAACGACTATGTATCTGGTGTGTGGTGAAGCGCTGTTTGATTTTTTCAGCGAGGAAGATGCCAGCGGGCAGGCTTCCAAGGTCAACTACAAGGCGATTGCCGGCGGTTCGCCGTTCAACGTCGCGGTGGGGTTGCGTCGCCTGGGCATCGAGGCCGGGTTGTTCGGTGGGCTGTCCACCGACTTCCTCGGTCGCCGCTTGTTGCAGGTGCTCAAGGATGAAGGGGTGAGCGAGCAGTTCCTGGTGGAATTCGCTGCGCCGACCACCCTGGCGATGGTCGCCGTGGGTGCCGATGGCTCACCGCAGTACAACTTTCGCGGCGAAGGCTGCGCCGACCGCCTGCTGGAAGTCGCCCACCTGCCCGCGCTGGGGGCTGACATTCGCGGCCTGCATATCGGCTCGTTTTCCCTGGTGGTGCAGCCGATCGGCGACACCCTGCTGAGCCTGGTCAAGCGCGAAAGCGGCAAACGCCTGATCAGCCTCGACCCCAACGTGCGCCTCAACCCACAGCCGGATATCCAGCTGTGGCGCGACCGCGTGGCGGAGCTGGTCAAGCATGCCGACCTGATCAAGGTCAGCGACGAGGACCTGCACCTGCTCTACCCCGATCAGTCCCCGGAAAGCGTACTGCAGGGCTGGCTGCGACACCGTTGCCAACTGGTCTTCCTGACCCGTGGCGGCGACGGTGCCAGTGTGTTCAGCCGCCAGCATGGCCACTGGTCTGCGCCGGCGGTCAAGGTGGTGATGGCCGATACGGTGGGGGCCGGCGATACCTTCCAGGCCGCGTTGATTGCCTGGCTGACCGAGCAGCGACTGGATTCAGTCGAAGGCCTGCAACAGCTCACGCGTGCGCAGATCGACGCCATGCTGGGCTTCGCCATTCGCGCCGCCGCATTGACCTGCGGCAAGACCGGACCGGACTTGCCGTATCGCCAGCAGCTTGGATGAAGGTTTTGTCAGCCAGGAAAAAATTAATCGATGGTTAATCCCGCAAGCCGAGAGTGAAGTTGTACTCACTTTTTGCGGAGAACCACCATGAAACTGCGCACATTGATGCTCGGTGCCACCCTTGCACTGGCGGCTGCGTCTGGCCTGGCACAGGCCGACGATCAAACAGCCGCTGTCAAACCCGTGCCTTACCACTATGGCCTGCCGATGAACATCGACAAGGTCCTGGCCATGAACGAAACCCAGACCGACGAATGCAAAGTCATCAAGGCGGACATCAAGTTTCTGGACAAGGCGGGCAAAGTGGAAGACGTGAGCTATCGGAAAATGTCCGAAGCCTGCGACTTCCAGAATTGAACGCGCCCACTAATATACGCGCCCTCCCGCTCGTTGCAGGGCGGGTGCATGGGTGTGCTTGAGGTCTTCGCGCAACCCGGTGATCAGGTTGCAAATGGCTCGACTGCTGTCGAGTTTGTCCGCGTTGATACCTTTGACTTCCAAATCCACCCGGTCGCGGTCACGGTCGTCGTAGACCTTGATCGTCAGCGAAGCATCTTCGGCTTTGGTGCATTCGCACCGTTTGGGCAGGAAACTTCCTTCAATAATGCTGCGAAGTTCTAATTCCGAAAGCATGGTCAACCTCTCCTTTTCTGAGACTGCCAACAGATTGTGATGACTCTGGCGGACGCTTGCCCGCCACGTCTTGCCGACCCTGGAAGACGTTTGTAACACCCAAGCCTACTCGGCAAAATCAGTGCTCGTTGTAACCTTTCCTCATAAGCACTGCGCTTGGATATATAGGTTAAACAGCGTCCATGGGATCGTCGTCGAACCGCTGCGATTAAACGTTTAACCCTGGACTTCAGGTCATACGACGCCTTGCGCAGCAACCCTTTCGGCAACATATCGCAAACTATCGAAGTTGATGTTCGCCCCGGAATTGATCGCCACCAGCGTCTGCCCGCGCAGGTTGCGAGTGGCAACGTATTGCCGAATGCCCGCCACCGCCAACGCCCCGGAAGGCTCGGTGATGGAGCGTGTGTCGTCGTAGATCAGCTTGATCGCGCTGCACAACGCGTCATTGCTGACGGTGATGACTTCATCCACCCAGTCCCGGCAGATCTCGAACCCGTAGGCGCCCACCTGCGCCACCGCTGTGCCATCGGCAAATCCGTCAACGCTGGGCAGCACCACGCGTTCACCGGCACGCAGCGCCGCCAGCAGGCAACTGGAGCCTTCGGGTTCGACGCCGATGATGCGCACCTCGGGCCGCAGGTATTTGACGTAGGCGGCGATGCCGGCGATCAGGCCACCACCGCCCACGGGCACGAAAATCGCGTCCAACGCACCCTGTTGTTGACGCAGGATCTCCATGGCCACGGTGCCTTGGCCGGCGATCACCTCCGGGTCGTCGAAGGGCGACACGAAGGTGCACCCGGATGACTCGGCCAACTGCAGCGCGTAGGCCAGGGCGAAGGGAAAGCTCGCGCCGTGCAGTACGGCTTCTGCGCCGCGTGAACGTACGCCCAGCACCTTGAGTTCCGGCGTGCTGTCGGGCATCACGATGCGCGCCTTGATCCCCAGCTCCCGCGCCGCCAGGGCCACACCCTGGGCATGGTTACCCGCCGACGCGGTGACCACGCCACGGGCTTTCTGCTCAGGCGTGAGCTGCACCAGCTTGTTGTAGGCGCCGCGGATCTTGAAGGAGAACGTCGGCTGCAGGTCTTCGCGCTTGAGCAACACCTGGTTGCCCAGCAATGCCGACAAGGCCGGGGCCGCCTGCAAGGGCGTGCGCACCGCCAGGTCGTAGACCGGGGCGGCGAGAATCTTCTTCACGTAATGTTCGAGCAGTCCCGGGTCGGCAGTATGAGGCGCGGTGCAGGTACTCATGGGTGTCTCCTGGCTTTTTGTCAGAGACCCTGGAGACGGAAAGACAAAACCCGCCTCTAGGGCGGGTTTGGGTACAGCCGTGCGCTATCCCGCCAAATGAGGAATGGCGGTAATAATGCTTGGCTGGCTGCGAAAGGCTTGAAATGTCATGTGACGAAACTAACCGGCGGCCTGCGGGCAAGTCAATGGCCAGGCGCCATTTGGCGGCTGGGGGTTTACGCGAGATATACGTAACGTATACGCTTTGTATATTCCTACTGCACAGTGAACACCATGGGCATCGTCAAGATCACCGACCAACTGCACGAACAATTGCGCCTGGCCAGCGCCGCGATGGACCGCTCCATCAACGCCCAGGCCGAGTTCTGGATCAAGATCGGCCTGCTCGCCGAACTCAATCCCAACCTGCCCTACAACGAGCTGATCAACAAACTGCTGCTGGACAAGCCCGACCTGATCCGGGGACGCAGTTGATGATCAAGACTGCCGCTCAACTGGCCGTGATGCGTGAATCCGGGCGCCTGCTCGCCCAGGTCTTCACCATGCTCGACGGTTTTGTCGCCGCCGGCCGCTCCACCCTGGAGCTGGACGCTGCCGTGGAAGCCTTCATCCGCAATGACCTCAAGGCCCGCCCCGCCAGCCTGGGCCAGTACGACTACCCCTTCTCCATCAATACCTCGATCAACGAGGTGGTGTGCCATGGCATGCCCAGCGCCAAGGAAATCCTCAAGGACGGCGACATCATCAACATCGACATTACGCTGGAAAAAGGCGGCTTTATCGCCGACTCCAGCAAGATGTACATGATCGGTACCGTCGCGCCCAAGGCCCGGCGTTTGGTACAGATGACCTTCGAAGCGATGTGGGCTGGCATCCGCCAGGTCAAGCCCGGCGCGCGCCTGGGCGATATTGGCCATGCGATCCAGAGCCATGCACAGGCCAACGGCTACAGCGTGGTGCGCGAGTATTGCGGCCACGGCATCGGCCGGCAGATGCATGAAGAACCGCAGGTCCTGCACTTCGGACGCCCCGGCACCGGGCTGGAACTGCGTGAAGGCATGGTGTTTACCGTGGAGCCGATGCTCAACCAGGGCAGCTCGAAAGTGCGCAGCCTCAAGGATGGGTGGACGGTGGTGACCAAGGACAACAGTCTGTCGGCGCAGTGGGAGCATACGGTGGCGGTGACGGCGGATGGGTTTGAGGTCTTGACCTTGCAACCCGGCGCCTGAACGACACAACCCCTTTAGGAACCGACTTGCCGGCGATGGCATCGCCTGAAACACCGCGTTGCCTGCATCGCCGGCAAGCCGGCTCCTACAAGGACCAACGTTCACACCACATTGGCGCCGCCCGCTATCCGCTTCAGCCCCAACACCATCAACCCCGCCCCAAGCCCCATCGCCAGCAGGAACAAGGGATACGATACCCACCACGGCGTCCCCGCCGTCATCATGCTGAACTCCGACATGCCACCAATGCTCGCAATCAGGTTCAACGGCAGGAACACCACGTTGATCAGCGTCAGCTTGCGCAGCAGGTTGTTCATGCTGTTGTTCATCAGGTTGCCGCGTGCATCGATCAACCCGGAAAACACGTTGGAATAGATCTCGGCCTGCTTGTAGCACTGGTGGTTCTCGATGATCAGGTCGTCGATCAGGCCAAGCGTCTCTGCGCTGAAATGCTCCTTCTCGGCATGGTTGCGCAACCGCGACAGCACCGCGCCGTTGCTGTGCAACGCGTTGATGTAATAGATCAGGCTTTCGCTGAGGCTGAACATCTGCATCAGGTGATGGTTGCTCATGGACGCGTTGAACTGCTGCTGCAACTCCCGTGCGACCAACTTGATCACCTTGAGATGGCCCAGGTAGTGGTGGATGTTGTTGAGCAGCAGGTCGAGCAGCACGTCCAGCGGCGTGTGCAGCGGGCGGCGCTGGCCCAGGCCGGTCAGCGGGGTTTCGTCGGTGGCGATCACCAGCAGGCGGCTCGGTGAAAACAGCAGGCCGCAGGACGACACCTCGAACACCAGGTTGCCGCCGCCGGAGTAGTTCTCCGGACGTTTCCAGATCAGGAACAGATTGTCGGGGTGAAACTCGATACGCGAGACTTCGTCAGGGTCCAGCGCCGAAGCCAGGGCGTGTTCGTCCAGCTTGTGGTGGTCACGCAGCCACGCGCGTTCGGCCAGGTCAGGGTTGTTGAACAACAGGATCGGGGCATCGTCATGTTCCCCGACGTGCAGCTTGCCATCGGCCAGTTCGAAGCGCTGGATCATCGCCGGCTCACCAGACCTGGCCCTGACGCTTCAACTCCAGGCGCCGCACAAATTCCTCCAGCACCAGGCCGTAGAGGTCGTCCTGCAAGTAGGCGTCCTCGATGCCCGCATCCAGGTTGGGATTGTCGTTGACCTCGATCACCACCACCTTGTCGCCGGACTGCTTGAGGTCGACGCCGTAGAGGCCATCACCGATCAAGTTGGCGGTCTTCACAGCCAGTTCCACCACCGCCTTGGGCGCTTCGTGGACCGCCAGGGTGCGGCACTCGCCGTTGATGTCCTGGCCGATGGCCTTGTGGTTGTAGATCTGCCAATGCCCCTTGGACATGAAGTACTGGCAGGCAAAGATCGGCTTGCGGTTGAGTACGCCGATGCGCCAGTCATACTCGGTGTAGAAAAACTCCTGCGCCAGCAGCAGCACCGAATGTTCGAACAGCTCGGCGGTGGCTTTAAGCAACGCCTCCTGGCTTTCGACCTTGATCACGCCTCGCGAGAAACAGCCGTCGGGGATCTTCAGCACCAGCGGAAAGCCCAGGCGCTCGCCGACCCGCTCGAAGTCTTCCGGTCGTTCCTTGTACAGGATCTCGGTGGCGGGCATGCCCAGTTGATGGCTGTTGAGCAGGTCGGTGAGGTAGACCTTGTTGGTACAGCGCAGGATCGACGCCGGGTCGTCCATTACCACCAGGCCTTCGCTTTCGGCTTTCTTGGCGAAGCGATAGGTGTGGTTGTCGACGCTGGTGGTTTCGCGGATCAGCAAGGCGTCGTATTCGGCCAGGCGCGAGTAGTCCTTGCGCTCGATCAACTCCACATCGATGCCCAGGCCCTTGCCCACGCGAATGAAATTATCCAGCGCCTTGGCATTCGACGGCGGCAATTGCTCCTGGGGATCGTGCAGGATGGCCAGGTCATAACGGGCCAGGCGACGTGAGCGCGGTTGGCGCCAGATCTTGCGGCTGAAGTTGTCGAGGGCGTGAGCGAATTGATCTTCCTGATCATCGCGCAACTTGTGCAACACACCAGACTTGACCCCTTCGATGTGCCAGCCGTTATTCTTTTTGAAATCAACTAACAGAATCGGGCACGGAAAGGTTTCAAACAACTGACGGGCCAAATCCTGCAACGGTTCTATATTGGTCCGGCCAAAGTAAAGTGTCAGGGTAAAGCCTTCGGTATTGCTGTAAAGATGATGACTCAGGGCTTTATCCAGGGTCTTGTCCAAGTCGTCCAGCGCCAGGCCGTACAACGACTTCCTGGTCAGTTCGCTGATGGTGCGCACCGATGGAATCACCTTGTGCCCACGGGCCTCGGCGAGCAGCGAGCAGTAGTAGCCATGCCCCAGGTACTTGTAGCTGCGGCACAGGTTGATCACCTGCACGCGCTTGCCGGTCTCGTTTTCCCGGGTCTGCTCCAGGTATTCCTGGGCGGTGACGATGTCTTCGCTGGGGAAGTAGGAGGCCCAATCTTCCTTACGCTCGACAATGATCACTACTTGACGGGTTCCTCTGAGGGGGGCGGAAAAATAACCTTTATCAGTTATTGTCGCCGCGACAGTTTGCTCGGATACTTCACGCCAATGACCTTGTACCGCCGACATAATATTTGATCCGCTTTAGAGAACTCGACCTTTTCTATTAAGCACGATCTTTTAGAGAAGTCCCGTTTCGTTACGCAACTTTTACGGCGGTCATATGGCTCTTTGCTTTCGCGTTGCAACCCCCTGCGATGTGCCTGAATTAGTGGCACTGGAACAGCACTGTTTCACCACTGACCGACTGTCATTGCGCAGTTTCCAGTGGATGGTCAGCCGCGCCCACGGCCAGTTGCTGGTGGCGGACAATGACGGGCAGCTCCTCGGCTATGCGCTGGTGCTGTTCCACCGGGGCACCTCGTTGGCGCGCCTGTACTCCATCGCCATTGCCGAGCACGCGCGCGGCCTGGGGCTGGGCAAACAGCTGCTCGCACGCATCGAGTCCATCGCCGTGGAACACGACTGCGCCTACCTGCGCCTGGAAGTGCGCACCGACAACCCCGGCGCCCTCGCCCTGTATGAGCGCAATGGCTACCGACGTTTCGCGCTGCTCAACGATTACTACGAAGACCACACCGCCGCCTTGCGCCTGGAGAAACGCATCGTCCAGCACCAGGATGCGCGCCCGCAAAGCGTGCCCTATTACCAGCAGACCACCGACTTCACCTGTGGCGCCGCCTGCCTGCTGATGGCCATGGGCGCGCTGGTACCTGCGCGCATGGCGCAACGGCGTGAAGAGCTGCAGATCTGGCGCGAAGCGACCACCGTGTTCATGACCGCCGGCCATGGCGGCTGCAGCCCCCAAGGGTTGGCCCTGGCGGCCTGGCGCCGGGGTTTTGCGGTGCGCATGCAGGTGAATGTGAGCGGGCCGCTGTTTCTGGATGGGGTGCGTGATGCGCATAAAAAGGATGTCATGCGCCTGGTGCATGAGGCCTTCGAAGAGGAATTGGCCGGCAGTGACGTCGAGCAAGTGTTCGGCGGTGCACTGGATTTGCCCCAGGTCTTGCGCGAGGGCGGCCAGCCGTTGGTATTGATCAGCAGCTACCGCCTCACCCGCTCCAAATCACCGCACTGGGTGATGGTCACCGACTGCGACGACGACTTCGTCTACCTGCACGACCCGGACGTCGACCACAGCCAGCACCGCCAGCCCCTGGACTGCCAGCATTTGCCGGTCAGCCATGGGGAGTTCGAGCGCATGTGCCGGTTCGGCAACAACAAACTGCGCGCGGCGGTGGTGGTCTTCAAGCCACCTGCTTGATCGCGGCCTTGGCTTCCAGTTCGCGCACCAGCGGCAACACGCGTTTGCCGAAGTATTCGACTTCTTCCTGGAAGTGCAGGAAGCCGGCGAGCACCAGGTCCACCCCTACCGCCTTCAGCGCGACGATGCGCTCGGCGATCTGCTGCGGCGTGCCGATCAGGTTGGTCTTGAAGCCATCGTTGTACTGCACCAGGTCTTCGAAACTGGACTTGGCCCAGTTGCCCTCGCCTTCCGGCGAAGCCTTGCCGGCCTGCCTGGCTGCATCGCCGAAGGCATTCACCGCCTCCGGATCAGCCTTGTCGATGATTTCTGCCAACACGGCGCGGGCTTCTTCCTCGGTGTCGCGGGCGATCACGAAAGCGTTGACGCCGACCTTGACCGAATGGTTATTCGCGGCCGCCTTGGCGCGAATATCATCGACCTGGGCCTTGATGCCTTCCGGGGTGTTGCCGTTGGTGAAGTACCAGTCCGAGACCCGCGCGGCCATGTCCCGCGCTGCCCGCGAGCTGCCCCCCTGGAACACTTCCGGCTGGCCGAGTGGCTTGGGCTTGAGGGTGTATTGGTTGAAACGGTAGAAATCGCCCTTGAAGGTGAAGTCGTCCTGGGTCCAGATGCCTTTGAGGGCGCGGATGAACTCTTCGGAGCGGCGATAGCGCTCGTCGTGCTCCAGCCAGTGTTCGCCGATAGCCTGGAACTCGCCCTTGAACCAGCCGCTGACGATATTTACCGCGATACGGCCGTTGGTGAGCTGGTCGATGGTTGCCAATTGCTTGGCCGCCAGCGCCGGTTGCCACGGGCCTGGCAGGATCGCAGCGATCACCTTGAGGGTGGTGGTCGCCGCCAGCAGCGCATGGCTGAACGCCACGGACTCATGCTGGTTTTCGGCGCCGTAGCCGGCGGTGAAGCGGATCTGGGTGAGGCCGTACTCGAAGCCCGCGGCTTCGGCCAGTTGCGCCAGTTTGCGGTTGTAGTCGATGCCCCAGTGGGTACGTTGCTCGATCTTGCTGACCACCAGCCCACCGCTGACGTTGGGCACCCAATAGGCAAATTTCACGGCTTGCTGACTCATCTAGCGGTACCTCGCACAAAAGGGATGTACCGAAAGCTTGAGCAGCAAGCGTGCCAGGCGGGGAAACGCCCGTGCCAGGCGCGCTGCGTTGAATGGCGGGTGCCGGCGCCGATGTCGCCGAGTACGCGATTTGTCGATCAGCTGTTGCCAGGGCAACAGTGGCTGAAGGCTTTACCCCGCAAATACGGGCGCCGGCACCCGGCATGAACTGTGCAATCTCCCCTGCATTGATCACTGCCCAGGAACCTCGCCCATGACCGAACAACACGTCATCAACCCGCTGTCCACCGGCGTCGACTACCCGAGCCTGGCGGCACGCTTCCGGCCGATTTTCCAGCGCATCGCCGAGGGCGCCGTAGAGCGCGAACAGAACCGCACCCTGCCCCACGAACCGATCCAGTGGCTGAAAGAGGCCGGCTTTGGCGCTGTGCGTGTACCGGTGGAGTACGGCGGCGGCGGCGCTTCCCTGCCGCAGTTGTTCGAACTGCTGATTGAACTGGCCGAAGCCGACTCCAACGTGCCCCAAGCCCTGCGCGGGCACTTTGCCTTTGCCGAAGACCGCCTGAATGCACCGCCCAGCGCCGGCCGCGACCTGTGGTTCAAGCGTTTCGTGGACGGCGATATCGTCGGCTGCGCCTGGACCGAAATCGGCAACGTGGCCATCGGCGATGTGATCACACAGGTCAGCCGCGACGGCGACCACTGGACGCTCAACGGAGAAAAGTTCTACAGCACCGGCAGCATCTTCGCCGACTGGATCGACGTGTACGCCCAACGCAGCGACACCGGCGCCGACGTGATCGCCGCCACCCGCGCCCGTCAGCCTGGCGTGGAGCACAGCGACGACTGGGATGGCTTTGGCCAGCGCACCACCGGCAGCGGCACGTCGCGCTTTACCAATGCAGTGGTGGAAGCAGACAACGTCATCGACTTTGCCACGCGTTTCAAATACCAGACCGCGTTCTACCAGTTGGTGCTGCTCGCCAGCCTGGCCGGTATCGGCCGCGCGGCATTGCGCGATGTGGCGCACCAAGTGCGCAGCCGCAAGCGCATCTACAGCCATGGCAATGCGGCCCATGTCAGCCAGGATTCGCAGATTCAACAAGTGGTGGGCGAAGTGGCTGCCCTGGTGTACGCCGCCGAGGCCAGCGCGTTGAGAGCGACGCTGCCGGCACAACGAGCGTATGTGGCGCGGTTTGGGGGAGATGACGCGGTGGAGCGCGAAGCTAACGTGGCGGCCGAGATTGAGTCGGCCACGGCGCAGGTGGTGGTGTCGGAGTTGATCCAGCGTGCGACCAGTGAGTTGTTTAATGCATTGGGGGCTTCGGATGTGCGCCAGGGTAAGGCGCTGGATCGGCATTGGCGGAATGCGCGGACGGTGTCGTCGCATAATCCGGTGATTTACAAGGCGCGGATTGTGGGGAATTGGGTGGTTAATGGGGTTGAGCCGCCGTTTGTTTGGCAGATTGGGAATGGACCGGGCGTAGTGGGTTGAGGTTTTTTATAGGGGGTATATCCGTTATTTGCGTGATGGCGGAGTTTGGTTCCGCCCTTACGGCGGGTCACTTTGGAAAAGAACCGGAATGCCGGCCCAGCCCAAAGTAACCAAAGGGCTCTTGCCCCAACACTCGGCACCTCGCCTAGGCTCGGTGTGCCCGTAATTCGACAGTGATTTGGGGGGCGCCTAAGATCAAAGTCAAAAACAAAGCGCGGCGGCCGAATAGCCGACCGGATCGTTGAAGCGTACGCGCTCCCCTGTAAGAGCCGGGCTTGCCCGCGAAGGTCGTTAACGATGACGCGGGAAACCAGGATAAACGCGGCGCCTTCACTGGTCTTAGGGCTGCTTCGCAGCCCGACGCGGGGCAAGCCCGCTCACCACAGTAAGGCGGTTACACAGAACAAAAAGCGTATCTACGATGCGCAGCGAGTCGCTCTTGATCTTGATCTGGGGCGCCCCGTCAAACACGCTGGCCGAACGCAGGCTTGAATCCGTGGGTAACCCGGCAGGACGCCGGGTTAGCCGCGCTGGGCCAAGGATGGCCCATCGCGGCGGCCCACGGATTCAAGCCGGAGTGAGGGCACACCGAGCCTAGGCGAGGTGCCGAGTGTTGGGGCAAGAGCGTTTTGCTTACTTTTGCGCTCTTCAAAAGTGAGCCGCCGTAAGGGCGGAACCAATAGCCGCCGTTACCTAAACAACGGATATGTACTCAATCAGAAAGCCAGTTTATAGCCAATGGCCATGAGCATAACCGCCAAACAAGGCCGCAACACCCCATCTGGCAGCTTGCCAGTCATATGACTGCCAATGTAGATCCCCGGCAACGACCCCATCAACAAAAACCCGAGCAAATGCCAGTCCATGTTCCCCATGCTGGCATGCCCCAACCCCGCCACCAGGGTCAGCGGCACCGCATGCGCAATCTCAGTCCCCACCAGCCGCCGCGTGGCCAGGAACGGATACAGGATAAACAACGCCACAGTCCCCAGCGCCCCCGCGCCAATGGACGTCAGGGCCACCATGGTACCGAGGATCGCCCCCGTCACCACCGTCAGCGCATTCAGATTGCGCGGGCGCATGTGGTAGTCATCGCCCGCATGCCGCTGGGCAAACGCCAACAGGCTCTTCTTGAACAGAATCGCCAGGGCCGTCAGCAGCAACACCACACCGAGGGCCTGCTTGATCACCGCATTCATCGCACTGGGATCGGTGTGCAGGCTGGCCAGGAACCACAGCGTCAGCAACACCGCAGGCACGCTGCCCAAGGTCAGCCAGCCCGTAATGGTCCAGTCGATATTCTTGTTCTTGCTGTGCACCAACACGCCACCGGACTTGGTGATGGCGGCGTACAACAGGTCGGTGCCCACCGCCGTGGCAGGGTTGATGCCGAACCACAGCAGGATCGGGGTCATCAACGAGCCCCCGCCCACACCGGTCATTCCCACGATAAAACCAACGATCAGGCCAGCAATTACAAAACCAACATTCCCCACATCCATTACAACTACCTGCGGCCTTATAAATTTCTGGCCGCAGGATAGCGATTTTTCTTATAACGACTTATATCAATATGATCTGACTTTATGCCTTTTAACTCAGTCGATGACACACGTAGGCCTGGGTCTGATACGGAAAAGCCACAGTGTCCCGCCCCTTCAACGCCGGATGCGTGTCGATCAGCGTCTGCAACTGCGCAGTGACGGCTGCCTTGGGCCCATCAGCCAGCGCGGCGATAAAACTCACGGAGAGGAAGCGGTCCATGATCACCTCCTGAGGGCTGCCGACATGGCTGTAGGAAAAACAGGTCAATTCGGGTTCGGAAAAATACTCGCCAGTGAAGGCCTCGCGCCAACGCCCGGTATGAAAACGCGGGGTATCACCCTCGTAAGGGGTGATGATGTCGGTAATGGCGGCGACCCAATCCACCGATTCATCCCGCACATTCCACACCAGGCCAAGGCGGCCGGCGGGCTTGAGCACGCGGTGGATTTCTGCCAGCGCCGCCTCGGTGGAAAACCAGTGGAATGCCTGGGCGCACACCACGGCATCGGCACTGCCGGACGGCAACGGGATGGACTCAGCGGTGCCATTGACCAGGCGCACATCCGGCAGCAGTCGGGTCAATTGCGCGCCCATCGCCGCTACGGGTTCGACGGCCGTCAATGTCGGCGCCAGGGTGCTGAGCAAACGCGTGAACTTGCCGGTGCCGGCCCCCAGGTCAATCACGTTGGACTGTGCATCGACGCGCAAGGTCTCCGCCAGCCAGCCCGTGAGTTGCCTGGGATAATCCGGCCGGCCTTGGGCGTAGGTCACGGCCTGGGTAGAGAAACCTCGTTGAGCAGACGTGTGAACACCAGTCATTGCCAATCTCTCCTCGGATAAAGCGGGGGCACAGTGTGCGCGCTCTGACATTTATTTTCTAATCGCTGCATCCAATCGTGCCGGCCATGGGTAGTCCTTTCAGTCACCCCGCTGTTTTACTGAAATGGAGAAGTACCCATGAACGCTAAAGCACTGTTCTGCCTCACCACCCTGCTGGCCGCTGCACCTGCCGCATTCGCCCAGACCGGCTTGCCGGACAGCATCAAGGTACCGGACGGCCACAAGGTGGCGCTGGAAACCACCGGCGTCGGCGAAATCACCTACGAGTGCCGCGACAAGGCCAACGCTGCCGGCCAGACCGAGTGGACCTTTGTCGGACCCAAGGCAGTATTGAATGACCGCAGTGGCAAGCAGGTCGGCACCTATTTCGGCCCACCTGCCACCTGGCAGGCCAAGGACGGTTCGAAAGTCACCGGCACTCAGTTGGCCGTGGCGCCATCCGGTGCGGGCAACCTGCCGTATCAACTGGTCAAGGCCAACCCGGCCGAAGGCAAGGGCGCGATGAGTGGCGTGAGCTACATCCAGCGCGTAGCCCTCAAGGGAGGTGTGGCGCCGAGCACTGAGTGCACGGCGGCCAACAAAGGCAAGCAGGAAGTGGTGAAGTACCAGGCCGACTACATTTTTTGGGCAGCCAACTGAGCAAAGTCGGCTACGCTGCCCCCTGTAGCTTGCCGGCGATGGCGACGTGCCAGTCAACACATCAGAGACTGTCCCGCCGTTATCGCCGGCAAGCCGGCTCCTACGGGGGATGGCGCTGGTGATTAAGGTGGTGGAAATACGTGTCCTTGCCTGATGTGGACTTTGATTACGAGGCCTGTCTGACAGCGTGCGCCCGTGGCGATCAACGCGCGTTGCGCCAGCTCTATGAGCAGGACAGCAGTCGTCTGCTCGGCGTGGCGCTGCGCATCGCCAGGGACCGCTCCCTGGCCGAAGACATCGTGCATGACGCGTTCATCAAGATCTGGCGCGGCGCGTGCAGTTTCGACCCCAGCCGCGGTTCGGCCCGTGGCTGGGTGTTCAGCGTGACACGTCACCTGGCGCTGAATGTCGTGCGCAATCACTACCGTGAAGTGCCACTGGGCGACGAGCACGAATCCATCAGCACCGACGCATTTGAATTCAGCGCACGCTCCGGGCAAGTCCACACCTGCCTGGAGCAGCTCGACCCGGCCCGCCGCACGTGCATCCTGCATGCCTATGTCGACGGTTATTCCCACAGCGAAATCGCCCGGAAACTGGACACCCCGCTGGGGACCGTCAAAGCCTGGATCAAACGTAGCCTCGCCGCGCTGCGGGAGTGCATGGCATGAGCAACCCACTGGACGAACTCGCCAGCGAATATGTGCTGGGTACCCTGCCCGGCGAGCAGCGCGCCGAGGTCGAGCAACGCCTTCCCCACGACGCCGAGTTACGCGCAGCGGTCGATGCCTGGGAACAGCGCCTGTTGCCCCTGACGGCCCTGGCGGAACCCGTGCCGCCCTCGCCTGAATTATGGCGACGCATCGAGCGCCACACCGCCAGTGCCCGCACACCCTGGTGGGACCTGCTGGCGGTGTGGCGCGGCCTGGCCGGTGCAGGGCTGCTGACCACGCTGGTGCTGGCCGCGCTGCTGCTGACCCGTCCGCCCACGGCCGACCCAAGCTTCGTGGTGGTGCTGGTGGCGCCGCAAAGCCAGGCGCCGGGCTGGGTGATCCAGGCCCGCAACGATCAGCGGATTCAGTTGATTCCGTTGGGCGTAATGGAAGTGCCCGCCGACAAGGCCTTGCAGTTCTGGACCAAGGGCGACGGCTGGCAAGGGCCGGTGTCCCTGGGCCTGGTCAAGCCGGGGCAGACGCTCTCGGTGCCGCTGGACAAACTGCCACCGCTGACCCAGAACCAGCTGTTCGAACTGACCCTGGAAGACCCGCGCGGCTCGCCGACCGGCAAACCCACCGGACCGATCCAGGCGATCGGCCGCGCAGTCAAAGTGCTCTGATCAGGCGACGCTGGGCAACCACACGCGGAACCGCGCACCGCCCAACGGCGACGCCAACGCGGTCAAGGTGCCGCCCTGGGCTTCCAGGGCACGCCGGCTGATGGCCAGGCCCAGGCCGAAACCGCCGGTGGCGCGGTCGCGGCTGCGGTCCAGGCGGTAGAACGGCTCGAAGATGCGTTCGCGCTGATCCAGCGGGATGCCGATACCGTCATCATCCACCCAGATCTCGCAGCCCTTGGGACCTACCTTGACGCCGACCTGGATACGCTTGTCGCAGTAACGCGTGGCATTGCGCAGCAGGTTCTGCAAGGCACGGGCGGTGAGGCGCGGATCAAGGCTGAAGCGCTCCACGGCGCAATCGAGCGCGACATCGATGACGATCTCGGGGTTTTCCAGCTCGTCGTCGACACTGCCAAGTACGCTGTCGATAAACTCATCGAGCACTACCTCGACCCGCTCCGGCAGTTGCGCCGGGTTTTGCAGGCGGCTGTAGGACAGCAACTCCAGCACCAGTTCATCCAGCTCGCGTATATGCGCCACCAGGCTTTGCAGACGTTCGCGACTGGCTTCGGGCAAGTCCTCGGAGAGCGCCAGGGCCAGGCCGAAATCCAGGCGCGTAAGCGGTGTGCGCAATTCATGGGAGACCGCGTTGAGCAGGTCGCGCTGCTGGTTGAGCAGGTGTTCGATGTCGTTGGCCATGGTGTCGAACACCGACGCCAGGCTGCCGATGCTGGAGCTGGCCGGAATGCGCGTGCGTTCGGCCAGGTTGCCCTGGCCCAATTGCCCGGCGGTGCTTTTCAGGCGTTCCAGGTCGCGCCAGTGCGGACGCAGCCACACCAGCAGGCAGGCCAGCAGTGCGGCGACGATCAGCACGTTGATCGCCCAGTACAACACGTTCATGTCCATCGGATCGGGCGGTATGGTCAGCTTGACCACGAACTGCTCATTGATCGGCGAGCTGATTTCCTCCATCCAGCCCCACTCCCCCAGGCGCACCACCGGTTTGCCCTGCTCCAGCAGTTGTTCTTCCGCCGGGGTGTAGCTGGCGTCCTGGCGCAGCAGCAATTGCACTTTCAGTGGCGCGAAGTCACGGCTCAGTTGGTCGGTCACCCGTGACCAGCGTTCCACGGGCGCACGCAGGTATTGCTTGACGATCAGCTTTTGCTGGCCGCGGGTCTGCTCGATGTTGTAGTTCATGTAGCGGTGTTCGAACAGCTGGATCACCAATGAGGGAATCAAGTAGATCGCCAGGCTGTAGGTGACGATGGTGATCAGGTAAAGGCGCAGCAATACACGGAACATGGATCAGTATTCCCACTCGGAACGGCTGAACAGGTAACCCTTGCCCCACACCGTCTTGATCTTGCGCGCTTCACCGGCGTTGTCGTCGAACTTGCGGCGCAGCTTGGAGATGGCCACGTCCACCGAGCGGTCGGTGCCGTTGAACTCGATACCGCGCAGGCGTTGCAGGATCTGGTCGCGGCTGAGCACTTCGCCGGCATGCCGCGCCAGCACCACCAGCAGGTTGTATTCGCCGCTGGACAACTCCACGGCCTGCTCGCGCCAGGTCACGGTGCGCTCCGACAGGTCGATGCACAGGTTGCCCATGATGATCTGGTCGTTGGCCACCTGGGGCTCGGACAAACTGCTGCGGCGCAACAGCGTACGCACGCGCGCCAGCAACACACGCGGCTCACAGGGCTTGGTCACGTAGTCATCGGCGCCCATTTCCAGGCCCAGCACCTGATCGTGGCTGTCGTCGCGGGCGGTGAGCATCAGGATCGGCAGGCCCGCCGAGTCGGCACGCAACAGGCGGCATACCTGCAGGCCGTCCAGACCTGGCAGCATCAGGTCGAGGATCACCAGGTCCGGGGGGTTAAGGCGTGCGCGTTCACGGACATGGTCGCCACGGCTGAGCACATTGACGTGGTAGCCATTGCGTTCCAGGTAGCTGGCAATCAGCTCGGAAAGTGCGGCGTCGTCTTCCACCAGGAGGATGTTGGGCATAAAGGTGTTTCCAGAAAATACAGTTATTGGTCGTACACAAATCCCAGGTGGGAGGGGGCTTGCTGTGGTGAGTGGGGCTTGTCCCCCGACGGGGTCACCACAGATCAATGGGGCTGCCTCGCAGCCCGGCGCGGGGCAAGCCCGCTCACCACAGCAAGTCCTCTCACTACAGCAAGCCCCCTCACACATGGGATCTCCAGTGTTTGCAGGATTGTGCAAGGATATACGCCCTCGGCGCCGCGCGCGCCGCACCTTACATTTCTTCACAGACGACCTACACAGCTTCACAGCACCAAGGCGCAGGTGACTTTAGGATGCGCCAGTCAATATTGGGATAAGAGCATGTCGAAGAATCTGTTTGCGCCATTTTGCCTGCTGGCCCTCACCCTGGCGCTGAGCGCGTGTGGCAACTCTGCCGCCGAAGCGCCGGAAATGCCCCTGGCCAAAGTGCGCATCGAAACCCTGGAAGCCAAGCCCCTGTCGATCACCAGCGAACTGAGCGGGCGCATTGCCGCGCCGCGCATCGCCGAAGTGCGTGCACGGGTCGCCGGCGTGGTGATGCAACGGGTGTTCAAGGAAGGCCACGACGTTAAACAGGGCGACGTGCTGTTTCGCATCGACCCCGCTCCTTTCAAGGCCGACCTCGACAGCGCCCAGGCCAACCTGAGCAAGGCCGAGGCGAATGCCTTCCAGGCGCGCCTGCAGGAGCAGCGCTACAGCCAGTTGGTGGAAGGCAACGCCATCAGCGGCCAGGACTACGACAACGCTCGCGCCGCCGTGCGCCAGACCAACGCCGAAGTCGCCGCCAACAAGGCCGCCGTCGAGCGCGCCCGGCTGAACCTGGGCTACGCCACTGTGACCGCGCCGATTTCCGGGCGCATCGGCCGTGCGCTGGTCACCGAGGGCGCCTTGGTCGGCCAGAACGAGGCCACGCCGCTGGCGATCATCCAGCAACTGGACCCGATCCACGCCGACCTGACCCAATCCACCCGCGAGCTGAATGACCTGCGCCGCGCCTTCCGCGCCGGCAGCCTGAAGCAGGTCGGCCAGGACCAGGCCAAGGCCACGCTGATCGAGGACGACGGCAGCCTGTACCCGTTGCCGGGCAAGTTGCTGTTCGCCGAGATCAGTGTCGACCCGGGCACCGGGCAGATCATCCTGCGCAGCGAGTTCCCCAACCCGGACCTCGACCTGTTGCCCGGCAGCTTTGTGCGGGTGCGCCTGGAACAAGCCGTCGACAAGCAAGGTATCAGCGTGCCGCAACGCGCCATCACCCGTGACAGCGCGGGTATCCCGATGGTGTTGCTGTTGGACGCCGAGCAGACCGTGAGCCTGCAGCCGGTGGAACTGGGTGCAGTGATCAATGATCGCTGGATCGTCAGCAGTGGCCTCAGGCCCGGTGACCGCATCATCGTCGAAGGCCTGCAACACGCGCGCCCCGGTGAAAAAGTTGAAGTGGACGACAGCCCGCTCGTAAAGGAATAACCCGCCATGCCGCAGTTCTTTATTGACCGCCCGATCTTCGCTTGGGTGGTCGCCCTGTTTATCCTGCTGGCCGGTTTGCTGGCGATCCCGCAGTTGCCGGTGGCGCAGTACCCTAACGTCGCGCCGCCGAAAGTCGAGATCTACGCGGTGTACCCCGGCGCCTCGGCCCAGACCCTGGACGAAAGCGTGGTGAGCCTGATCGAGCAGGAGCTCAACGGCGCCGATCACCTGCTGTATTTCGAGTCCCAGAGCAGCCTGGGCTCGGCCACCATCACCGCCACCTTCCAGCCGGGCACCAACCCGGAAATGGCCCAGGTGGATGTGCAGAACCGCCTCAAAGCGGTCGAGCCGCGCCTACCGCAAGCGGTGACCCAGCAAGGCTTGCAGGTGGAGAAAGTCTCCGCCGGTTTCCTGCTGCTGGTGACCCTCACCTCCAACGACGGCAAGCTCGATGACGTGGCGCTGAGTGATTACCTGGCGCGCAACGTGATGAACGAACTCAAGCGCCTCGACGGTGTGGGCAAGGCCCAGCTGTATGGTGCCGAGCGCGCCATGCGCATCTGGATCGACCCGCAGAAACTGATCGGCTTCAACCTGACGCCGGCCGACGTGAACGCCGCGATCAGCGCGCAGAACGCCCAGGTTTCGGCCGGCAGCATCGGTGATTTGCCGGGCACCAACACCCAGGAAATCACCGCCGCGATCCTGGTCAAGGGCCAGCTTTCAACGCCAGCCGAGTTCGCGGACATCGTGCTCAAGGCCAACCCGGACGGTTCCACCGTGCGCATCGGTGATGTGGCGCGGGTGGAAGTCGGCAGCCAGGAATACCAGTTCTCCACGCGGCTCAACGGCAAGCCTTCCACCGCCGTCAGCGTGCAGTTGTCGCCCGGCGCCAATGCGTTGAGCACCGCGACCCTGGTGCGAGCCAAGATGGACGAGCTGTCGCGTTACTTCCCGGCCAATGTGGAATACAAGATTCCTTACGATACTTCGCCGTTCGTCAAAGTCTCGATCACCAAAGTGGTCTACACCCTGCTTGAGGCCATGGCGCTGGTATTCGCGGTGATGTTCCTGTTCCTGCAGAACGTGCGCTATACGCTAATCCCGACCCTGGTGGTGCCGATTGCGCTGATGGGCACCTTTGCCACCATGCTGTTGCTGGGCTTCTCCATCAACGTGCTGACCATGTTCGGCATGGTGCTGGCCATCGGTATCCTGGTGGACGACGCGATCGTGGTGGTGGAGAACGTCGAGCGCATCATGGCCACCGAGGGCCTGTCGCCCAAGGAAGCGACGAAAAAAGCCATGGGCCAGATCACCGGCGCCATCATCGGCATCACTCTGGTGCTGGTCGCGGTGTTCCTGCCCATGGCGTTCATGGCCGGTTCGGTGGGGGTGATCTACCAGCAATTCTCGCTGTCGATGGCCACCTCGATCCTGTTCTCGGCGTTCCTCGCCCTGACCTTGACCCCGGCCCTGTGCGCCACTTTGCTCAAGCCGATCGCCCAGGGCGAGCACCATGCCAAGGGCGGTTTCTTTGGCTGGTTCAACCAGCGCTTTGAAAGCCTCACCGACCGCTATGAAGGCTGGGTGGCGTATGCCCTCAAGCGCAGCGGCCGCTACCTGCTGATCTACCTGGTGCTGCTGGTGGGCCTGGGCTGGATGTTCAGCCGCCTGCCCTCCTCGTTCCTGCCGGTGGAAGACCAGGGCTACACCATCACCGACATCCAGTTGCCACCGGGTGCAAGCAAGAACCGCACGGTGCAGGTGGCCGAGCAGATCGAAGCGCATAACGCCGAGGAACCTGGGGTGGGTGACACCACCATGATCATGGGTTTCAGTTTCTCCGGTTCGGGGCAAAACGCGGCACTGGCGTTTACCACGCTCAAGGATTGGTCGGAACGCGGCAGCGATGATTCCGCAGCGTCGATTGCCGACCGCGCCAACATGGCGTTCAGCGAGCTCAAGGACGCGATTGCCTATGCGATCCTGCCGCCGCCGGTGGACGGCCTGGGCACGTCCAGCGGCTTCGAATTCCGTCTGCAGGACCGGGGTGGCGTCGGCCATGCCGCGTTGATGGCAGCCCGCACCGAATTGCTGGGTGCCGCCGAGAAAAGCCCGATCCTCGCCAACGTGCGCGAAAGCGCCCTGGCCGAAGCGCCGCAAGTGCAACTGGAAGTGGACCGCAAGCAGGCCAACGCACTGGGCGTGTCCTTTGCGGAGGTGGGCAATGTGCTGTCCTCGGCCATCGGTTCGGCCTATATCAACGACTTCCCCAACCAGGGCCGCATGCAGCGGGTGGTAGTGCAGGCCGAGGGCGACCAACGCAGCCAGGTGGCGGACTTGATGAAGATCAACGTGCGCAACAACGCCGGCAAGATGGTGCCACTGTCCGCCTTTGTCGAAGCCAAATGGACCCAGGGCCCGACCCAGTTGACCCGTTACAACGGCTACCCGGCCATCGCGATTTCCGGCGAAGCGGCACCGGGGCACAGCACCGGTGAGGCGATGGACGAGATCCAGCGCCTGGTCAGCCAGTTGCCGGCAGGTTTGGGCCAGGAATGGACCGGTTTATCGTTGCAGGAACGCTTGTCCGGCTCCCAGGCGCCGTTGCTGCTGGGCTTGTCGCTGCTGATTGTGTTCCTGTGCCTGGCCGCGTTGTATGAAAGCTGGTCGATCCCGACCTCGGTGTTGCTGGTGGTGCCGCTCGGTGTACTTGGCGCGGTCGTGGCGGTGGCGTTGCGCGGCATGCCCAACGATGTGTTCTTCAAGGTCGGCTTGATTACCATCATCGGCCTGTCGGCGAAGAACGCGATCCTGATCATCGAATTCGCCAAAGACCTGTATGACCAAGGTGAGGACCTGGTCACCGCCACCTTGAAAGCCGCGCGGTTGCGCCTGCGGCCGATCATCATGACGTCCCTGGCGTTCATCCTCGGCGTGGTGCCGCTGGCGATTGCCACAGGTGCCAGTTCGGCCAGCCAGCAGGCGATTGGTACGGGGGTGATCGGCGGGATGATCACGGCAACGCTGGCGGTGGTGTTTGTGCCGGTGTTCTTCGTGGTGGTGATGAAGGTGGTGCGCAAGCGCCACAAAACAGACTGATCAACGCCCCCCTGTAGGAGCTGGCTTGCCAGCGATGCAGACACCTCGGCCTTTGAGACACACCGAGTCGATGCGATCGCTGGCAAGCCAGCTCCTACAAGGGTTATGGTGCTCACATCCAACTGCCTGTGAGCCTCCATGCCCTTCCTCGCCCGCACCCACCCTCGCCTTTCCGCCGCCGCCGTGCTTGGCCTTGCCGTCGGTATCCTGGTCCCCGCCGACAGCCTCGTCAGCAAAGTCCTCATCGGCTGGAACGTTGGGGTTTGGACCTACCTGGTACTGATGCTGTGGCTGACCCGCCGCGCCAAAGCCGAGGATGTGAAGCGCATCGCCGAGATCGAAGATGAAAACGCCGGATTGGTGCTGTTCACGGTGTGCATCGCGGCCATCGCCAGCCTGGCGACCATCACCTTCGAACTGGTGGGCAGCAAAGACCTGGCCAACTCGGAACGCCTGCTGCACTACGGTTTCACCGGGCTGACAGTGATTGGTTCGTGGTTGCTGATCGGGGTGATCTTCAGCGTGCACTACGCCCGCCTCTATTACACCTGGGACGGCAAGGAGCCGGCGCTACGCTTCGCTGAGGGCCTGACCACCCCCAATTACTGGGACTTCCTGTACTTCTCCTTCACTATTGGCGTCGCGGTGCAGACCTCCGATGTCGGCGTCGCCACCCGTGCCATGCGCAAAGTGGTGCTGGGCCAATCGTTGATCGGCTTTCTGTTCAACACGGCGATCCTGGGGTTTTCGATCAATATCGCCGCCGGGCTGTTCGGCTGACGCTGCACAAACCTTCTAGACGCCTATCCGCTGTTGGGCGCTAATAGCCTCACTTAGTCCGCTTCGGTGTTTTATGGCCGCGCACAACTGGATCGACCTGTCCCAGGACGCCGACACCGGCATCGAGACCCTGCGCGCGCATTTTGAAGGCCACGCCTACGACCCCCACTGGCACGACAGCTACCTGATCGGCGTCACCGAGCAAGGCGTGCAGCAATTCAACTGCCGCCGCATCCGCCACAACAGCGTGCCGGGCCAGGTGTTCCTGGTGGAGCCCGGCGAACTGCATGATGGCGATGCGCCCACCGCAGACGGTTTTACCTACCACATGCTCTACCTCGACCCACAGTGGCTGGCGCGTGAAGTCAACGCGGTGTTTGAAGAGGCACCGCTCAATAGCCAATTGGGTTTCGCCAGCACCTTGACCAGCGACCCGCGCCTGGCCATGGCCACCAGCCAAGCCTTCCAGACCCTGCACGGCGGCGAACTGCGCATCGTGCGCCAGCGCGCCATGGACCACCTGCTGGAGCGCCTCACCGGCCAACTCTACTGGCGCACTCGCTACCGCGACGACCCGCGATTGCCGCTGGTGGCACATAAGGCCAGGGAATATTTGCATGCCCACCTGCACGTTGATGTGGGCATGGACGAACTGACCCTGGCCTGCGGCGTCGACCGCTTTCGCCTGAGCCGTGCATTCAAGAGCGCGTTTGGCTTGCCCCCCCACGCGTATCTGGTACAACTGCGCCTGGCCCGCGCCCGGCATTTGCTGGCCAAGGGCGAGCAACCGGCAGAGGTAGCGATTGCCCTGGGCTTTGCCGACCAGAGCCACCTGGGCCGCTGGTTCGTGCGCGCCTACGGCCTCACGCCCGCCGCGTACCGCAAGCGCTGCTCAAATCTTCCAGACAGGTGATACGCCGGCCAGTGAAGATCGACTCCATCGAATGGTTTACCGGAGTCATCCGTCATGCTGTCCACGCTCGTCCCCTTCATGCTGTTCGCGTTCGTCGCTTCGATAACGCCTGGCCCGACCAATATCCTGGTGCTGAGTAACAGCGCGCGGTATGGCTTGAAAGCCGCGTTGCCCATTATCCTCGGCGCCTGCGTTGGCGCTGCAGGCCTTGTGTTGCTGGTGGGGATCGGCGTAGGCCAGTCGCTGGTGCATTTGCCCAAGGTGCAAACAGCCATGCAATGGACCGGCGTCGCCTGGCTGAGCTACCTGGCCTGGCAGATCTTCAGTGCGCCCGCCCAAGCCATCGAAGTGGATGCAAGTGGAAAACCCCTCGGCCTGATCGGCGCCGCCAGCCTGCAATTGATCAACCCGAAAACCTGGATGATGGCGCTAGCGGTGGTGAGTGTATTTGCCGGCCAGGGCGCAGAGCGCCAGAACCAGGTGGTGTACTTGTCCCTGGTGTTTTTCCTGATATCGATACCTTGCCTGGGCACTTGGGCGCTAGTAGGGGCTGGCGCCTCACGGGTGTTTCGTTCGGCCACGGCCATGCAACGTTTCAACCGAGGTATGGCCCTGTTGCTATTGGCTGCGACCTGGTTGGGTGTGCTGGTCTGAACGTACCGGTCATCTGGCCTTGTCCTACATCTTCTTGACGACTTTCCTAGTTTAGTGGTCTCCTGAAACCGGTTTCAGTTATTCCAATAAAAAAGAAGATCGATGACCGTGAACAATTTTTCCGCCGCCCAGCGCAGCCGCGTGACCATGTTTGATGTGGCTGAGCGCGCTGGCGTGTCCAAGGCCAGCGTGTCGCGCTTTATCGGCGATGACCGCGCCCTGCTCTCCGATGCCATCGCCCTGCGCATCGAACAGGCCATCGAAGAACTCGGCTACCGCCCGAACCAGATGGCCCGTGGGCTCAAACGCGGGCGCACGCGCCTGATCGGCATGCTGGTGGCGGATATCCGCAACCCCTATTCCATTGCCGTGATGCACGGCGTCGAAACCGCCTGCCGCCAGCACGGCTACAGCCTGGTGGTGTGCAACACCGACCGCGATGACGAGCAAGAGCGCCAGCACTTGGCAGCGCTGCGCTCGTACAACATCGAAGGGTTGATCGTGAACACCCTCGGCCATCACCTCGACCAGTTGCTGGAATTGCAACGGGAAATGCCCCTGGTGCTGGTGGACCGCAAGGTCGCGCCGCTGCACAGCGACCTGGTAGGCCTGGACAACCCAGCGGCGGTGCGCATGGCCGTGGAACACCTCGAGCGACAGGGTTATCGCGATGTGCTGATGGTGAGTGAAGCCACCGATGGCACCAGCTCGCGGCTGGAGCGTCTGGACAGTTTCAAGGCTGAAATCGCCAGCCACCCGGCATTGACCGGCGCTGTATTGGAGTTGGATGAAACGCTGCAAAAACACTTGCAGACCTTTCTCGCAAAACCTGGCCCCAAGGCGCTGTTCTGCGCCAACGGTGTCGCGGCGTTGGCCTGCACCCGCGCACTGAAAAACCTGGGTTGCAACCTGTTTGATGACATCGGCCTGATCGCCCTGGATGATCTCGATTGGTACCCGCTGGTAGGCACGGGCATCACCGCCCTCGCCCAGCCCACCGAGGCGATTGGCGCCAGTGCCTTCGACTGTTTGCTCAAGCGTTTGCGGGGCGATACGGCTCCGACCCGCACCCTGGACTTCCTGCCCCAACTGATCATCCGAGGCTCCACAAAACCCTTGTAGGAGCCGGCTTGCCGGCGATGAGGCCCTTGAGGCAAGCGTCCATTTCAAGGACGCCATCGCCGGCAAGCCGGCTCCTACAGGTTTTGGTTTACGTATAAAAATGAAACCGGTTTCAGAGGTAACCAACAATGCATAAATACCCCGTCTCCATCAGCCTTTCCAGCTACGGCGCCGATCGGGTGCGCCAGCAGGGCCAATTGAGTTTTGTCGAGGTCCTCGCCGCCGCCGGCGCCCAGTGCATCGAATGGCGCGAAGAGCTTTTAACTGACGAACAGCCCACCGAACTGGCCCAGGCAGCAGCGCAACAGGATCTGGAATCGGTGTTCTCATCGCCGTTGGAGTTGTGGGTCGCCGGCCGCGCCCAACCGAATGCCGAACTCGTGACCACCCTGAATCGGGCGCAGGCGTTTGGCTCACGCTGGCTGAAAGTCTCCCTCGGCTATTTCACCGACACCAACGACCTGGAAAGCCTGCACGCCCTGCTCAACCGCCACCCAGTCCACTTGTTGGTCGAGAACGACCAGACCCTGCACGGCGGCCGCATCGAACCGATGCAGCGCTTCTTCACCGAAGTGGAACGCCTGGGCCTGCCGGTGAAAATGACCTTCGACATCGGCAACTGGCAATGGCAGGACCAGTCCGCCCTCACCGCCGCGCGTCTGCTGGGCCGGCATGTGGACTACCTGCACTGCAAGGCCGTGGCCCGTCGCCCCGACGGCAAGCTGGTCGCGCTACCGCCCGGCGCCACCGACCTGCATCTGTGGGAACAACTGCTCAAGCACATGACTCCAGGTATTAGCCGGGCCGTGGAATTCCCGCTGCAAGGCGACGACCTGGTCGCGGTCACTGCGCAGCAGGTCGCCACCCTCACCCTGCTGGGCCAACCCCGTGCGGAGCATGCTCATGTCTGAGATCGATATCCTCTCGTTTGGTGAAACCATGGCGATGTTTGTCGCCGAGCAAACGGGCGATCTGGCCCACGTGGCTCAGTTCCATAAACGGATCGCGGGTGCCGACAGCAACGTCGCCATCGGCCTGTCGCGCCTGGGCTTCAACGTGGCCTGGCTGAGCCGGGTGGGCAATGATTCCCTCGGGCGCTTTGTGGTCGATGCCTTGACGAAAGAAGGTTTGGATTGCCGCCATGTGGCGGTCGACCCGTTGCACCCCACCGGCTTTCAGCTCAAGTCCCGCGAAGAAACCGGCGATGACCCTCAGGTCGAGTATTTCCGCAAGGGCTCGGCGGCCAGTCACTTGTCGGTCGCCGCCATCAGCCCTGCCCTGCTGCAAGCCCGCCATCTGCATGCCACCGGCATTCCGCCAGCGTTGTCCGACGCCACCCGCGAATTGTCCCGCGAGCTGATGACACAGATGCGCAAGGCCGGGCGCAGCGTGTCGTTCGACCCCAACCTGCGCCCGTCGCTGTGGGCCAACCCACAGACGATGATCCGCGAAATCAACGCCCTCGCCGGCCTGGCCGACTGGGTCCTGCCGGGCCTGGGCGAAGGTCGCCTGCTCACCGGCTTCGATGACCCGGCCGACATCGCCGCGTTTTACCTCGACCAGGGCGCCGAAGCCGTAGCGATCAAGCTCGGCGCGGACGGCGCCTACTACCGCACCCAGATGGACCAGGGCTTTGTCGCCGCCGTCCGCGTGGACAACGTGGTGGACACGGTGGGTGCCGGCGACGGTTTCGCCGTGGGCATGATCAGCGCCCTGCTGGAAAACCTCAGCTTCCGCGAGGCGGTACAGCGCGGCAACTGGATCGGCAGCCGTGCCGTGCAGAGCCGTGGAGACATGGAAGGCTTGCCCACCCGTTCAGAGCTGCCCGTTCGATCCGTTGCATAACCCACTCCCTGTTGCCACAACTACAACAAGCTCAGGAGCCACACCATGGATACGCTGAAACTCGCCACCCGCCGCTGGTGGTACATCATGCCCATCGTTTTCATCACCTACAGCCTGGCCTACCTGGACCGCGCCAACTATGGCTTCGCCGCTGCCTCCGGGATGGCCGAAGACCTGATGATCACCCCCGGCATGTCGTCATTGCTGGGGGCGCTGTTTTTCCTCGGTTACTTTTTCTTCCAGGTGCCGGGGGCGATCTACGCGCAGAAGCGCAGCGTCAAAAAGCTGATCTTCGTCAGCCTGATCCTGTGGGGCGGCCTGGCAACGCTGACCGGCGTGGTGTCCAACGCCTACATGCTGATCGTGATTCGCTTCATGCTCGGCGTGGTGGAAGCGGCGGTGATGCCGGCGATGCTGGTGTACCTGTGCCACTGGTTCACCCGTGCCGAACGCTCGCGCGCCAATACCTTCCTGATCCTCGGCAACCCGGTGACCATGCTGTGGATGTCGGTGGTGTCGGGCTACCTGGTGCAGCATTTCAGCTGGCGCTGGATGTTTATCATCGAAGGCCTGCCGGCGGTGTTGTGGGCGTTTATCTGGTGGAAGCTGGCCGATGAGCGTCCGAAGGATGCCAAGTGGCTCAGCGACAGCGAAAAGCACAACCTGGAAACGGCCCTGGCTGCCGAACAGGTGGGCATCAAGGCGGTGAAGAACTATGCCGAGGCATTCCGCTCACCCAAGGTGATCATCCTGGCGCTGCAGTTCTTCTGCTGGAGCATCGGCGTGTACGGCTTTGTGCTGTGGCTGCCGTCGATCCTCAAGGCCGGTTTGCAGATGGACATGGTCGAAGCCGGCTGGCTCTCGGCGCTGCCGTACCTGGCGGCGGTGATCGGCATGCTCGCGGTCTCCTGGGGCTCGGACAAGCTGCAAAAACGCAAACGTTTCGTGTGGCCGCCGCTGCTGATTGCCTCCATCGCCTTCTACGCGTCCTACGTGCTAGGCGCCGAACACTTCTGGTGGTCCTACACCCTGCTGGTAATTGCCGGCGCCTGCATGTACGCGCCCTACGGTCCGTTTTTTGCCATCGTCCCGGAAATCCTCCCGGCCAACGTCGCCGGTGGCGCCATGGCGCTGATCAACAGCATGGGCGCCCTCGGTTCGTTCGGCGGTTCGTACCTGGTGGGTTATCTCAATAGCAGCACCGGCTCGCCCGGCGCTTCGTACCTGCTGATGAGCGGCGCGCTGCTGCTGTCGGTGGTGCTGACGATTTTTCTCAAGCCCGGCGCCAGTGATCGCACGCCGGCGCCCAACTTGGAATTAAAGGTAAAGACCGCATGAAAAAGTCTGTCGTGCTGTACAAGAAACTCTCCGCGCCGCTGATGGCCCGCCTGCATGAACAGGCCGAGGTCACGCTGATCGAAGCCCTGGACGACACCGGCCTGGCCACGCTGCGCGACGCCCTCCCCACCGCCCATGGCCTGCTGGGTGCCAGCCTGCGCCTGGATGCCAGGCTGCTGGACCTGGCGCCGAAACTGGAAGCGATCGCCAGCGTGTCGGTGGGTGTCGACAACTACGACATCGACTACCTGACAGCGCGCGGCATCCTGCTCAGCAACACGCCGGACGTGCTCACCGAAACCACCGCCGACACGGGCTTTGCCTTGATCCTGGCCACCGCCCGCCGCGTGGTCGAACTGGCCGACATGGTGCGTGCCGGCCAGTGGAGCAAGAACATTGGCCCGGCGCATTTCGGCAGCGACGTGCATGGCAAGACCCTGGGCATCATCGGCATGGGCCGCATCGGCGAGGCCCTGGCCCAGCGTGGACATTTTGGTTTCGGCATGCCGGTGATCTACCACAGCCATTCGCCCAAACCGGCGGTGGAAGCGCGTTTTGGCGCGCAGTACCGCAGCTTGAATGACTTGCTGCAACAGGCCGACTTTGTTTGCCTGACCCTGCCGCTCACCGCTGAAACCGAGAAACTGATCGGCGCCGAACAATTCGCGCTGATGGGCCCGGAGACGATCTTTATCAATATTTCGCGGGGCAAGGTGGTGGATGAGGCGGCGCTGGTGGAAGCGTTGCAGCAGCGCACCATTCGGGCGGCGGGGTTGGATGTGTTTGAAAAGGAGCCGCTGGATCACGGCTCGCCGTTGTTGCGCTTGAACAATGTGGTGGCCACGCCGCATATCGGCTCGGCGACGTATGAGACACGGGAAGCGATGGCCACGTGTGCGGTGGAGAATCTGTTGCAGGCGTTGGCCGGGGAAAGGCCAAAGAACCTTGTGAATGCAGCAGCGTGGAAACACTGATCCTACTGTAGTGAGCGAGCTTGCCTC
>NZ_JFCA01000010.1 GCF_000612585.1 Pseudomonas sp. CHM02
GCCGCATTCTTGCAGAAAGAATGCGGCGTTTTTTAGGGGGGCGGCTTCGCCGCCCAGCGCGGGGCAAGCCCGCTCACCACAGCAAGCCCGCTCACCACAGCAAGCCTGCTCAAAACAGCAAGCCCGCTCACCACAGCGAGCCCGCTCACACCGTTAAATCAGCCGGCGACCAACACCCGAATCGCCTCCAGTCGCAGCGCGGCCTTATCGAGCATGGCCAGGCCTTGCTCGCGTTGGTGACGCAGGGCCACGAGCTCGCTGTCACGCACGGTCGGGTTGACCGCCTGCAACGCGGTCAGGCGCGCCAGTTCTTCGTCGGTGTCCGCCGCCAGGCGGCGTTTGGCCTCGGCCACGCGCTCGGCGTGGCGCGGGGTGATCTTCTCTTCGCCGGCGTTGATCCGTGGCGTCAGCTGGTCGCGCTGGGCCTGGATGAACTTGTTGGCGCTGGCGCGTGGCACGCTTTCCAGCTGGTCGTTGAGGGTTTCGAACGACACGCGGCTGGACAGGTCGTTGCCATTGGCATCCAGCAGGCAGCGCAGGGCGGCAGGCGGCAGGTAGCGACCCAGTTGCAGCGAACGCGGGGCAACCACTTCGCTGACGTAGAGCAGTTCCAGCAACACGGTGCCCGGCTTGAGCGCCTTGTTCTTGATCAGCGCCACGGCGGTGTTGCCCATCGAGCCGGACAGCACCAGGTCCATGCCGCCTTGCACCATCGGGTGTTCCCAGGTGATGAACTGCATGTCTTCACGCGACAGCGCCTGGTTACGGTCGTAGGTGATGGTCACACCTTCGTCGTCACCCAGGGGGAAGCTGGCGTCGAGCATTTTTTCGCTGGGCTTGAGGATCAGCGCGTTTTCCGAATGGTCTTCGCTGTCGATGCCGAACGCGTCGAACAGGGTTTCCATATAGATCGGCAGCGCGAACTGGTCGTCTTGCTCGAGGATGTCTTCCACCAGCGCATCGCCTTCACCCGCGCCGCCGGAGTTGAGCTCCAGCAAGCGGTCGCGACCGGTGTGCAGCTCTTCTTCCAGGCGCTCGCGCTCGGCACGGGCCTCGTCGATCAGGGCTTGCCACTCGCCGTCGTCGGCGTTTTCCAGCAGCGGCAGCAGGCGCGGGCCAAACTGATGCTGCAAGGCGTTGCCGGTCGGGCAGGTGTTGAGGAAGGCGTTCAGCGCTTCGTGGTACCACTGGAACAGGCGCTCTTGCGGGCTGGTTTCCAGGTACGGCACGTGCAGTTCGATCACGTGTTTCTGGCCGATCCGGTCCAGACGGCCGATCCGCTGTTCCAGCAGGTCGGGGTGGGACGGCAGGTCGAACAGCACCAGGTGGTGGGAGAACTGGAAGTTGCGGCCTTCACTGCCGATTTCGGAGCAGATCAGCACCTGGGCGCCAAACTCTTCATCGGCGAAGTACGCGGCGGCGCGGTCGCGCTCGAGGATGTTCATGCCCTCGTGGAACACCGTGGCCGGGATGCCGGAACGCACGCGCAGAGCGTCTTCCAGGTCCATGGCGGTTTCGGCGTGGGCGCAGATCACCAGGACCTTGGTGCGCTTGAGCATTTTCAGTTGGTCGATCAGCCACTCGACCCGTGGGTCGAAGCGCCACCAACGATTTTCTTCTTCGACATCCGGCTGCGACTGGAAGCTGACTTCCGGGTACAGCTCGGCGTGTTCGCCCAGCGGCAACTCCAGGTACTCGTCCGGGTTCGGCAGCGGATAGGCGTGCAGCTTGCGTTCCGGGAAGCCCTGCACGGCGGCGCGGGTGTTGCGGAACAGCACGCGGCCGGTACCGTGGCGGTCGAGCAGCTCACGCACCAGGCGTGCGCTGGCTTCGGTGTCGCCATCGTTGACGGCGGTGAGCAGGGCTTCACCTTCGTTGCCGAGGAAACCCTGGATGGTCGTATGTGCGGCGGGCGAAAGGCGACCCTTGTCCAGCAGCTCCTGCACGGCTTCCGCCACCGGGCGATAGTTTTCGCTTTCGGCGCGGAAGGCCTGCAGATCGTGGAAGCGGTTTGGGTCCAGCAGGCGCAGGCGCGCGAAGTGGCTGTCCTGGCCCAGCTGTTCCGGGGTGGCGGTGAGCAGCAGCACGCCAGGAATCACCTCGGCCAGTTGCTCGACCAGCGCGTATTCCGGGCTGACGTTGTCTTCATGCCACACCAGGTGGTGGGCTTCGTCGACGACCAGCAGGTCCCAGCCGGCAGCGAACAGCGCGTCTTGGGCTTTCTCGTCGTCCACCAGCCACTCCAGCGCCACCAGGGCGAGTTGAGTGTCTTCGAACGGGTTGGTGGCATCGCTTTCGATAAAACGTTCTTCGTCGAACAGCGCAACCTGCAGGTTGAAACGGCGGCGCATTTCCACCAGCCATTGGTGCTGCAGGTTTTCCGGGACCAGGATCAACACGCGGCTGGCGCGGCCCGACAGCAATTGGCGATGGATCACCAGGCCGGCTTCGATGGTCTTGCCCAGGCCCACTTCGTCGGCCAGCAATACCCGTGGCGCGATACGGTCAGCGACTTCACGGGCGATGTGCAGTTGGTGCGCGATCGGTTGCGCACGCACGCCACCCAGGCCCCACAGCGCAGACTGCAATTGGCGGCTGGTGTGTTCCAGGGTGTGGTAGCGCAGCGAGAACCAGGCCAGCGGGTCGATCTGCCCGGCGAACAGACGGTCGCTGGCCAGGCGGAACTGGATGAAGTTGGACAGTTGGGTTTCCGGCAGGGTGACCTGCTCGTTCTGCCCATTGAGGCCGTGGTACACCAGCAGGCCGTCGACGTCGTCGACTTCCTGCACGGTCATTTTCCAGCCTTCGAAGTGGGTGATGGTGTCGCCCGGCGAAAACCTCACGCGGGTGAGGGGCGCATTCCGTAGCGCATACTGGCGGGTGTCGCCAGTGGCCGGATAGAGCACGGTCAACAAGCGGCCGTCCTGTGCCAGAACGGTGCCTAACCCCAGCTCTGCTTCGCTGTCACTAATCCAGCGTTGCCCCGGTTGATACTGCTGCGCCATGCTGCCTGACTCCCGCCGTGAAAAAGCCGACTATCTTAACGGAACAAGCCCCCACGCCCAAGGACTCTGACAAAAACTACTCCGTTGGCACGGCGCATCGGAAGTTGAATCGACGGGTGGCGGGCACTTGCGAGTGTCGACTGGGTCACAGGTTGGCGAGCCTGTGCTCAAGTCGCCCTGCAACCCGCCGAAAGCCTGTTGATCAGGAGAATAATCACTATGCTGCCACCCATGCTGCCCGTCAGCGTTGTGCCGGTAACGTCACAACTCGATCCGGTGCGCCAGAAGCCGGATATCCCGCCCGTGGTGCCAGTTCAGGCGGGCTCCAACGAAAGCACCATCGACCTGAAAAAGGGCGATGCCGAGCAGTCGACCTTTTTGCTGCGCGAAGAACAGCGTCGCCAGCAGGAACAGCAGAAACGCCGGCGCGAGGCCGACGAAGACCCGGAGCAGCACTTGGCCATTCCGGGGGATCTGCTCAACGCCGACAACACCGTGCCGGTGGTGCCGCTGATCGAAGACGCGCCACGCCAGGGCCTGTGGGTGGACGTCGAGGTTTAGTCGCGCAATGCCTGCAGGGCCGCTATCAGCAATTCGATATCGTGTTCGGTATTGAGTGGGCTGACAGAGACCCGCGCCACGCTTTCAAGGCCCCGAGCCTGCATATCCAGAGGCGTGTACGCCACGCCGTTGGCGCCGATGTTGATGCGCTTCAACCCCAGTCGCCGCTTGAGTTCGAAGGCATCCCAGCCGGCCAGGTTGAAGGCGATCAAGCCGGATTGGCGAATGCCCAGGTCATGCAGGGTAATGCCCGCCATCCCACGCAACGCTTCGCGGATCCGCTCGCTGGTGTGCGAAACCCTTTCCCACACGCGCTCGACGCCCAGTCGATTCATCTCCTGCAATGCATTGCCCAGCCCGGCCAGCAGGGCGAAGGAGCTTTCGCTGGTTTCAAATCGCCGCGCGTCATTGCGCAGGTCGAAGCCCTGGGCGGTCCAGGGCGCTGAAAACACGTCACGCTGAGCGGGGTTCAATCGCTCGAGGAACTCCGGCCGCACATACAGCAGTGCCGTACCGCGCGGCCCTCGCAGGTGCTTGCGCCCGGCCGATTTGAGCACATCGCACTGCAGCGCATGCACATCCACGGGCACCTGGCCGACGGCTTGGCCGGCGTCGATGAAATAGGGGATAGCGTGACGCCTGGCCACGTCGCCGATGGCCTGGGCGGGGTTGATCAGGCCGCCGTTGGCCGGGAGCCAGGTCAGATCGATCAACTTCACCCTGGCATCGATCATCGACTCCAGCGCCAGCGGGCAGACGGCGCCGCTTACATCGCAAGGGATGACCTCCACCCGCGCACCCGCTTGCACCGCCAGGTCCATGCTGGCCAGGTTGCCACCCCATTCGTGGCGACCGACCAGAATGCGATCACCCGGCTGCCACGGCCCCAAGGCCTGGAACGCCATGCTCCAGGCGGTCGAGCCACTGCTGGCAAACGCGATTGATGAGGCGGGGGCATTGAGCAGGTGTGCGGCGGCGCGGCGGGCTTTTTCCACCAGCACGGCGCCATGTTCGCCGGCCTCCATCGGGCCGTCGCGGGCCTCCCGCTGCAGTTGCTCGATGATTGCGTCGAGGGTCGCCTGGCTGGGCAGGGAGGCTCCGGCATGGTTGAAGTGCACGATGCCGGACTGGCAGCCAGGCGTGTCATCCCGCAACTGCTTAACCTCGGCCGGGCTCATGGGCGCAGCTCGAAAATCGCATCAACCTCCACTGCTACACCGGCCGGCAGGCTGGAAACGCCTACGGCGGTGCGCACGTGCCGGCCCTTTTCGCCGAGGGCGTTGACCAGCAGGTTGGAGGCACCGTTGGCGACCACGCTTTGTTGCTTGAAATCGCCGCTGCTGGCGATAAACACACCCAGGCGCACGGTGCGCACCAGGCGTGACAGGTCATCACCCAGGGCATCGCTCAATTGCCCCAGCAGGCCCAGGGCCGCCAACTCCGCCGCGCGTGCACCGTCGTCATCGCTGACGGACTCACCCAACCGGCCGACGTAGGCGGGTTTACCGTCCACCAGCGGAATCTGCCCGGAGACGAACAACTGGTGCTGGCTCACGACATGGTTGATGTAGTTGGCAATCGGCTGGCTGGGCGTGGGCAGCGTGAGGCCCAGGGCTTGCACGCGTTGGCGGATGGAGTCGCTCATGATCAATCCTCTCTGTTCAGGAGGTTTCAGCATGTGGGTTGCCTTGGTGAGCGACAAACGGATAGATCTCACGCGACGTATCGAAATAACTCACGCGTCGGCACAGGCGTCCTTGAGCCACTGGCTGAAACATGCGGCGGCTTCGCTGGTGATGCCTTGGGGGGCGATGAGCCAATAGCCGATGTCGCTGCGATACGGCGGCCAGTCGAAGGCCTCCACCAGGCTGCCGTCCTGCAGCCGGCGTTCGATCAAGCGATGACGGCCCATGGCGATGCCTTGGCCGGCCACGGCGGCTTCGACCACGATGTTGTAGTCGTGCAGCATCACGCGGGGATGGTGGGTGAGGTCAACGTGGTAGTGCTCGGACCAATCGGTCCATTCAAACGGGCGGTGGGAAGTGGCCATCAGCAGGGGGCTGTCATGCTTGGCCTTGAAGGTCGGGCTGCACACCGGGGAGATGACTTCCGGCATCAGTCGCGTGGCCTGCACATCGGGCCAGTCGCCCTTGCCGTAACGGATGGCCAGGTCGACCTCGGCGCCGGCCACGTCCGCCAACTGGATCGCCGGCAACAACTCCACCTGGATATGCGGATAGCGGTTGAGGAACCCGGCCAGGCGCGGAGCCAGCCACAGGGTGGCGAAGGACGCCAGCAGGCCGACGCGTAGCACGGTGGTGCTGGGGGCTGTTCTCTGGGCACGGGTGGCGGCGGCAATGGCGTCGAGGGCCGGGCGGATCTCGTCGTAGTACTGTTGGCCGTCGGCGGTCAGATCGATCGCGCGGGTGCGTCGGATAAACAGCGGTTTGCCCAGGTGCTGCTCAAGTTTCTGCACCTGATGACTGAGGGCGCTCTGGGTCACCGACAACTCGTTCGCCGCCTTGATAAAGCTCAAATGCCGCGCCACGGCTTCGAAGGCGCGCAGGGCCAGCAACGGCGGAAGGTCCTTGTGCAGTGCCACCTCAGTGCGCCTCCTGGTTCGGGAAAGGGCTGATTTTGTTCGATGGCCCGCCTTTTGTCGCCGGCTGATTTGCCGTTGGGCGGGGGAGGCCGCATTATTGAGCCATTCCCTTTACGACGTAAGCCAAGCCATGAGTGAAGACGACAAGCTGATCGACCTGAATGCCGAACGTGCCAAGCGTGTGCATGACCTCAATGACAAGCGCCTGAATGAAGTGCGTCAGGCCTTTGAACAGGCAATGCCATTGGGTAAAGTTAAGAAGAAACCGAAGAACAAACCGAAAAAGCGCTGAAAATACCTGCATCCATTGATGCAGGTCAGTTATTGCCCTTCTTTACGCCCCGTCGCGGGCGACATTGATCCCCGTCAATTTTCCATTTCGCCTTCTCCATTAACTTAGCCCTATCGCAACAGGGCAAGTGCAGGAGGCCGGTCATGTTTATCGATAATGTGGTGTTTGCCGGAGTGCTGACTGTGAGCCTCATGGTGATGTTTTTTGTAGGGTTTGGAATTTTTATCTGGAAAGACGCGAACAAGCGTAAAAAACCATAGGTTTTTCCAGGTTACATGAGCACGCAAGGCATTTTGGGCGACTTCGGTCGCCCTTTTTTTGCGTTCGAATTAACGCGATGACCTGTGGGGGCCGGCAAGCCGGCGCCTACAGAACGAACATAAAAAAAGGTGCGAGCCTTGCGGATCGCACCTTTTTTCATTGCGGCTGGGTTATCAGCTACCCAGCGCCTTGGAAGCCAACCAGAACAACCCGGCCGACAGCGCCACGGTCGCTGGCAGGGTCAGCACCCAGGCCATCAGGATGGTTTTCACCGTGCCACCTTGCAGGCCGCTTTTGTTCGCGACCATGGTACCGGCCACACCCGACGACAGTACGTGGGTGGTGGACACTGGCAGGGCGAAGATGTTGGCGAAGCCAATCATGGTCGCAGTGGTGATCTGCGCCGACATGCCCTGGGCATAGGTCATGCCCTGCTTGCCAATCTTCTCGCCGATGGTCAGAACCACACGCTTCCAGCCCACCATGGTGCCCAGGCCCAAGGCCAGCGCGACGGCGAGGATTACCCAGAACGGTGCGTATTCGGTGGTGGCGGTCAGGTCCTTGCGCAGCTTGTCGAGGTCGGACTTCTCACGGGCATCCAGGCCTGGCAGCTTGCCGACTTTCTTCGCGGTGTCGTCCAGGCAAAGCAGGTAACGACGCACTTCAATGCGCTGATCGGCAGTCAGCGAATGGTAGTCGGACACGCCTTTCAAGGTGTTGACGAGCGCGTTGATGGTCGGCTCGGTCTGCTGCGGGTTGCACTGGAACTTGCCCGGCAGATCGTCCTTCACGCTTTTGCCCAGCGCCAGGAACTCGCCGAGCGTGGCGTTATTGCGCTGGTAGAACTGGCTCAAATGCACGGTCGCATCGCGAGTACGTTCGATCTGGTAAGTGGTGCTGCCCAGGTCGAGTACGAACTGTGCCGGCACGATACCGATCAGCACCAGCATGATCAGGCCGATACCTTTCTGACCGTCGTTGGAACCGTGCACGAAGCTCACGGCCATGGCGGAGATCACCAGGACCAGGCGGTTCCAGAATGGCGGGTGCTTCTTGTCATCGAGCTTGCGGCGCTGGTCCGGGGTCTTGTGCATCTTGGACAACGGACGCCACCACTTCAGGCAGATCAGCACCAGAGCTGCGACCAGGAAGCCGGCCATCGGCGAGAACACCAGGGAGGCACCGATATCCACCGCTTTCTGCCAGTTCACACCGTCAGCCAGGGGGATGTCGTTGATCAGGGCGTTGGCCAGGCCGACACCGAGGATCGAGCCGATCAGGGTGTGGGAACTGGAGGCGGGGATGCCGAAGTACCAGGTGCCCAGGTTCCAGGTGATCGCTGCCGCCAACAAGGAGAAGACCATTGCCAAGCCATGGCCGGTATTCACATTGATCAGCAACTCCACCGGCAGCAAGTGCACGATGGCGTAGGCGACACCGACACCACCGAGCAACACGCCGAGGAAGTTGAACACCCCGGAGAAGAACACGGCCAGGTGTGGCGGCATGGCTTTGGTATAGATGACTGTGGCCACCGCGTTAGCGGTGTCATGAAAGCCATTGATGAACTCGAAGGCGAGGACAAAGGCCAGGGCGAGCAACAGGCTCACTAGAACCCAAGCATCCAGTCCGCTGAATAAATCGATCATGAAGGTTTTCTGACCCGGTCGTAAGGGGGCGCGATTATGCCAGAAAACCTCGGTAATCGATGCACTAGCTGCTCATCGGTAACAATCTTCCCTGAAAAAAATCCTGGGAAAGGCGTGCATCCCAGGGTTTTCGGGGCTTTGGCAAGTCTTTGATTTATAACGCAGAGGGGCCTCGGGATGCGGTGTTGTCACAAAATTGTCACGGCTGAAACATTTATATGAAATTTTACCGTCGGTAGTAGGAAGCCAGGTAGCTGGCTGCTAGCTATGTGCCAGCAGCCGAGGCCGAAACCTGGAAGTTCAAACCGAATCGCTTATGGCTCTTCGGTCTTGAGTTCCTGTTCAATCTTTTGGATTTCCTGTGCAAAGGCCTGGTCAAGCAGGCTGGCTCGTTTGCGCCATGGTTTGCGTTCAGGTTCAGGCTGGGCGGCGTAGGTGGTGACTTCCCCGCCGTAAACGTCCTTGTAACGTTGCTCCTGGCGCTCAAGTTCCGCGCGCAGTTCATCTTTCGTCACATCGTTACCTAATTGAGTTGAGAGTAAATACGTTGCAGCGTTATGCCGGAATGCGCCCTCGGGTTGTTCCAAGTTGATTCGCGAGAGCGTTCAACTTCGGAATCGGCATGGCGGCACTTATTGAGTGCAGTCATTCGCGGCAGGTAGTTGCAATCGACAATGCACAGCGTGTGCATCACCTGGCGAGTTCCGGTTCCGATCATGAGACCGGGCGGACCTGCGCATAGATTGCATTATAGCGGCGCATTCGAATAACACTATCGGCATAAAGTTAAAAACCGTCAACTTTGTGTGAGGGTTTTGTTACACGGGTGCGTCGGTAATTGCACAAATTCTGGCGTCATAAATTCATTCCAACTTCAAACGTTATTAAAACCCACGCAGTGTTGTTCAGTCCGGCATGCGGTTCATGGTGGGGCGCCAGCAAATTGCGATAATCGAATGACTGTCCGATAATCGCACAATGTTGTCGGCCTTGCCTTGTGCATCCCGGCTGACGCGGCTTGTAATAGCGGCCAAACCTCCCCTGCGGTTGACAATAAGAGAAAGGATCACGACATGAACGATCAATTGCGCAACTCTTTCGCGTCAGTGGCGCCGCCGATCGTTGCCTCTCCGGCCAAGCGTATCCAGGCCTTTACCGGTGATCCGGACTTCATGACCTCCCTGGCCCGTGGCCTGGCCGTGGTGCAGGCCTTCCAGGAACGCAAGCGCCACCTCACCATCGCGCAGATCAGCCACCGCACGGAAATCCCCCGTGCCGCCGTGCGTCGTTGCCTGCACACCCTGATCAAGCTCGGCTACGCCACCACTGACGGGCGCACCTATTCGCTATTGCCCAAAGTGCTGACCCTCGGCCATGCCTACCTGTCGTCCACCCCGCTGGCGGTGTCGGCCCAGCCCTATCTGGACCGCATGAGCGAGCAACTCCACGAAGCCTGCAACATGGCCACCCTCGAAGGCGACGACATTCTCTACATCGCCCGTTCGGCCACCACCCAGCGCCTGATTTCCGTCGACCTGTCGGTGGGCGGGCGGCTTCCGGCCTATTGCACCTCCATGGGCCGCATTCTGCTCGCGGCGCTGGACGACGCCTCGCTGCAGGATTATCTCGACCACGCCGACCTGCAAACCAAGACCAGCCGCACCCTTACCACGCCCGAAGCGCTGTTCGAATGCCTGCAACAAGTGCGTCAGCAGGGCTGGTGCATCGTCGATCAGGAGCTGGAGCAGGGCCTGCGTTCCATTGCCGTGCCCGTGTATGACGCCTCGGGCCAGGTGTTGGCCGCGCTGAATGTCAGCACGCACGCCGGCCGGGTCAGCCGTAGCGAGCTGGAACAGCGTTTTCTGCCGAGCATGCTCAGTGCCAGCCGCGAGTTGAGTGCGCAACTGTTTGCTTAAGCTGTTCGGTGACCGCACAGATCCCGGTTTGGTCAATTGACGGTATTTCCCCTGGCTCATTAATGTGCGGCAGCGCTGTTAGCGCGCCCCAATAACAACGATGACCCCAGGTCGTCAGCCCGCCATCGGTGTGGAAATAAAAACAATGAATCAGCCATCTGTCGGTACTCCGTTGGACGTCCAGTCCTTCATCAACACCCAGCCACTGTCGCGTTATCAGTGGCGTGTGGTGATCCTGTGTTTCCTGATTGTCTTCCTGGATGGCCTCGACACTGCCGCCATGGGGTTCATCGCGCCTGCGTTGTCCCAGGATTGGGGCATCGACCGCGCCAGCCTTGGCCCGGTGATGAGTGCTGCGTTGATCGGCATGGTGTTTGGCGCGCTGGGCTCCGGCCCGCTGGCGGATCGCTTCGGGCGCAAAGTGGTGCTGGTGGGCGCGGTGCTGGTGTTTGGCGCATTCAGCCTGGCGTCGGCCTACAGCAGCAACGTCGATCAGTTGCTGGTGCTGCGCTTCCTCACCGGACTGGGTTTGGGCGCCGGCATGCCGAATGCCACCACGCTGTTGTCCGAGTACACCCCCGAACGCCACAAGTCGCTGCTGGTGACCAGCATGTTCTGCGGCTTCAACCTCGGCATGGCGGGTGGCGGGTTTATCTCGGCCAAGCTGATCCCGGCATTCGGTTGGCACAGTCTGCTGCTGATCGGTGGCATCCTGCCGTTGATCCTGGCGTTGGTGCTACTGGTGTGGCTGCCGGAATCGGCGCGCTACCTGGTGGTGCGCAATCGGGGGACCGACAAAGTGCGCAAGACCTTGTCACCCATCGAGCCTTCTATCGTGGCCCAGGCCAGCAGCTTCAGCGTGCCCGAGCAGAAAACCGTCAAGGCCCGCAACGTGTTCGCGGTGATCTTTTCCGGCACCTACAGCGCCGGCACGTTGTTGCTGTGGCTGACTTATTTCATGGGCCTGGTGATTGTGTACCTGCTCACCAGTTGGCTGCCGACCCTGATGCGCGACAGCGGCGCGAGCATGGAACAGGCGGCGTTTATCGGTGCGCTGTTCCAGTTTGGTGGTGTGTTGAGCGCAGTGGCGGTGGGGTGGGCAATGGACCGCTTCAACCCCCACAAAGTCATCGGTACTTTCTACCTGTTGGCCGGGGTATTTGCCTACGCAGTCGGGCAGAGCCTGGGCAACATCACCCTGTTGGCGACCCTGGTACTGATCGCCGGGATGTGCGTCAACGGTGCGCAATCGGCGATGCCGTCCCTGGCCGCACGCTTCTACCCGACCCAGGGCCGCGCCACCGGTGTGTCGTGGATGCTGGGTATCGGTCGCTTCGGCGCGATCCTGGGTGCATGGATGGGCGCGACCTTGCTCGGCCTGGGCTGGAACTTCGAGCAGGTGCTCACCGCGCTGGTGATCCCCGCCGCGTTGGCCACGGCCGCTGTCGTTATCAAAGGAATGGTCAGCCACGCCGATGCTACCTGATCATGGCCGCTTTTCCTGTGGGCGCTGGCTTGCCTGCGATGCAGGCGACTCGGTATGCAAGTGACACTGCGGCGATGCCATCGCAGGCAAGCCTGCTCCCACATTGACCGCGTTCCTCCAGATTATTAGTCAGGCAACAATCTGTTCGATAATCGAACGCTGAGTCGATTATCGGATTGTTTGGCCCATTACCCCGGCTTAATCTTCAAAGCACTTCGGCGCCACCTCAGCGCCTTTTTCGATCCACACCGGGAGCCCGAACCCCATGGCTGAAATCCTCGCGCTGCGTGACGCGGTGAAGCAATTTGTGAACGACGGCGATACCGTCGCCCTCGAAGGCTTCACCCATCTGATCCCTACGGCAGCAGGTCATGAAATCATTCGTCAGGGTAAGAAAGACCTGACGCTGGTGCGTATGACGCCTGACCTGATCTACGACCAGTTGATCGGTGCCGGCTGCGCCCGCAAGCTGATTTTCTCCTGGGGCGGCAACCCGGGCGTGGGCTCCCTGCATCGCCTGCGCGACGCGGTCGAGAAGCAATGGCCGCAACCGCTGGAAATTGAAGAACACAGTCACGCCGACCTGGCCAATGCCTACGTCGCCGGTGCATCGGGCCTGCCGTTCGCGGTGTTGCGGGCCTACGCCGGTTCCGACCTGCCCAAGGTCAATCCGCTGATCAAGACCGTCACCTGTCCGTTCACCGGCGAAGTGCTGGCAGCGGTGCCGTCGGTACGTCCGGATGTCACCGTGATCCACGCGCAAAAGGCCGACCGCAAGGGCAACGTGTTGCTATGGGGCATTCTCGGCGTGCAGAAGGAAGCGGCCCTGGCGGCCAAGCGCTGCATCGTCACCGTCGAAGAAATCGTCGACGACCTCAATGCCCCCATGAACAGCTGCGTGCTGCCGACCTGGGCCCTGACGGCGGTGTGCCATGTCCCTGGTGGCGCGCACCCGTCCTACGCCCATGGTTACAACGAGCGCGACAATCGCTTCTACCAGGCGTGGGACCCGATCGCCCGTGACCGTGGGACCTTTACCGCTTGGATCAACGAATACATCCACGGCACGGCCGATTTCAATGAATTCCAGGCCAAGCTGGCCACCGCGCAGGAGGCCCAGTAATGGCTTACTCGACCAATGAAATGATGACCGTCGCCGCTGCGCGCCGTCTCAAGAACGGCTCCGTCTGCTTCGTCGGCATCGGTCTGCCGTCCAAGGCGGCCAACCTGGCGCGCCTGACCTCGTCGCCGGACGTGGTGCTGATCTACGAGTCCGGCCCGATCGGCGCCAAGCCCTCCGTATTGCCCCTGTCCATCGGTGATGGCGAGTTGGCTGAAACTGCGGATACCGTGGTGCCCACCGGTGAGATCTTTCGCTACTGGCTGCAGGGCGGACGCATTGACGTGGGCTTTCTCGGCGCCGCCCAGGTGGACCGCTTCGGCAACATCAACACCACCGTGGTCGGTGACTACCACCAGCCCAAAGTACGCCTGCCGGGTGCCGGCGGCGCACCGGAGATCGCCGGTTCGGCCAAGAGCGTGCTGATCATCCTCAAGCAATCGGCGCGGTCGTTTGTCGACAAACTGGACTTCATCACCTCGGTCGGCCACGGCGAAGGCGGCGACTCGCGTAAACGCCTGGGCCTGCCGGGCGCAGGGCCTGTAGGGATCATTACCGACCTGTGCATCATGGAGCCGGAAGCGGGCACCCATGAATTCGTGGTCACCGCGCTGCACCCTGGCGTGACCCGTGAGCAAGTGGTGGCTGCCACCGGTTGGGCGATTCGTTTTGCCGACCAGGTCGACACCACCGCCGAACCGACTGAAGTAGAGCTGACCGCCCTGCGTGACCTTGAAGCACGCACCGCGGCCGCCCACGGCCAAGCGCCGGGAGAAGCCTGATGCGCGACGTATTTATCTGTGATGCCATTCGTACCCCCATCGGCCGTTTCGGCGGTGGCCTGTCTACCGTGCGTGCCGATGATTTGGCGGCGCTGCCGATCAAGGCCCTGATCGAACGCAACCCGTCGGTGGACTGGAATGCCGTCGATGAAGTGTTCCTCGGCTGCGCCAACCAGGCCGGTGAAGACAACCGCAACGTGGCGCGCATGGCGTTGTTGCTGGCGGGGTTGCCGGAGAGCATTCCGGGCGTGACCCTCAACCGCTTGTGCGCCTCGGGGATGGATGCGATCGGCACCGCCTTCCGCGCCATCGCCAGCGGCGAAATGGAACTGGCGATTGCCGGTGGCGTCGAGTCGATGTCCCGCGCGCCGTTCGTGATGGGCAAGGCCGACGCTGCGTTCTCGCGCAACATGAAGCTGGAAGACACCACCATCGGCTGGCGTTTTATCAACCCGTTGATGAAGGCGCAGTACGGCGTAGATGCGATGCCGCAGACCGCCGACAACGTTGCCGACGATTACAACGTGTCCCGCGCCGACCAGGACGCCTTCGCCCTGCGCAGCCAGCAACGCACTGCTGCGGCTCAGGCCGCCGGCTTTTTCGCCGAAGAAATCGTGCCGGTACGGGTTGCGCATAAAAAAGGCGAAACCGTCGTCGAGCACGATGAACACCCACGGGCCGATACCACTCTGGAAGCCCTGACCAAGCTCAAGCCGGTCAACGGCCCCGACAAGACCGTCACCGCCGGCAACGCCTCGGGTGTGAATGATGGTGCAGCGGCGCTGATCCTGGCCTCCGCCGAAGCGGTCAAGCAACACGGCCTGACCGCCCGTGCCCGCGTATTGGGCATGGCCAGCGCTGGTGTCGCGCCGCGTGTGATGGGCATCGGCCCGGTGCCGGCCGTGCGCAAACTGGTGGAGCGCCTTGGCCTGGCAGTCACTGACTTTGACGTCATCGAACTCAACGAAGCCTTTGCCAGCCAAGGCCTGGCGGTGCTGCGCGAACTGGGCATCGCCGACGACGCGCCGCAGGTCAACCCGAACGGCGGCGCCATCGCCCTCGGCCACCCGCTGGGCATGAGCGGTGCGCGGCTGGTGCTGACAGCCCTGCATCAACTCGAGAAAACCGGTGGCAGCAAGGGCCTGGCGACCATGTGCGTGGGCGTCGGCCAAGGCTTGGCCCTGGCGATTGAACGCATCTAATAAGAGAGGATTGCTCCATGAGTGACAAGCCCGGATACCGGCGCCCGCAAGCGGGCACTCAACCTGATTACCTGCACCCGGCCTACCAGTCGACGAACCTGCGTTCGCCGTCCAAGCCCTTGGTGTTCCTGCCCCATTCCTTGTCGGAAATCACCGGCCCGACCATCGGCGCCGAGCGGGTCAATGAGAAGGACAACGACCTCACCGCCCAGCATGAAGGCGAGCCCCAGGGCGAACGCATCATCATTCACGGCCGCGTGCTGGACGAAAACGGCCTGCCGGTGCCGGGCATTCTCGTGGAGATCTGGCAGGCCAACGCCGCCGGTCGCTACAACCACAAGCGCGACGTGCACGACGCGCCGCTGGACCCGAACTTCACCGGTACCGGCCGCACCGTCACCGACGCCGATGGCTGGTACCAGTTCCAGACCATCAAGCCCGGTGCCTACCCGTGGGGCAACCACCACAACGCCTGGCGCCCGGCGCATATCCACTTTTCGCTGTTCGGCCCCAGTGTGCTGACCCGCCTGGTCACGCAGATGTATTTCCCCGGCGACCCGTTGCTGGAATACGACCCGATCTACAACTGCGTACCCGACACCCGCGCCAAGGAACGTTTGATCGCCCGTTTCGACCTGGAAAAAACCATTCCTTCCTATGCCCTCGGCTACCGCTGGGACATCGTCCTGCGCGGCCGCGACGCCACGCCGATGGAGAAATGAGATGACACTCAACGCGACCACGTCCCACACCGTCGGGCCGTATTACCACATCGGCCTGACCTGGCTGAACCGCGAAGACCTGACCGTGGCCGCCACCCTTGGTGAGCGTGTGGCGATCAGCGGGCAAGTGGTGGATGGCAATGGCGATGTCGTCAACGACGCCATGCTTGAAGTCTGGCAGGCCAACGCCGCGGGCAAGTACGACCATCCGGAAGATGAGCAGGACAAAGCCGTCGACCCGAACTTCGAAGGTTTCGGCCGGGTGCCGGTGGATGCCGAAGGGCGGTTTCGCTTTACCACCATCAAGCCAGGTGCGGTGCCTGGCCTGAAAGGCACGACCCAGGCGCCACACCTGGTGGTGCTGGTGTTTGCCAGGGGCTTGGTGAAGCACTTGCTGACGCGGATTTACTTTGACGGTGAGGCGCTGAATGGGGATGACCCGTTGTTGGCGTGTGTGCCGGCAGATCGGCGCGAAACCTTGATTGCCAAGCAGGATGCAGAGGGTGTGCATCAGTGGGATGTGATTTTGCAGGGCACAGACCGGGAAACAGTGTTCTTTGATTATTGAGTTGGCTTGAGAGCATTCGCGAGCAAGCCCGCTCCCACATTCGATCGAGTTCCAACTCTGGAATGCGGTCAACTGTGGGAGCGGGCTTGCCCGCGAAGAGGCCCTCACAGGCACGACATACCTAAAAGTCTTGTTGCGGAACGAGCTTGTTGCAAAGTATGTCTAGGCTATAACCGTTCCCACTGAGTGAAAAAACATGACAACAACTACGACAAGTCACTACACCGGAGAAGAACGCAGCAAACGGATTTTTGCGATCGTCGGGGCATCTTCCGGCAACCTCGTCGAATGGTTCGACTTCTACGTCTATGCCTTCTGCGCCATTTACTTTGCACCGGCGTTTTTTCCGTCGGATGACCCCACGGTCCAACTGCTCAACACCGCCGGCGTGTTCGCTGCCGGCTTCCTGATGCGTCCCATTGGCGGCTGGCTGTTTGGCCGGGTAGCCGACAAGCACGGGCGCAAGAACTCGATGATGATCTCGGTGCTGATGATGTGCGCCGGCTCCCTGGTCATTGCCTTCCTCCCGACCTACAAGGACATCGGCGCCTGGGCTCCGGCGTTGCTGCTGGTCGCGCGGTTGTTCCAGGGCTTGTCGGTGGGTGGCGAATACGGCACCACGGCGACCTACATGAGTGAAGTCGCGCTCAAGGGCCAGCGCGGCTTCTTCGCGTCGTTCCAGTACGTGACGCTGATCGGCGGGCAACTGCTGGCGGTGCTGGTGGTGGTGATCCTGCAACAGTTTCTCAGCGAAGACGAACTGCGCGCCTGGGGCTGGCGGATTCCGTTCGTGATCGGCGCCATTGCGGCGGTGATCTCCCTGCTGCTGCGTCGCACCCTCAAGGAAACCACCAGCAAGGAAACCCGCGAGGACAAGGACGCCGGCAGCATCGCTGCGCTGTTCCGTGACCACAAGGCCGCGTTCATCACCGTACTCGGCTACACCGCCGGCGGTTCGCTGATTTTCTACACCTTTACCACCTACATGCAGAAGTACCTGGTGAACACCGCCGGGATGCACGCCAAGACCGCCAGCTACATCATGACCGGCGCGCTGTTCCTCTACATGTGCATGCAGCCGCTGTTCGGCATGCTCGCCGACAAGATCGGCCGTCGTAACTCGATGCTGTGGTTCGGCGCGCTGGGCACCCTGTGCACGGTGCCGATCCTGCTGAGCCTGAAAACCGTCAGCAGTCCGTTCCTGGCCTTTGTGCTGATCACCCTGGCGCTGGCCATCGTGAGTTTCTACACCTCGATCAGCGGTCTGGTGAAAGCCGAAATGTTCCCACCACAAGTGCGCGCCTTGGGCGTGGGGCTGGCGTATGCGGTGGCCAATGCGATCTTCGGTGGTTCGGCGGAATACGTGGCCCTGGGGCTGAAATCCATGGGCATGGAAAACACCTTCTATTGGTACGTCACCGCCATGATGGCGGTGGCCTTCCTGTTCAGCTTGCGCCTGCCGAAACAGGCGGCGTACTTGCACCACGATTTGTAAGGGACGCGTTATGACACTGTGCACGAGCAATCAATTGTTCGATGCTTACTTCACGGCGGGCAGCATGGCCGAGGTGTTCTGCGACCAGGGACGCTTGCAGGGCATGCTGGATGTTGAAGCAGGGTTGGCCCGGGCCCAGGCCCGGGTCGGGTTGATTCCCCAGGCCGCGGTGGCGCCGATCGCCCAGGCCTGCCTGGCGTCGCTGTACGACGTGGATGCCCTCGGCGCGGCGATTGCCACGGCGGGGAATTCGGCGATTCCGTTGGTGAAGGCGTTGGGCAAGTTGATTGCCGCTGAAGACGCCGGCGCCGAGCGCTATGTACACCTGGGTGCCACCAGCCAGGATGTGATGGACACCGGCCTGGTGCTGCAAGTACGGCGGGCGGTCACGCTGATCGAAGCCGACCTGGCGCGCCTGGGCGACGTGCTCGCTGCCCAGGCCCAGCGTTATGCGAGCGTGCCAATGGCCGGGCGCACTTGGTTGCAGCATGCAACGCCCGTCACCCTGGGGATGAAAATCGCCGGTTGGCTGGGGGCGGTAACCCGTAATCGCCAGCGTCTGGCCGAACTGAAACCGCGCCTGCTGGTGCTGCAATTCGGCGGAGCATCCGGAACCCTGGCAGCGCTTGGCGAGCAGGCGATGCCGGTGGCCGAGGCGCTGGCGGCTGAACTGCAATTGATCCTGCCCGAACAACCCTGGCACACCCAACGGGATCGCCTGGTGGAGTTCGCCAGTGTGCTCGGCCTGATCGCCGGCAGCCTGGGCAAATTGGGCCGCGATATCAGCTTGTTGATGCAGACCGAAGCGGCGGAGGTTTTCGAGCCGTCCGCGCCGGGCAAGGGCGGTTCGTCGACCATGCCTCACAAGCGCAACCCGGTGGGCGCTGCCGTACTGATCAGCACCGCGACCCGCGTGCCAGGCCTGGTTTCGACGATGTTCAGCGCCATGCCCCAGGAACACGAGCGCAGCCTGGGCCTGTGGCATGCCGAATGGGAAACCCTGCCGGAGATCTGCCGTTTGGTGTCCGGTGCCTTGCAACAGGCCTTGCTGGTCAGCGAAGGTTTGGAAGTCGACCCGCAGCGCATGACGCAGAATCTCGACCTGACCCAGGGCCTGGTGCTGGCCGAAGCCGTGAGCATCGTGCTTGCCCAACGACTGGGGCGCGAGGTCGCGCACCATCTGCTGGAACAATGCTGCAAACGCGCCGTCGCCGAAGGGCGTCATTTGCGTTCGGTGCTGGCGGATGAGCCGCAGGTGGCTGCCGAGCTGTCGGCGGCCGAACTGGATCGCTTGCTCGACCCAGCCCACTACCTGGGCCAGGCCCACACCTGGGTCACTCGCGCTGTAGCCGAACACTTTGCTTGAGGAGACCACCGTGGCATTTGTACACCTCGCCGATGGCGAACTGCATTATCAATTGGACGGGCCCGTGGACGCGCCCGTGCTGGTGCTGTCCAACTCACTGGGCACCGACCTGCATATGTGGGACATCCAGGTCCCGGCGTTCACCGAGCATTTTCGCGTGCTGCGTTTTGACACCCGTGGCCATGGCAAATCCCTGGTCACGGCGGGGCCCTACAGCATTGAACAACTGGGTCACGATGTGCTCGCGCTGCTGGATGCGCTGGATATTCAACGTGCGCATTTCTGCGGCTTGTCCATGGGCGGCCTGATCGGCCAATGGCTGGGTATCAACGCCGGCGACCGTCTGCAGCGCCTGGTGGTGTGCAACACCGCCGCCAAGATCGGCACACCCGAGGTGTGGAACCCGCGCATCGAGATGGTACTGCGTGATGGCGCGGCGGCGATGGTCGAGCTGCGCGATGCGTCGATTGCACGCTGGTTCACTGCCGATTTCGCAGCGGCCAACCCACACCAGGCCAAGCAGATCACCGACATGCTCGCGGCGACTTCGCCTGAAGGTTATGCCGCCAACTGCGCGGCGGTGCGTGACGCCGATTTCCGCGAGCAATTGAGCGCGATCAAAGTACCGACCCTGGCGATTGCCGGCACCAAAGATGCGGTCACCCCGCCCGCCGGCAGCCACTTTATCCAGCGCCATGTGCAGGGCGCCGAATACGCCGAGTTCCATGCGGCGCACCTGTCCAATGTGCAGGCGGGCGCGGCGTTCAGTGACCGTGTGCTGGAATTTCTGCTGGCGCACTGAACCTGTGTCTGTAGTGAGCGGGCTTGCCCCGCGCTGGGGCGCGAAGCGGCCCCAATGAAGGCGACGCACTTTTTCAGATGAACGTGGGAGCTGTCAGGTTTTAGGGCTGCTCCACAGCCCAGCGCGGGACAAGCCCGCTCACCACAAGTAATCGATTTGAATACGGAGAATTTTTTGGACGAGAAACAACATCTGCTGGCGCACTGAACCTGTGTCTGTAGTGAGCGGGCTTGCCCCGCGCTGGGGCGCGAAGCGGCCCCAATGAAGGCGACGCACTTTTTCAGATGAACGTGGGAGCTGTCAGGTTTTAGGGCTGCTCCACAGCCCAGCGCGGGACAAGCCCGCTCACCACAACTAATCGATTTGAATACGGAGAATTTTTTGGACGAGAAACAACGTTATGCCGAAGGCCTGCAAGTGCGCCGCGAAGTGCTGGGCGATGCCCATGTCGACCGCAGCCTCAACGCGCTGACCGAGTTCAACAGTGAGTTCCAGGCAATGATCACCCGCCACGCCTGGGGTGATATCTGGACCCGTCCCGGCCTGCCACGGCATACCCGCAGCCTGATCACCATCGCCATGTTGATTGGCATGAACCGTAGCGAAGAACTCAAGCTGCATCTGCGCGCTGCCGCCAGCAATGGCGTGACCCGCGCAGAGATCAAGGAAGTGCTGATGCAGAGCGCGATCTACTGCGGGATTCCTGCGGCGAATGCCACCTTTCACCTGGCTGAATCGGTGTGGGATGAATTGGGCGTCGAGTCGCGCCAGCAAGACTGATTCTGTCGGAGCTGGCTTGCCAGCGATGGTCGTCAACGATGACGCGGGGCATCAGGATGAACGCGGTGCCGGTGCGTTTTTCGCCGGCAAGCCGTCTCCTACAGGGAATCGGCGCTCCACACCCAATTCCACACGCCGGGCAGATGCACCGGCTCATTCACATCCTTGACCGTACGCGCCAGCGCCGCGCGCTGTAGCTGGGCCGTGTCGGTGTAGAACGGTTCGGCAGCCGTCTTCACGCCGTTGATCCGCGCGCTGTCGAGCAGGATCTGCAGGTACTCCTGCAGATGCCGAGCGGTGTAGCGGTTGATGTCGTGGAAGGTCACTACCACGGGTATCACGCCGTCCACGGTCGGTAACTTCCCCAGGGCGATGTGCTCGCGCACCACCGACAACTGTCGATACAGGTTGGCGCGCCTGCGCGGGCTGCCGTTGAAGCCCCAGATCTTGCCGTCATTGGCACTCAGATCCGTCAGCAACACGTGCATGCCATGACGTTGGTAAGCGGCGAAGGTACGGCGGTCATAGTTCCAGAACGGTGGGCGCACCAGCATGGGCGGGCTGCCGGTGATCGCGGCAATGTCGGCGGCGCCTTGGGTCAGGGTGCTTTCCAGTTCGGCGTCATTCAGCCAGCGGTGGTTGGTGTGAAACCCGGTGGCGGTGTGGAAGGCCAGGATATGACCGGCCGCGTACTCGCGCTGCATGGTCTTGCGACCGCGTGAACTGCCGCCGGAACGCGAGGCTTCGGTCTGCAGGAAGAACACCGCCTTGATCCCTGGCAGCACCGGGTTCTGCACCAGGTCCGCCACCACTGAACGGCTCGGGTTGTTGTAGCCCGAGGCACTCGGGCCATCATCGAAGGTCAGCAGGAAGCGAATGGGCGCCTGGGTTTGCAGGCGTTGTTCGGTCTTCGGCGTCAGGGCGATGGGGGCACCGATGCAGCCACTGAGGCTCAGGGCCAGGGCAAGCACGGCGGATGCAATGGCGAAGGATTTCATGGTGTGCGCGGGCTCGAATGGAAGGCCGCTGCTGGGTGGATCAGCAGCGGCAGGCGCGCACCATACAGCAAGTCTGCCGTTGGTTTACAGCAGGCTGATCGGGTAACTGACGATCAACCGGTTCTCATCGAACTCGTTGTTGTTGTAGTCGCGGCGCATGCTGGAGTTGCGCCAGCGCAGGGTGAGGTTTTTCAGGCTGCCGCTCTGCACGGTGTAGCCCAGTTCGCTCTCGCGGCCCCACTCCTTGCCGTCGGTGATGGTGCCGGTGTGCACGTTGCTGCCGCTGATGTAGCGGTTCATCAGGGTCAGGCCGGGCACGCCGATGGCAGCGAAGTTGTAGTCGTGACGCACTTGCCAGGATTTCTCTTGGGCGTTGTCGTAGCTGGCGTTGTAGCTGTCATTGGCCAGGGTGCCGCCGCTGGTGCCGTTGACGCGCATCCAGGCGCTGTTGCCGGTGAGTTTTTGCAGGCCGACGTAGAAGGTGTTGCCGCCGTAGCGTGCGGAGAACAGGCCGGACCAGGTCTTGTTGTCCAGGTCGCCGGCGCGGGCGCTACCGTCGTCCTTGCCGTAGAAAAAGCCGAGGTTGGCGCCCAGGGTCCAGTCGCCGAGGGGCTGGCTGTGGATCAGGTTGACGAACTGCTGGCTGTAGATGTCCTTGAGCTGGGCGTTCCACAGGCCGATCTGGGTGCGTTTGTCGTTGAACAGGTACTCGCCGCCCTGGAAGTTGAAGCGGTCGGAGGTGAACGCGGTTTTACCGAACATCGACATGTCGGTCATGCTGCTGTCGTCACGCGGGCTGTTGGCGCGGAACTGGCCGCCGTAGAGGGTCAGGCCGTCGATTTCCTTCGAGGTGATCTGCCCGCCGCGCAGGGTTTGCGGCAGGGAGCGGCCATCGTCCGAGCGCAGGATCGGCAGCACCGGCATCCATTCGCCGACCTTCACTTCGGTCTTGGAAATGCGCGCCTTGAACGCCACGCCCAGGCGGCCGAATTCATCCGCAGGGCGGCCGTCATGGTCCAACGGCAACAGTTGGGTTCCTCCGGTGCCGCGCCCGCCATCGAACTTCAACGAGTACAGGCCCAGCACATCCACGCCGAACCCAACGGTGCCCTGGGTAAAACCGGACTTGGCGTCGAGGATGAAACTTTGCGTCCACTCCTGCGCGCCCCCCTGGGTCTTGGTGGGGTTGGTGTAATTGCGGTTGAAGAAGAAATTGCGCAGGTTGAGGTTGGCGCTGGCGTCTTCGAGAAAGCCATGTTCTTCGGCGACGACGGGCAAGGCAAGACTGGCGACAGCGGTTGCCAGCAGAAGCCGGCGCGGGTGGAAAGTGCTCATGGTGTTGGACCTGTTGTTATTGGGTTTATGCAGGTGGCGGCCATGGTGCGGGGCGGTGCGGGGGGATGAAAGTGGGGGAGGGCGGGTTGTGGGCGATGATCGAACGTAATCGATCGGCGGGTAACTTGTCAGTTTCGGGTGTGCCGGGTGGGCTGTCTACTGTCAGGGTTCACAGTAGATGAGGGGGCGGCAGAGGTCTATTTTCGAGGCGGTGGCAGTGACTTCTTCAAGCGTTCAAGGGAGCAGGGCTGATGAGCTTCGGATCAGAGATGGGAGAGTTTTTAACGTCTTCGAATGAATTCAAGGCGGATCTGATCAAGACGGTTCCGATTGGGTTCGATAACTTTGAGTTCGGTTATATCGAGGGATTCCAGTTACGCATTCGTCTGGGGATTGCAGAAAATCCTGGTTCCAGGAATGAGTTGACCCTTGAGGCGGACGGCGATGGTGCCGCCAATGCCTTCACGCTGAAAGAAAATATGACTTACATCATAGGGCCTGGAAATGGCCTTATTCACGCCACTTTCGGCCTGGAAGGTGAGGTGGCGTATTCCCCGAAAGAGTATTGGGGCGATTTGAACGTCAAGAGCCTCTCCACGGTTGCTGGCCAGACAACAATCAATGCCCGTTTCTCGATCGGTTGGGAAACCGATGACGGCAATGAGATGGAGCTCAGGTGTTCGACTTTGAAAATCAGTACGTGAATCCATTTTGATTATGATCAAAACGCCGTGACATAAAAAAACCGCTTCCGGCGAGGGAAGCGGTTTCGTTCTACAGCACCGTTATCAGAACAACTTCAGCGCCGGTGCTTCTTCTTTCAACGGCTCGTTCTTCGCGGTCTGCTCGTTCCAGCCACCGCCGAGGGCCTTGTACAGGTTGACCTCGCTGGTCAACTGCGCCAGGCGATCGGTGATCAGCGATTGCTGGGCACTGAACAATTGGCGCTGGGCATCGAGGAACGTCAGGTTGCTGTCGACACCGATGCGGTAGCGACGCTCGGCCAGGCGGTAGTAATCCTGGTTGGCCGCGACGAAGCCACGTTGGGCCTCCAACTGCTGCTTGTAGGTTTCACGCGAGGCGAGGCCGTCGGAGACTTCCTGGAAGCCGGTCTGGATCGCCTTCTCGTAGTTCGCCACGTTGATCTCTTTCTGGATCTTCGAGTAGTCCAGGCTGGCGCGCAGGCTGCCGGCGTTGAAGATCGGGATGTTGATCTGCGGGGCGAACGACCAGGTGCCCGAGCCGCCTTTGAACAGGCCGCCGAGGTCCGGGCTCAGGGTGCCGGCGTTGGCCGTCAAGCTGATGCTCGGGAAGAACGCTGCACGGGCTGCGCCGATGTTGGCGTTGGCGGCCTTGAGGTTGTACTCGGCTTGCAGGATATCGGGGCGACGTTGCAGCAGGTCCGACGGCAACCCGGCGGGTACTTCGCTGAGCAGGTCATCCGACAGCGGCTTGCTGGCGATATTCGCTGGCAGGCCGGTGCCCAGCAGCAGGGTCAGGCCGTTTTCGTCCTGGGCGACCTGGCGCGTATACCGGGCAAGCTGCACACGGGCGTTTTCCACTGAGGTACGCGCCTGGCTCAGGTCGAGGGCCGAGGCCACGCCGACTTCGTTGCTGCGTGAGGTGAGCTTGAAGCTCTGCTCGAACGCGCCCAGGGTGTCCTGGGTCAGCTTGAGCAGTTCCTTGTCGGCCTGCCAGGTCAGGTAGGCATTGGCCACGTTGGCCACCAGGCTGATCTGGGTGCTGCGGCGTGCTTCTTCAGTGGCGAAGTATTGCTGCAGCGCTTCTTCGCTCAGGCTGCGCACACGGCCGAACAGATCCAGCTCATAGGAGCTGATCCCGAGGGTGGCCGAGTACTGGCTGGTGATGTTCGCTTCGCCGGTCTGCGAGGCACGCGCCGGCACACGCTGGCGGCTGCCGCTGCCATTGGCCGACACGGCCGGGAACAGGTCGGCACGCTGGATGCGGTATTGCGCGGCATAGGCGTCGATGTTCAGGGCCGCGACACGCAGGTCACGGTTGTTCACCAGCGCGGTCTGGATCAGCTGTTGCAGGGCGGGGTCATGGAAAAACTGCTTCCAGCCCTGCTCGGCAGCGGCCTGGCCCGGCGCCTGGGCCGACGAATACGCCGGCCCCTGCGGGAACTGTGCGGCCACCGGCGCTTCGGGGCGCTGATAGTCAGGTATCAGCGAGCAGCCACTGAGCACGAATGCCGTGACGGCTAGGGAAAGTAGCGACTTGCTCATTGGCCAGCCTCTTTAGGAGTTTCAGTAGTGTCGGTCTTTTTGCGTTCGCCCAGGGAAGACACGGTTGCAAAGAACAGTGGTACCCAGAAGATCGCGAGGACAGTGGCCGTGATCATACCGCCAATTACGCCGGTACCGATCGCATGCTGGCTGCCTGAGCCGGCGCCGGAGGAGATCGCCAGCGGCAATACGCCGAGGATGAACGCCATGGAGGTCATGATGATCGGGCGCAGACGCATCCGGGACGCCTCGATGGCCGCCTCGACGATGCCCTTGCCTTGTTCGTGAAGCTCTTTGGCGAACTCCACGATCAGGATGGCGTTTTTCGCCGCCAGACCCACCGTCACCAACAGGCCCACCTGGAAGAACACGTCGTTGGACAGACCGCGCATGCTGGTGGCGATCAACGCACCCACCACGCCCAGCGGCACGACCAGCACCACCGCAATCGGGATCGACCAGCTTTCGTACAGTGCCGCGAGGCACAGGAACACCACCAGCAGCGACAAGGCGTACAACGCAGGTGCCTGGGAGCCGGACAGACGTTCTTCGTACGACAGGCCCGTCCAGGCATAGCCCACGCCCGCCGGCAATTGCTTGGCGATACGTTCGACTTCAGCCATGGCGTCACCGGTACTGTAGCCCGGTGCCGGGGTACCGAGGATTTCCATCGCCGCTACACCGTTGTAGCGCGAGAGTTTCGGCGAACCGAAGATCCACTTGCCCGAGGAAATGGCCGACATCGGCACCATCTTCCCGGAGTCGCTGCGCACGTACCATTTGTCCAGGTCTTCCGGGGACATCCGGCCAGCGGCCTCGCCTTGTACGTACACCTTCTTCACTCGACCACGGTCGATGAAGTCGTTGACGTAGCTGCCACCCAGGGCAATCGACAGGGTCTGGTTGATGCTTGCCAAGCTGATGCCTTGGGCGCTGGCCTTCTCGTCGTCGACGGTGAGCTCGTACTGCGGCTCATCGTTCACGCCGTTGGGACGCACGCCTGCCAGGATCTTGCTTTGCGCCGCTGCACCGAGGAACTGGTTACGCGCTTCCATCAGTTTTTCGTGGCCGACACCGCCCTGGTCTTGCAGGAACACGTCAAAGCCGGTGGCGTTACCCAATTCCAGAACCGAAGGCGGCACGATGGCAAATACCATGGCGTCCTTGAAGGCCCCGAAGAAGTAACCCTGGGCACGCTTGGCCACTTCGAATACCGACATGGACGCATCGCGCTCGTCCCACGGCTTGAGCATCACGAATGCCAGGCCCGAGCTCTGGCCACGGCCAGCGAAGTTGAAGCCGTTTACGGTAAACACCGACTTCACAGCCTTGCCTTCGCCCGGCTCGCCTTCCTTGTCGTGCAGCAGGAAGGCGCGCATGTCGTCGATGACTTTCTGCGTACGTTCAGCCGAAGAACCGACCGGCGTCTGGACCTGGGCAAAGATCACGCCCTGGTCTTCTTCCGGCAGGAAAGCGCTCGGAATACGGGTGAACAGCCAGATCATGCCGGCGAAGATGATCAGGTACACGAAGAACGCTGGAAACTTGTGCTTGATCATGTTGCCCACGCCGCGCTCGTAGCTCACTACGCTGCGGTCGAAGGTGCGGTTGAACCAGCCGAAGAAACCACGCTTGGGTTGGCCGTGCTTCTCCGGATCGATCGGCTTGAGCATGGTGGCGCACAAGGCCGGGGTGAAGATCAGGGCAACCAGTACCGACAACGCCATGGCCGACACGATGGTGATGGAGAACTGTTTGTAGATCACACCGGTGGAGCCGCCGAAGAACGCCATCGGCAGCAGTACCGCCGACAGTACCAGGGCAATACCCACCAGGGCGCCCTGGATCTGGCCCATGGACTTGACCGTCGCTTCTTTCGGCGACAGGTGTTCCTCGGCCATCACCCGCTCGACGTTTTCCACCACCACGATGGCATCGTCCACCAGCAAGCCGATGGCCAGGATCATGCCGAACATGGTCAGGGTGTTGATGGTGAAACCGAACGCCGCCAGGATCCCGAAGGTACCCAGCAATACCACCGGCACCGTCATGGTGGTGATGATGGTGGCGCGGAAGTTCTGCAGGAACAGGAACATCACCAGGAACACCAGCACGATCGCTTCGACCAGGGTGTGTACGACACCGGAGATCGATTCGGTCACGACTGGCGTGGTGTCATACGGCACCACTGCCTTCATGCCAGGCGGGAAGAACGGCTCCAGGGACGCCACGGTGGCGCGGATGGCCTTGGCGGTGTCCAGGGCGTTGGCGCCCGACGCCAGCTTGATCGCCATACCGGACGCCGGCTTGCCGTTGAACTGTGCACTGATACTGTAGTTCTGGCCGCCCAGTTCGATACGCGCGATGTCACGCAGGCGAACCTGCGAGCCGTCGGCGTTCACCTTCATCAGGATCTTGCCGAACTCTTCGGCGGTCTGCAGGCGGGTCTTGCCGATGATCGTCGCGTTCAGCTGGGTGCCGGGCAGGGCAGGCAAACCGCCCAATTGACCGGTGGCCACCTGCACGTTCTGGGCCGAGATGGCGGTGCTGACATCCACCGGAGTCAACTGGTAGTTGTTCAGCTTGGCCGGGTCGAGCCAGATACGCATGGCGTACTGCGAACCGAACACCTGGAAGTCACCGACGCCCGCGGTACGCGAGATCGGATCCTGGATGTTGGACACGATGTAGTTGGACAGGTCGTCCTTGGTCATGCTGCCGTCTTCCGACACCAGACCGATCACCATCAGGAAGTTCTTCACCGACTTGGTCACGCGGATACCCTGCTGCTGCACTTCTTGCGGCAGCAGTGGGGTCGCCAGGTTCAGCTTGTTCTGCACTTGGACCTGGGCGATGTCCGGGTTGGTACCCTGGTTGAACGTCGCGGTGATGGTCATGCTGCCGTCGGAGTTACTGTCCGAGGCGACGTAACGCAGGTTGTCGATACCGTTGAGCTGTTGCTCGATCACCTGCACCACGGTGTCCTGCACGGTTTGTGCGGACGCACCTGGGTAGGTCACCTGGATGTCGATGGCGGTTGGCGCGATGGCCGGGTATTGGTTGATGGGCAACTTCAGGATCGACAGTGCCCCGACCAGCATGATCACCAGGGCAATTACCCAGGCGAAAATGGGACGGTCGATAAAAAATTTCGACATGGGTTACTCCCCCTGGCCAGCAGCGGCAGCAGGAGCTGGAGCAGAACCGGCAGGCTTGGCGTTGTCGGCGTCCTTGACCTTGACTTCGATGCCCGGCTTGATGAATTGCAGGCCTTCGGTGATCACGCGGTCACCGGCGTTCAGGCCTTTTTCCACCAGCCAGTAGGCGCCGGAAGTACGGTTGGCCACCAGTTGACGCTGCTCGACCTTGTTGTCCTTGTTCACCACCATGGCGGTCGGGATACCTTTGATATCGCGGGTCACGCCTTGTTGGGGAGCCAGGATGGCCTTGCTGTTCACGCCGGCTTGCAACTGGGCGTGCACGAACATGCCTGGCAGCAGGGTGTGGTCAGGGTTGGGGAACACGGCGCGCAAGGTCACGGAGCCGGTGGTCTGGTCAACCGACACTTCGGAGAACTCCAGCTTGCCGTCCTGGCCGTAGTCGCTGCCATCTTCCAGGGTCAGCTTGACCCTGGCGGCATTGGCGCCGGCTTTTTCCAGCTGGCCGCTTTCCAGGTCGCGGCGCAGTTTCAGCATTTCAGCCGAGGACTGCGTGACGTCGACATAGATCGGGTCCAGTTGCTGGATCACGGCCATGGAGTCGGCCTGGCCGTTGCTGACCAGCGCGCCTTCGGTCACCGAAGATCGGCCGATACGCCCGGAGATCGGCGCATACACCTTGGTGTAACGCACGTTGATCTGGGCCGTTTGAACGTTTGCTTCCGCGGTCATGCGATTGGCGACAGCCGTGTCGTATTCCTGGCGGCTGACGGCCTGCTCATCGACCAACTGCTTGTAACGGTCGGTGATGGACTTGGTCTGGGTCAGGCTGGCCTGTGCGCTTTTCAGGGTGGCTTCATACACTGACGGGTCGATCTGGTAGAGCTGTTGCCCTTCCTTCACGTCCGCGCCTTCCTTGAACAGGCGTTTGAGGATGATGCCGTTGACCTGTGGGCGAACTTCCGCGATGCGGTAGGCGGTGGTGCGGCCTGGCAGCTCGGACGTCAGGGTATAGGCTTGCGGTTGAATGGTGACCACGCCGACCTGAGGGGTTTGAGCGGGCGGAGCCGCTTCTTCCTTTTTACATCCGCTGAGCAGCGATGCCAGGGCGACGGCAGTGACCAGAGCGGTAACAGCTGGCTTAAGTTGCATGAAGATCCTCGGGTCAGGCGCGCAGGGTGCGCACAAGAAGGGTGGAAGGGTAAAAAACAAGCGGTGAGTAGATAAGTAGCTTGCTACGCAATATACTTACGTTCATGGTTGTTTGTAAACTCTTGACAGGCTTCGCGGAATGTTGACAAAGCAACGCCCAAAGCCTCGATTTTAGTACGTTCGGCGCCCATGACGGTGTCGTCCCACAATTATTCAGATGATCGTCAACGGCTATTAATTCTGCGTTAACGATACTCCCCAGTACCCTGATTGAGGTTGTATTGCCATGGTTCGTCGCACCAAAGAGGAAGCTCAGGAAACGCGCAGCCAGATTCTCGACGCCGCCGAGCAAGCCTTTTACGAGCGCGGTGTTGCGCGGACCACGCTGGCGGATATCGCCGCACTCGCCGGTGTGACGCGGGGTGCCATCTACTGGCATTTCAGCAACAAATCCGATTTGCTGCAGGCGCTGCTCGATACCCTGCACGAGCCTCTGGACGAATTGGCCAGGGCCAGTGAAAGCGAGGATGAACTCGACCCGCTGGGCTGTATGCGCAAGCTGTTGATTCATTTGCTCCATCAAGTGGCCCTGGACCCGAAAACCCGACGCATCAATGAGATCTTGTTCCATAAGTGTGAATTCACCGATGAAATGTGCGACATGCGTCGCCAGCGTCAGACCCACAGCCTGGAGTGCAACCTGCGCATCGGCCTGACATTGCGTAACGCGGTCCATCGCGGGCAACTTCCGGAAAACCTGGATACCACCCGTGGCGCGGTGTGCATCCACGCCTACATCAACGGTCTGATCGGCCAGTGGCTGCTGGTTCCCGACAGCTTCCAACTGCATCAGGAAGCCGAGCGCTGGGTGGATGCCGGGCTGGACATGCTGCGCTGGAGCCCCAGCCTGCGCAATTAAGACAAAATGCGTAATTGCATCAGGTTGTGTCAACAGTAAAGCCCAAGGACCGTCAATCGTCCTTTTGCCTGATTGGTGGGGTGACTTTATATACGGGCTGGCGGGCGGTTGATAGGTAGCCGCCTAAGTATTTTGTAGCGATTTTGTTGCAGGGCTGTGAAGGAGTGTTTCCCAGCGCCCATGAAAAAGCCCCGGTTCCTGCGAACTGGGGCTTTTTCGTTTCAGCACGTTACATTACAACGCCAGCGTCGGGTAATCGATGTAACCCACTGGGCCTTTGCTATAAAAAGTATCTGGGCGGGCTTCATTCAACGGCGCGTCAGCTTTCAAGCGTGCCGGCAGGTCCGGGTTGGCAATGAACGGCACACCCCAGGCCACGGCATCCGCTTTGCCTTCGGCCAGCCAGGCGTTGGCGCTGTCCTTGGTGAAGCGTTCGTTGGCGATGTAGGTGCCACCGAAAGCCTTTTTCAGTTGTGGGCCGAGGCTGTCGGCGCCTTCTTTTTCACGCGAGCAGATAAAGGCGATGCCACGTTTGCCCAGTTCGCTGGCAACGTAGGTGAAGGTTTCCGCCAGGTTGTCGTCGCCCATGTCATGGGAGTCGGCGCGTGGTGCCAGGTGCACGCCTACACGGCCGGCGCCCCAGACTTCGATGGCCGCGTCGGTCACTTCCAGCAGCAGGCGCGCACGGTTTTCCAGGGAGCCGCCGTACTGGTCGGTGCGCTGGTTGGTGCTGCTCTGCAGGAACTGGTCGAGCAGGTAGCCGTTGGCACCGTGGATTTCCACGCCGTCGAAACCGGCAGCCTTGGCGTTCTCGGCACCGGTGCGGTAGGTGTCGATGATGTCGGCGATTTCAGCGGTTTCCAAGGCGCGTGGGGTCGGGTAGTCGGCCAGTGGGCGAACCAGGCTGACGTGGCCTTTGGGCTGGATCGCGCTCGGTGCCACCGGGGTTTCGCCATCCAGGTACGACTCGTGGGAGATACGGCCCACGTGCCACAGTTGCAGGAAGATCTTGCCGCCGGCGCCATGCACCGCTTTGGTGACGTTGGCCCAGCCGCGCACCTGGTCGTTGGACCAGATGCCCGGGGTGTCCGGGTAGCCCACGCCCAGTGGCGTCACCGAGGTGGCTTCGCTGAGGATCAGCCCGGCGGAAGCGCGTTGCACGTAATACTCGGCCATCAGCGCGTTGGGTACGCGACCGGCGTCGGCACGGCAGCGGGTCAGCGGCGCCATGATGATGCGGTTCGACAGTTCCAGGTCGCCCAGTTTGATCGGATCGAAAATAGTCGTCATGGGGAAAGCACCTTTGTCTTTGAAGTGGATCAGTTGGTCGCAGGGGCCAGGTCGGCATCGCCGCTCTGACGGAAAGTAATCAGGGTCACCACCAGCGCGAGAATCGCCAGGGCCGCCGCGGCCAACGGCACGCTGGTCAGGCCGAAACCGTGGGCAATCACGCTGCCGCCTACCCAGGCACCTAGGGCGTTGCCGATATTGAAGGCACCGATGTTCAGGGTGGACACCAGGTTCGGTGCGGCCTTGCCGAAGGTCACCACGTTGATCTGCAGCGCAGGGACCGCGGCGAACGAGGCGGTGGCCCACAGGAACAGGGTGATTTCAGTCGGGATCACGGCGATGCTGGTCCAGGTCAGTGCCGTGGAGACCACCGCCATGCTGATGAACACGCCGACCAGGGTGGCCGCCAGGCGCTTGTCTGCCAGTTTGCCGCCGATGATGTTGCCCACGGTGAGGCCCAGGCCGATCAGCAGCAGGGTCCAGGTCACGCCTTTGGGCGACACACCGGTGACATCACCCAGCAGTGGCGCGACGTAGGTGAAGAGGGTGAACATGGACGCGGCAAACAGCGCGGTCATGGTCAGCGACAACCAGATGCCGGCACCCTTGAGGGCCGCCAGTTCGGCGCGCATGTCGAGTTTCTCTTCATCACGCTTGGCGGGCAGGAAGCGGATCAGGCCGATCAACGCCACCACACCGATCACCGTCACCGCCCAGAAGGTCGAGCGCCAGCCGGCTTCCTGGCCGAGTGCGGTGCCCAGCGGTACGCCGAGCACGTTGGCCAGGGTCAGGCCGGTGAACATCAGGGCCACGGCCGAAGCACGCTTGTTGGCCGGCACCAGGTTGGCGGCGACCACCGAACCAATACCAAAGAACGCACCGTGGCACAGCGCGGTGACGACACGGGCAAACATCAGCACGTTGTAGTCACTGGCCAGGGCACAGAGCAGGTTGCCGATAATGAAGATACCCATCAACGCTACCAGGGCCGCCTTGCGTGGCAGCTTGGCGGTGGCCAGTGCCATGAAGGGAGCGCCAATGGCCACGCCCAGGGCGTAGCCGGTGACCAGCCAGCCGGCGCCGGGAATCGACACACCCAGGTCCGCCGCCACATCGGGCAGCAGGCCCATGATGACGAACTCGGTCGTGCCGATGGCGAAGGCGCTGAGGGCCAGTATGAGTAGCGAGAGGGGCATTATCGTTTCCTTGTTACAGCGCGGCGTTGTTGTCAGCGCTGAGTTCAGTGGTGAGCGCGGCGAGGAACGCCTGGATGGTTTCCTCGTTGCGTTTGAAAAAGTGCCATTGGCCGGCCTTCTGGCTGCTGATCAATCCCGCCCGTTGCAACGTCGCCAGGTGAGCCGACACCGTCGACTGGGACAAGCCGCAGCGCTGGTCGATCTGCCCGGCGCAAATGCCGTATTCGTGGTTGTGCAGTTGCTCGGGGAACTGCACTTTCGGGTCTTTCAGCCAGGTGAGGATGTCTCGTCGTACTGGGTGCGCCAGGGCTTTTATTATTTCGTCGAGGTCGATGGACATGGCAGGTGCTCGGTTGCGTACAGCGTTATATCGCGATGAGGCGAACTTTAAATCGGTCTATCCCGATATACCAATATGATTTTGGTCTGAGCCTAGGCTCAATCGGTATATCGGGTTATAACGATACGTTGAGGGCAGTGATAGACTGCGCGCCATGAATTATCTCGCACATCTGCACCTGGGCGGCCAACTTCCTGCGCAACTGCTGGGCAGCCTGTATGGCGACTTCGTCAAAGGCCGCCTGCAGGGCCAGTTCAGCCCGCAAATCGAAGTGGCGATCCAGTTGCACCGCTCGATTGACCGTTTTACCGACAGCCATCCGTTGGTCGATGCGGCGTTGTCGCGCTTTAGCCTGACTCGCCGGCGGTATGCCGGGATCGTCCTGGATGTGTTTTTCGACCACTGCCTGGCGCGTGACTGGGCGCTGTATGCCGATCAGCCCTTGGAGCGCTTCACCTCGCAGGTGTACCGCGTGCTCGCGGCCGAGCCGCAATTGCCCGGGCGACTGGCGCAGATTGCACCTTATATGGCGGCGGATGATTGGCTGGGTTCGTACCGCGAGTTTGCGGTGATGGAGCAGGTGTTGCGGGGGATTTCGCGGCGACTGACACAGCCGGAGGCGTTGGTGTTTGCGATGCAGGAGTTGCGTCAACTTTATGAGCCGCTAAGCGAAGACTTCCGGCTGTTCTATCCAGAACTGCAAAAATTTGCACAAGCTCAACTGACTACTGAGGTCTGAGTGTGGGAGCTGGCTTGCCTGCGATTGCAGTCTGCCAGTTGATACAGGTATTGCTGACCCACCGCTATCGCAGGCAAGCCAGCTCCCACATTTTGATCGGTGTTCACTTAATTCAAGCGGCGAATGCCGGCCGAGCATCAACTTCTTCTGCTTCCGGCAACGGCCCAAACAACGCCTTCTGCACCGCCTGCTGCGCCTGATACGCCAGCGCCGCGCGTTCCTGCCCGGCGCAGGCAATCGGCTTGAGTACGTGGATTTCCACATCACCCTGATCATTGGCAAACAACCGCATCAGGTGCGAGAGCAAATCATCGTCGCCAATGAACGGCGCCAGCGGGTCCACTTGCCCATCGCGCAGATAACGGATCGCCACCGGTTGCAGCGACACCTGCGCATCGATCGCACTGGCCAGCAAGCGCCCGTGGAAAGTACGCAGGCTGCGCCCGTCGGTGGTGGTGCCTTCCGGGAACATCAGCAGCGGGTGCTGTTGCTCCAGATGACGGGTCATCTGTTTGCGGATCAACTGGCTGTCGCCCGAGCCCCGGCGGATGAACAGGCTGCCGGCCTTGGCCGCCAACCAGCCCGCCACCGGCCAGGTGCGCACTTCGGCCTTGGACAGGAACGACAGCGGCGTGACCATGCCCAGCAGTGGAATGTCGGTCCACGACACGTGATTGCTCACCCACAGCATTGGCGTTTGCGGCAGCTCACCGTGCACCGTCACGCGAAAGGGCAGGGCGTTGGTCAGTCGCGCCATAAAGAACCGCGACCAACGCTGGCGCCGCACCATCGAGTTGGCGATGCCCAGGCGCTCGAACACACCAAACACACTGGCCATGCTCAAGCCCAGCGCCACCACCAGCAACACGCGGGCAATGCGCCCGTACACGCGCAGGCGGCTCATCACATTGCCGCCTTGAAGTGGCGGGCGTAACGCGGGCACAACTCGTCGCGCTTGAGCAGGATGAACACGTCGGCCACCTGGAAGTCTTCATCCCAGCAGGGCTCGCCGCAGATCTTCGCACCCAGGCGCATGTAGGCCTTGAGCAGCGGCGGCATCTCGGCAATCACGTTGGACGGCAGGTCCAGCGCCGGCAATGGTTTTTTCGGTTCGGCACGCAGGTGTTCGTTGCACAGGTAGCGTTCGCGCAGGCGCTGCATGATCGCGTGGGCCTGGATGCCGCCATCGTGCATCGGGATGCTCGCGCAGCCCATCAGGTAGCTGTAGCCGCCCTGGTTGAGCACTTCGGCCAACTCGCCCCACAACACGGCGATGGTGCCGCCGTTGCGGTAGGCCGGGTCGACGCAGGTGCGGCCGATTTCCAGGATCGGGCCCTGCAGATGCAGCAAGCCATGCAGGCTGAATTCTTCTTCACTGTAGAACCGCCCCAGGGTGCTGGCAGCCTGGTGGTCGAGCAAGCGGGTGGTGGCGACGAGTCGACCGCTGTTCAAGTCCCGCACGCCGATGTGGCTGCAGTGAACATCATAGTCATCCATGTCCAGGCCCAGCTCAGCGCCTTTCAGCTTGGCGTTGAACTCGCCGCTGAACACGTTGAACCGCAGGGCCTGGGCTTCCTGCAACGCCTGCGCGCCAACCAGGCGTTCGGCTTGCAGGCGGCGTTCATTGCCGGTGTCGCTGATGCGGGCGATCTGAGTCATGGCGAGTCTCCGAGTGCCGGCCACGATTTCGGCCGGTCGACTTTGTTGTCCAAAGTCAGGCTATGTAGCCTCGGTGTCATCTCCATGAAGTTATGGTGACGCTTGGATGACAGCCTTTCCCGTAGCAAATCTGTCATCACCCTCGGCTAGGCTCGCGGGCTTGAATGCCCCCCTCGAGTTTGCGTCCATGGTCAGAGGCCTGTTGTGTGTTGCACTGCTGTTTGTCACCGTTGCCGCCCACGCCGACACCTGGCCCGATAAAGACTGGGCCAAGGGCACGCAGATCGAAGGTCCTGCTGTCGAGGCCTTGGAGGCCTACGCTTTCCCGGCGCGCGACGACGCTACCCGCCAAGGCATTCGCACCGACGCGTTACTGGTGATCCGCGACGGCGAGGTCATCTATGAACGTTACGCAGCGCCCACCACGGCCAGCACGCCGCACCTCACCTGGTCGGTCAGCAAAAGCCTGATGGCTACTGTGCTGGGCGTGGCCTACGGCGATAACCGTTTCAAATTGACCGACCCAGTGGCGCGTTTTTACCCACCGATGAAACAGCACCCGAGCGTGACCATGGCCGACCTGCTGCACTGGGCCTCGGGCCTGGACTGGCAGGAAGACTACGAATACGCGCCGCTGAAATCCTCGGTGGTGGCGATGCTCTACACCCGTGGTCGCAGCGATATGGCCGACTTTGCTGCCGACACCGCAGCAGCCAGCGCCCCGGGCCAGGCCTTTCGTTATTCCAGTGGCGACACCAACCTGTTGTCAGCCGCCCTCAAAGGCATGCTCGGCCACAAGGCTTATATGAGCTACCCGTGGGATGCGCTGTTCAAGCCCCTGGGCATTCGCAGCGCCACTTGGGAAACCGACGCTGATGAAACGTTTGTCGCCTCGTCCTACGCCTACCTCACCGCTCGCGATCTGGCGCGTATTGGCCTGTTGATGGCACGTAATGGTCGCTGGGGGGATCAGCAACTGCTGCCCAAAGACTGGGTCGCCTTCAACCGCCAGCCGTTCGACAAATACAAAGTTGGTCAGGACGAAGCCGTTCCCGGTGGTCACTGGTGGCTCAACCAAGGCGCGCCGAGGCCGTGGCCCGATGCTCCGGCCGACACCTTCGCCGCCCTCGGCCACTGGGGCCAGGCGCTGTATGTGATGCCCGACGAACACCTGGTGATCGTGCGCTACGGCGATGACCGCGACGGCCGCTATCGTCATAACGAACTGCTCAAACGCGTGCTCGCGGCGGTGCAACCATGATGCGTCTTCGCCCGTTTACCAGCCTGTTTCTGCTGCTGTTGCTCGCCCTGCTGGGTTGGATCTGGCACGAGCGCGTCAACCTGCAAGCCTTCCCCGACATCATCGCGGCCTACACCGCCAAGGAGTATTGCTCGTGCCGCTACGTGGCGAACAACCCGGCGGAGTACTGCCGGGGCTATGTGAAGCAGTACGTGCCCACCAGTGCGTTCAGGGATAACCCGGAGCGCAGTGAAGTGACGGCGAGTGGGTTGGGGCGCACGCACAGCGCACGGTGGTTGGGGGATCGCCAAGGCTGTCGCCTGTTGCCCTGAGGTTCCACACAGTGGAACCACCTTTGATTGTCCTCGTGCGCACATCGCGGTTAGCTGGCGGTGTGTCGCAAACAAGAACGGGAACACCCGCCTGTGAGGAGAATCACCATGCGCCCACACCAGCACATCCTGGATTGGCTCAGCGACGTTGCCGGCGACTTGCACGCTGTGCGGCAGGACATCCATGCCCATCCTGAACTGGGCTTTGAGGAAAACCGCACTTCAGCACTTGTCGCCAAATCCTTGAAGGAGTGGGGCTACGAGGTGCATACCGGCATCGGCAAGACGGGCGTGGTCGGCGTTTTGCGCAATGGCAGCAGCACGCGCACGCTCGGGCTGCGCGCCGACATGGACGCCTTGCCCATCATCGAAAACACCGGCGCGGCCTATACCAGCCAGCACGCCGGCTGCATGCACGCCTGTGGGCACGACGGGCACACCACTATGTTGCTCGGCGCCGCCCGCTACTTGGCGGCCACCCGGCAATTCGACGGCACCCTGAACCTGATTTTCCAACCTGCCGAAGAAGGCCAGGGTGGCGCCGAAGCCATGCTCGCCGACGGTTTGCTGGAGCGTTTTCCCTGCGACGGCCTGTTCGGCATGCACAATATGCCGGGCTTGCCGGCGGGGCACCTGGGCCTGCGAGCAGGGCCGATGATGGCATCCCAGGACTTGCTCACCGTGACCCTCGAAGGTGTTGGTGGTCATGGTTCCATGCCGCACCTGACCGTCGACCCGCTGGTGGCGGCGGCGAGTATGGTCATGGCGTTGCAGACGGTGGTGGCGCGCAATATCGACACCCAGGAAGCCGCCGTGGTCACGGTCGGCGCCCTGCAGGCCGGCCAGGCTGCCAACGTGATTCCCCAGGAGGCGTTATTGCGCCTGAGCCTGCGCGCGCTCAACCCCACGGTGCGCGAGCAGATGCTGGAGCGGGTCATGGCAATCATCCAGACCCAGGCCACCAGCTTCGGTTGCACGGTGCGCATCGAACACCGCCCGGCCTACCCGGTGCTGGTCAACCATCCCGAAGAAACCGAGTTCGCCCGCCAGGTCGGCGTGGCCTTGCTCGGTGCCGACGCGGTAGACGGCAACACCCGCATGCTCATGGGCAGCGAAGACTTTGCCTGGATGCTGCAGCGCTGCCCCGGCAGCTACCTGTTTATCGGCAACGGCGTGTCGCGGCCGATGGTGCACAACCCCGCCTATGACTTCAACGACGACATCCTGCTGACCGGCGCCGCCTACTGGGGCGCGCTGGCCGAGAGCTGGCTGTAAGAGCGAGCCTGCTCGCGAAGGTCGTTAACGATAACGCAGCGCTTTCAGATAGCCCGCGTCGCTTGTTCGTTCTTCGCGAGCAAGCTCGCTCCTCAGGAGTGTTCCTCATGCAGACTGCACAACAAGGCGTATCCCGCACTCGCCAGGTGGTGGCGGCCGTGATCGGCAATGCGCTGGAATGGTATGACTTCATCGTTTACGGCTTTCTGGCCAGCATCATCGCCCGGCAATTTTTCCCGTCGGAGGATGAGTACGCCTCGCTGCTGATGGCCTTGGCGACCTTCGGTGTCGGTTTTTTCATGCGCCCGGTGGGTGGGATCCTGCTGGGGATCTATTCCGACCGCAAAGGCCGCAAGGCGGCGATGCAGCTGATTATCCGGTTGATGACCGTGTCCATCGCATTGATCGCTTTCGCCCCCAACTACGCCGCCATCGGCATGGGCGCACCGTTGTTGATCGTGGTGGCGCGCATGCTCCAAGGGTTCGCCACGGGCGGTGAGTACGCGAGTGCCACGGCGTTCCTGGTGGAAAGCGCACCGGCCCATCGCAAAGGTTTGTATGGCTCCTGGCAGTTGGTGGGGCAGTGCCTGGCGGTGTTTGGCGGGGCGGCGATGGTGGCGGCGGTCACCCACTTCTTTGCCCCGGAAACCCTCGACCTGTGGGGTTGGCGCCTGCCGTTCGTGTTCGGCTTGCTGATCGGCCCGGTGGGGCTGTGGATTCGTCGGCACATGGAAGACCCGGAAGAGTTCCTCGAGGCTCGCAAACAGGCGACCGGGCCGGCACCGAGCCTGATGCAGGTGGTCCGCGAGCATCGGCGCAGCATCCTGGTGTCCATGGGCCTGGCCTGCGGCGCTACCGTGTCGTTCTATGTGGTGCTGGTGAACATGCCGACCTTCGCCCACAAGAACCTGGGCCTGCCGCTGGATCAGGTGCTGATGGTGCAGATGTTCGCGGTGGCGCTGATGACCGTGGTGATCCCGCTGTCCGGGCTGCTGTCGGATCGCCTGGGGCGGCGGCCGGTGTTGATGGCCTTCACCCTGGCGTTCTTCGTGATGGTCTACCCGCTGTATGTGTGGGTTGCCGCCGCGCCGTCCATCGAGCGTCTGCTGGTGATGCAGGTGATGCTGTGCACGGCCATCGGCGGCTTCTTCGGTCCTGCGCCGACCGCATTGGCCGAGCAGTTTCCCATCGAGGTGCGCTCGACCGGCGTGTCCGTGGCCTATAACGTGGCCGTCATGGTGTTCGGCGGTTTTGCGCCGCTGATTGTCACCTGGCTGAGCAAGGTGCTGGGCACGCCGGTGGCGCCATCGTTCTATGTGTTGTTCGCGTGCGTGCTGACGCTGCTGGGCACTTACTGCATGCAGGAGGCACCGCGGGCCAAGAAGCCGCTGCCGTTTTCCGAAGAGGTGAAACCTTGAGTATTGTTGATTGGGATGCCACCGAGTTGTCGCGGGCGATCCATGCGCGGCAGGTGTCGTGCGAAGAAGTGATGCAGGCGTACCTGGCGCAGATCCAGCGCTTCAACCCCAGTGTGAATGCGCTGGTGTCGCTGCGTGATGCCGACGACCTACTGGCTGAGGCACGGGCCTGTGACCGTGAGTTGGACCAGGGCCGCTCGCGCGGTTGGATGCACGGCATGCCCCAGGCCATCAAGGATTTGGCGGCCACCCGGGGCTTGCGCACCACCCTGGGCTCGCCGCTGTTCGCCGAGCATGTGCCCACCGAAGACGCCATCAGCGTGGCGCGGGTGCGGGCCAGTGGCGCGATCATTATCGGCAAGAGCAACGTGCCGGAATTCGGCCTGGGCTCGCAGACCTACAACACGCTGTTCGGGACCACCGGCAATGCCTACGACCCCAGCCGGGTAGCCGGCGGCAGTAGCGGCGGGGCGGCGGTGGCCCTGGCGCTGCGCATGCTGCCGGTGGCCGATGGCAGCGACATGATGGGCTCGCTGCGAAACCCCGCGGCGTTCAACAACGTGTTCGGTTTGCGCCCGTCCCAGGGCCGCGTGCCCTACGGGCCGACGCCGGAACTGTTCGTGCAGCAGTTGGGCACCGAAGGCCCGATGGGCCGCAGCGTGACGGATGTGGCGCGGTTGCTGAGTATCCAGGCGGGTTACGACCCGCGGGTGCCATTGTCCTCCAAGGAAGATCCGGCGATCTTCGGCCAGCCGTTGCAGCGTGATTTCAAGGGCGTGCGTGTGGGTTGGCTGGGGGATTACAACGGCTACCTGCCGATGGACGACGGGGTGCTGAGCCTGTGCGAATCGGCCCTCGGCGATTTCACCGCGCTGGGCTGCGCCGTGGAAAGCTGCCAGCCGGACTTTTCCATGGCGCGGCTGTGGCGCAGTTGGTTGGTGCATCGCCACTGGCTGGTGCACGGCAATCTCGGCGCGGCCTATGCCAACCCGAAGAAACGTGCGCTGCTCAAGCCCGAAGCACAATGGGAAGTGGAGGGAGGCCTGGGCTTGAGTGCCCAGCAGGTGTACCAGGCGTCGGTGGATCGCAGCGAGTGGTACCGCGCATTGGCCTCGTTGTTCGAGCGTTACGATTTCCTGTTGCTGCCCACCGCTCAAGTGTTCCCTTTCGATGCACAACACCCGTGGCCGCGCCTCGTTGGCGGGCGCGAAATGGACACCTATCACCGTTGGATGGAGGTGGTGATCGGCCCGACCCTGGCGGGGCTGCCGAGCATGAGCGTGCCGGTGGGCTTCAACCCTCAGGGCTTGCCCATGGGCGTGCAAATCATCGGCCCGGCTCAGGCCGATCGTGCGGTGCTGCAATTGGCCTACGCCCATGAGCAACTGACGCAATGGGTTCAGCGGCGGCCGCCGGCGTGCCTTGACTCGACGGATTGATACGTGAGCGGGCCTGTATCTTGCTGTGAAAAATGATCATCCACCGGCACCAGGGAGATCGAACATGGAGACAGGCACCGTACGCTCGGTCGAGCGCGCACTGGCAATCGTCGAGTTGCTGGGCGAGCACCAGGCCTTGGGGCTGGAGGAGTTGCACTACCTCACACGGCTGCCCAAGGCCACCGTGTCGCGCATGTTGCTGACCTTGCAGGAGCAGGACTGGGTCTATCGCGGCCTGAGTGATCGCCGTTACCGTCTGCGCGCCCAGCGGTTGTTCGGCGACACCCAGCAACGCTTCAAGCGCCAGGTAGTAGAAAGCGCGGCACCCTGGTTGCTGGCACTCAGCGAGCGCACCGGGTTGGTGGTGGATTTGTCCTGCTTTGACGGTGAACGCCTGGAAGTGATGGAAAGCGCGATCCCCACGGTGTTGCGCAAGCTCTACCCGAACAATTGCCAGATCGTCGGCCAGCACGCCAGCCTGTTTCATTCGGCGATGGGCAAGGCGTGCCTGACGCAGTTGTCGGCCGAAGAAGTGCAGCGCCTGGCAGGCCGCGATCAGGTGGCGGCAGATGAGCAATACCAGGCCTGCGAGCAAACCCAGCACCAAGGCTTCGGCCAGCGAACCGAGGGTTATTGGGAGTATCCGGTGCGCCTGCCGTTTCTGATTCGTGCAGTGGCTTTGCCGGTACAGGCCAATGGCCGTTTGGTGGGAAGCATGGCATTGCACTGGCCAATGCATCAGGCGCCGGTGGAGCGCGTACTGAACTTGCATATGGCCAGCCTTGAAGAAACGGTCTGCGAAGTCCAACGGGCGTTGACCTGAAGCCCCCCATGTCGGCGCGAGTGTGCTCGCGAGAAAATCGAGGGACGTCGCGTACATTTTGAGTGTCCGCGTTATCGTTGACGTTTTTCGCGCGCAAGCTCGCTCCTACAAGGGGTGTTTGCTACTGTTCGTTCAGGTTTTTCCGTCCACGAGTCTTTATGTTCAACGCTTCTCTATGCAAACCCCTGGTCTTCGCCCTGCTGGCGGCGGCTGCGCTGCCTGTTCACGCCGACTGGTACCTGGATAACGAATCCTCGCGCCTCTCTTTCGTTACCACCAAGAACACCGAGATCGCTGAGGTCCATCGCTTCCTGGTGCTGCACGGCAAGGTCGACAGCAAGGGCGCGGCGCAACTGGAGGTGGAACTGGAGTCGGTCAACAGCGGCATTCCGCTGCGCGATGAGCGCATGCGCAATCAGCTGTTCGAAATCAAGGCGTTCCCTGATGCGCTGATCAACGCGCAGATCAACCTGCCACCCATCAACGACCTGGCGCCTGGCGCGCAGCTGGAGTTGCGCCTGCCGTTATCCGTGACACTGCATGGCAAGACCCAGGCCTACAGCGCCGAGCTGCTGGCCACGCGCCTGGATGATCGGCGTTTCCAGGTGGTGACCCTGGAGCCGCTGGTGGTGCACGCCGAGGACTTCGATCTGGCGCCGGGTGTGGCTGCGTTGCGCAAGGCGGCGGGGCTCAAGTCGATCAGTTTGTCGGTGCCGGTGGGTGCGGTGCTGATTTTTACGGCGCGCTGACGTGAGTGGCGCGGTGTTCCCGTGGCGCAGCGCCAACCGTTTCGAGTTGTTGATCGACGGGCCGAATTTTTTCCCGCAGATGCTGGTGGGCATTGCCCGGGCGGAGCGCCAGGTTGATCTGGAGTTGTACCTGGTCGAAGCCGGCGCCTGCGCCGAAGAAATGGTCAAAGCCCTGGTGCAGGCTGCCGAACGGGGTGTGCGGGTGCGTTGCCTGTTCGATGATTACGGCAGCCTGGCGTTTACACTCGGGCTGCGCAAGCGCCTGACTGACGCCGGGGTGGCGTTGCGGTTCTACAATCGCCTGAACTGGCGCCGCTGGATGCGCAACCTCTACCGCGACCATCGCAAGCTGTTGCTGATCGACCAGAGCATCGCCGTGGTCGGCGGCACTGGCGTGACGGATGAGTTCTGGACGCCGGGGCAGGACAGCGCCGACTGGCATGAAGTGATGGTGCAGATCAGCGGCCCGCTGGTGCTGGATTGGCAGGCGCTGTTCGATCGCCAATGGCACGCCAACGCCGCGCGTCGCGAGTGGAAACCCGCTACTCACTTCGGGTTGCCGCGTTTGCCCAAGGTGCCGGCCACCGGCCCAGGACTGGGGCGCGTGGCCTATGCCGACGCCCGCCAGCACCGGGATATCCTGCAATCGCTGATCCGCGCCTTGAACAGCAGCCAGCAGCGTATCTGGCTGGCCACCCCGTATTTCCTGCCTACCTGGAGTGTGCGGCGGGCTTTGCGCCGTGCTGCCGGGCGCGGCGTGGATGTGCGCTTGCTGCTCACCGGCCCGCGTACCGATCACCCGTCCGTGCGTTACGCCGGTCACCGTTACTACCCGCGCCTGCTGCGTTCGGGCGTGCAGATCTTTGAATACCAGCCGTGCTTCCTGCACTTGAAGATGGTGCTGGTGGACGACTGGGTCAGCATTGGCTCGTGCAACTTCGACCACTGGAATTTGCGCTTCAACCTGGAAGCCAATCTGGAAGCGTTGGACCCTGAGTTGACGCGGGCGGTGGAAGGCAGTTTCGAGCGGGATTTCGACAAGAGCCAGGCCGTGAGCCTGGAGGCGTGGAAGTCGCGGCCGTTGTGGCGGCGGGTGAAGCAGCGGGTGTGGGGCTGGCTCGATCGGTTGGTGGTCAACCTGCTCGACCGACGCGGCTAGTAAGAGCGCCGCTAATCAAATGTGGGAGCTGGCTTGCCTGCGATAGCGGAGGTGAATATTCCACCGCTATCGCAGGCAAGCCAGCTCCCACATTGACTGTGTTTACAGCTTTAGATCAAAGCAACTCGAAGGTTTGTTGCTGCACATCCTGGGAATCCAGCCCGATCTGCACATTGAACTCGCCCGGTTCCGCAGCGAACTTGAGCTGGGTGTTGTAGAACTTCAAGTCTTCCTCGGTGATGGTGAAGTGCAGCGTGCGCTCTTCGCCGGCCTTGAGCATGACCTTCTGGAAGTTCTTCAGCTCCTTGATCGGACGGATCATCGAACCGGCCACGTCCTGGATATACAACTGCACCACGGTTTCGCCATCCACCTTGCCGGTGTTGGTCACGGTGACGCTGGCGTCGAGCTTGCCGGTCTTGTTCAGGGTGGTGGACGACAGCGCCATGTCCGACAGGCCGAACGTGGTGTAGCTCAAGCCATACCCGAACGGAAACAGCGGTCCGGTGGTGTCATCGAAGTACTGCGAGGTGTAGTTGCCCGGCTTGCCAGGGGTGAACGGCCGGCCGATGGTCAAGTGGTTGTAGTAGGTCGGAATCTGCCCCACCGAACGTGGGAACGTGATCGGCAGCTTGCCCGACGGGTTGTAGTCACCAAACAGCACGTCGGCGATGGCGTTGCCGCCTTCGGTACCGGCGAACCAGGTTTCCAGGATCGCGTCAGCCTGCTGCGTTTCTTCGAGGATCGACAACGGGCGGCCGTTCATCAGCACCAGTACCAGCGGCTTGCCGGTGGCTTTCAGGGCCTTGATCAGGTCACGCTGGCTTTGCGGGACGTTCAGGTCGGTGCGGCTGGAGGATTCGTGGGACATGCCACGGGACTCACCCACGGCGGCGACCACCACGTCGGCATCCTTGGCGGCTTTGACAGCCTCGTCGATCATCACTTGGGCCGGACGGGTGTCATCCACCACTTCCGGCGCATCGAAGTTGAGGAAGTTCAGGTAGTCGACCACGGCCTTGTCGTTGGTGATGTTGGCGCCACGGGCATAGATGATCTTGCCCTTTTCGCCGATCACCGCGTTCAAGCCGTCGAGCAGGGTGACCGATTGCTCCGGCTTGCCGGCGGCGGCCCAACTGCCCATCATGTCGATCGGCGCCTTGGCCAGCGGGCCGACCAGGGCGATGGTGGCGGATTTTTTCAGCGGCAGCGTTTCATTCTGGTTCTTCAGCAATACCAGGCTGCGGCGGGCGATGTCGCGCGCGTCGGCGCGGTGCAGGCGGCTTTCGGCGTAGGTGTCGGCCGGGTCATCCTCGGCCTTGCCGATACGCAGGTACGGGTCCTTGAACAGGCCCATGTCGTACTTGGCGGCGAGCACTTCACGCACGGCGTTGTCGATGTCGCTCTGCTCGATCTCACCGGACTTGAGCAGCCCCGGCAGTTCCTTGCCGTACAGCGAGTCGTTCATGCTCATGTCGATGCCGGCCTTGATCGCCAGCTTGGCGGCTTCACGCCCGTCCTTGGCCACGCCGTGCTTGATCAGCTCGACGATCGCGCCATGGTCGCTCACGGCCAGGCCCTTGAAGCCCCAGTCCTTGCGCAGCAGGTCGTTCATCAGCCAGGTGTTGGCGGTAGCGGGCACGCCGTTGATCGAGTTCAGCGCCACCATCACGCCGCCGGAACCGGCCTTGATCGCCGCGTGGTACGGCGGCAGGTAGTCCTGGTACATCTTGACCGGGCTCATGTCGACCACGTTGTAGTCGCGACCGCCTTCCACCGCGCCATACAGGGCGAAGTGCTTGACGCTGGCCATGATGCTGTCGGCATTCGCGGGGCTTGCGCCCTGGAAGGCCTTGACCATCACTTCGGCAATGCGCGAGACCAGGTAGGTATCTTCACCGAAGCCTTCGGAGGTGCGGCCCCAGCGCGGGTCGCGAGAGATGTCGACCATCGGCGCGAAGGTGATGTCGAGGCTGTCGGCGGCGGCTTCCCGGGCAGCGATGCGCCCGGACCGGCCGATGGCGTCCATGTCCCAGCTGGACGCCAGGGCCAGGCTGATCGGGAAGATCGTGCGGTGGCCGTGGATCACGTCGTAGGCGAAGAACATCGGGATCTTCAACCGGCTGCGCATGGCCGCGTCCTGCATCGGACGGTTTTCCGGACGGGTGATGGAGTTGAACGTGCCGCCGATGCGGCCGGCGGCGATTTCCTTGCGGATCAGCTCGCGGGGCATCTCGGGGCCGATGCTGATCAGGCGCAACTGGCCGATCTTTTCATCCAGGGTCATCTGCTTGAGCAGGTCGCTGACAAAGGCGTCCTTGTCTTTAAGCGCAGCAGGCTTTGTTTCTGCCCATACGGGGTGACTGGCCAGAGTGGCAACAAGGCCGAGCAAACACAGCTTTTTCATGAATATCCTTTTTCGGCTCACTGCACAGCATCCAGGGAATGCTGGCGGCCAAAATGTGGGGAGCGTCTATTGTTGTTCGGGTGTTGTTCAGATAAATGCCGCACACTCTGAACTCTTTTTCGCGCTGGGCATCTTTGTAGCTGATTGGCTCAATGCATTCCAGTGGTGGCGGATTATGCCCCAAGCGCGCGGTGTATAGGGTTAGTCGTAACATTCCATCAAGATTGGGCAGGAGAAACACCATGCAAGCAGCACAAGGTTACCGCTGGGGCTTGAAAGCCGCGGTTTTGCTATTGATCGGCACGGTGCTGAGCGGTTGTGGCATCAATAACATCCCGACGCTGGACGAACAGGCCAAAGCCGCCTGGGGCCAGGTGCAGAACCAGTACCAGCGCCGCGCTGACCTGATCCCCAATCTGGTGGAAGTGGTCAAGGGCTATGCCGCCCATGAACAGGACACCCTGACCGCCGTCATCGAAGCACGGGCCAAGGCCACCTCGATCCAGGTGGACGCGAGCACCCTCGACAATCCGGAAAAACTCAAGCAGTTCCAGCAAGCCCAGGACGGCCTGAGCGGTGCACTCAGCCGTTTGATGGTGGTGTCCGAGCGCTACCCGGACCTGAAGGCCAACCAGAACTTCCTGGCCCTGCAATCCCAGCTTGAAGGCACCGAAAACCGTATCGCCGTGGCCCGCCGTGACTTTATCCAGGCGGTGCAGGCCTACAACACCGAAATCCGCACCTTCCCGGGCCGCTTGTGGCACAGCGTGATGTACAGCGACTTGCCGATCCGCGCCACGTTTGAAGCCACCAGTGCCGATGCCGATAAAGCGCCGCAAGTGAAGTTCAAATAAAGCTGCACAGAGGTGTCGATGCGTTTATTACGGATAGGCCTGGCGCTGTGGCTGCTGGCCTGCGTGGGCGTGGCCCAGGCGGCGCTGACCTTCCCGGCGCTGACCGGGCGGGTGGTGGACACCGCCGAGATGATCGACCCCGCCACGCGCCAGCAACTGACCCAGCAATTGCAGGCGCTGGAGCAGACCTCCGGTGACCAGATCGTGGTGGTCACCGTGCCCGACCTGCAGGGCGTGCCCATCGAGGACTTCGGTTATCAGTTGGGCCGCCAGTGGGGCATTGGCCAGAAGGGCAAGGACAACGGCGCGCTGTTGATCGTCGCGCGCGATGAGCGCAAATTGCGCATCGAGGTCGGCTACGGCCTGGAAGGCGTACTCACGGATGCGCAGTCGTGGGTGATCATCAACCAGGTCATCGCGCCCAAGTTCAAGGCCGGCAATTTCAGCCAGGGCATCAGCGACGGCGTGGCGGCGATGGTGCAGGTGGTGGGCGGTGAACCACTGGCCGTGCCGGCACATGTGGCGGACGCCAACTTTGCCAAGGATAATCCCGGGTTTTCCATCGGCTTGTTTATCCTGCTGATCGGCGTGTTGTGGCTGTGCAATCGCATGGGGCTGCCAGTGGGCGCGATCCTGCTGGCAATTCTCAGCAGCAGCGGACGCGGCGGTGGTGGGGGAGGCGGTGGCGGTGGTTTCCGGGGCGGCGGTGGCGGCTTTGGCGGCGGCGGGGCCTCGGGTGGCTGGTGATGACAATAATTAGAGAGCAACTACAACCATGGCATTACTGACTGAACACGAGCAGCGCCAGGTCGCCGAGGCAATCGCCCGGGTGGAAAAAACCACCGACGCGGAACTGGTGACCGTACTGGCCGCCCGCGCCGATGACTACGCCTACATCCCGCTGCTGTGGGCCAGCCTGATCGCGTTGGTGGTGCCCGGCGTGGTGCATTACGTGTCGGGTTACCTGACCATGTACACCTTGCTGCTGGCGCAATGGGCGACGTTCATCGTGTTGTGCCTGGTGTTCCGCTTGCCCAAGGTCACTACCCGCCTGATCCCGCGCTCGGTACGGCATTGGCGCGCGTCGAACCTGGCGCGCCGTCAATTCCTGGAGCAGAACCTGCACCACACCCTGGGCAGCACCGGCGTGCTGATTTTTGTCAGCGAGGCCGAGCGGTATGTGGAGATCCTGGTGGATGACGGCATCTCCAAGCATCTGGATGACAGCAGTTGGGATGCGATCGTCAAGGCGTTCACCCAGCAGGTGAAGCAGGGCGAGACACTGGCGGGGTTTATCCGCTGCATTGAAGCCTGTGGCGAGTTGCTCAAGGAGCATGTGCCGGTGACCCAAACCCGTAATGAACTACCGAATCGCTTGGTCGTACTCGAATAAAACCTGTAGGCGCCGGCTTGCCGACGATGGCGTCCTCAAGGTCCCCACCGCCGGCAAGCCGGATGCCTACAATAATGACCGTTGATCAAATAACCCCGTGCCCTGACGCCCCATCCCCCCTAAAATGCCCGGCATTCCCTGCCCGAGGCGTTTTTGTTCATGTCTGTCACTGCTCAACCGGATCATCACGCCCAGTTCATCGAACTGCTCAGCGCAAGCCTCGCGCAAAACGCCTTTATCAAGCTGGTGCTGGCCAAGTACGTCGGTGACGAGGCCGAGTTGCAGCGGTTGATCATCAAGCCGGTAACGGTCAAGGAGCAGGCGTGCCTGTCCTTCGTCTACCGCTACAAGACCCGCGATATCACCAAGAATTTGCCGGTGGCCGACGCTGTTGCGGTGATTGCCGAGCTGCTGCCGGCCCCGTTCAAGAACGCGCATCTGCTGTCGCTGACCGACGAAGCCCAGCTGGAATACAGCAAGAAGAACAAAAGTTCGCTGTTCAAAAGCAAGCCGCAGCAGCTGCGTGAAGCGCCATCGGCGGAGCATAACCGCGAGAAAAACCGCTTCCTCGACCTGAGCCGGCCGTTCCTCGCCGACCTCGGTGTGACCGACGCCAAGCAGGCGCTGATCCCGTCGATGTCGCGCAAGTGGAAGCAGATCAACAAGTTCATCGAAGTGTTCAGCCATGCGCTGACCTCGTCGCCCTTGAAGCTGGACCAGCCGGTGCGCGTTGCCGACTTCGGCTCGGGCAAGGGCTACCTGACGTTTGCGATTCACGACTACCTGCGCAACACCCTCAAGGCCGAGGGCGAGGTGACGGGCGTCGAGTTGCGTGAGGACATGGTAACCCTGTGCAACACCGCCGCCGCCCGCCTGGAACACCCGGGGCTGGTGTTCAAATGTGGCGACGTGCGCAGCGTGGCGCCCAGCGAACTGGACGTGATGATCGCCCTGCATGCGTGTGACATTGCCACTGACTACGCGATTCACACCGGCATCCGCTCCGGCGCGTCGATCATCATGTGCTCGCCGTGCTGCCACAAGCAGATCCGCCTGCAGATCCAGAGCCCGGTGCTGCTCAAACCGATGCTGCAATATGGCCTGCACCTGGGCCAGCAGGCGGAAATGGTCACCGACAGTCTGCGCGCGTTGTTCCTCGAAGCCTGTGGCTATGAGACCAAGGTGTTCGAGTTCATTTCACTGGAGCACACCAACAAGAACAAGATGATTCTTGCCGTGAAGCGCGCCGAGCCGCTGGACAATGCGCAGTTGCTGGAGAAAATCCAGGAGCTTAAAGCGTTCTACCACATCACCGAACACTGCCTGGAAACCCTGCTGCGCGCGGACGGCTACCTGGCCTGAACACGGTCTTTTGTAGGAGCCGGCTTGCCGGCGATAGCGGTGTGTCAGTCACCACCGCCATCGCAGGCAAGCCAGCTCCCACATTAGACTGAGCCAGCCTTGATTATTGGTGCTGGCTGCACCGCCGTCTTGCGCCCCAGCATCACCGTCACGATCACCCCACACGCAAACAGCCAGGTAATCGGCTCGATATGTTCACCAAAGAACAGCGCCGAAAACGCGATGGTGAAGAAGATCTGCAACAACTGGATCTGGCTGACCCGCGCAATACCGCCCATGGCCAACCCGGCGTACCAGGCAAAGAAGCCCAGGAACTGCGAGAACAGCGACACATAGCCAAACGCCCACCACGCACGCATGGAAATCGCACCTTGATGCTGCGCCGCCAGGTACCACACCGGCCCGATCAGCACCGGCGTCGACAGCACCAGCGCCCAGCAGATCACCTGCCAGCCACCCATCTCCTTGGCCAACCGGCCACCCTCGGCATAGCCCAAGCCGCCGACGGCAATCGCGCCCAGCATCAGCAGGTCACCGGCCTGAATGCTGCCGGCCCCGGTGATCAGCGCATAACTCAGTACCAACGCACTGCCCAGCGCCGCGCAGGCCCAGAAGGCTTTTGATGGCCGCTCATGGGACAGCCACGCCGCATACAGCGCCACGCACAGCGGTTGCAGGCCGTTGACCAGCGCGCCATGGGACGCCGGCAAGGTTTGCATGGCCCAGGCCGACAGCACCGGGAAGCCGAGAATCACCCCCGCGATCACCAGGCACAACCCGCGCACCTGGCGCCAGGTGGGCCAGCGCTCACGGCGCCACAGCAACAGCGCCGCCGCCGGAATCGCTGCGAACAGCGCACGGCCCAGGCCGTTGAGCAACGGGTGGATTTCCTGCACCACGATACGGGTGAAGGGCAGGGTCAGGCTGAAGATGATGACGCCCAGCAGGCCGAGGGCCATGCCGGTGTTTTCGCGCGAGCTCATGAGGGGGACCGGGATCAAGAGGGCTTCAAGGGAAACCCATCTAGCCACAACCCTCGCCGATCGCGGGCCTACAGCTGATCGCAGATTTATCCGTACAGTTCAGATGCAATGGCCGCTGCCACTGTAGGAACGAGCTTGCTCGCGAAACACCTGAGGCCGCCACGGGGTGTCAGGTTCCCCGTGGCATCGTTGGCGATTGTCGCGAGCAAGCTCGCTCCTCCAAGGGCTCAGAAGAAGCGGGTGACGCTGATCTTGGCATCGCGCCCTTTGGTGTAGGCGCGGTCGCCGCTCAGGGCCGGGCGGAAGTTGTTATTGAACATGTTGTCCAGGGTGAAGTTGACCTCGGTGCCTTTCAGGTAAGCCTGTTGCGGTTTCCATTTGGCGAACAGGCCCTGGGTGTTGTAGCGCTTGTTGCCGTACTGGTCATAGAACAGGTCGCCGACGCTGGAGCCCGGACCGCTGGAGTATTTGTCGCTGGGCAGGCGCTCGGTCGCACCGACGAACTGCCCCATCCAGCCCACCTGCGCATCCCAGGCCGGAATATTGGTCCCCAATACCAGCACCCATTTGGTCGGCGGGATATCACGCGCCGCCACATCCGGGCCCCACGGGTTGGTGTAGGCGCCTTCGTGATCGCCTTTGGCATAGGCGTAGGAGACCGAGCCGAACAGGTACGTGGAGTTGTAGACCGACTCGACTTCGAAGCCCTTGATGGTCAAGCCACCGATGTTGCGATAGTTGGACATCGGCCCCGAGGGGCAGGCCGAGGAAATGGTGCCGCCGTTGATGGCCTGGTTCTCACAGCCGACACCTGTGGCTTTGAAGATCTCGTCTTCGACTTTGTTGTGGAAGAGCGTGGTACGGATCTGCAGGTTGTCATCCCTGGCGATCAGGTTGTCGAAACTGGTGATGTTCCCCACGGTGATCGAGGTGATGCGCTCAGGGTCGAGGTCCACACTGGTGGCCGTGCGGCTGCCCACGCCTTGCACTTCGTACTGCTCGTCGATGACCGGCGCACGCCAGGTCTGGCTCCAGTTGGCGAACAGCCCGACCTGCGGGGTCACCGTCCAGAACAACGCCAGGCGTGGCGACCAGCCGGTGTAGGTGCGGTCACTGTAGTCATGGCCGAAGGAAGGATCCGGGTTGCTGTAGTACGGCGCATCGTTGGCTTCTCCGCGGTTGCGCACATGGTCGTAGCGCAGGGACGGGGTGATGGTGACGTCGCCGAGGGTCACTGCATCCTGGATAAAGAAGCTGTTGGTATCGACCTTGCCGTGGGGCATGAAGCCTGGCTGGAAGTGCCCGTAGTTGTAGCGCGGCGTATTGTAGGTGGTGCCGGGCATCCACATTTCGGTTTCGCGAATGTGCTTGCGGATCTGCCCGCCGACGGTGACCGCGTGTTGCAACGGGCCGGTGTCGAACAGGCTGACGTTGCGGATGTCGAGGTTCTTGTCGGTGTACGACGTGTCCATCTTGCGCCCGCCAGTGGCCAGTTGGAAAAACGCCGTGGCGTCACGCTCGTCGGTCTGGTCGGTATTGGACTGTGAGTACTTGACGGTCAGGTCGACCAGCGGGTTATCCAGCGGTTGGTATTCATACTTGCCCGACCAGGTGGTGTCGATGGTGTCGCGATGGGCTAAAAAACGCTTGAGTGCACCTTCATAGCCGTAGCGGTCGATGTTCGCCTGGGTCGGCGGCGTCGGGTAGCTGGCGGCGGAAAACGGCGTCCAGCGATTGCTGTGTGAACGCGAGTAGGACAGGCCCACGCTGTGCTCGTCGGTAAGGTGAGCGTTGACCTTGAACAGCTTGCCGTCCACGTCCTGCGCGGTGTTGGGCAGGCGCTGAGGGTTGATCGGGTACTGGTTGTTCTCGTTGGGCAGCTTGGCAGCCACCTTCATGTCGCTGCCGTCGCGCTGGGTCAGGTACGCCAGCGCATCGAAACGGCCGTCATCGGTACGGCCATACACGGCGCCGCTGTACACCTGTTCGTGGTCGTTGCTGGAGTAACCGTACTTGAGCATCGCGCCGCTGTTGCGGCCGTCCTTGAGCAGGTCCGGCGCATCCTTGGTGGTCATGTTGACCGTGCCGCCGAAACCGCCATTGCCGCTGAACGGAGAGTTGGGACCTTTCTCGACCTCGATGCTCTTGATCAGCTCGGGCTCGATAAACACCGTGCCTTGCTGGTAGCGCTCGAAGCCGCTCTTGGTGGCGCCATCGACGGTCAGCGGCACATCTTCGGCATCGCCGAAACCACGGATGTTGATGGTCTGGCCACCGGGTTTCAGCGAGCCGCCCTGGCTGACGCCCGGCAGGGTCTGCAGCAGGCTGGGAATGTTATTGGCCTGGTAGCGGTCGATATCGGCCTGGGTCAGGGTGGAGCGGTTGACGGTGCTGGAGTCGACTTCGTTACCGGTGCCGATCACGCTCAGGGTGTCCAGTTGGATGGCGCCGCTGCTGGTGGTCTTGCCGGCGTCAGCGCGCACCACGTAGGTGCTGCCAACCTTGATCAGGGTGAACTCACCATTTTTCAACAGTGTGCGAATCGCCACTTCCGGCGTGAAGTCACCGCTGAGTGCCGGCGCCTGCACGTTCTTGAGCTGCTCCTCGTCGAACAGCAGTTGGATCTGTGCCTGCTGCGCCACCTGGCTCAAGGACATAGCCAGTGGCTGGGCGGGCAGTTGCAGCTTGAGCGACTCGGCGTGGGCACTGAGGCTGAATGCCAGGCAAGTGGCAATGAGAGTCGGTCGAAGAAACAGGTGCGAAGCGTGGCAAGGCGCGCGAAACATGAAATCCCCCGGTGCGGCCAAATGGCCAGAAAAGGTGTGCGTATCAAACGCAGACCGGGGGAAGACGGGGCAGGTAGGAAAATCCACACCTGCGAATGAAAAATATTCTCAAATGAGAATCTTGTGGGGTTATTTGCTCGGTTCGATTCTCACAATGCCGTCGGCCGACGCCACGGTTTTCACCGGCAACAAGGCGGGCAGGGCATTGAGCAGGGCGTCTGGATCATTCACATCCAGATTGCCCGAAACCTTCAACTGCGCCACGGCGTTGCTGACTTGCAGCGGTACCTGGGGACGGTACAGGCTCAACTCGTCGATCAGGCTGGCCAGTTCGCGGTTGCGAAACGACAAATGCCCACTGCGCCAGTCGGCGACTTCTTCAGCGGTGAGGGTTTGCTGCTGCAACGTGCCGTTGGCGTAGCGGTAGATGGCGCGCTGCCGGGCGCCCAGCAGGCTGACAGGGCTTTTCGCATCCGGCGCGAAGGCGACCTGGCCATGGGCGACGCTGACCACCAGTTGCTGCTGGCTGCGGCGCACATCGAAGCCGGTGCCGACCACGCGTACATTGGCTTCACCGGCCTGCACGTACAGCGGCCGTTCCTTGTCGGCGGCCACTTCGATGTACACCTGGCCCTTGTCCAGGTGCACGATGCGCTGGTGCGCGGTGAAATCAACCCGCACGCGAGTATTGGCGTTCACGTAGAGCGTGCTGCCATCGGGCAGGTTGAAGGTGCGCATGCCTTTGGCGTGGGCGGTCACTTGCGTGTGATACAGCTCACGGGGAGCGCCGATAGAGGTGGCCAATACCGCACACAGCAAGGCGGCGGCCACGGCCAGGGCAGGGCGCCATAGCGACGGTTTGCGCTGGGGCAGCGCCACGGGTCTGTTCAATTGCTGCAACTGGGCCAGGTCCGCCCACAGTTGCTCGAATTCGGCATACGCGCGGGCATGGGCAGGCTCGGCCTGCCAGGCAGCAAAGGCCTTGCGGTCGGCATTTGCTGCGTCATTGTGGTTGCGGGCAAACCAACTGGCGGCTTGGGCATCGATGGCGTCACTCTCTTCGATGTCCAGGATGTCGGTGTCGCTCAGGCGGTTCATTCTGGCTGCTCCATGCCGGGTTCGTGTTGAAGGCGTCGCTTGCAATGCAGCAGGGCAAAAGCGATGTGCTTTTCCACCATGCTGGTCGAAATGCCCATGCGCTCGGCAATCTGTGCCTGGCTCAAGCCTTCGAAGCGGTGCAGCATAAGGGCTTCTCGCCTGCGGGGCGAGAGTTCGGCGAGGACTTCTTTCAACTGTTCCAGGCGTTGCAAGCGTTGCGCGGCGGCCATGGGATCGTTTTGCTCGTCGGTGACCGGCTCGGCGTCCATTTCGTCCGGGTCAAAGTGGACGGTCTGCCGTACCTTCTGTTTGCGCCAGTGATCACGCAGCAGGTTGCGCGCCATCTGGAACAGAAACGCCCGTGGCTGCTCGACCTGGGCCCGATCCCGGTAGTCCAGCCACTGAGTGAAGACATCCTGGGTCATGTCCGCCGCGTCGTTGGCGTTGTCCGTGCGTTTGCGCAGGAAATACAGGATGTCTGTATAGAACCCGCGAAAGGCATCGGCCGACAACGGGTCGGGCTTGGGACGAGACATGGATATCCTTCTTGACGAAGCACGACGTGGAAAAGTCGTGAATGGTATCGAGAACCATTGTCATTTGTCTCTATTTTTACGGATGTACACAGCAAAAAATGTGTGCGGGCTTGCTCGCGAAAGCGGTGTGTCAGTCGATTTATCCGGTGACTGGCACACTGCATTCGCGAGCAAGCCCGCTCCCACAGGGGATCGTGGGTTAGCGCAGTAATGCTTTCAGTTGTTCGATCCCCGCGTCACCCAGTGGGAACACTGGCAACCGAGGATCACCCGCTTCCAGCCCCGTCAAACGTAATCCCGCCTTGATCGTCGCGGGCAACCCACCCTTGAGGATGAAGTCCAGTAGCGGCAGCTGGCGGTAAAACAGCTCCCGCGCCTGGGTCAGGTCATTCGCCAACACTGCCTCATACAACGCCAGGTTGAGCTGTGGGATCAGGTTCGGTGCCGCCGTGCACCAGCCCTTGGCGCCCGCCGCAAACGCTTCCAGCGCCAACGGGTTGCAACCGTTGTAGAACGGCACGTCGCTCTGGCGATGCAACTGGTGCATACGCTGCACATCGCCGGTGCTTTCCTTGACCATGGTCACGTTGGGCACTTGCTTGACGATGCGCAGGATCAGTTCCACCGACATGTCCGTGCCACTGGTGGCCGGGTTGTTGTAGAGCATGATCGGCACGCCGATGCTGTCGCCAATCGCGGCGTAGTGGGCGAGGATCTCCGCTTCGCTGAGTTTCCAGTACGACGCCGGTAGCACCATCACCGCGTCCGCGCCATTGGCTTCGGCGTAACGGGCGCGACGCACGGCTTTGGTGGTGGTCAGGTCCGAGACACTGACGATGGTCGGTACGCGCCGGGCGATTTTTGCCAGGCTGAAGGCGCTGACTTCATCCCACTCGGCATCGCTCAAATAGGCGCCTTCGCCCGTGCTGCCCAACGGCGCGATGGCGTGCACGCCGCTGGCGATCAGGCGGTCGATGGAACGGCCCAGGGCGTCGAGGTCAATGCCTTGGCCGTCGGCGCTGAACGGGGTGATGGTGTAGCCGATGATGCCGTGAATGGTTGGGCTGGACATGGACGGTCTCCGGTCGAAAAAGGGCAAGTCAGTTCAGGCAATCGGCGTGTTGACGCAGGTTCTGCCGGGCGTAGTAATTGAACGCGGCGCCATGGCGCTTGGGCCGGGAGATCCAGTCATGGGCCTCGCGCCCCAGCTCCGGCAGGATCGGCTTGATGGTGCCGGCCGCCATCGCCAGCAACTGCAACTTGGCCGCGCGCTCGATCAACTGCGCGATCACGCAGGCTTCCTCGATGCTCGCCCCGGTAGACAACTGGCCGTGGTGCGAGAGCAGGATGGCGCGTTTGTCACCCAGTGCGGTGGTGATGATTTCGCCTTCCTCATTGCCCACCGGCACACCCGGCCAGGCCTCCAGGAATGCGCAGTCTTCGTAGAGCGGGCAGAGGTCCATATGCGACACCTGCAACGGTACTTCCAGCATCGACAGTGCAGCGATGTGCGTGGGGTGCGTGTGGATGATGCAATTCACATCCGGCCGCCCACGGTACACCCAGCTATGGAAACGGTTGGCTGGGTTGGGGATGCCGTGGCCCTCCAGTACTTCGAGATCCTCGTTCACCAGCAACAGGTTGCTGGCGGTGATCTCATCAAAACCCAGGCCCAGTTGCTGCGTGTAATAGGTGCCTTGTTCCGGCCCGCGCGCGGTGATCTGCCCGGCCAGGCCGGAGTCGTGGCCATTTTCGAACAGGATGCGACAGGTCAGCGCCAGCCTTTGCCGGTCGGTCCACGTATTATCCGCCAGGGTGTTTTGCATCTGGACCAGTGCTTGCTTGACCAGTTGGTCTTTCGGGAGTGCTAATGTCTTGGCCATATCGGTGTCCTTTGGGTGGTTCAATGGACGTCGGGTTTGCTGCTCTCCCGCTGCTCGCAAGGTCGTTGGGTGAACGCAAATGACACTAAAGATGCTATATGACACTTTGTGTCATTGGCAAGCACAGCTCATCGCTTACTGCATGGATTAATCGCAGCGCATGTCTATCCGTTTGAAATTATTGAGAAAAAAACTTGGCGTCACCTTGGAAGCCCTGGCCGAAAAGTCCGGGATGACCAAGAGTTACCTGTCCAAGGTGGAGCGCGGGCTCAACACGCCGTCGATTGCCGCCGCGCTGAAACTGGCCAAGGCGCTGAACGTGAAGGTCGAAGAGTTGTTCAGTGAAGACAGCGTCAGCCTCGACAGCTACAGCCTGGTGCGCAGCCACGAGCGGCCCGACACCTCACCGGGTTACGCGGTGCTGGCCCATCAGGTCAGTGAACGCAGCTTGCTGCCGTTCATCATCTACCCGCCGGCGGAGTTCACCGACAAGACTTTCAAGGAGCACCTGGGGGAAGAGTTTCTGTTCGTGCATGAAGGGGCGGTGGAAGTGGACTTCATGAATGAGCGCGTGATTCTGGAGCGCGGCGATGCGCTGCACTTCAATGCGCAGAAGCCTCATCGGTTGCGCTCGGTGGGGCCGGTGCAGGCGCAATTGCTGGTTGTGGTGCACAGCTCGGAAGATTGACGCAATCCTCTGTAGGAGCCCGGCTTGCCGGCGATGGCGTCCGCAGAAACGCTATCGCCGGCAAGCCGGACTCCTACAGGTAATGGGTTATTCGGGGGATCAGCGTTCGACAGGCACTGACAGCGCTGGATTGCCCAATGGGTGCGTACGCGCCGCGAAGAACTTCAGCGCCACCCCAGCTCCCTCAAACAACTCCGAATACCGCCGCTTCTGCTGACGAATAAACCCATCGCTGCGCCCCGACACCGAGATCGCTAGCGTCGTCACATTGGCTTGGCGAATCGCGTCCACCAAGTGCTGATCCTGCGTCCCCAGGTCATGGCCAAAGATGCACAGCGCACCTTCATGACTCAGCAACTGCTCATAACAGAACGACAGATAATCCGAACTGCGGATGGTCTTGAGCTTCTCTGCAACCGCGCCCTCGCTGACAAACAGCGGCACGTCGTCGAGGGTCTTGATGGTGTTGTTGATCGCGAAACTGCTGAGCAACGTGCTGTCGGTGGTGGGCAGTTTGCGCGCGGTACCGTCGAGGTTGCGCACCAGGTGCAGGCCGCCGTGCAGGTACAAAATGCGCGTGGCATCGGTGCGGGTGTTGCGCAGGTCGAAGCTGGCGTCGGCGCTGCGGAACAGATCGTCGATGCCGGGCGCATGCAGGATCGCCCAGTAGTTGAGCAGGTCGTAATTGGTGGTGAACACCGTGGAGTAATTCGCCAGCTCGCTGTTGATCGTCGCCAGCGTCGACGGTTGCACCAGGCGCCACGGAATGTGCACGGCGTGGATGGTATTGATCAACGCTTCCTTGATCGCGTAGTAGCGATTGCGCGGTGCCGCCGAGCTGACCGCCAGGGCCTTGTTGACCCGGCTGGTGGTCTTCAGCGCGCCCAGTGCCTGCTCGAAGCTACGGGTTTGCAAGGCGTCGAACACGCTGAGCTCGGATTGGCTCAGGGGTTTTTCTTCAACGGTGCGGGCGTTTTCGAACAGCGAGTCGTAGGCAAAGTCTTCCCAAATCGTGCGGCTTGCGCCGTTGCCGATCAGAATCCCGCTGAAGTCGTGGGCAGCGCGCAGGGCGCTCCAGTCTTCAAGGTGGGCGTCAATATCCTGGAAATCCTTCATTGCGGCGGGTCTACTCGAAATCGGCTGGACGGTGACTTTATCACGGGTTGGCGTTGATCCTGATCAAGATACGGCGGCTGGCGCAGGTTGATGCTGTAGGCATAAAGCCTCTGAGGATTGACCATGAGCAGCACCTTCTTTATTCCCGCCGTCAACATCATGGGCACCGACTGCCTCGACGAAGCGATGACCGCCATCCGCAACTATGGCTTTCGCAAGGCGCTGATCGTCACCGACGTCGGCCTGGCCAAGGCGGGCGTCGCGAGCATGATCGCCGAGAAACTGGCGATGCAGGACATCGATTCGGTGATCTACGACGGCGCCAAGCCCAACCCCAATGTGGAAAACGTCGAGAAAGGCCTGGCGCTGCTGCAGCAGAGCGCCTGCGATTTCGTTGTGTCCCTGGGCGGCGGTTCGCCCCATGACTGCGCCAAGGGCATCGCCCTGTGCGCCACCAACGGCGGGCACATCGGCGACTACGAAGGCGTCGACCAGTCGAGCAAGCCGCAACTGCCGCTGGTGGCCATCAATACCACCGCCGGCACCGCCAGCGAGATGACCCGCTTCTGCATCATCACCGACGAAAGCCGTCACGTGAAAATGGCCATCGTCGACCGCAACGTCACGCCGCTGCTGTCGGTCAACGACCCGGCGCTGATGGTTGGCATGCCCAAGGGGCTCACCGCCGCCACCGGCATGGATGCGCTGACCCACGCCATCGAAGCTTACGTTTCGACCGCCGCCACACCGATCACCGACGCCTGCGCCATCAAGGCCATCGAACTGATCAGCGCCAACCTGCGACTGGCGGTCCGCGACGGCAGCGACAAGGCCGCACGGGAAAACATGGCCTACGCGCAGTTCCTCGCCGGCATGGCGTTCAACAATGCGTCCCTGGGTTTTGTGCACGCCATGGCCCACCAACTGGGCGGTTTCTACGACCTGCCCCACGGCGTGTGCAACGCGGTGTTGCTGCCTCATGTGCAAAGCTTCAACGCCAGCGTCAGCGCCAAACGCCTGAGCGATGTAGGCCGAGCGTTGGGCGCGGACATCAAGGGCATCACCGACGAAGAGGGCGCCCAGGCCGCCATCGCCGCGATTCGCAGCCTGGCCCATGATGTCGAGATCCCGGCCGGACTGCGCGAGCTGGGCGCCAAGTTGCAGGACATCCCCTTGCTCGCGACCAACGCGCTGAAGGATGCCTGTGGGCTGACCAACCCACGGCGGGCGGATCAGCGTCAGATCGAGGAGATCTTTCGCAGCGCGTTCTGATCGGCGCGGCAGCGGGCGACGCACACCGATGCGGCGCCCGCCAATGCCACACACAAAACCGCCAACGGCCAAGCCTGCTGACTCACCAGCAGGCTCGCCACGCCGCCGATCAACGCGGCCATCAACTGATGCATAAAACCGCTCAACGCCATGGCGTAGGAGCCGCTTATCGGTGAGGCATCGTTGGCCAGGGACAAACTGATCGGGTAACTCATCGATTGCCCCAGCACCGCCACGCAGTAAGGCAGCCACAGCAAGACAGCGATTCCGCCAGCAAGCACACTGCCCAGCAGCATCACGGCCGTTCCCGTCAGAACCAGTGCCACGCCCCAGCCCATCATGTTTACCCGCCCCGTGCGAGCCACGAAGCGGTTGACCATCAATGCCCCCGCCAGATACGCCGCGCTGATCGGCCAACCCAGCCAGCCATATTGCGCCGCGCTCCACTCGAAACGCCCTTGCAGAATCAACGGTGCACAGGTGTTGAAGGCGATGATCACCCCATAACCCAGGCCACCGGCCAAGGCTGCGTGCAGAAACGGCGGATGTCGCACGATCGTGGCGTAGATGCGCCAGGCGGATAGAGGCGCGTCGGCCTTCACCAGCGCGGGGAACGTCACCCGTTGCAATACCAGCATCAACCCGAGCGCGCCAATCGCCAACCCGTAGAAGATCGCCTCCCAGCCGAAGACCACCTGCAACAACGACCCAACGAATTGACCGATGCCCAAAGCGATCACGAAAGTCATGCCCAGCCACGACAACCCTTTTGCCAGCAATGCACCGCTGAAGCTGTCACGCACCAACACCCGCGCCATCACCGAAACACCGCCCGCGCCCAGCCCTTGTACCAGCCGCAATGCCAGGAACGCTTCAATGCTGAACGCCGAGGGGATCGCTGCACTCGCCACGGCGTACACTGCGAGCGCCGTCAACAGCACAGGCTTACGCCCAAAACGTTCGCCCAGGCTGCCCCATAGCAGCATCGGCAAAGCCATGCCGACGAGGTAGATCGCCAGGGCCAGCGCGACGTGGTCTTCAGCGGCGGGGAGGGCGCGGGCGATGGCGGGGACGGCGGGCAGGTAGCTGCTGATGCCGACTTGGGCGAGGAAGGCGGCGCTGCAGGCCAGGGCGAGGGTGGTGGTATTGTTCAAAGGCAGGCTTTTCCTTTTTCAGCGGTAAGCTACAAGCTGCTAGTGTGTTTGTCTCTAACGTGCGGCTAATCGTTTGTAACCAAGGAACCAACCCATGAGAGTTCTGTTATTCGGCGCCACCGGCATGGTCGGCCAGGGCGTGCTGCGTGAGTGCCTGCTGGCCGCCGACGTGCAGGAAGTGGTCGCCGTCGGTCGCACGCCCCTGACCCAGGAACACGGCAAGCTGCACCAGGTGCTGCACAGCGACATGCTGGATTTCCAACCCCTGGAAAACCTGCTGCAAGGCTTCGATGCGTGCTTCTTCTGCCTCGGCGTTTCATCGGCGGGCATGAATGAAACCCGGTACACCCACCTCACCTACGACCTCACCCTGGTCGCCGCCAGCACTTTGGCGCGGCTCAATCCTCAGATGACCTTTATCTATGTGTCCGGCGCCGGTACAGACAGTTCCGAGGCGGGCAAGTCGATGTGGGCGAGGGTCAAGGGCAAGACCGAGAACGCCTTGCTGCGCCTGCCGTTCAAGGCGGTGTATCTGTTTCGGCCGGGGGTGATCCAGCCATTGCATGGCGTGCGGTCGAAGACGCCGCTTTACCAATCCTTCTACTCGGTGCTTGGCCCCCTGTTGTCGTTTGTGCGGCGGCTGAAACCGGGCTGGGTGGTGAGTACCGAGACGGTGGGCCGGGCGATGTTGCAGGCGGCCAGCCACGGCGCGCCGCAGCCGGTGGTGGAGCAGGCCGAGATCAACCGGCTGGCCAGCGAGCGTCGCTGATGTTGCACAAGAGCCTGGTACGGCGGCTGGACCTGATCACGCTGCAGCTGTTCGTCGCGGTATTTGAGGAAGGCACGCTGACCCGCGCGGCCAACCGTGAAGCCATTGCCGTGTCGGCCGCCAGCAAGCGCCTGATGGAGTTGGAGCAGGTGCTGGGCGTCAGCCTGTTCGTGCGGCGGGCCAAGGGCATGGACCTGACGGCGGCCGGTGAAACCCTGCTGCACCATGCGCGGCAGATGCTGTTCAACGTCGAGAAGATGGGCCTGGAGCTGGGCGAACACAGCCATGGCGTGCGCGGTTATGTGCGGATGCTGGCCAATCTGTCGGCGATCATTCAGTTTCTTCCGGAAGACCTGCGGGACTTTTCCGAACTGCACCCGGAAGTGAAGACCGACCTCGAAGAACGCCCCAGCAAGGGCGTGGTGCAGGGCGTGCTGGATGGGGTGGCGGACCTCGGGATCTGCTCCAGCGACACCGACACGAAAGGCCTGCCCAGCGTGACCTATCGACACGACAAACTGGTGGTGCTGATGCCCGCGGATCACCCGTTGGCTGCACGCAGAGCCCTGGCGTTTGCCGACACCCTGGACAGCGATTACGTCGGCCTGCACGCCGCCAGCTCCATCAACATGCGCACCCACGCCGCCGCGCGCGAGGCGGGCAGGATGCTGCGCCTGCGCATTCATGTGCCGGGGTTCGACGCGATGTGCCGGATGGTCCAGGCCAACATGGGCATTGGGATCCTGCCACAAAAGGCCTATGAGTTATTTGGCCGCGCGCTGGGTTTGCATGCCGTACCGCTGACGGACGATTGGTCGGATCGCAGCCTGATCCTGGTGGTGCGCGACGAGGCGCAGTTGTCACCCGTGAGCCGGTTACTGTTCGAATATCTGCGCAGGATGCCGGTGTAAGCGCACTACAGAGCACAATGTGTAGTGAGCGGGCTCGCCCCGCGCTGGTGGCGAAGCCGCCCCAAAACCAAACGCACCCAGTTAACCTGACACGCCGCAGCGGACCGATTAGGGCGGCTTCGCCACCCAGCGCGGGGCAAGCCCGCTCACTACAGCGTTCGCGTTTGGCGAACGCTTCTTGCCAACTGACGGTTGGATTTCCTTTGCACCGGGCCTCTAGTCTTGGCGTCACATTCCAAGAACAAGAGGTACACCCCATGACGGCTCCCTTGAGCGGTATCAAGGTGATCGAGATCGGCACGCTGATTGCCGCGCCGTTCGCCGCCCGGCTGATGGCCGAGTTTGGCGCCGAGGTGATCAAGATCGAAGCCATGGGCCAGGGCGACCCGCTTCGCAAATGGCGAAAGCTGCACGAAGGCACGTCGCTGTGGTGGTACCTGCAATCGCGCAACAAGAAGTCGCTGGCGCTGGACCTCAAGTCATCCGAAGGCGTGGACCTGATCAAGCAATTGCTCGGCGACGCCGATGTGCTGATCGAAAACCTGCGCCCCGGTGGCCTGGAAAAGCTCGGCCTCGGCTGGGACGTGCTGCACGCCCTCAACCCCAAGCTGACGCTGGTACGCATCTCTGGCTATGGCCAGACCGGCCCCTATCGCGACCGCCCTGGCTTCGGTGCCATCGGCGAGGCCATGGGCGGCATCCGCTACACCACCGGCAACCCGGACTCGCCACCGGCGCGGGTCGGCGTAAGCCTGGGGGACTCCCTGGCCTCGCTGCACGGCGTGATTGGCGCGCTGATGTCGCTGCTGCGGGTCAAGACCGGGCAGGGCGATGGGCAGATCGTCGATGTGTCGCTGGCCGAAAGCGTGTTCAACCTGATGGAAAGCCTGGTGCCGGAATACGACATGCTCGGCCATGTGCGCGAACGCAGCGGCGGCGCCTTGCCGGGCATTGCGCCCTCCAACACCTACCTGACGGCCGACGGTGCCTATGTGGTGATCGCCGGCAACAGCGACCCGATCTACAAGCGCCTGATGCACACCATCGGCCGCGCCGACCTGGCCGAAGCGCCCGAGTTTGCCCACAACGATGGGCGCGCCGCCAAGAGCGGTTTGCTTGACGCGGCGATCACCCACTGGACCAGCCGCCTGCCCATCGACCAGGTGCTCAGCGCGCTTGAAACCGCGGAAGTACCCGCCGGCCGCATCTATTCTGTCGCGGATATCGTCGACGACCCGCACTACCAGGCGCGTGACATGTTGCTCAATGCCGAGTTGCCTGGCGGTGTGTCGGTGAAGATGCCTGGCATCGTGCCCAAACTCTCGGAAACCCCTGGCGGCGTGAACTGGCAAGGCCCGTCCCTGGGCCAGCACACCGACGAAATTCTCGGCAGCCTGGGGCTGGCTGGCGCCGATATCCAACGCCTGAAAACCTTGGGAGTGGTGCAATGATCACTGACTATTCAGACCCGCTGATCGTGCAGGAAGTGTCCCCGCGCGATGGCTTGCAAATCGAGCCGACCTGGGTCGAAACGGCCGACAAGATCGCCTTGATCGATCAGCTTTCCCAGGCCGGTTTTTCGCGGATCGAAGCCGGTTCGTTCGTCTCGCCCAAGGCCATCCCGGCATTGCGTGATGGCGAGCAGGTGTTCCAGGGCATCGAGCGCAAGCCGGGTGTGATCTATGTGGCGCTGATCCCCAACCTCAAGGGCGCGCAGCGTGCCATCGCGTCCCGCGCCGATGAGCTGAACCTGGTGATGTCTGCCAGCCAGACCCACAACCTGGCCAATATGCGCATGCGTTGCGAAGCGTCGTTGGCGGCATTTGATGACATCGTCAGTTTTGCCCGCGATTACCCGGTGAGGCTCAACGGCAGCATCGCCACCACCTTCGGTTGCCCGTTCGAAGGCAAGATTGATGAAGACCGCGTGCTGCAGTTCGTTGACGCTTATCTAGAACTGGGCATCCAGGGCATCAGTCTGGCCGACACCACCGGCATGGCCAATCCGCGTCAGGTTGAGCGCCTGGTCAAGCGCGTGTTGCAGCACGTATCCGCCCGTGACCTGACCCTGCATTTCCACAACACCCGCGGCCTGGGCTTGTGCAATGTGCTGGCCGCCTATGAGGCCGGCGCCCGTCGCTTTGACGCGGCGCTCGGCGGGTTGGGAGGCTGCCCGTTTGCACCGGGGGCGTCGGGCAATATCTGCACCGAAGATCTGGTCAACCTGTGCGAAGAGGTCGGGATCCACACTGGCATCGACCTGCCGCATTTGCTGCACATGTCTCGCCGCTTGCCGGCCCTGCTGGGCCACGAATTGCCCGGCCAGTTGGCCAAGGCCGGGCGCAATGGCGACCTGCATCCGCCGCCGGCCTACATCGCCACGCTGTAGCCCCCGCACCAGATAACAAAAACAATCGGGCGCCAGTGAGCAGCCCGCTGGAGAGAAACCATGAGCACCGATAGAAGACGCCCAGTGGCTGACGCCGGCGGAGAAGACCTTGCTGGTCAGCCGCATCGCCAAGCATGAGCCGAACCAGCACGGGGGCTCGCTGCTGTCAGCGATCCGCATCCCTGGTTTCCTGATGCTCGGTTTCATCTACTTCCTGATTCAGGTGGCGTCCTACGGCCTCAACTTCTGGGCGCCGCAATTGATTCGCAGCGCCGGCACCCAGAGCCCGGTGATGGTAGGGCGCATCAAGGACCTCACCGGCAGCACCACCCCGGCGCTGTATGTGATCGGCCTGTGCGCGCTGCTGGCGGCGGCGCTGCTGTTGTGGGGATTGCCGCAGAAACTGCGTACCCTCGACAAGGGCTGATCAGCCTGCAGTGGCCAATGCACGGGCGGGTGTGGCGCTGAACTGAATCAACACCACGCCGCCGATCAACAACAACGCCCCCAGCACACGGGGCGTTGTCAGTTGGCGCTCCACCAGACCGAACAGGCCAAAGTGATCCAGCACCAGCGACGCCAGAATCTGTCCGGCCATGGCCAGCGCGATAAACCCCGAGGCGCCGAGCTTGGGCAACAGCATCAACGCCAGGGAAATAAAGCACACGCCAAACGCGCCGCCGGCCCACATCCACAACGGTGCCTTGCTGATAAACGCCAGGCTTGGCAACGGCAAGCGCATCGCCACAATCACCGGCAGTAACACGATGATACTCACCAGCAACGACGCCAGCGTGGCCCACAGCGGATGGCCGAGGCCGCGCCCGAGGTTGGCGTTGATCGCACTTTGAAACGGCACCACCGCCCCGGCGATGACCGCCAGCGCCAATAAGCCCACCCAATGCAGCGTTGTCATGTCGAATCTCCCAGAGGTTTTGCTGGACTCTAGGCTATTCGTCACGCAAATTTAAATTCCAAGTTCTCATGCCGAGCATGCAGCTGATGAATGATCTGCGCCGCATCGACCTCAACCTGCTGGTGATCCTCGACGCCTTGCTCAGCGAGCAACACGTCACCCGTGCCGCTGAGCGTTTGCACTTGAGCCAACCTGCGGTCAGCCATGCGCTGGCGCGTTTGCGCGATCTGCTGGGTGACCCGCTGCTGGTGCGTCAGGGCGGTAGCCTGGTGCCGACGGCTCGCGCGCTGGAGTTGGCAGCGCCATTGGCTGAGGCCCTGGCCCAGGTGCAGGCCCTGCTGGCGCCGAATCGCTTTGATCCTGAATCGGCCAAGCGCAGGTTTCGTGTGGCGATGTCTGACTACAGTGCGGCGATTTTCCTACCCAACCTGGTGCGTACGCTGCGCAGTGAGGCACCGGGTATCGACCTGCAAATCATCCAGGCCAGCCGTGAGGGCATGGTGGATGGCGTGCTCAATGGCGATCTCGACTTGGCGGCTGGCGTGTTCCCCGACCTGCCCGCCGAACTGCGGACTACGCCATTGTTCGAAGAGCACTACACCTGCCTGGTCGACCGCGACAGCCTTGCGGCAAGCGGCACACTGGATCTGCCCACCTACCTGTCACGTCCCCATGTATTGCTGGAAATGCGCGGCAGCGGCACGCCGGAAATCGAGCGGGCGCTGACAGCGATTCGCGAGCGTCGGCATGTGGCGATCAGCCTGCCGCACTGGGGCGTGGCGCCGCAGTTGATCCGCGGCACGAACTTGATCCTGACCGTGTCTTCCCGAGGCTTGCTGGAGATTGATCACGCGCATTTGCTGGCGGTACCACCGCCCTTTCATATTCCGTCGTTTGCGTTCGAACTGGCGTGGCATGCACGGCGGGGTGGGGATTCGGGGTTGCAGTGGTTGGTTAGGCAGGTGCAGGGGGTGTTACAAATCTGAGCCTTCATCACCAGGATGCGGGTGGCTGGCGCCGGGTATGGAAGATCCGCATGACTTGCAATCGGCCCTCTCGGATGCGATACGGGACAATGTAGGGCCATCTAGGCACGACCCATTCGCGAGTCCCTGGCACGCGTCCCTCTTTTCCCATCGCTGGAAATTCAGCAATCTGTTGGAGCCCAGTCAAGATTGCCTGGACAAATTCGTGGGCAGCTTTTGGATTTTCTTCAGCAATATAAGCGGCTTCATCGTCAAGGTTCCTGAGGGCTGCCCTCAGCCACTCAACCTGCATTAATGCGCCATTTGTCAGCGACAGCTTTTACCTCGGCAGCGGTAGCGAAATCGCCCGCATCCGCTTCTTTCAGTGCTTTTTGAATTTCCTCAATTTGCCAGGCTTCGCGCGTGAGGTATTCGCGTAATGCGTCAACCACCAGAAAGGATTTGCTGCGCCCGGTGGCCTTGGCGAGACTGGCAAGCGTATCGGCGATATCCTCCGGTATACGTAGGGACATGACAGACATGACGACCTCGTTGTAGTGACATGTAGTGCAACATACTACATTGTCACCGCGTCCCTGGTTTCCCCCGTTCGTCAGGGGGCGCTCCGATTGTGAAAGGAGTATCCATGCTCTCAGGCTTCAACCACCTGACCCTGGCCGTCACCGACTTGCCGCGCAGCATCCGCTTCTACCATGAGCTGCTGCAACTTCACCTCGACGCCACCTGGCATGCCGGCGCCTATCTCTCACTGCCGGGCCTTTGGTTGTGCTTATCGCTCGATCCGCTGCGCGACTCGAAGCCGGCCGCCGATTACTCCCATTACGCGTTTACCGTGGCTGCGGCTGACTTCACCAGGTTCGTAGAGCGCCTGCGAGCGGCGCAGGTAGAAGAATGGCGCGACAACCGCAGTGAAGGTGCCTCGTTCTATTTTCTCGACCCTGATGGTCACAAGCTCGAAGCCCATGTCGGCGACCTGGCCTCACGGCTGCAAGCGTGTCGCGCCAAGCCTTATGCCGGAATGAAGTTTTACCCGTAGCACGGGAACGTGCAGAATCCCTTCACCGTTCAACCTTCTTCTGAGTCGCGCCCATGACCCCATCCTTGCTGCTCGCCGTCCTTGCTTCAGGCTTTATCTACGGTATTACGCCCGGCCCAGGCGTGTTGGCCGTGTTTGGCATTGGCGCTGCCCGTGGCCGGCGTGCCGGCGCGGGGTTCCTGTGCGGGCACCTGCTGGGGGATGTGGTGTGGTGCTCGACGGCTCTGATCGCCATCGTGGGTGCGCGGGAAGTGGGCAGCAGTGCGTTTGATGTGCTCGGCGTGCTCAGTGGCCTGTACCTGTTCTGGCTCGGCTGGCGCGCGATTCGCACCCAGCGTCGCAGCAGCGATGCGCCTCAGGGCGCGGCACGGCATCCGTTCTGGCATGGCATCTTGTTCGGTCTGACCAACCCCAAGGCGTACCCGGTGGCTGTGGCGACATTCACGGCGTTGCTGTCCAGCCGTGCCGAGTTGCTGACCTGGTCGATGCTGCCTTCGCTGATCTTCCTGAGCTTCGTCGGCGGGCTGCTGGCCTACGCGATCCTGATCGGCGTGGTCGGCGCACAGCGGGTGCGCACGGTGTACCAGCGCCATGAAATCCTGATCACCAGACTCTGTGGCGTGATGTTCATCGGTTTCGCCATCAACGCTCTGGCGCATGCGTTGCCGGGCTTGTTTGGCAGCAAACCCGCCTGATTCGATGACGACCGTTCGTCGCACTGGCGAGTTTTTTCTAAACCTTTGCCGCCCTGAAAATTCGAATTGAGGGCGGGGTGTGTTCCCCCGCACCTATTTTTACCCTGGAGGAACCCATCATGAGCCGCATGGCTATCCGGTTACGCACCGCCAGTTTCGCGATGCTGCTGGGCCTCGGCGCCAGCAATGCTTTCGCCCAGTCGCCTGCTGAATTCATCGAGCAGGCTTCGGCCAAAGGCATGGCCGATATCGAAACCAGTCGCATGGCCCACGCCAAGACCTCGTCCCAGGAAATCAAGGACTACACCATCGAGGTGATCAACGAGCGCACCCTGGCCAACCAGCATCTGGCGGCCATCGCCAAGAAGCTCGACCTGCCTGTGGCGCCGCGTGAGAAGATCGTCGACAAAGCCGAGACCCTGATGCCCGAACTCAAGGACGGCGACTCTTTTGATGCGGCCTACACCGCGCAACAGGTGAAGGAAAACGAAGATGCCATCGCCCTGTTCAAGCAGGAAGGTGCAGCGTCGGATGTGCCGGAAATAAAAGCCCTGGTGGATGAGACGCTGCCCAAGTTGGAAGAGCGTCTGCAGAAAGCCCGCGCATTGGCATCGACTTACGGCAAAGGTCATCAAGGCGACGGTTGAGTCCGTCACTTGAGCTGAAAAAAACGGCGGTTGGAGCTTCTCCAACCGCCGTTTTTTCATGCCTGGTTCAAATCGGTTCTGATCTGCGCCGCATCGTCGGCATGCTCGCCGCAACTGCTGTTGAGGCTGACGCTGCCCGTCGCGCCGATGCTGCGGTATTCCTTGCGCAGTTTCTCCAGTTCTTTACGGTCCAGCCCGTCTAGGCTCAACACGGCATTTTGCGCATCCTTGGACACGCGCAGCAGCTCATCGATTTTGATATGCAGGATGTCGTTGTCGCGGTTCTGCGTGTTCTGGATCAGGAACACCATCAGGAACGTGATGATGGTGGTCGAGGTATTGATGATCAGTTGCCAGGTGTCGTTGTAGTGGAAATACGGCCCGCTCAGGCTCCACGCCAGGATCAACGCCACCGCCGCGTAGAACGTGCGCGGGCTGCCTGCCCAACGGGACAGGGATTGGGAGACTGCGGAGAATTTCATGACCGTTTTTCCTTTGGAAGGGGGGTAATGAAATAATGGACCGCAGGGAATCTTTGAAATTTCTTTTTACATTTAGCTGAATGAACAACGGTGTACGTTTTCGTCGTCGGCTACTTCAAAAGGCCAATTCCGCCTGGCCCGTGCCCTCCAGCGCGAGCAAATACTGCTTGGCTTCCAGCCCCCCGGCAAACCCGGTCAACCCGCCCGATGCGCCGATTACCCGATGGCACGGCGCAATGATCGAAATCGGGTTACGCCCATTGGCAGCGCCCACCGCGCGTACCGCTTTCGGGTTACCGATCTGCTGTGCGATCTGGCTGTAGCTGCGGGTCTCGCCGAAAGGAATCGTCAGCAATGCCTGCCAGACTCGCTTCTGGAAGTCGGTGCCGGAGAAGTCCAGTTCCAGCTCGAACTGGTGGCGGGTACCGGCGAAGTATTCCTGCAACTGGCGTTCGGTTTCCAGCAGCACCGGGCTGTCATTCGCCTCTCGCAACTCACCCAGGCGCACGCGGTTGGCGCGCTCGGTTTCCCACAGGATGGCGCCGAGTTTGCCGTTGCGCGCAACCAGCGTGAGTTGGCCGACGGGGGAGGGCATGAGTTTGTATTCGTAGGGCATGGGCCTGATCCTTGACGCTGTATGGCGTCACTGTCCGTGTTGTAAACCGTGGGGGAACCCTGTTTCTTGCGATGGAGTTCCACGCGGCTAAAAACGCCAGTGAATCCAATTGCCCGACCCATAGACCCAGGAGACCTGGAAGATAAACCAGACTATCGAGGGCGTCGACAATGCGACCAGTGAGCCAAGGTTGAGTAGAGCGATGATGGTCGCGCCGATTGTCAGACCTCGACTGGCATGCTGCCTTGCGTACCACGCGCCATAGATGGACCCGGCAACGGTCGCTATTGATACAAGGCGTCCGAGACCTACGGGGGGCAAGGGTATCAGTGGGGCCAGCAGTGGAATGATCAGCACCAGCCCCACGACTTTTCTAAAGACCGGCCTCGACGTTTTTTGTCCGCGCGGGAGCATTCTGGGTTGTCCTGTTTTTGGGGAAGGCGTATCCCATAGTGATAGGCGAATATTCTTATTCCTGTAGGGATAGGCTTAATCAATGTTCCTGCTGAAGCACTTTCAGCGCTGCCGACGCCAGGAACCCGGAACGGCTTTTTTCTTCCGGGTGGTGCAGTACCTATTCATCGATCTGTGCAATGACGGCGAGAAACTCATCAACCAGCACACTTTTTGTTTCAGTCCGGGTCAGCACCAACAACTGCGCGCACGCATCCCCCTCCACCAACGGCCGGTACGTCACGCCTTTATTCATCAGGCTCTGCGTACACGCCGGCACCAACGCCACCCCTTGCCCGGCCGCCACCAGCGCAATGATCGATGTGATCTGCCGCCCAGTCGGCCCTGGGCGTAATGGCTGGCCGTGGTGGCGGTAGAGCTGTTCGATGGACTGGTTGAGCCCCGAGCCATAATCGGCTGGAAACAGAATCAACGGGTAGGCACTGAGCTGCGCCAGGTTGACGCTGGGCTGATTGGCCAGCGGGCTGTCGCTGGAAACGGCGGCCACCAAGCGCTCTTCGCCCAGGGACAGCGCATGCACCTCTTCGCCCTTTGGCAGCAGTCGACTTAGCCCGATATCCAGCCGCCCGTCCGCAACTTGCGCGCCCAGGCTGCCGGAGGCGCATTCCACCAGGGTCAACTGCACGTCGGGAAAGCGCTGGGCAAACGCCTGGATCGCCTGGCTGAATAGATCTGACAGCGCGATCGAACTGACATATCCCAACGCAAGCTGCCCGGCGGTGCCTGCCGCCAGCTTCCCGGCGATCACCTGCGCCAATTCCACCTGCTCCAGCACGCCGCGAGCGTAGGGCAGGAATGACCGGCCTTGGGCGGTGAGGGTGACGGTGCGGCTGGTGCGGTCAAACAGCTTGAAGCCCAACTCAGTCTCGAGCGCCGAGATCTGCCGCGTCAGCGGCGGCTGCGCCAGGTGCAGGCGAATGGCCGCGCGGCCGAAGTGCAGTTCTTCGGCGACGGTCAGAAAGTAACGCAGCTTGCGTAGGTCGAGCATCCTGATCCTTGGGTATTGATCGGTCCGAAATCGGTATTGGTTCAGGACCCGCCGGCCATTCTATAAAGACCTCACAAAATAAAACGAGAGGTTTCATGAAACCGCGCCTGCATTGTGCCCGCCTTGCCCTGTTCCTGTGTGGCTGCGCGGCGTTTCTCAACCTGTATGCCACCCAGAGCATTCTCCAGACTTTTGCCGCGCAGTTTCATATCAGCGCCAAGACGGCGGGGTGGAGCATCACCGTGACGACGCTGGCCGTGGCGATCACTGCGCCGTTTGTCAGCCGGCTGACCGGGCGTTTCGAGCAACGCACGGTGATCAGCGTGGCGGCCTTGCTGCTGGCGGTGCCGGCGCTGATGACGGCCTATGCCGACAGCTTCGCCGAAGTGCTGGTATGGCGGTTTGTCGAAGGGATGTTGATCCCGGTGGTGTTTGCCACCAGCGTGGCCTATATCGGCGGCCGCTGGAGTGGCGGCACGGTGACGGAAGTCACCAGCCTGTATGTGGCGGGCACCGTGCTGGGTGGGTTTGCCGGGCGCTTTGTCACGGGGGTGATGACCGAATACGTAGGCTGGCGCGAAGCCTTTGAATTGCTGGCGGTGCTCAGCCTGATGGTGGGCGGGTTTATCCAGTTCCTGTTGCCGGTCAGTCGTGCGCGCTCGGTGACGGCCCAAACCGCGCTGTCGGCGGTTTTTCGCAAGCCCTTGCTGGCGGCCTACGCTGTAGGTTTTTGTGTGTTGTTCTCCCAGGTCGCGGCGTTTACCTACGCTGGCTTGTACCTTGGATTACCGCCATTCAACCTGGGGTCTGCAGCATTGGGCACGCTTTACATGGTGTTCCTGCTGGCGCTGATCGTGATCCCCATCGCCGGTCGCCTCAGCAAGTCCCGGCCTCACGCCGAACTGCTCAGCGTTGCCGCGCTGCTCGGCATCAGCGGCTCAGCGCTGACGCTGGTGCCCTCGTTGTGGTGCATCGTGGTGGGCCTGGCCCTCAGTTCCACTGGCGTGTTCCTCGCCCAGGCGGCGGCCAACGCCTTCACTGCCGCTACCGCCGGCGACAACAAAACCGGTGCCGTGGGCGTGTACCTCACGTGCTATTACCTGGGCGGCAGTTGCGGTGCGATTGTTCCGGCGTTGATCTGGGAGCGCTGGGGCTGGGCCGGGTGCGTGGCACTGATTATGGCCTTCCAGATAGTGACTTTGCTGATTGCCTTGACCGGCTGGAAACCCCTTAAACCTGAACTGATCCCGACACCATGAACGACACCGTCGCCGTGCCCGCTCCCGCATTATCAACCCGTCGCCGCACACTGATCGCCGGCTGTAGCGCCCATGCCGTGCATGATGGCCTTACCGACGTCATCTACGTGTTGCTGCCGATCTGGCAGTCACAGTTCGCCCTGTCCTACGCCCAGGTCGGACTGTTGCGCGGGGCCTATTCAGGGATGATGGCGGTGTTCCAGCTCATGGCCAGCCGCGCCGCGAAACGCTGGGGCCGTGTACCGATGCTGGTAGGCGGAACCGCGCTCGCCGGTGCGGCTTATCTAGTGGTGGGGCAAGCCACTGGACTGATGATGTTACTGCTGGCGCTGTTGCTGGGCGGCTTGGGCGCCAGCACGCAACACCCGCTGGCCTCCTCGATGATCAGCGATGCCTACGAGGACAGTGGCGGCATCAAGCAGGCCTTGTCCCAGTACAACTTCTCCGGCGACATCGGCAAAACCCTGGTTCCCGGTCTGGTCGGCCTGTTGCTCACGGTCATCAGTTGGCGCGCCAGTGCCACGTTCCTGGGATTGTTGGGGCTGGCTGCGGCGGGGCTGTTGTGGTGGTTGATTCCCAGCCAGTCGCATGCCTCGGCGACGCGCAAAAAAACCAACTCGCCTATCGGCATCGGCTCCGCCGCGGGGCTGCGCGCACTGATCCTCACCGGTACCCTCGACAGCGCCGTGCGCATGGGTTTTCTCACCTTCCTGCCGTTTCTGCTGCAAGCCAAGGGCGCGGGCACCGCCGGTATTGGCCTGGCCCTGACCCTGCTGTTTATCGGTGGCGCGTTCGGCAAGTTATTGTGCGGCTACCTGGGCGCGCGCGTCGGCATGATGAGGACGGTGTGGCTGACGGAAAGCAGTACTGCCTTGTTGATCGTCGCTGCGGTGTATTTGCCGCTGACCGGGCTGATGGTGATGTTGCCGCTGCTGGGGCTGGTGCTCAATGGCACGTCGTCGGTGTTGTACGGCGCCGTGCCTGACCTGGCGGGAGCCGAGAAACGCGAACAGGCGTTTGCCGTGTTCTACACCGGCACGATTGGTGGCGGGGCGCTGGCGCCCGTGGTGTTCGGTGGCGTGGGGGATACGTTGGGCGTGCCAGTGGCGGTGATGGTGCTGGCGGGGGTGTTGTGGGTGACGCTGCCGTTGGCGTGGGTGGTGCAGCGGGGGACGCAGAGGGAGGATTGATTGCCTCTTTTCGTACCGTAAGCTCAGGTCTTTCCTCCGTTATGTTGTTGGATCCGAGGTTAATGATCCTGGCCATGTACTGGCAGCCTTGCAGCCGAAACATGCACAGCCTTAAACGGATGAATCCAGCGTAAACGGAATCCGCAATGCGCCAATGGGGCCTTCCCGAACTCCGCACATTTCATCGTGTACGCACTGTTGCATCAGTACGCAGGGAAACGGCGGAACCCGTTGCAACAGGTCGCGTAAATGCGTGGTGGAGCGGATGCGCAGCGGCTGGTTGTCATCGCCCAGCAACGTCATTTCCACATGATCCAGCCTGACACGCGCGATGTAGAAGCCACCCTCCAGCGACAGCAGCTGCAGCTCGCGAATTTCTCCTTTTACTGCCAGTTCAGTCAGCCTGTGCAGATTCATGATTCACCCCCGTTGTGGGTCATTCACTGGCGACGAAAAAACAGCGTGACCTGGCCCCATTCGACGCCGAACTTGGTCATGCTGGAGCGGTTGATCAGGGTGTCTTCGTCCATCAGGTACATCCAGTCATCAAAGCTCACCTCGTAGACCGAACCGTCTACCGGCAGGTTGAGTCGGTAGCGCCAACGCAGTGCGTTACCCGCCACTTCGCCAATGGCCTCGCCGACCACATCACCCGCCCGACCGCGCCAGCGCCCCGGGCCATCGGGTGTCAGCGTCCACACCCGCTGTTGCCGCGTGCCATCGCTGTACAGGAAGCGTTCGTCGAGGATCAACGCGTTACCTTCGCGTCGGCTGGCGATATTCACTTCAAAGCGCTTGGCCACTTCGCCCGAGCGCTTCTGGAAAATCCCCCAGGCCTTGACGGGCTTGCTGAAGAACCGCTCCAGGTCCAACTGCGGCTGCTGGCCTGCGTAGTGCTCGACGCCTACGTTGGCGCAACTGCTCAAGCTCAGTACCAGTAACAATGAAACCAGTAGACGTATCATTGCTCGGCTCCGTGATCGTGCGTCAGCGCTTTGGGATTATAGTTGTACAAAAATATTAGTTTGTACAGGTTTTCTCGGCGCGAATGACAGGGGCCTCAAATCGCAGCCATAAAAAAACCGGCCTCAAAGGACCGGTTTTTTTGTGCATCCCCGCCAAAGAACAACCTGACGGGGAGCGCGAATTTGAGTGGAGCGGGTAGAGGGAATCGAACCCTCGTCGGAAGCTTGGGAAGCTACTGTTCTACCATTAAACTATACCCGCTCAGAGCGGCTGACTTTGTACCAGATGTTCATCGGGATTTGAAGTTTTTCTTCAAAAATGTGGGTGTTGGCGCTGGCTTGCCTGCGATATGGACACCTCGGTGTGGCCGTCACACTTCAGTGATGCTATCGCAGGCAAGCCAGCTCCCACGCCTCAGATTGCAAACGCATGCTGCGTCTGGCCATGGTGATAACGCAATCGGCTGACCTGGCGCTGCGGTTTCAAGAAGCCCACCACCGCGTCCCGACTGTCCCGGCATGCCGCCTTGTGCTCCATGTCCAGGAAATGCCCGGTAGCCTGGATGGTACTGAAGCTGCTGTTGGCCACGTGCTGGCCAAACAGCTTGGCATCCTGGGCACTGGTGTACTCGTCCCATTCGCCGTTCAGGAACAGCACCGGAATGTCGATCTGCTTGGCGGCCTTGAGGTAGCACAGGCGATCACTGTTCAGCACGTGGCTGATGTGAAAGTGCATCTGCCCATATTCATGTTCGGCCAGGCTGCTCACGTGTCGGTAGTTGAAACGCTTGAACAGCGACGGCAGATGTTTGCCGATGGTGCTGTTGACCAGGTGGCCGACGCGGTCGCGGTCGAGGTTGCCCAGGTAGTAAACGCCGCGTTCCAGGTAGTCGCGCATCGGTGCGTTGATCACTGGGGAGAACGAGCTGATCACTGCTTTTTCCACGCGACGAGGGCGGTGGGCGAGGGCGACCAGGGCTGCGGCACCGCCCCAGGAAAAGGACAGCACGTGTTCGGCGGCGAAGTGGTCGATGAGTTCCAACAGGATCTGGCCTTCGACTTCCTTCGTCAGCATCTGCTCATGGCGGTTGTGGATTTTGGAACGGCCCGCGTAGGGCTGATCGTATAAAACCACGTTGAATTGCGGGTACAGGCTTTTCACGGTCTGGGCGAAGGATGCCGTGGTGGCCATGGAGCCGTTGACCAGGATGATGGTCTTTGCAGCAGCGTCCGCGCGATAGAACTCCGTGTAAACCCGATATTGACCCTGTATATCCAACACAGCGATTTCTGGCCTCATGTCGTAAGACTCCTGGCAAGCGGGTAGGGCGCGCAGATCACTCTGCACGAGCTTTGTGACAGGTAGGCATACGCCTGGAAAGAGAGGCCCATGTCGATCCGATGACGGCTGGCCGACGGCTGTTGTTATGGCGGGCTGTTTGCCTGAAGGGCCCGTAGATCAAGCGCGGGCGGGGCAATGTGTTTCTTGGAGGTTATAGGCGACTCGCCAGTCATATTTAAACTGGTGGTCCTGATTCAAGCAGCAGAGCGGGCACGCCGCAAGGCGATGAAGCGGTTTTTTGCCATCACCGGCCGAACGGTCGTCAGACCATTCGGATTTCGTCATCGGTCAACGCTCGATACTCACCGGGTGCGAGGGCTGGATCCAGCACCAAGGGCCCCATGCGCTCGCGATGCAGGCCGATCACCTTGTTATCAAAATGCCCGAACATGCGCTTCACCTGATGATAGCGTCCTTCGACGATGCTCAACCGTGCGGTTCTCGGCCCCAGCAACACCAACTCGGCGGGTTGGGTGGTCAGGTCCTCGAACGCGAAATACAGGCCCCGTGCGAACGTTGCGGCGTACTCTGCGCCGATGTCCTGCTCGGTCTCCACAAGGTAGACCTTAGGCAGTTTGGTCTGCGGCTGCGTCAGGCGTCGCGACCATTGGCCGTCGTTGGTGATCAGCATCAGACCCGTGGTATTGAAGTCCAGGCGACCGGCAATGTGCAATTCGTCCTTGCCCGGCTCCTCCATTAAATCCAGCACAGTCGGGTGCTGCGGATCCGCCGTGGCGCTCACGCAACCCTGGGGTTTGTGCAGCATGAAGTAGCGCGCTGGTTTGCCTGCCTGCAGCACGTCATCGTCAACGCATACGCGGCTGAATTCCCGCACGTCATGATGGGGATCGCTGACGGTCACACCATCGACCGACACACGCCGCTCAACCAGCAACAGGCGCACTTGCTTGCGATTGAAACGCGGCAGGTTACTGAGGAAACGATCAACCCGCATTACGTCGGCTCGACCCCGCGCAGTTGCTCATCGACCCGGGCGCAACGCGGGCACAGGCAAGCCTTGTTGCGCAATTCGTCGGGCAGGGCCTGGAGCACAGCCGGGTCGATGGTGACGCTGTAGCACCAGCACGCCTGGTCGACCGTACGTGGGTCAGCCAGGGAGCAGTCGTTGCGGGCGCCGCAGGCAGGGCAAAGGGTTGGCGTGGTCATGGGCAGGTTCGTGCAGGATCGGGCAAGGTTCCGGAGAGTCCCGTGTGCCTTGTACGATACAGGGCCGACCCTGCCCAGGCTACTGAGCGCTGGAACTTGCTGGTCTGTTGGTTAAACGGCGTGGCCAGGTGCGACCTCGATAAATTACGTGATCGAAGACGTTTGCGCAGATGTATCAAGCTGTTGCAAAAACGCACCAGATTCCGTTTTTGATGTCAGATATTTCGTCATTCAGTGAAAGCTGAATGCCGCCCTCCCGCGTCGCTGGAGGTGCTCTTCCGCGGTCCAGGAGGCCGCCATGTATCGACGACTGCTGCTCATCGTTTTACTCGGTCTGACCCTTTGCGCGTGTGTGCCCTATTACGACGGAGGCCAGAGTTACTATCGATCCGAGGTCTACACGTCACCGGCGCCGGTGTATTACTACGGTGGTGGTACGGCGTACCAGTATCGGCGTGACTACTACCCTGCACCGCGCTATTACGCGCCACAACCGCGCTATTATTCGGCGCCGCGTTATTACCAGCCAGCACCGCGCTATTACGGACCGCGTGCGGGTTACCGGCCTTACCCGAACCAAGGCTGGGGCGGCGGTAACCGATGGGGGAATGGTGGGCACGGCCGCGGTTCCGACCATGGAGGTGGCCGCGGCGGTCACCGTTGATACGTCTGCATTGCCAAGCGGCGCATGAAGCGCCGCTTTTTTATGGGCGCAGCTAATCAATAATCGGAAAGATCGGCCAAGGGATGGCGACCTTCCCATGCCTTATTGAAATGCGCCTGCACCACCGCATCCGGAATCGCGTTGATATCCGGCCAATGCCAATGCGGCGTCTGGTCTTTGTCGATCAGCCGCGCGCGCACCCCTTCGCTGAATTCCGGGTGACGGCAGCAGTTGAGGCTCAGGGTATATTCCATCTGGAACACTTGCGCCAGGGACAGATGCCGGCCGCGCTGGATCTGTTCCCATACCAGGTGCGCGGTCAACGGGCAGCCTTCGCTGAGCGTCTTGCCGGCACGACTGAACAGTGGATCGGCATGCTCACTCAGCAGGCTCAAGGCGCGCCAGGCACACCGCACATCGCCCACATCCAGCCATTCGTCGATCTGTGCCCGACGTGGCAACCATTGCGCCTCCGGTTGCTGCTCGACGGCTTCCTGGGCCAGCGCCTTGAGCAGGCTGTTGAGCTGCATCGAGGTCTGTTCCTGCCAGTTCAGTTGCAGCAGGCCATCGAGCAGTTCGTCCTGCTGGTCTTCGCGCAGGAAGCGGTCGGCCAAGCCCAGGTCCAACGCGTCACGACCGTTGATATGCGCACCGGTCAGGCCGAGGAACAACCCGAGCTTGCCCGGCAGGCGCGACAGGAACCAACTGGCACCGACGTCCGGGTAGAGGCCGATGCTGATCTCCGGCATGGCCAACCGGCTGCTCGGCGTGACAATACGCACCGCCGCACTTTGCAACAGGCCCATGCCGCCGCCTAGCACGTAGCCGTGGCCCCAGCAAATCACCGGTTTCGGGTAGGTGTGCAAGCGATAATCCAGGCGATATTCCGCCGCAAAAAACTGTGCCGCCAGCGCCGGCACCCCACCGGGCTGTTCGCGGCAGGCCTGCGCCAGGCTGCGCACTTCGCCACCGGCGCAAAATGCCTTGGGGCCGTTGCCGCGCAACAGCACGCAGACGATGTTCGGGTCCTTGGCCCACATGTCCAGGCGTTCGCCCAACGCGAGGATCATCGGCAGGGAAAGGGCATTGAGGGACTTTTCAGCGTCGAGGCTGGCGATGCCGATGCGGGCACCGTCGCTGCCGGTCAGCTCTTCGAAGTGCAGGTTCATCGTGACCTCAATCGAGAAGGTGAAGGACGAGTATGATCGCTTCGCAGGAAAGTGTCGGTGGTGTGTCAGATCAATTGACAAGCGGGGTCGGCTTTCCTAGGGTTCGCCTCATTCTTTTTTACAAGACCATTCAACCATGACCGAAGACGACCGTATCAAACTCGAACCCAGCTGGAAACACGCCCTGCGGGATCAGTTCGAGCTGCCGTACATGGCCCAGTTACGCGAGTTCCTGCGCCAGGAACACGCCGCCGGCAAAGAAATCTACCCGCCCGGCCCGCTGATTTTCAACGCGCTCAACTCAACGCCGCTGGACAAGGTGAAAGTCGTGATCCTCGGCCAGGACCCGTACCACGGCCCCGGCCAGGCCCACGGCCTGTGCTTCTCGGTGCAACCGGGCGTGCCGGCGCCGCCGTCGCTGGTCAATATCTACAAAGAGCTCAAGCGCGACCTGAACATCGACATCCCCAACCACGGCTACCTGCAAAGCTGGGCCGATCAGGGCGTGCTGATGCTCAACACCACCATGACGGTAGAGCGTGCCAACGCCAACGCGCATGCGGGCAAGGGCTGGCAGTTCTTTACGGATCGGATTATCGAAGTGGTCAGCGCGCATCAGCCGCACCTGGTGTTCCTGCTGTGGGGCGCCCATGCCCAGGGCAAGCAGAAACTGATCGATGCCACCAAGCACCTGGTACTGACCTCAGTGCATCCGTCGCCGTTGTCGGCGTATCGCGGGTTTTTGGGTTGCGGGCACTTTAGCCGGACCAACAAGTTTCTAGAGCAGAATGGTGAGGCGCCCATTGAGTGGCGGTTGCCGCTGGTCTGATCTGTGTGCCTACCTGTTATTTCCGACAGTATCCGGAGGGCGTACTTGCGCATTAAATGATCTACCTGGCCTAGTCGATAGGGTGCTTTCCCGTCGGTAGTCAATGGCTGGTCATTGATTGATTGCCCAAGGAGAGTGGACATGCCCAAGTACAACCCCTCGACCCCGATCCCCCGAATGCTGGACCAGCCCTGGGTGCCTGCGGCGCTGCCATTGCTGGCAGATGAAGTGGCTTACACGATACACCGGTTGGACCAACTCGCCCCTTTGGTAGTGGAGGTCCAATCGATTTGGCCGGGGTGGAATCTTCTTGATCCAGGTGAGGTGAGCACAGTTACCTGGTTGTGGGACGGTGAGCTGGTTGGTGATGTGAAGGAGTTGACTGCGCCCTACGATGCAAGCGACCTACCGAGTGTGGCCGGCGCCATACCCGAAAAGCTGCTGGCGGCGCCCGGCCCGCACAGTTTGCAGTACATCGTTGAGCTGGTCCCCGGCAACCCGGCGGATCCGTCATTTCCAATCCAGATAAACTTGATCAAACTCGCCCCAAATCAAGGGGTACAACCGAACAGGTTGATGTTTGACACTGATATTCAAAATAACGGCGTCACTGATGAGTACTTGGTCGACCACGATGATCAAGTCGTGGCAATTGTGCCTCGATGGCCCGATATGCGCCTGGAGGATCGCGCTTTGGGCAAGTTGACGTTGCTACCAGCGCTCCGGCGCCCACATTCACGCAGCGACGAGATCGTGGCATCGGTGGAAATCACCCAGGCTCATAAAGACGGTGCACCTATAGAGCTGGCATTTGAAGGCGAAACGTTTCGCTCGTTGCTCAGTAACCGAGAGTATTCGGCTCAGTACCACCTGATTAATCGCGCTGGATGGGAGGGGCCTGCGTCGCGTACGGCTGTGGTACTGAATGCCCTTACGCCCTCGCCGATTAGTTTTCCTGCACCGGAAGTACCACAAGCGTTCGGCACGGGCGCGAACGGGCGGATTGATTTGGAAGATGCTCGTGAAATTGGCGGTGTCTACATGAACATCCTCGAAATCGTCGGCGCATTGGAAAACGATGTGGTGACACCTTCCTGGAACCTGATACCCCTTCCACAAATCATCGTAGGGCCGTTTCAGGTCTGGCCAATTCGTGTGCCAATCCCGTGGCCAGTCTTGGCCCACGGCGACTTCGAACTGGCAGGCGGGAGCATCCCGGCCAGTTACACCTGGCAGCGCGGAGCCGCTGCCGCCCGGCCTTCCGTGGTCAGGTTCGTGCCGGTAAACCTCACCGCAGCCGGCGAACTCAACCCGGATAACCCCAACTACATCAACCCCCTGCTTCTGCGTCCAACGGTGAAAGGTGTGTCGGGCGATGATGTGTTGACCATCCTCGACCGCGATCAGCCCGCCAATGTGGAGCTGGTGCTGGGTGTCGGCTTCGACGTGGGCGATTTACTTGAGCTGATCTGGAATGACAACCCCGTGCCGGTGGCGACTCACCCTGTGGCTGTCGGCGAAAACCCGGGAGCCGTGATTGCGTTCCAAATTCCCTGGGCACTCATTGATCCGATTGGCAATGCGCGGGTCAACCTCTTTTACCGCACGTTCAATGGTGTGAACCGCCAGCGATCGAATAACAAAGTCGTCAACGTGGCGATCTCACCTATCCTGGGGTTGAAGTCCACTCGATACCCGGATGTGAACTACGGTCCAGGGCCGGACTCCGGATTTATTGGGTGTACGCTCACACCTCATCCGTCCTTCGGTGTTCAGGTATTGGTCCCTGGCGACGATACGCGCCTGGAGGTAGGTGATGTTCTGCGATTGCGCTGGGACGGGTATGCCAGCCCCAATGGCAATTCCAGCCATGTGATCAGCGGTTCTGAGGGGGAATGGGATTCGCCGCCCTTGAACCTGAATTGGGTACAAAACGGTTACCCATTCACCGTGCCATTCAACCCCCATGTCTTGCTCCCTGGGTTGGTTAAACCTGACGACTACCCCCACAAGCCAATCTACGGTTCCGCCACCACCAGTTATCAGGTGGTTCGTTGTGGAGTGGTGTTAGGCGAGTCGAATCGTAGCCTGGTGTTGGTCACGTTGATTCGTCCAAACGGCCTGCCGCCTTGTATTGAACCTGTTTGAGTCAGCATGCGAAAGGGAAGGGCATAAGGCCCTTCCTGAGGTATGGGCAGGCCGTTGCAAACCGTTTGCATAGAAATGTTCGGGCTTATAAAGGCTCGTTAACGGCGTGCAGGAAATGAAAAGGCGTTTCACCGTGTTCTAGTCGTTGAGTGCAAAGCTACCTACTTGTTGAGCTTTGTCTAACTGTGAATCTTGACAGTTACGCACTCACTCAGGCCGCTGTTTAATGAACCAGCCGCTATCAGGTTGCACTGATATCGGATGATGAAAAGTGACATTGCGACTAACTGGGTCGCCGATCCGTGGGTGAAATGCCGTCGTCCGGATCCAGATCCTTTCACCCATGCAAGGAGCTTTGGATCATGTCAAAAAAAACACCGCAGTCGAAGGCCAAAATGCCAGCAACGCAGGCGAACGAAAAGTTGCCTGCAAAAGCAAAAGCTACCCGTAAACCGCGCGCAGGGACGCATAGGGTTTTAGCCGATGCGCCTCCTCCCACGCTTGTCAACGCACTCCCTAACTTGCCAGTAGATCCCTCCGACTCTGAGCAATCGGCAGACGGTCAACCCAATCTCATACCCCGCGCTGTCCAGGCCAGCGGTTTGACTCTTTCCCATCCACGCTGGTTTCCACTTGCAGATGCGGGGGAAATCGACACCCTTCTTTATCGTGCGAACGGTCGATTGATTGGCTTCTATGAATATAGTGGCGACGATCCAGCGCCACCTGATCCTTTTGTTCACACTGTTCAACCGCACGCCGCGCTGCAAACCCATGGTGAAAAGGAGATCACCTATACGATCCATCACGCCAATGGCAATGTAGCTCCCTCTGAGATCACCCTTGGTTTTGTCGACACACTCGACCCCAACCTCAATAACCAGCCGGCTGCCATTACCCTGCCAACCGATCTGTCGGGGCCAGTGACACCGGATTATCTGGATGGCAAACCCGGCTTGGTGTGTCAAATCCAACGAATGGCAGACAACCGCCCGGGAGACACCTGGCGGGCATTTTTTGGGCGTAAGGATGTAACCGGTATCACGGGTGTTTTTCCATTGACAGGCAGCGCTGAAGTTATTTTTACAGCCGCGACTGTCCTGGCAGACGGCTCGGGCGATCGGGAGATTACCTACCATGTGACTGATCGTGGAGGTAACAATACGCAGACGTCTTTTACCCGGACTGTGACAGTCGCCACCGCGAACGAACCAATGTTGGAAGACTTTGAAGTATTGGAGGCGCCTTTGATCGATAAGGAAGAGGCGCGTAATGGTGTAACGGTACGCTTGGGGAATATTGTCGACTGGCTCTCGACTGATATTGTTCGCATGTTCTGGCATGGCACCTTGATCTACGAGAAACCTGTAGGTGTGTTCCCTATCTTTCCGTTTGATGGCACGGCTACGTTCGATGTGATCAGATCCCATGGGGACATGTACGACGCCGATGTCCACTGCACTATCAGCCGTGACGGGCTAGGGACTATCCCCTCGCCAACGATCACCGTTGCGGTGAATATAGATGAGCCCGGTGATACGGATAACCCTGGCCCAGGCCCCGTTGACCCCGCCTATGATCCACCGACGGTCAGAGGCAATGAAGGTCATGAGAACCATTTGGTAGAACTTGACCGTGGTTTCCCGGCCACGGCGACGTTCATTATTCCTTCAGGGCTAACCGGCGGCATTTTTATTGATGTTTACTACGGCATTATGGGCGGGACGCTGGCTGACACTTATAACGTCACCGGTAGTGAAGCTCCCGATTTCGAGGTTGAGTTGGAGATTGGTTGGGACATTATCGAAATGTATGGCAACGGCGATGCCATACCTTGTTATTACAAGGTTCGCGATGCAATCAACTACAAGCACTCTCCCGACCAGAGCGTCAAGGTTGAACTCTACAGCTTGTCGGGGCTTGCAGATCCGGTGTTCTCGGTACTCAATACAGCAGGCAGGCTTGGATGCTTCGACCGCTTGACGCCTCCGCTAGTCCCGGCGCCTTGGGTGGCAGTCCCTATTTTCATCAAGGACGACGCAGCTCTTCAAATCGGTGACCTCGTCGTTGTGCATGCGGCCAGGTACGCATTTGCCGATAAAACTACCCCGTTAGATACCATGGAAACGACGCCTAGAGAGATATCGTTCAACGACATCGCGGATGGCTTCACCATCAACCTCTTGCTGGGGTTGTGGTTCAGGGACTTTACCGGTACCGGCGGTCGTGGTTGGGTAGGTGTGCGCTGGAGTATCTATCGCCCTGACACAACGGATCGCGGTACCTCGGATGAAGTTCAGGTGCAATGGGATTTCCGTGGTGCTTACCCACCACTGGGCACCTGTGTGCCAGATTCGACGCGAGCGCTCGGGTCGCTGTGATCCATGCATAACCCTGTTGGCCTCTTTGTGGGGTCACAGGGTTTTTTATTGCGGCTTGCTTAACCAACGCCAGGGTTGTGTTGAAGCTAGACGACTTCCTCATAAGGAAAGTCCTACATAAAAAGGGAATTCCAATCCTTAGTCTTTGCGCCGTGGAAAACGGAAGGCCGGTCGATATGGCCTCCGGGTTCGAACTGGTACTTTTTCTGAGGTTCACTGGCAATGCACACGATTGACTCTTCTGACTTTAAATTCTCCAAATTATCGGCAGCGATCAAGCTTGTCGCTGTTGCCCCCCTGTGTTTCCTAAGCGCGCAAACCCTGGCACTGGAAGAACTGGACGGAACGACCAAAGATGTCTATCCAGTAACGTACGTTGATAACTTTCGGCTGAAAAACAATTCCACGCTGAATGTTCATAGCGGTGCGACAGTGCGCGACATTCAGTCGGTTGACTCGACGGTAAACCTGACAGGCGCACGGGTTTCATCCACTGCCACCACCACCGCAGTGATACTGACCAACAGCACTGCACACATCAACAATACCCTTATCACCAGCACCCGTGCGGGCGGTCTGGACGTGGTACGCAATCCGTCGACGGTCACGGGTTCCTTCGCAGAGGTCAGCAATAACAGTGAAATCCGTGGCGCGACTTATGGTGCCAATGTAACCTCCTACAGCACCTTGAACCTCTATGACTCGAAACTGGTGGGCGATTCCCAGGCTGGGTTGATCCTGCGCGGTGGCGCGGCCAATGCCTTCAATAGTCAAATCACCGGTGCTACCGACGGCATCCGCATGACCCGGGAACACAGCACCGTACCCAACTCGCCGGAACTGCGCTTGGAAGGTACACGTGTCGAGGGGCTGGCAGGTTCTGCCATTGTGGTCGATACACCGATCACTGCTGAAATTGATGTCAATAACGGTTCTACCCTGATAGGCAGCAACGGCAACCTGCTTGAGTTGAAAACCGGCGGCAACGCCAACATGCGCGTCAACAACAGCGAACTGACCGGCAACATCCAAGTGGGTACCGATAGCGCCCTGGACCTGAACCTCGACCGCGCTATCATGAACGGCGACGTGATCAACAACGGCGGTAGCGCCAGCGTTGGCCTGAGCAACGGCTCGATCCTCACCGGCCGCCTGGAGAACGTCGACACGCTGGCAATCAACAGCGACGCCACCTGGGTGATGGTCGACAACCAGCAAGTGGGCGACCTGTTCCTGAGCGGCGGTCACGTCAAGTTCGGTGACCCGGGCGTGTTCTACCAACTGGACGTGGAAAACCTGTCGGGCAACGGCACGTTCAACATGAGCGTGGACTTCGCCACTTTGACTGGCGACTTCCTCAACGTTACGGGTACTTCTTCGGGTGACCACAAGTTGTTGATCGCCAGCAGCGGTGCGGACCCGTTGAGCGCCGACCGCCTGCACGTGGTGCACACCGAAGACGGTGGCGCCAAGTTCAGCCTGGTGGGTGATCGTGTGGATGTGGGTACCTACTCCTACAGCCTGATCGATGACAACGACAGCAAGGACTGGCTGCTGGACCCGGGCAGCAAGGTGATCAGCCCGAGCACCAACTCCGTACTGGCCTTGGCCAACGCGGCGCCGAGCGTGCTCTACGGTGAGATGACCAACCTGCGCACTCGCATGGGTGAGTTGCGTCACAGCGACGGTAAATCGGCCGGGCTGTGGAGCCGTGCCTATGGCAACAAGTTCGAAGTGAACAACAGCGACAAGGAAGTGCACTACAACCAGACCCAGCGCGGCTTCACCCTAGGTGCCGACGTGCCACTGTCCGGCGGTGACGGCCAATGGTTGGCCGGTTTCCTGGCCGGTCACAGCACTTCCGACCTGGACTTGAGCCGTGGCAGCAAAGCCACCGTCAACAGCTACTACGCCGGTGGTTACGCCACTTGGCTGGACGCTGAGAGCGGCTTCTACTTCGATGGAGTGCTCAAGTTCAACCGCTTGCACAACGAGTCCAACGTGGCAATGAGTGACGGCAAGAAAGCCAAGGGCAACTACACGCAGAATGCGGTAACCGCCTCGGCCGAAGTGGGCCGCCACATCAAGCTGGACGACGGCTTCTTCGTGGAACCTTACGGCCAATTGGCCACGGCGATCATCCAGCGCCAGAGCTACGAGCTGGATAACGGCCTGCAAGCCAAGGGCGCGCGTACCGCTTCGGTGGTGGGCAAGGCCGGTGTGACTGCCGGGCGTGATATCCAATTGGATGGCGGCAGTGTGTTGCAACCGTACTTGCGCACGGCGGTAGCCCATGAGTTCAACCAGAGCAACAAGGTGTCGGTGAACGGCAACAGCTTCAACAACGACCTATCGGGCACCCGGGTTGAAATGGCAGCTGGTCTGGCCATGGCCGTGTCGAAGAACTGGAAGGTGCATGCGGATGTGGAGCGCAGCATGGGCAAGAGCGTTGACCAGCCATGGGGGGTGAATGTGGGGGTGCGGTATGATTTCTAAGCAGCGGCGCTGAGAAGTTCATAGTGCTGTGTTTATGTAAAACTGCCCTGAATGTTCAGTTCAAGGCAGTTTTTTTGGGGGATCTTGGAAAGGTTTAACGTTCCAAGTTATTGCTGTTTAGAGCGCGACTATGGCAATACGATTAGCAAGTACTTCCGTTACCCAAAGTTTAGCACCGTCAGGTGTAACAGCCATTCCTTCGGGCTCGCTTAAGTTATCAATATTTTGAATGATTGTATCGTTGGTACTGTCAATGAATGAGACTTTTCCACCGGCTCGATCAGAGATGTAAACTCTTTCGGTGACTGGGTTCATGGCAATTCCTTTAGGTTCTACAAACCCAGTCAAAACTTTAGTAATGGTGTTGGTGGTTGAGTCCAGCACCAGCACTGTTTTTGTAACATTGTTGAGGCCGCGGTTGGTGATATAAGCCTTCGGTTTGACAAAGTTGTGCGGGCTGAACTTAAGATCGGTCGGATAGTTCGTCCCTGAAATGTTTCCGATGATACTCCCGTTTCCTGATGGGTTGATGATGGTTACAGTGCTTTGAGCTGCAGCATAAAGCCTGGTTCCTTCTGGGTTGAATTCCAAACCGGTGGGGTAGATGACTTTCAAGCTATTTATGCGTGCATAGGTCGTAGCATTATGAATGTATACGAATGCATCGTAGTTGCACGAAACATAAAGTAATGTTCCGTCGGCATTAAAAGTAATTCCGTATATACGATTAAAGCCAGATATTGTTGAAACGATCGTGTTGGTTGCTGTATTGACCACCGACAAGGTCTTCGCAGCCAAGTTGCCTACGAATAGGCGCGTGCCATCAGGGTGCATTTTAAGCCGATAGGGCTGGGAAAAACCTGTGATAGTGGCAACCACGAGGTAGGTTGAAGTATTGATGACGGATACCGTATTGCTACCGTAATTGGTAACATAAGCCAAGGAACCATCAAGGCTGAATTCAATATGATAAGGTTGTGTACCAACCGGAATGGTTTTCACCACTCCTGTTTCTCTCTTGACTGTATAACGCGGGAAATTAAGCGCTGTTGCCGAGCTTTTGAGATTGGTGCCGTCGAGTGATACGTATGTTTTGGCATCCAGGAATGTGCCATGGCTGAGGGTTAATTGATATGACAATGGTACAGGCTCATTGATTTTCTTGGCATTTGCCTCTGGTGTGCTCACAGGAGCACCACTGCGCAGTTCAATATCATGTTCGCCGTCCAAGTTGACCCACACGGCTTGTCCCTTGAGCATGAATGGATAATCCAATATCTGTACACTGTTATCTTTATGCGTGTCAAATTCGCCACCTGTGGCCTGCGGTATCGAAACCACATTCGTGACAGAGTTAGGGAGTGCTTGTATTTCCAGGTCCAATGGGTCTGACGGTCTCGTCGCACCTCCCCGAGTTACCATGTATTGTACGGTGACGTGTGTTTCCAAGTTGGCGGCGGCCGCTGAATTGCGTATCTCAAAGTCAACAAAACCAGCCGCCGCGTTTCCATTCTTCGGCGTAATAGTCGGCGTTCCCAAACCTGGCTTGCCTGTAAAATGGGGTTGAATCAGGTCGCTGTTGAGCATGGAATAACGCACGCGATACGTAAATACGGGTGGATTTAGCACATGAGCAGGATTCATCGTCGCACTTTGGCCTGGCACTACAATGGTCGACTCCAATATTTCCGGCACAGGAAGATTCAGTGGCGCCCCAACTCGCATATCCACTGCGTGTGAAATACGCGTACGTTCATTTGGCTTGGTCAGTGTGTAATAAATCCTGGCTGATTTGTCGAGGTTTGCTACCACGAAAGTACGTTCGATATCGAAGTATAGGTCTCTCCCCACCCAGATGTTGGTAATGGGGAAAGATTTAATGGTACTGCCACCCGCTGCAGAACCTTCAAAATGCAATGTAACGATACTGCCTAGAGTGAAAGCCGAGTTGCGCTTGACAAGAACGGTTGCACCAAAAAGGCTCACGGATGGATTAAATACATAATCTGGTGGCGGGGCCTCGTCAATTTCAACGACAGGCAATGAAGGGACAAGTTCGCCTACATCAAAGTTGGCAACTTGAGACGGACGAGTTCCGGCCTCATTCGTGACTGTGTAACGAACGTCCAGTGTGCCCCCTTCAAGACGGGCATGTCGCCGTCGGGACCGTTTGCGAGGTTAAAGATAATGTTGCCTGTTCCGGCGGGTCGCGGCCCTACTTCTCGATAGTAACCGGCTCCATTGGCGTGGGTTCCGATTAAAATCACTGTCACTGCGTCGAACGGGGCTTGTCCGGTATAGTGATCGATCCAGATGGTAATCGATGCAGAGTCTACCGGTATATTGCCGTCCGGTGCCTGAAGAATTCTCGCAGGAGGAAGCTCGACCGGGATCGAGTCGCCAATGACTTCATATACATTGACCTTCGAACGACGATTAGGTGTGACGCCTGCGCGTATACGTTCGAAGCGAATACGCAGGCTGCCGCCGACCAGCTTTTCTAAATACTTGAAAGACAAATTAATATGCAAATTAATAAAGACTGAACTGACGGTGCCGGTATATTCCTCTTCAACAGGGGTTCCTGCAGCGGTATATCCCACTGCGAGTACTTTTATTTCATCAGATTTTAGATAGCCGTTGCCAGGGACATTAATAACGATGGTCGCATCTTCACCGTCCAGTAGGTGAACATCTACCTTCCCCTCATCGTCAACTTCAGCGATGAAAGGTGCAGCTAAAAGAGGATTTGGATTGCCGACAAAAGACTCGACAATTGTCAGCAGAGAGGGGGCAACTGTTTTATTCCCAGCTTCGTCTATCACATAATATTGAATGATTACATCGCCGTAGCCGACCGTGTTCCATGTGCTGCTGTAGGCGGTGATGGTGATTGGGCCCGTACCTGTCGCTTCGCCTTCTGTTACTACGTGCTTAATGGCATGGCCGTTGAGTGTCAGCCAAATTGTATCTCGTGCGGCCCAATTATAAAGCGGATTCAAACCTGGTCTGTTTGGGTACTTGGGGATTTGTATCTTGACGCCCATCTGAGCATCTTCTGGCTGCACGCCATTGTCGATGATGTGTTGCTCCAATTGCGGTGCAGTCATATAGTCGTGATAAGTTCCAGTGTCTGGGTTTGGCCCGGCAGGTTCAATATCGTCAACAAAGAAGCTGAATTTATCCGTCTCCGCTGTGCCTCCGCCAGCGCGCGTGACCCTGAAAAAACAGGGGGAGACGGGACCGTATTCGAGCCATGCGGTTGATACATACAAGGAAGTCGATAACCCCGCTGAAGCTTGGGTATCAGAAATTGTCGTAAAGGCAGCCGATTCAATAGCATTTCCGAAGAATAGTTCGACGAAATCATTTCTGCCATATCCAAGTATGGATTCAGAATACACAAGAGACCTTTTTCAGGGTTGAGATTTTTCGCTGCTTTATTGATCCCGCCATGGTAACCAATGTAGGGCTCCCTGAGGCCGGGTATATTTAACGATAAATCTGCGAACGCGACACGGGGTACTTGCTCGGGTTGGCTGAGGTCGAATTCGTAGACATCTTCATCCTGCGGTTTGGGAATGTCGCAGTTGGTTGTGATTGGCGTACCGGCAACGGTTGTCATGCTCGTGATCCCTGATTGAGATAGAAACGTGGTTCATCGCATACGCGAGGAGGTCCGGATTTCATTCAAAGCCAGGCGGCAGCGTGGCGATAGCTGTGAAATTTGACAGTGCCGACAAACGGTAATGACGGGTTCGGAACGTGCCATCGCAGAAGAGTTAAGACGGGCGATTCCAATGCCTGAACAATGGCTCCGCCAGAAACAGCACAAACAACAAGCGCATCACCTGCATGGCCGTCACCAACGGCACCGACAGTTGCAGGGTCTCGGCGGTCAGGCTCATCTCTGCAATACCACCGGGCATCATGCCCAGGGTCAACGAGCGCAGGTCCAGATGTGTCAACGCACTCAGCCCCACGGCCGCCAACGTCGCCAGCGCCATGGTCAACGCCGTGCCGATCAAGGTACGCCCCATGAACGACGGCGCCCGACGAAAGAACTGTCGGTTGAAGTGGCAACCCAAGCCACTGCCGATCAACCACTGGCCAATCTGGCTGCCGCCATCGGGCAGGCCGATATGCAGGTCCCAGACCACGCTGGCAGTCGCACTCACCAGCAACGGCCCGAATAACCACGGGTTCGGCTGGCGCAAGCGTTGCCAACCCCAGGCGACCACGGCGCCCAGCGGAAACAGCGCCAGCAGCCACGGCCAACTCACCGGCGCCGGATGAAACTGCGGTGTGCCGCCTTCGAGCAAGTATTTGAAGATCGCCGGCACACACAGCACCACCACCAGTACGCGCAGGCTCTGCCCCGCCGCGACACGGCTCAACACCGCGCCATTGCGCGCGCCGAGGTTGACCATCTCACCGGAACCACCCGGCATGCTCGAGAAAAACGCGGTGGCGCGGTCTTCACCGCTGCGTCGCATCAGCCACACGCCGACAACGCTCGACAGGCTGGTGACCAGCGCACCGAAGAAGATCAGGCCGAAGTGGCTCAGCACCTGTTCGATCACCACCGGGGTGAAGTGCAGGCCGATGCCGATGCCCACCACCCATTGGCCGCATTTGCGCCCGCCGGGAATCTCCGCCAACTGCCACGGCGTAAGGCAACGCACCAGGATGATCGCCAGCAACGAGCCGACCATGTACGGCAAAGGCCAGCCGACCAGGCTGGCCAGGTAACCGCCGGCCAGGCCGACCAGCGGTGTTCCCCACCAATGTTTAAAGGTGACCTCAGACATCGGCCACGGCACGACGCTGCAGGGCACGTTTGCGGTAGATGCGCAGCAGCGGCACAAACAGCATGATCGCGGTCAGTACCCACACGCCAAAAGTGATCGGGCTCGACCACAGGATCTCCAGCGCACCGTTGGAGATCGACAGTGCACGGCGCAGGTTCTGTTCCATCAAGCCACCGAGGATAAAGCCCAGCAGCACCGGCGACAGTGGGAAGTCTAGCTTGCGCAGGATGTAGCCGAAGATGCCGATACCGACCATCAGGAACAGGTCGAAAGTGGTGGCGTGCACCGCGTACACCCCGATCGCAGTGATGATCGCGATCACCGGCACCAGCGCCCAGTTCGGCACGGCCAGGATGCGCGTGAAGATGCGGATCATCGGGATGTTGAGGATCACCAGCATGATGTTGGCGATGAACAACGAGGCGATCAGGCCCCAGACGATGTCCGGTTGCTGTTGGAACAGCAGCGGGCCCGGGGTGATGTTGTACAGCGACAGCGCGCCGATCATCACCGCCGTGGTGCCCGAACCCGGTACGCCGAGGGTCAGCATGGGCACCAGGGCGCCGCAGGCGGACGCGCCGATGGCCGTTTCCGGCGCCGCGAGGCCGCGCATGTCGCCCTGGCCGAATTTACCGCTGGCACCGGCCAGGCGTTTTTCGGTCATGTAGGCAACGGCAGAAGCCAGCGTCGCACCGGCACCTGGCAATACGCCCATGATGAAACCGAGCAAACCGCAGCGGATGTTGACGACGAAGACCGCGCCAGCTTCCTTGAGGTTGAACATCATCCGTCCGGTGGCCTTCACGGCTTCCTGGCCACGATGGGTTTTTTCCAGCAGCAACAGGATCTCGCTGATGGAGAACAGGCCCAGCACCAACACCACAAACTGGATGCCGTCGGTGAGGTGGATGTTATCGCCGGTAAAACGGTACACACCGCTGTTGGCGTCGATGCCCACCGCGGAGAGGAACAAACCGATCAACGCCGCTACAAACGTCTTCAGCGGTTTGTCACCGGCCATGCCGCCGAGGCAGACAATCGCGAACACCATCAGTACGAAATATTCCGCCGGACCGAAGGCAATCGCCCATTTGGCCAGCAACGGCGCAAACAGCACCATGCCGCAGGTGGCGATAAACGCGCCGATGAACGAGCTCCATGCCGACAACGACAGTGCCACGCCAGCCAGGCCTTTGCGGGCCATCGGGTAGCCGTCGAGGGTGGTCATGACGGTGGAGGCTTCGCCCGGAATGTTCAGCAGGATCGAGCTGATGCGCCCGCCGTATTCACAGCCCAGGTACACGGCCGCCAGCAGGATCAGCGCCGATTCCGGCGGCAGGCCCAGGGCGAAGGCGATGGGGATCAACAGCGCCACGCCGTTGATCGGGCCCAGGCCCGGCAACAGGCCGACCACCGTGCCGATCAGGGTGCCGCACAGTGCGGTCACCAGGTTGTAGGGGGACAGTGCAACGCCGAAGCCCTGGCCCAAGTAGCCGAAAGTATCCATATCAGTTCTCCAGAACGTCGAGCAGGCCGAGGGGCAGCGGCACATCCATGGCTTTATCGAACAGCAGATAAAGACCAATCGCCATCAGGCTGACGATCACCACGCTGGGCAACCAGCGGCCGCCATACAGGCGCGCCATCGGGATGCCGATCAGCATGCTGCTGAGGATGAACCCCAGGGGTTCGAAGGTACCGGCGAACACGATCAACAGCGCGACACACACGCCGATCTTGATCAGGGTTTCGCGGTCCAGCGCGGGTTCTTCTTCAGTGTGTTTGGTCGGCTGTGGGCGAAACAACATGTAGATCAATGCCAGGCTCATCAGCCCGAGCATCAGCAGCGGGTAGGCCCGAGGCCCCACCGGCTCGTAGGAAAACGACGCTTGATAGGGCCAGGCCATCAGCGCCAGGCCGGCGCAGGCCAGCAGCAGCACGGCGGCGAAAATGCGTTGTAAGAGCATGTGAAACTCCTGGACCACGCCGCTTGGCTAAAGGGCGTGGCCGCACAAAAGAGGGGCGATTACTGGATCAGGCCGAACTCTTTGGCCAGCACTTTGTAGTCAGCCACCTGTTTCTTCACGTAGGTGTCCAGCTCCGGGCCCGTCATGGCGAACGGGAACAACTCGCGCTGGTCACGCAGCTTGGCGAACTCGTCGGAAGCCAGCAGTTTGTCGAAGGCGTCTTTCCACCAGGCGTAGTCGGCATCGCTGACTTTTGGCCCGAGGTAGAAACCGCGCACCACCGGCCAGACGATGTCGTAGCCTTGCTCCTTGGCGGTCGGAATATTCTTCATTTCCGGCTCGTCCAGGCGCTGCTCGGAGAACACCGCCAGCAGGCGCATGTCGCCGCTCAGGATGTGCGGCATGGAGTCGGAGATGTCGGTACTGCCCACCTGGATATGGCCACCAAGCAGGGCAGTGGCAATTTCACCGCCGCCTTCGAGCGCCACGTAACGCAGTTCGCGTGGGTTGATCCCGGCGGCCTTGGCGATCAGGGCGGTTTGCATCCAGTCCTGGCTGCCGACGGTGCCGCCGGAGCCGATCACGACGCTGCCCGGATCTTTCTTCAGGGCTTTGACGAGATCGTCGAGGCTTTTGTAGGGCGAATCGGCTTTCACCGCGATAGCCCCGTAGCTGGTGCCGACCGCTGCCAACCAGCGCACGGCGCTTTCATCGAAGCGACCGAACTTGCCCTGGGCCAAATTCAACAGCGAACCGCTGGACCAGGCGACCAGGGTGCCGGCGTCGGCGGGGCGCTGGGCCACTACCGCGTTGTAGGCCACCGCGCCTACGCCGCCAGGCATGTAGGTCACGCGCATTGGCTTGCTCAGCAGCTTTTCGTTGACCAGCGCGCTTTGCGCCAGTTTGCAGGTCAGGTCAAAACCACCGCCAGGCGAGGCCGGGGCGATGCATTCCGGGCGCTTGGGTTCGTCGGCGGCCAACAGTTGGCCGGCGAACAGCATGCAGCCGGCGGCGAGGGCCAATTTACGCAGTGAAGGGGTCATGGGTTTCTCCGTCATTGTTGTTATGAGTGGCTTACCAGGCACTACTTACCAGAGCGCGACGCTGTAGCTCACCAGCAGGCGCATTTCGTCCGCATCACGGGCTGAATAGTTGGAGCGGTAGGTGGCGTTACGCAGGCGCACGGCCACATCCTTGAAGGTGCCGCTTTGCACCACGTACTTGATCTCGCTGTTGCGCTCCCACTCCTTGCCGGTCTCGCCGTTCTTGAGCTTGATGTAGTCACCCGAGAGGTAACGGCTCATGAAGCTCAGGCCGGGAATCCCCAGCTTGGCGAAGTCGTAGTCGTAGCGCGCCTGCCAGGAGCGCTCTTCGGCGCCGGCGAAGTCGTTGATCTGCACGAAGTTGACCAGGTACGGGTCGCTGCCCTCCACATACGGGAACGCGCTGTCGCCGGACATGTGCTGGTAACCGGCACTGAGCTTATGGCCGTTGAGGGCATAGCTGAAGAGGCCGTTGAGGGAGGTGTTGTCGATCTTGCCGCCGCGGGCTGCGCCGGCGTCATCGCTGATGGCCAGGCGCAGGTCGGTGGCGAAGGTCCCGGGGCCCATCGGGCGTGCGGCGACCAGGCCGAGGAAGTGTTGGCTGTAGACGTCGTCGAGTTGGGCGAAGTGGTAGCTGCCGGTGATTTTGTCGGCAAACTTGTAATCAACGCCGCCGAAGTTGAAGTGCTTGCCGGTGGCGCCGCTGAGGAAGCGGCTGTTCTTGTTGTTGAGGGCGATGTCTTCGTAGTTGCTGTCGTCGCGGTCCTTGGCCTTGTCCAGGCGACCACCGGTGAACACCAGGTTCTTGAATTCCTTGGAGGTGATCAAGCCGCCGTTGAAGGTCTGCGGCAGGATGCGGCCATCGTTGGGCTTGAGGATCGGCAGTTCGGGGATCAGCGCGCCGATTTTCAGCTCGGTGGCCGAGATCTTCACCTTGCCGGTCAGGCCCAGCTTGGAGTACTCGTCAGCGGCGCGGCCATCGTCATGGGTGGGCAGCAGGCCGGTGCCGGTGCGGTCGGGGCTGGAATCGAGCTTGACCCCGAGCATGCCCAGCGCATCCACGCCGAAGCCGACGGTGCCGTCGGTGTAGCCCGATTGCAGGTTGAGCATGAAGCCCTGGGCCCATTCGTCGCGCTTGGATTGCTGGGCGCTGGTGCCGTCGCGGAAGTCGCGGTTGAAGTACATGTTGCGGGTTTCCAGGGTCGCGCTACTGTCTTCGAAGAAGGCAGCCTGGCTTAGCGGCGAAAAGCCGGCAAGGGTAGCAGCACTGGCGAGGGCGGTCTGGGTCAGGCGAGAAAAACGAACAGGCGAGGAGGCCTGGGGCTGTGTCGACAGCATCGTTGTGTACTCCGTTATTGTTCTTATTTTGGCGAAAACGCTTCGAGGCGTTTTTCGGGTGCTGCGGTTCAGGCAGCTCGGTGGGCATAGACCACCGTGACTGGATGCTAAAGGGCGAAGCTTTCACTAACCTTTCAGTTGCCTTTCAATGTTTTCAGGCTTCACAGGGCAGGCGGCGCCTGTAAACTGCCCGGCAAAGCGTGGTACCAACCACCCCTGACTGAGGTAGAAATCCATGCGTGTCTTGCTGGTTGAAGACCATCTGCAACTCGCCGAAAGTGTCGCCCAGGCGCTCAAGAGCACGGGTTTGACCGTTGACGTGCTGCACGATGGCGTGGCGGCGGACCTGGCCTTGAGCAGCGAGGAGTACGCGGCGGCGATTCTCGATGTGGGGCTGCCGCGCATGGATGGTTTCGAGGTGCTGGCGCGCCTGCGGGCCCGTGGGAAAAATCTGCCGGTACTGATGCTGACGGCGCGCAGTGATGTGAAAGATCGCGTACACGGCCTGAACCTGGGGGCGGACGACTACCTCGCCAAACCGTTCGAGTTGACGGAATTGGAGGCGCGGGTCAAAGCGTTGCTGCGCCGCAGCGTGTTGGGCGGCGAGCGCCAGCAGACCTGCGGCGTGTTGGTCTACGACCTCGATACCCGGCGTTTTACCGTGGGCGGCGAGTTGATGACGCTCACTTCCCGTGAGCAAGCAGTGCTTGAAGCGCTGATCGCCCGCCCTGGCCGGGTGATGAGCAAGGAGCAACTGGCCTCCCAGGTGTTCGGCCTGGACGAAGAAGCCAGCCCCGATGCTATCGAAATCTACGTGCACCGCCTGCGCAAGAAACTCGACGGCCAGCCCATCGCCATCGTGACCTTCCGCGGCCTCGGCTATCTGCTGGAAGCCCGCGATGCATAAGCCCAGCAGCCTGCGCTGGCGCCTGTTGTGGAACCTGGCGCTGTTGCTGGTGCTGCTGATGTTTGCCAGCGGCATGAGCGCCTACTGGAATGGTCGCGAAGCTGCGGACACCGCCTATGACCGCACGCTGCTGGCTTCGGCGCGTACCATCGCTGCCGGCTTGACCCAGGTGGACGGCACCCTGAGCGCCAATGTGCCCTATGTGGCGCTGGACACCTTTGCCTACGACAGTGCCGGACGCATTTATTACCAGGTCAATGACATCGACCAGAAGCTGATTTCCGGCTACGAAAACCTTCCCGGCCCGCCGCCCGGTACGCCGCGCACCGATGACTATCCGGCGCTGGCGCGCTTCTACGACGCCGTGTACCAGGGCCAGCAGGTGCGTGTGGTGAGCCTGCTCAAGGCTGTCTCGGAACCGAACATGAACGGCATGGCGGAAATTCGCGTCGCCGAAACCGACGAGGCGCGCGTGAGCATGGCCCGCAGCCTGATGGCCGATACGTTGCTGCGCCTGGGCATGCTCGCCGTCGGCGCGTTGCTGCTGGTGTGGTTTGCCGTGAGTGCAGCGTTGCGCCCACTGGAGCGCCTGCGCACGGCGGTGGAAGAACGCCAGCCTGACGACCTGCGGCCATTGCCCTTGGTGGAAGTGCAGCACGAGTTTGGCCCGTTGGTGCGTTCCCTCAACCATTTCACCGAACGCTTGCGCGGCCAGTTCGAACGCCAGGCGCAATTTATTGCCGATGCGGCCCATGAACTGCGCACGCCGCTGGCGGCACTCAAGGCGCGGCTGGAACTGGGTTTGCGCGCCGAAGACCCCGCCACGTGGCGCAGCACCCTGGAAACCGCGGCTCAGGGCACTGACCGCCTGACTCACCTGGCCAATCAATTGTTGTCATTGGCCCGCATCGAGAATGGCGCCCGCGCAATTGCCGAGGGCGGCGCGCAGCTACTCGACCTCAGCCAATTGGCCCGTGAGTTGGGTATGGCCATGGCGCCGCTGGCTCACGCACGCGGCGTGGCGCTGGCATTGGAAGCCGACGAGCCGGTGTGGCTGCGCGGCGAGCCCACCTTGTTGAACGAGCTATTGAGCAACCTGGTGGACAACGCCCTGGCGCACACGCCACCGGGCGGCAATGTGATCCTGCGAGTGACGGCGCCGGCGGTACTGGAAGTGGAAGATGATGGCCCAGGCATCCCACTGGACGAGCGGGACCGGGTGTTCGAGCGCTTTTACCGGCGCAGTCAGCAGGGCATGGGGTCGGGGCTGGGGTTGGCGATTGTCGGCGAAATCTGCCGGGCGCACCTGGCACAGATCAGCCTGCACGATGGCGAGCAGGCCGGGCTGAAAGTGCGGGTGAGCTTTATCGCCGGTTGATCAGTAGAACATCGAACGGGCTTCATCCAACTCGGCGCGCAAGGCGTCGCTGTAGGGGTCGACCCGCAGTTTCTTGATCGCTGGCAGTGTGGAGACCGGAATGTTCGCCAATGGGTGATCGGTACCGCGATGGCAATACAGCACAGCGACCTGCACCAGGTCGATGTAGTCGAGGCTGGGCGAGTCGCGCTCCAGGTCCAGATAGCGGCCGGGCAGTTTCGCCAGCATTTCAGGGAAGTCCCAGCCACCCAGCAGTTTGTCGCCCAGTAACGGGTGAATGCTCTCGATGACATGGTTGAGGCTGACCGGGTCCGACAGCAGTTCGTAATGGTCTTCGGCATACGTCAGGATCGGCAGCACGCCGATCTGGTGCACCAGCCCGCCGAGGGCTGCCTGGTCCGGCTTGAGCTGGCTGTGGCTGCGGCACAGGGCGTAACTCACGCCCGCGACTTCCAGGCTGCGGCGCCATACTTCACGCATCTTTTGTTCGACCACGTCGGAGCGTGCGTGGAAGATCTGCTCCATCACCAGGCCGATCGCCAGGTTGCTGCTGTAATTGGTGCCCAGCCGGGTGATGGCAGTGTGCAGGTCGGTGACTTCCTGGGTCGCACGCAACAACGGGCTGTTGACCACTTTGATCAGGCGCGCCGACAGCGCGGTGTCGCGACCGATCACTTTGCTCAAGTGGCTGATGCTGATTTCCGGGTCTTCGGCGGCCTGACGAATGTTCAGGGCCACTTCCGGCAATGTCGGCAGAACCAGGTCATCATTATCGATGGCCGTTACCAAAGCCTGTTGGACTTTTTCCGCCAGCTTGTTCATTCATGCTCTCTAGGGTGTTGCAAAAAGGTACGGCGATTAACGCTGGATCTCTCGATCGCGGTCGAGCGTGTAAGGCAGGTCGAGCAGTTGCAAACCGGGGCCTTCGAGTGTGCCTAAGCGCACATCGCCACTATCGGCAGCTTCGGCTTGCAGCACGGCCAGAAGTTCAACGGTCTGGTCAGCTTTTGCGGCCATGACCACTTCACCGATCGCGCTGTTGTGGCTGGGTGAAAACAGCGGAGTGCCTGGTTCGGGCATTTCAGGCGCATCGAGGCTCAAGCGATACAGGCGGCGTTTGAGTTTGCCCAGGTACTGCATGCGCGCGACGATTTCCTGGCCGGTGTAGCAGCCTTTCTTGAAGCTCACGCCGCCCACGGCCTGCAGGTTGAGCATCTGTGGGATGAACAGTTCACGCGTCTGCGGCATGACCTGGCCAATGCCGGCGCGGATCTGACCCAGCAGCCATTCATTCAGGCCGGCTTGTTGCAGATGCTCGGCCAGTTGGCTGCGTAGAGTGTCGCCTTGCTCGGCAGGCGCCCAGAGTTCGGCGCGGCCAGGGGAAACGCGAACGGCGATCAAGGCATCGGTGCGGGCGACGCTGTCGGTGTCGGCCGATAGTTGCAGGCCAAGGCGGGTCAGGGCCTCGTCCGCATTCACCAGGCCGAAACGCACCCAGGCGGCGCTCTCGTCGGTGAGTTTGGATTTGGAGAACACGGCGTACTTCTTCAAGTCTGCCAGTTGTGGCTCCAGCAACTCGGTGGCCATGGCCAGCAACACGCCGTCACCTTGCAGCAGGATGCGAAAGCTCGATTGCATGCGCCCTTTTTGCGTGCAGCGCGCGCCAAGGCTCGCCTGGGTGTCGCTCAGGTAGTTGAGGTTGCAGGTCAGTTGGCCCTGAAGGAATTTGGCAGCGTCGGCGCCGCGGACGGCGAGAACGCCTTCGTGGGACAGGGAGCAGAAGAAAGCAGAGTCAGCCATGGGTCATCGCAGGTCAAAAAGTCATGAGTGCATCATAGAGGGGCGCCCGGCAAATGGATAGTTTCCGTAGGGGGCGACCAAAGCCGACTGTTCCGGTGTCGTCGGGCCTGTATACTTGCCGCCTATTTGAGGAGCGCTCCATGGTCGAAGAAGTAGAAATCAATCGCCTCTACTGGCACAGCCGTCGTGGCATGCTGGAGTTGGATGTGTTGTTGGTGCCTTTCACCAAAGAAGTGTACGCGACGCTCAATCAGGTGGATCGCGACCTCTACGTCAGGTTGCTGACTTGCGAGGATCAGGACATGTTCGGCTGGTTCATGGAGCGCGCCGAATCTGAAGATCCGGAGCTTCAGCGCATGGTTCGGATGATCCTGGATCGTGTCCAGCCCAAGTAATAGCTTCGAATGCCGCTGGCAGGCCTCACGGCTGTTGCTGGCGGCGTATCTCCTTGCCCAGCTGTTTGCGCTGGGTGCGCTGTTATTGATGGATTTGCCTTATTCAAACCTTGGCCTGTTGCTGTGCCTGGCGCACGCCGCTTGGGTTTTGCCGCGTTCTGTCCTGTTGACTCACCGTTCGTCGATTAGTGGCCTGCGTCGCGACGCGGATGGCTGGCAGTTATTCAATGCCGAACAAGGCTGGCACAGCGTGCAGTTGCGTCCCGATAGTCTCGCCCTGCCGTTGATTGTCGTGCTGCGTTATCGGGTGCAGGGCGAATGGCGGGTGCGTTCGGTGTGTGTGCCCAGGGATTCGCAGGTCGCCGATGTGCATCGGCGCCTGCGGGTACGCCTGAAGTTCAGCCGCCGTAGGTGGTTGGCACCAGAATAGTGTCGCGGGCCTCGGGCAGCATCTGCGGGTAGTCGAGGGTGTAGTGCAGGCCACGGCTTTCCTTGCGCTCCATCGCCGAACGGATCATCAGCTCGGCCACCTGCGCCAGGTTGCGCAACTCGATCAGGTCGCGGCTGACTTTGTAGTTGCTGTAGAACTCGTCGATCTCATCCAGCAGCAGCCGTACGCGATGTTGCGCGCGTTGCAGGCGCTTGTTGGTGCGCACGATCCCTACGTAGTCCCACATGAAGCGGCGCAGTTCGTCCCAGTTGTGCGCGATGATCACGTCTTCGTCCGAATCGGTGACCTGGCTCGCATCCCAGCGGGGCAGGGCGGCGGGCACGGGCGTGCGTGGCAGTTTTTCGAGAATGTGCGCCGCCGCAGAGCGCGCATAGACGAAGCATTCGAGCAGCGAGTTGCTGGCCATGCGGTTGGCGCCGTGCAGGCCGGTAAAGCTGGTTTCGCCAATCGCATACAGGCCCGGGACGTCGGTGCGGCCATGCTGGTCGACCATCACGCCGCCGCAGGTGTAGTGCGCTGCGGGTACCACCGGGATCGGGCCTTTGGTGATGTCGATGTTGAACGCCAGGCAGCGCTCGTAGACGGTGGGGAAGTGGGTCTTGATGAAGGCTTCGGGCTTGTGGCTGATGTCCAGATAGACGCAATCGATGCCCAGGCGCTTCATTTCATGGTCGATGGCGCGGGCGACGATATCGCGTGGGGCCAGTTCGGCGCGTGGGTCGAAGCGCTGCATGAAGCGTTCGCCGTTGGGCAGCTTCAGGTGGGCGCCTTCGCCACGCAGGGCTTCGGTGATCAGGAAACTCTTGGCCTGAGGGTGGTACAGGCAGGTGGGGTGGAACTGGTTGAACTCCAGGTTCGCCACCCGGCAGCCGGAACGCCAGGCCATGGCGATGCCGTCACCACAGGCGCCGTCGGGGTTGCTGGTGTAGAGGTAAACCTTGGCCGCGCCACCGGAGGCGAGGATGGTGAAGCGCGCACCGTAGGTGTCGACTTCGCCGCTGCCACGGTTGAGTACGTAGGCGCCAAGGCAGCGCTCGCCGTCGAGGCCCAGGCGTTTTTCGGTGATCAGGTCGACGGCGACGCGTTGCTCCAGCAGTTCGATGTTGGGGCGTTGACGGGCTTGTTCGAGTAGCGTCTTGAAGATCGCGGCGCCGGTGGCGTCGGCGGCGTGGATGATACGACGGTGACTGTGGCCGCCTTCGCGAGTCAGGTGGAACTCGAAACCGCCATCATCGCTGCCTGCGTGTTCGTCACGGGTGAACGGCACGCCCTGGTCGATCAGCCACTGGATCGCCTCGCGGCTGTGCTCGACGGTGAAGCGCACCGCCTCTTCATTGCACAGGCCGCCACCGGCGTTGAGGGTGTCTTCGACGTGGGATTGCACCGTGTCGGTGTCGTCCAGCACGGCAGCGACACCGCCCTGGGCCCAGAACGTCGAGCCATTGGCCAGATCGCCTTTGCTCAGTACCGCAATGCGCAGGTGGCTGGGGAGGGTCAGCGCAAGGCTCAATCCGGCCGCGCCGCTACCGATCACCAGGACATCGTGTTGAAACTGTTGGCTCATTGGAAGGATTCCGCAAAAAGCGATCCGAAGAGGTGGCGCTAACAGGACGCCTGGATCGGCGAATCAAAGGGTCACACGGGCTACTAGTATATAGAGGGGTGGAGCGGCACAATAGCCGGGCATTCGTGGCAATGTGAGATTACGGTGCACGGCTTGGGTAAAATCGACGGGTTATTGAAACGGAACTTTTTGCATAAGCCCCGACTCAATAGCAGGTTGCCCGAAAGCTGGGAAAACGTTGAGTTTATTGGCCCGTCGGGAGCATTGGACGCGTCAGAAAACCGGCGACAAGATTATTCGCGCAGTCGGCGTTGGCCGTACTGCGTTTTTCGTGTGTGCCAAATCAGTGCGTGCCGGAAACTTGCTTGGAGGGGGAGAACTTTTGCGAAAAGACCGAGTCTATGTTTGCAAGCCTGATCGTTTAGTTATGCAAGCCTCCTTCAAGCACAACGAGGAGTGTTCATGCTAACCCAGGAAGAGGATCAGCAGCTGGTCGAGCGCGTTCAACGCGGCGACAAGCGAGCTTTTGATCTGCTAGTGCTGAAATACCAGCACAAAATTCTCGGGTTGATCGTGCGGTTTGTGCACGACACCCATGAAGCGCAGGACGTTGCACAGGAAGCCTTTATCAAGGCTTATCGTGCACTTGGTAACTTTCGCGGTGACAGTGCGTTCTACACGTGGTTGTACCGCATCGCCATCAACACGGCGAAGAACTATCTGGTGTCTCGCGGACGCCGCCCACCAGATAGTGATGTTAGTTCGGAAGATGCAGAATTTTACGATGGTGATCACGGCCTCAAAGATCTCGAGTCGCCGGAGCGTGCATTGCTGCGCGACGAGATCGAAGGCACCGTTCATCGCACAATTCAACAGCTGCCAGAAGATTTACGTACGGCGTTAACTTTACGTGAATTCGATGGTCTGAGTTACGAAGACATTGCGAGCGTCATGCAGTGTCCGGTGGGGACTGTAAGGTCACGGATTTTCCGGGCCCGGGAAGCCATCGATAAAGCCTTGCAACCGTTGTTGCAAGAAAACTAAAGACAGCGGCGACAGCCAAGAGAGGAACCGCCATGAGTCGTGATGCCCTGCAGGAATCGCTGTCCGCAGTGATGGATAACGAAGCGGATGAACTGGAACTTCGTCGAGTGCTCAACGCATTTGACGATGCCGAAACCCGTGATACCTGGTCTCGTTACCAAGTCGCTCGGGCGGTGATGCACAAGGATCTTCTAATCCCTCGTCTGGATATTGCTGCGGCCGTTTCTGCTGCGCTGGCTGATGAAGCCGTTCCGGCAAAAGCTGCTCGTGGTCCATGGCGTAGCCTGGGCCGTCTGGCTGTCGCTGCCTCGGTGACCGTTGCAGTGTTGGCCGGTGTTCGCCTGTACAACCAGGACGAAATCGCTGGTGCCGAACTGGCTCAACAGACTCAGCAGCCGGTCATGGCTGGTCCACAAGTAAAAGGCCCTGCGGTATTGGCCGGCTACAAGGAAAGCTCTGACACCACCGGCCCTATGGCCAACGGTGTGTTGCAAGGGCAATCCGGCTGGCAAGACCAGCGTCTTCCAGGCTACCTGCGCCAACACGCACAGGAATCGGCCCTGAAAGGCACTGAAAGCGCTCTGCCATACGCTCGTGCGGCAAGCCTGGAAAACCGCTAATCCGTAAGGAGCTCTATGCGAGCCATACCGCTCCTTACGCTTTTGCTCAGTGGTTGGTTTGCACTCCCCGCCCATGCCGATGAAGCCCAAGACTGGCTGACTCGACTTGGGCGTGCAGAGCAGCAGCAAAGCTTTCAAGGTACGTTCGTCTATGAACGTAACGGCAGTTTTTCCACCCATGATATCTGGCATCGTGTCCAGGATGGTCAGGTCCGTGAGCGGCTCTTGCAGCTTGATGGTTCTGCCCAGGAAGTCGTGCGGCTGGATGGCCGGACGCAATGTGTCAGCGGCACCCTCGTCGCAGGCCTTGGCAATTCGCGTGATGCACCATCACGTGCGCTTGATCCGCAAAAACTCAATCAATTCTACGAACTGGCCGTCATCGGCAAATCGCGCGTGGCCGGTAGAAATGCCGTCATCGTATCGATCACGCCGCGCGACCAGTACCGTTATGGTTTTGAGCTGCATCTGGATCGAGAGACCGCGCTGCCGCTCAAATCCCTGCTGCTGAACGATCAAGGGCAATTGCTGGAGCGTTTCCAGTTCACACGGTTGGATACTTCGCAGATACCTGATGATCGCGATCTACAGCCCAGCAGTGAATGCACGCCTATTGCCGCCACCAATAGCAAAGCGCCAGAAGTGCAGTCTACCGAGACGTGGCATATGGAATGGCTGCCGCCGGGCTTTCAGCTGACCAATACCAGCGCCCGCAGGGACACCCAGACCAAAGCGACAGTCGACAGCCTGATGTATGAAGATGGCCTGGCACGTTTCTCGGTGTTCCTTGAGCCGATCAGTGATGCGAGCGTCACCGAAACCCGTACTCAGCTTGGCCCAACGGTTGCGGTATCCCGGCGCCTCAACACGGTGGACGGCGAGATGATGGTGACGGTGGTGGGTGAGATTCCGATCGGCACCGCAGAACGTATCGCGTTGTCGGTGCGCGGTGAAAAAAAGCCAGCCACCCAGCCGTGAGTCGTTAATCCTATGTTCATCCTGACGTTTCACTGTATTTGCATGCCAGGTTGGCTGCCGAGAGCATGAAATGTCTGGATCAGTATTTTCACTTGCAAAAAACTCTCATGTTTTTTATAGGTCAGGGCTTGTCGGCTCTGGCCTTGTTTTGTTCGCGGAACAAAGATGTCGGTCGCAGTTTCCGGCGTTTCTTGAACCCTGTCGCTCAACCCTGCTCGTCGTAACGGGAGCTGTATGTCGATACCACGTTTGAAGTCTTACCTATCCATAGTCGCCACGGTGTTGGTGCTGGGCCAGGCCTTACCTGCGCAAGCAGCGGAGCTGCCTGACTTCACCCAATTGGTTGAGCAGGCCTCGCCTGCCGTGGTGAACATCAGTACCACGCAAAAACTGCCGGATCGCAAAGTCTCCAACCAGCAGATGCCAGACCTGGAAGGCCTGCCGCCGATGCTGCGTGAGTTCTTCGAGCGCGGCATGCCGCAACAACGCGCTCCCCGTGGTGGCGGTGGTGGTCAGCGTGAGGCTCAGTCCCTGGGCTCTGGCTTCATCATCTCGCCGGATGGCTATATCCTCACCAACAATCATGTGATTGCCGACGCCGATGAGATCCTCGTGCGCCTGGCCGATCGCAGTGAGCTGAAAGCCAAGCTGGTGGGCACCGACCCACGCTCCGACGTGGCGTTGCTGAAGATCGAAGGTAAAGACCTGCCTGTGCTCAAGTTGGGCAAATCCCAGGACCTGAAAGCCGGGCAATGGGTAGTCGCCATTGGTTCGCCGTTTGGTTTTGACCACACCGTTACCCAAGGCATCGTCAGCGCCATTGGCCGCAGCCTGCCGAACGAAAACTACGTACCGTTCATCCAGACCGACGTGCCGATCAATCCGGGTAACTCCGGTGGTCCGCTGTTCAACCTGGCGGGCGAAGTAGTCGGTATCAACTCCCAGATCTACACCCGTTCCGGTGGCTTCATGGGCGTTTCGTTCGCCATCCCGATCGACGTGGCCATGGATGTTTCCAACCAACTGAAAAGCGGCGGCAAGGTCAGCCGCGGCTGGTTGGGCGTGGTGATCCAGGAAGTGAACAAAGACCTGGCTGAATCCTTCGGCCTCGACAAGCCGGCTGGTGCCCTGGTCGCGCAAATCCAGGACGACGGCCCGGCTGCCAAAGGTGGCTTGCAAGTGGGTGACGTGATCCTGAGCATGAACGGCCAGCCGATCATCATGTCGGCCGACCTGCCGCATCTGGTGGGCGCACTCAAGGCTGGCAGCAAGGCCAAGCTGGAAGTGATCCGTGAAGGCAAGCGCCAGACTGTTGAGCTGACGGTGGGCGCAATCCCTGAAGAAGGCGCGACACTGGATGCCCTGGGCAACGCCAAGCCTGGTGCCGAGCGCAGCAGCAATCGCCTGGGTATCGCCGTGGCCGAGCTGACCGATGAGCAGAAGAAGACCTTCGACCTCAAGAGCGGCGTCGTGATCAAGGAAGTACAGGACGGCCCTGCCTCTCTGATCGGCTTGCAGCCGGGTGACGTTATTACCCACCTGAACAACCAGGCGATCGATACCACCAAGCAATTCACCGACATCGCCAAGGCGTTGCCGAAGAACCGCTCGGTGTCGATGCGTGTGCTGCGTCAAGGGCGTGCGAGCTTCATCACCTTCAAACTGGCTGAGTAAGTCGGTAAAACAAAAAGCCCCGCCTTCGTTTAACGAAGGCGGGGCTTTTTTGTGGACAAAGGGGTTTAGCTCATCATCCCTTTGACCAGGCGTTCCTGTTCGATCAGCTCACGCTGGCGCGCATCGATACGTGAAGACAGCGGGAAGTTGTTGCCAGCGCGACGCTTGGCGAAATCCAATTGCTGGATGGCCTGCTGGAAGTCACCCACCAGCGCAAAGTACTCGGCGCGGGCCTGATGCAGGCCGATGATGTTGCCGGATAAGCCGCGCGTCTCGGCGACCTGGTACCAGACGTCCGGGTCATCCGGGCGAGACTTGAGCAGGCTGTCCAGCGCCTTTTCCGCATCCGCCGTGCGGTTCTGCTTGAGCAGCAGATCCACACGCACCTGATTCAGCGGATAGTTGCCCGGGTATTGGGTCAGCATCCGATCCGTGCGCTGCTGGGCATCCGGCAGGCGGCTGTTGTCGATGTCCAACTGGATCTGGGCCAGGTTGTAGGTGATGTCGTTGGGCGCTTTAGCCAGCAGCGGCGCCAGGTTGTCGCGTGCCTGTTTGAACTGAGAGCCTTTGATCTGGGCGATAGCCAGTCCATAGCGCGCCACATCGTTCTTCGGATTCTCGTCGAGCTGCGCCTGGAAGCGCTTGGCGGCGAGGCCTGAGGTGTCTTCGTATTGCAGTTGCACGCGTGCGCGAATCAGTTGATAGCGCAGGCTGTCTTCCTTGCCGCCGGGCTTGGCTTGTTCTGCTCGGTTGCGGGTATCGGCGATCCGCGATTCGGTGACCGGGTGCGTCAACAGGAATTCCGGTGGCTTGGCATCGAAGCGGTACTGGCGCATCAGGCGTTCGAACATGGTCGGCATGGAACGCGGGTCGTAGCCGGCTTTTTCCAGATTGAGGATGCCGATACGGTCTGCTTCCTGTTCGTTCTGGCGTGAGAACCGGCGTTGCTCCTGGATCGCGGCGGCCTGGGTGCCGGCAATGGCGGCAATGCCGGCATCGCCTGCGCCGGCGGCGGCTGCAATGATGCCGCCCAGCAGGGCGGCCATCATCGGTATCTGCATGCGCTGTTGCGCTTCAACGCCACGGGCGAAGTGGCGTTGGGACAAGTGCGCCAATTCGTGCGCCAGTACCGAGGCATATTCCCCTTCGGTCTGGGCATTGAGGAACAGGCCACCGTTGACGCCGACGATACCGCCGGGCGCGGCAAAGGCGTTCAGTTGCGGGCTGTTGATCAGGATGAACTCCAGGCGCCGGTCGTTGACCTGGCTGGTCTCCACCAGTTTGTACACACTGGTTTCGACGTAGTCCTTGAGCTGCGGATCGTTGAGTTGCGAGACCTGCCCCCGCAGGTAGGCCAGCCACGCGCGGCCCAGCTGGTATTCCTGTTGTGGCGAGACAATGGCAGAACTGGCGTCGCCAAGTGACGGCAGGTCGTCAGCGAAGCCTGGGGAGGCCAGCAGGCAAGCCAGCGTCAGCAGGGTAGGGCGCAAAAAAGTCATGCACAAAGCCTTTCGACAAAGAGCTTACTGTAGCCGGACACTGAGCTTCGGACCAGATATTCTAAGCAACCCAAATGCGTGTCCGGAGTAAAACCATGACCGACGCTGTAGCCTTTGATGCCGAACTCGATGCCAGCGGCCTCAACTGCCCGTTGCCCTTGCTCAAGGCCAAGCTGGAACTCAATCGTTTGGCCAGTGGCGCAGTGCTCAAGGTTATCGCCACGGATGCGGGCTCCCAGCGTGATTTTCGCACGTTTGCCAAGCTGGCCGGCCACACCCTGTTGCATGAAGAAGACGCCGCCGGTGTGTACCGTTACTGGTTGCGCAAGGCCTGAACCGTTTGCCCCACCACCCGAGGTTGATTGATGTTCAAAGTGTTACGAGACTGGATTCAGCGCTACTTCTCCGATGAGGAGGCCGTGGTGCTGGCGGTCCTGCTGTTTCTGGCCTTTACGGCCGTGCTCACCTTGGGCGGCATGCTGGCGCCGGTGTTGGCGGGGATGGTGCTGGCTTATCTGATGCAGGGTCTGGTGACCACGCTGGAACGCTTGCGCTTGCCGGGCGGGGCCGCGGTAGGGCTGGTATTTGCCTTGTTCATGGGCCTGTTGGTGCTGTTTATCGTGGTGGTATTGCCATTGCTATGGCACCAACTGATCACGCTGTTCAATGAGTTGCCGGGCATGCTTGCCAAGTGGCAGTCGCTGTTGCTGCTGTTGCCTGAGCGTTATCCGCACCTTGTGTCGGACGAGCAGGTGCTGCAAGCCATCGAAGTGGCGCGCGGCGAGATCGGAAAGTTCGGCCAGTGGGCGCTGACCTTTTCCCTGTCCAGCCTGCCGCTGCTGGTCAACATCATGATCTACCTGGTGCTGGTGCCGATCCTGGTCTTCTTCTTCCTCAAGGACCGCGCCATGATCGGTCGTTGGGTGCGTGGCTATCTGCCGCGCGAGCGGGCGCTGATCACACGCGTGGCCGAAGAGATGAACCGGCAGATCGCCAACTACATCCGTGGCAAAGTCATCGAGATCATTATCTGTGGGGGCGTGACCTATATCGCCTTTATCGCCCTGGACCTGAACTACGCAGCCTTGCTGGCTTTGCTGGTGGGTATTTCGGTGGTGGTGCCCTATGTCGGCGCCGTGGTGGTGACCGTGCCCGTGACCTTGATCGCGTTGTTCCAGTGGGGGTGGAGCGACCAGTTCATCTACCTGATGGCGGTATACGGGATCATCCAGACCCTGGATGGCAACGTGCTGGTGCCGCTGCTGTTCTCGGAGGCGGTCAACCTGCATCCGGTGGCGATCATCTGCGCGGTGCTGCTGTTTGGCGGGCTGTGGGGATTCTGGGGTGTGTTCTTCGCGATCCCGCTGGCGACGCTGTTCAAGGCGGTGCTGGATGCGTGGCCGCGGCAGGAACCGGTGGTTGCGCCGTTGCTTTGAACGTTGCGGTGGGGTTGAGGGCGTCATCGCCGGCAAGCCGGCTCCTACAAGGGGATGCGTTACAAATGCAGGAGCCGGCTTGCCGGCGATGACAATCCAAAGGTCGCCGCAGCGATCAAGCCTTGTTCAACGCCTGCGCCGCCGCCAGAACGGCATCCACATGGCCCGGCACTTTCACACCGCGCCATTCCTGGCGCAGCACACCTTCGCTGTCGATCAGGAAAGTGCTGCGGTCCACGCCCAGGTATTCCTTGCCGTACAGCTTCTTCAACTTGATCACATCAAACAGCTGGCAAACTGCTTCATCCTTGTCGCTGATCAGCTCGAAGGGAAATTCCTGCTTGCCCTTGAAGTTCTCATGGGACTTCACGCTGTCTCGCGACACGCCGAACACTTCGGTGTTGGCCGCCTTGAACGCTGCATATTGGTCGCGAAAACCCTGGCCTTCGGTGGTGCAGCCCGGCGTGCTGTCCTTCGGATAGAAGTAGATCACCACTTGCTTGCCCTTGAGGGCTGCGAGGCTGAAGGTCTGGCCGCTGGTGGCCTGGGCTTCGAAATCGGCTACGGGTTTGTCGATGACTACCGCCATGAAAACTTCCTTACATTGGGTTCTGTGGGCGCCATGGCTCGATCAAGGCGTCGAGGTTCAGGGCATCGGCGAAATCCAGGAACTGGTCGCGCAGCCAGCTGATCTGCACGCCAGCCGGCAAGGTCACGGTGAACGTGGCGTTCAGCATGGTCCCGCCGGTTTGCGGGGCCTGGTAGGTGTCGCAAGTCAGGTTTTCCAGCTCGACGTTGTGGTCGATGAAGAACTGGCACAGCTCGTTGACGATGTCCGAGCGATAGGCCGAACTGACATACGCCACATAAGGCAGGGCCTGGGGGCGATTCTCCAGGGCAGCACTGCGCACCACATTGACGGTGAAGTCATGTTTCTTGGCCAGGCCCGGCAGGCCGGTCTCCAGGCGCGCCAGGGCATCCCAGGTGCCGGAGATCTGCAGCACCAGCGCGCTGCACTCGCCATGGCGGGTCAGGCGGGAGGTCACGACGGCGCAGCGGTTTTCATGGCTGGCGCGGCACAGGACGTTGGTCAGCTCCATGGGGTTGGCGCCGAGGGCACTGATAACAAGGAATTGTTCGCGAACTGTGGGGGTGGACATGCAGCCTTCCTAAAACGATGAGCGGTCGATACTGTAAGAGCTGTATCGATCAAAGGATGAAGGGTAGCGAAAACCGTCGCCAAGGGATAGGAGGTGGCGTTTTCATTGCGTCATCGGTCTGATTTCATCGTGCTTCAGGGCAGGCTTTTGCCCAATGATGGCATTGCCCGTCGTTTAGTTGCGCCAGAACGCTTCCTCAGGCGGTACTTCGCTTGTGCAAGCATCTTGGCGCCAGTACCATTACGGCTCTCTTTTTCCGGCAGGAGCGGTTGCATGATTGCGGGCAGTATGGTGGCACTGGTCACACCCATGGATGCACAAGGTCATCTCGACTGGGACAGCCTGGGCAAACTGGTGGACTTCCACCTGCAAGAAGGCACCAATGCCATCGTGGCGGTCGGCACTACAGGTGAATCGGCCACCCTCGATGTGGAAGAACACATCCAGGTGATCGAATTCGTGGTCAAGCGTGTCGCGGGCCGTATCGCCGTGATCGCCGGTACGGGCGCCAACTCGACGCGTGAAGCGATCGAGCTGACCAAAAATGCCAAGAAGGCCGGCGCCGACGCCTGCCTGCTGGTGACCCCGTACTACAACAAGCCGACCCAGGAAGGCCTGTACCAGCATTTCCGCGCCATTGCCGAAGCCGTCGAGATCCCGCAGATCCTCTATAACGTGCCGGGTCGTACCGCGTGCGACATGAAGGCCGAGACCGTGATCCGCCTGTCCACCGTGCCGAACATCATCGGTATCAAGGAAGCCACCGGCGACCTGCAGCGCGCCAAGGACATCCTGGTCGGCGTGAGCAGCGATTTCCTGGTGTATTCCGGTGACGACGCCACCGCCGTCGAGCTGATCCTGCTGGGCGGTAAAGGCAACATCTCCGTGACCGCCAACGTGGCCCCGCGTGCCATGAGCGAAATGTGCGCCGCCGCCATTGCCGGCGATGCCGTGACCGCCCGCGCGATCCACGAGAAACTGATGCCGCTCAACAAGACACTGTTTATCGAATCCAACCCTATTCCCGTGAAATGGGCACTGACTGAAATGGGCATGATGCCGGACGGTATCCGTCTGCCGCTCACCCGTCTCAGCGAAGCCTGTCACGAACCGCTGCGACAGGCCCTGCGCCAGTCCGGCGTCCTGGTTTAATTGAGGAAGCACTACGCATGAAGCGATTGGCCGGACTTTCCGCACTTGCCTTGATTATCTCCAGCACCAGTGGCTGCGGTTGGATCTGGGGCCCGGAAGGCTACTTCCGTGACCGCGGCAGCGATTACCTGGAAGCACAACCCACTAAACCGATGGAATTGCCGCCGGGTGTCAACGTCGCCAAGCGTCTTGACCCGTTGTTGCCGATCCCGCGCAACGTCGCCGACGACACCACCAAGGGTGAGTACGTGGTGCCCCGTCCACAGCCGATCTCGGCGGTGGCGGATGCCAGCGACTACAGCCTGCAGAAGAGCGGCGACTCCCGCTGGATCGTGGCTCAGCGCCCACCTGCCGAAGTCTGGCCAGTGGCTGTGCAGTTCTTCCAGGACAACGGTTTCCGCATCGACGAGCAGCGCCCGCAGACCGGTGAATTCACCACCGCATGGCAGCAGGGCAGCGAGCTGTCCGCCACCATGGCCAAGCGCCTGCAGGCCGGTGGCGTAGCCGCCGACAGCGAAGCCCGTGTGCGTGTGCGCATCGAACCAGGCGTGCAGCGTAATACCAGTGAAGTCTACGTAGTCAGCGCCGAGCGTCCTGCCGGCAGCACCGCCAATGTCGACTTCACCAACCGCTCGGTCAATACCGGCGTCGACTCGGCGCTGGTCGACGAGATGCTGGCCAGCATGAGCCGTATCTCCGAGAAGGGCGGTTCGGTTTCCCTGCTCGCCGCACGTGATTACGACACGCCGAGCCGCGTCAGCCTCACCGAAGACGGCAGCGGCAACGTGGTGCTGAACCTGGGTGAAGACCTCGACCGCGCCTGGGCCAGTGTCGGCCGCGCGCTGGAGCAGGGTCCTTGGCGTGTTGAAGACATCAACCGCAGCCTGGGCCTGTACTACATCAACGTGGCCGAGAAGGCCGAGCGTAAAGATGAAGAGCCTGGTTTCTTCGGCAAGCTGTTCGGCAGCAAGCCGACCAAGGAAGAAATCGAGACCCGCGCCGAGCGTTACCAGGTTCGTCTGAGCAAGGTTGGCGAAAGCGTGCAGGTGACCGTCGAGAAGAACATCAATACCGTTGCGCCCGCTGAAACAGCGCGCAAAGTGTTGGGCGTGATTCAAGACAACCTGGGCTGATCCGGTGCGTTTTGCCGTTCTCGGCAGCGGTAGCCAAGGGAACGGTACGCTGGTCGCCCACGACGATACGTACGTGCTGGTGGATTGTGGTTTCTCCTTGAAAGAAACCGAGCGGCGCCTGCTGCGACTGGGGGTTCATCCCACGCAGCTGAGCGCGATTCTGGTGACCCACGAACATGCCGACCACGTGCATGGCGTGGGTTTGCTGTCTCGGCGCTACAATCTTCCGGTGTACCTCAGTCGCGGTACCTTGCGCGGGATGCGCAAACCCATTGAACCCGCAGGTTTCCTGGCTGGTGGCGAGCAGCTGCAGATCGGAGCCTTGAGCGTCGATGTGATTGCCGTGGCGCATGATGCACAGGAACCGACGCAGTATGTATTCAGTGACGGTGAGCGGCGTTTCGGCGTACTGACCGACCTGGGCTCGTACTGCGCCAAGGTGCTGGACGGCTACCGGAACCTCGATGCCTTGATGATCGAGTCCAACCACTGCCGAGACCTGCTGGCTCGCGGTCATTACCCCTACTTCCTGAAGCAGCGGGTGGGCGGCGAACTGGGGCACTTGAACAACCACCAGGCGGCGTACCTGGTGTATGAGTTGGGCTGGCAAGACTTGCAACACCTGGTCCTGGCCCACCTGAGCAGCAAGAACAACCTGCCGCAGCTGGCCCGGCAATGTTTTGTCGACACCCTTGGGTGCGACCCGGACTGGCTGCAACTGGCCGATCAAGATTCAGGGCTCGACTGGCGACACATCGCCTAGCCCACCATTTAGCAAGCGGAGCCCATCATGGAAAAACGTGAAGAACTCTACCGCGGCAAAGCCAAGTCGGTGTACAAGACCGACGACGCCAACCGCCTGATCCTGCTGTTTCGCAACGACACCTCGGCGTTCGACGGCAAGCGCATCGAACAACTTGATCGCAAAGGCATGGTGAACAACAAGTTCAACGCCTTCATCATGCAGAAGCTCGAAGCGGCCGGCATCCCGACCCAATTCGACAAGCTGCTGGGCGACAACGAGTGCCTGGTCAAGAAGCTCGACATGATCCCGGTTGAATGTGTCGTGCGTAACTACGCCGCCGGCAGCCTGGTCAAGCGTCTGGGCGTGGAAGAGGGCCTCAAGCTCAATCCCTACACCTTCGAACTGTTCCTGAAGGACGACGCCAAGGGCGACCCGTTCATCAACGAATCCCACGTCGTGGCATTTGGCTGGGGCACCGCTGAGCAACTGGCTCGCATGAAGGAGCTGTCCCTCAAGGTCAACGACGTACTGAGCAAACTGTTCGACGACGCAGGCTTGCTGCTGGTGGACTTTAAACTCGAATTCGGCGTGTTCCACGACGGCTCCATCGTCCTGGGCGACGAATTCAGCCCGGACGGCTGCCGCCTGTGGGACAAGGACACCAAGAAGAAGATGGACAAGGACCGCTTCCGCCAGGGCCTCGGTGACGTCATCGAAGCCTACGAAGAAGTCGCCAATCGTCTCGGCGTACCGCTTTAATCGACGCAAGCATCTGATAGCACGGAAAAAAATCGCCTCGGCGCTTTGCATCCACGAATCATGCTGTTATGATGCGCGCCGTTGGAGAGATGCCAGAGTGGCCGAATGGGACGGATTCGAAATCCGTTGTACCTTCACCGGTACCTAGGGTTCGAATCCCTATCTCTCCGCCATTATTGAAAAATAAAAAACCCCGATAACTTAATTGTTGTTGGGGTTTTTTGTTTGAGGCAGAAATTTCCGGGTGGGTTCTGCTACGGTCATTCATCAGATGGCACGTAGGACGCAGCATGAACTTTGAACAAGTGTTGGCGCATTTATTGGCGGGTCTCCCTGATCTGATGGCTGTCTATGTATCTGGCAGTCAAGCGAAGGGGGGAGGTGCATGCCGACAGCGATCTGGACCTTGCAGTGCATGAGTACCAAACCCTTCAACTGCCGATCACCGTTGCGATCATCACTCAGCATTTAGGTGATTTTCTGGCGTTCAGTTCTTTCATCCTGATCAAGGATGCGGGCTAACCGGGCGCTGGCACAGAGACTCGGCTCAATTGAAAAAGCCTGCTGAACTCAGTGTCCAGCAGGCTTTTTAGTGGAGACAGTCCGGGTCAGGCAGGCTGAGCCACCACGCTGTTACTCACCTTGCGCCCCAGCACCAGCACGGTCATGAACCCTACACCCACCAGCGCCGTGGCGAGGCTCAACAGTACCGAGCTGCCCAGTTGGTCGACGATGCGTCCGCCGAAGAATGAGCCCAGGGCAATAATCACCTGGAACAAGGCGACAAACAGCGGCATGCCGCGTTCGACGTCCTTGGGCGCCACCACAAACATCCAGATGCTGGCGCAGGCCGGGAACGCGCCGAAGGCGAAGCCCCACAAGCCGATCAGCATCGCTGCGCCGGTCATGCCGGTGGCGAAGTAGGGGAACAGCGCGGTGCTGGTGCCGATCATCAATGCAACCAGCATCAAGGTGTGGCGTACGCTGCGGTTGGCCGCGAAGCCGGCAAAGATATTACCGAACACCCCGGCCACGCCGAAGAGCAGCAACAGTGAGCCAATCGTCGGCCCGTCGAAACCGGAGCTGTATTTGAAGAACGGCGCGACATAGGTGTACGCCGCGAAGTGTGCCAAGCCGATCAGCAACACAGCGATCAAGCCCACCCGCGCTTGTGGGTTGATAAACAGGGCTGGCAGGTCACTGACGCGGATCGCCTTTTCCGGGTCGAGTCGGGGTAGCAGGAAGATTTGCGCCAGCAGCACCGGTACGCCCACCAGCGCGGTGACCAGGAACGTCATGCGCCAGCCCATCAGGCCACTGAGCCAGGTGCCGACGGGCACGCCCAGTACGGTGGCCAGCGTCACCCCCATCATGATGATCGAGGTGGCCTTGGCGACGTCCACACCCTTGGGTGCCAGGCGGCCGCTGAGGGCGATGGCCGTGGCCCAGAAACCACCGATGCTGATACCCAGCAGCACGCGGCCAAACAACAGCAGGCTGAAGTCGCTGGCGAAGGCCACGACCGAGTTGGCGATGATCATGATCAGTGTCAGGCCGATCAGCAGGTAGCGACGGTCCATGGCGCCGATGCTGACAGACAGCAACGGCGCGGCGAGGGCGGCCATGATGCCGGGCAGGGTCACCATCAGGCCGGCGTGGCCGGCGCTGATGCCGAGGTCGCCGGCGACGTCGTTGAGTACGCCGACGGGGAGAAACTCACTGGTCACCAGGGCGAAAGCACCTACGGCGACGGAGAGAATCGCCAGCCACTGCTGTTTGACACTCTGTTGATTATGTTCGGGAAGGCCGCGAGGGGCCTGGCTGGCACTTGGCATAGTGGTGGGTTCCAGGGTGAACGTCGCCTGAAGCCAGGCGAAGGGGAGGGAATTTGGAGCCGATTATAGGAATCAGTTGTGAAAATCGAGCAGGCGCTCCGTTCGATAGTAATCATCAGTGCAATCGATGCGACGCTCTAGCCCGCACTCCATGACCGATGCCTCTTTCGCACGTACTTCCCAAACCTTGCCTACAGGCAATGCGTTGCGACCTTTTCTGTAACTCACTATCTTGGTTTCAGCGATTTTCAGGTAGGAAATCCCACAGCAAAGGAACTGCATCATGAGTAAAAACACGAAAAAAACCTCCAGCACGATGGCAACGCTGGCCGCTGAAACCCTCAGTAATCCCCATGCCTCAGCGATTGCCAAAAGCCTCGCGGCTTGCGCATTGGCTCAGAGCCGCACGGATAAGCAGACAAGTGCAGAGATGGAAGAGAAAGCGGGGAAGGCGCTTCAGAGCGATAAATACAGCCAGGAAACGAAATCCCTCGCGGCCTCGGTCCTCTCCCAAGCCAATAAAGAGCGGGGAAACTGAGGCAAGGCTTCGCCAATAAATAGAAAAGCCCTGCAGTGAAACACGCTGCAGGGCTTTTTCGTTTCCGGGCGTTCGGTCTGCAACGGCTGTCGCGCATAAATTATTCGCGCCTTACTGAATAATTTCCGGCACTGCGGTGTTCACCTCACAGACCACCCAGGAAACGCCCATGAACCACGCTGCCGACCGCTACGACCGCCTGACCCGCCTCTTTCACTGGCTCACCGCTGCCGTGGTGATCTTCATGTTTGCCAGTGCGCATATCTGGGAAAACCTGGAGAAGGGCACGCCGCTGCGCAAGGGCCTGCAATCGGTGCATATTTCCCTTGGCATAGCCATGGCATTGTTGATCGTCGTACGGATTGTGTGGCGTGTGTTCGGCGGCAATCGCCCGAAGGCCGACAGTCACCCAGCGCTTAACCTGCTGGCGAAAATGGCGCATGGTTGTCTGTACCTGTTGTTGCTGGTGCAGATTGCGTTGGGCTTCCTGTTTCGCTGGGCTCAAGGTGAACCCTTTACCTTTTTCGGGCTGTTCCCTGTTCCTGCGCCCTTTGTGATCGATCACGACGGGCGGGGCACCCTTGGCGGCCTGCATAACACTGTGGCCTGGGCGATTATCCTGCTGGCAGGCCTGCATGCGATGGCTGCGCTCTGGCATCACTTTGTCATGGGCGACAGCACGTTGCGCCGAATGCTGCCGGGTTCACGCAATGTGTTTCAAAAGTGATGTTTCCTACCTATCGCTACGGAGCATGACAATCATGAGTCACCGCCACGAACACTCCGTCTCTTACCGTGCTGCGCGGTTCTTCGGCGCGTGCCTGGCTGCCGCGTTACTTGCCGGTCAAGCCCACGCATCCGGTGACGAGTCAGCACCGCCCAAGCCCAACTGCCCCAAAGGCCAGGTTTGGGACACCAAGACCGGAAAATGCGTGCTGCAAACCAGCAAAGCCCCTTCGGACGCCGACCGTACCGACTACGCCTATCGCTTGGCCAAGGACGGGCGCTACGACGAGGCCCTAACCCTGCTCGACACCCTGCAAAACCCGAACACCGCCAAGGCCCTCAATTATCGCGGTTACGCCACGCGCAAACTGGGGCGCACCGATGAAGGCATCGGTTATTACCTGAAATCGGTCGCGCTCGACCCCAACTACGCCCAGGTTCGCGAGTACTTGGGGGAGGCCTACGTGATCAAGGGCCGAGTCGATTTGGCACAAGAGCAATTGCTGAAGATCAAGGCCTTGTGCAGCACGACCTGCGAAGAGTACGAAGACTTGGCCGAAGCCATCGCCGCCGCCCCGCAGGCTTGAAACCGATGCGTGAGCCAGCAGGGGGCAGCCATCGACAGAGAGGCTGAGTTTCGTCGCGAGTTGGGCCTGCTGTTGCCGCGTCTATGGCGATATGGGTGGGTGTTGTCGCGGCAAAAGCACGTGGCCGAAGATCTGGTGCAGGCTACCTGCGTACGCGCGCTGGAGCGTGCCGGGCAGTTCGCCGCCGGCACGCGTTTGGACCGTTGGCTGCTGGCTATCATGCATTCGATCTGGCTTAACGAGCTGCGTTCGCAGCGGGTTCGCCAGGGACAGGGCTTCGTGGAGGCGGAGCAGGCGTTGTCGTTCGATGGCGAAAGCCTGGCCCAGGACCAGGTGCTGGCCGCGCAGGTGATCAAACGCGTCAACGGGCTGCCTGAGGCGCAGCGGGAAACGGTTTTTCTCGCCTATGTCGAAGGGCTTTCGTACAAGGAAATTGCCGACGTTTTGCATATACCGGTGGGTACGGTCATGAGCCGGCTTGCGGCTGCACGCGCCAGGCTTGCCGAGACGGCACCTGCAAAAGCCCAGGCGGAAAAAAACAGCGGAGAACGGCGATGACTGACACACACCTACCCTCTGATGAGCTGTTGGTGGCTTATCTGGATGGTGAGCTGGACGCTGATCAACGCCAGTTGATCGCCGAGCAGGTCCGCACGCAGCCCGCGGTCGCTGCGCGCCTGGAGGCATTGCAGTGCGCTGATATGCCCTACAAGGCCGCGTTCGACAGCCTTCTGGAGCAAGCGCCAACCGAGCGTCTGCAGGCGATGCTCAACACCTTGCCACCGGCAGCAATTCCAGCCCTGAGTCGGCGCCGTTTCCTTGCCATTGCCGCCAGTTTCGCGGTAGCGGGCATAGCCGCCGACCGCCTGTTCATGGCCTTGTCCCACGCGGAGCCTGACCAGGGCTGGCGCGCTTCGGTGGCGCAATACATGGCGTTGTATACGCCGCAGACCCTGGAAAATCTCAGTACCGATCAGGCCGCCCACCTTGCGCAACTGAGTTCAGTGGGCGCGCAATTGGGCTTGCCGTTGTCCCCTGAGTCCGTGGACCTGCCTGGTGCCGAGTTCCGGCGTGCGCAGATCCTCGACTATGACGGTGTGCTGATCGGCCAATTGACCTATCTGGACCCGCGCCACGGTCCATTGGCGTTGTGCATCACCGCCAACAAGAAAGGCCCGGCGACCTTGGCGACTGAGCAGCGGCGGGGGATGAATGTCGTGTATTGGTCCAGCGTATCTCATGGCTTCATGCTGATTGGCAGGAACCCGGTCGAAGACCTGCAAATCATGGCCCGTAGCGCAGAGAAAACCCTACTGGGCTAACCGTCTTCCGAGGCTGTCGATAAACACGCCCTCCGCCCGGCTCATCTTCTGCTCCCGATTCCACAGCAGATGAATATCCACGTCCGCGATCCCTTCATCCGGCGGCAGGCGCCACAGCAGCCCGTTCTTCACATCCTGCGCGACGACATGAATCGGTAAACAGCCCAGACCGAATCCGGCAATCACCAACCGCCGCACTTCTTCCAGGCTTGAGGACGATGCCACGATCCGCCCGCTGAACCCCTGCTGATCCCGGAATATCGTCAGGGGCGACAGCATCCCGCCAATCTGGTCGCTGGTGAAACTCACGAAATTCTCCGACTGCAGATCCCCCTCCGACAAGCCGGTGCGCCCGAACAGCGGATGGTGCCGTCCGCAAAAAAACGCATAGCGTTGACGCAAAAACAGGTGCTGCTCCAGGCGCGGCTGCGGTCGGCGGTTGAGGCTCAAGCCCAGGGTCGCGGTTTTTTCCAGGAGGGCGGCGACGATGTCCGAGCTGCGCATCACCTCGACCTCCAGGTCTACCCGGGGATGATCGCGGTGAAAGTCGGCGAGAAATTCATCGAAGATGTCCGAATTGATGCGGCTGATCATCAGCAAACGCACCTTGCCGAGCACTTCGTCACCGGGCTTTTGCAAGGCGTTGCTCATCTGTGAGACCTGGCCGTACATCTCGCCGGCGATGGCGAAGATCTGTTCGCCGGCTTCGGTGAGTACAAAGCGTGGGCCGCGACGGGCGATGAGCTGGCAGTCGAGTTGTTCCTCGAGGCGTTTGAGCGCCTGGCTGATCGCTGGCTGAGTCAGGTGCAGGCGCGCAGCGGCACGACTGATGCTCAGCTCCTGGCCGATCACGCGGAAGGTGCGCAGCAGGTTCCAATCCAGGCGGTCGTTGAGCAATGGATGAATATCGCGGCGGGTGTCGGACATGGCGCAGCTCAATAATAAGCAGGATTTATAATCGGAATAATAAATAGAAAATTGACTAATCATAGCCCCAGGGACGATAAATCTTCTTTAACAAGCGCCCTCAGAGCGCATGCGTTTGACCTTTCTCCTGCCAAAAAAATAACCAAAGGAGCCAGCCCCATGAAGCCTTCCGCTTCGCCCCAGCCTCGCCGTGCTGCGGCCGCCGCTTTTATCGGCACCATGATCGAGTGGTACGACTTCTACATCTACGCCACCGCCGCCGCGCTGGTGTTTGGTCAACTGTTTTTCCCCTCCGAAGACAAACTGTTCAGCACCATGGCCGCGTTCGGCACCTTTGCCGTGGGCTTCTTCGCGCGACCGTTGGGTGGCATTGTGTTCGGGCATATCGGCGACCGGATCGGGCGCAAGAAATCCCTGGTGATCACCCTGGTGATGATGGGAGTGGTCACCGTGTGCATTGGTATGTTGCCGACCTACGCCCAGATCGGCGCTGCGGCACCGGTGCTACTGATCCTGCTGCGCGTGGTGCAAGGCATTGCCGTCGGCGGCGAGTGGGGCGGGGCGGTGTTAATGGCCGGTGAGCATGCACCGAAAGGTCGGCGTAACTTCTTTGCCTCCTTCGCGCAGTTGGGCAGCCCGGCGGGGTTGATCCTGTCGCTGCTTGCCTTCAGTGCGGTCACCCGTCTGCCGGAAGAAGATTTGCTCAGTTGGGGCTGGCGCGTGCCGTTCCTCGCCAGTGCCTTGCTGTTGGTGGTCGGCCTGGCGATTCGCCTGGGAGTGAATGAATCGCCTGAATTCCTCGAAGACAAAGCCCTCGCGGAAAAAGCGCGGGCCATCAAGCAAGACCAGGCCCCGGTGATCGAAGTGCTGAAAACCGCCTGGCGCCCGCTGTTGCTGTGCATCGGCGCGAATACCTTGGGCATCGCCGGCGTGTATTTCACCAATACCTTCATGATTGCCTACAGCACTCAGCAACTGGGCCTGCCGCGCTCGTTGATTCTGGAGTGTCTGTTCTTCGTGGCCATTATTCAGTTCTGCGTCCAGCCGCTGGCCGCGTGGGTGGCGGAGAAAGTCGGTGCCACGCGCTTCCTGTGTGCGATGACCGTATTGGCGATGGCTTCGCCTTATCCGATGTTCGTGCTGGTCAGCAGTGGCCAGGCGCTGTTGATCATCCTTGGTATCGCCTTGGCGGTGGTGTGCATGGCCTCGTTCTATGCCGTGATCGCCGGGTTTGTCAGTGGCCTGTTTGAAACCCGCGTGCGCTACACGGCGATCTCCCTGGCGTACCAGGTGTGCGGTGCGTTGGCCGGTGGTCTCACGCCGTTGATCGGCACCTGGCTGGCCCATGAATACCAAGGCCAATGGTGGCCGATGGCAGTGTTTTACAGCTTGATCGCGGCGGTCTCGCTGGTGTGTGTACTGGCGTTGTCGCGCCGCCACGCCATCGCCCACCGTCATGAGATGGCCCATAGCGTTTGATGGAGAGTGTGTAATGTTGAAGATCAATGGCGAGCGCCTGTGGGCCAGCCTGATGGCCATGGCCGAGGTTGGCGCCACGGCACGCGGCGGCAGTTGCCGCCTGGCCTTGAGTGCCGAAGACCAAGCCGGTCGAGCGCTGTTCAGCCACTGGTGCACAGCCGCCGGGCTGACGTTGAGCGTGGATGCCATCGGCAATGTGTTCGCCCGGCGTGCCGGTACGGATAAGGACGCGGCGCCGGTCATGATGGGCAGCCACCTCGACACCCAACCCGAAGGCGGGCGCTTTGATGGGGTCTACGGTGTACTGGCGGGCCTGGAAGTGATCCGCAGCCTCGACGATCACGGTATCCAGACACGTAAACCGTTGGAAATCGCCGTATGGACCAACGAGGAGGGCGCCCGTTTTACCCCGGCCATGCTCGGCTCGGCGGTGTTCACCGGCACCCTGGCGCTGGACAAGGCCCTGGCCACGGCGGACGTCGACGGCATCAGCGTGGCCGAGGCGTTGCGCGCCACGGGCTACAACGGTTCACGCCCATTGGGTGGCGCGGTGGATGCGTATTTCGAAGCGCATATCGAGCAGGGCCCGATCCTTGAGGACAATGCCAGGAGCATCGGCGTGGTCACCGGCGGCCAGGCGATTCGCTGGCTGGACGTGCGTGTCGAGGGCATGGCCGCCCACGCCGGCACGACGCCGATGCCGCTGCGTAAAGATGCGTTGTATGGCGCCGCGCAAATGATCCAGGCGCTGGAAACGCTGGCAGCGGACTTTGCCCCGGAAGGCCTGACCACCGTCGGTGAATTGAGCATCGCCAAATCGTCGCGAAATACCATTCCCGGCCTGCTGAATTTTACCGTCGACCTGCGCCATCACCGTGACAGCGAGATCGACGCCATGGAGCAACAGGTGCGTCAACGATTGCAGATTATCGCTGAGCAACGTGGCCTGAGCGTAACGGTCAGCCCGCACTGGATCAGCCCTGCCACGCCATTCGACAGCGAGTGCGTTGCCTGTGTGCAAACCGCGGTGGACGCCTTGGGCTACAGCCAGCAACGCATCGTCAGTGGCGCCGGCCACGATGCCATCCACCTGGCGCGCTACTGCCCGACCGCGATGATTTTCATCCCTTGCGTCGGCGGGCTCAGTCACAACGAAGCCGAAGACGTGTTGCCCGAGGACGTGCGCCAGGGCACCGATGTATTGCTCAACGCCGTGTTGAAACGCGCCGGCCAGGTTCAGTAAGGAGATTTTTCATGCGTACGTTTTTTCACCCCGAACAACTCCTGCACCATCCGCGCAGCTACTACTCTCGTGGCCAGATGCGCACGCCGCAGGAAGTCCCCGAACGTGCCCGCAACCTGTTGCTGGCGGCACAGACCCTGGGCTTCGATATCCAGCAGCCGCAGGACTTCGGCCTCGGTCCATTGCTGGCCGTACACGGTGCGCCGTACCTGACCTTCCTTCAGGAAGCCCATCAGCGCTGGAAAGAAGTCCCCGAAGATTGGGGCGATGAAGTCATGTCCAACATCTTTGTACGTGAACCCAACGCCTTGCGCGGCATCCTCGCCCAGGCTGCGCGCTACCTGGCGGATGGCAGTTGCCCCGTCGGTGAGCTCACCTGGCGTTCGGCCTACTGGTCGGCCCAGAGCGCCGTCGCGGCCGCCAAGGCTATTCTCGACGGCGCCCCGGCCGCCTATGCGCTGTGCCGACCGCCAGGTCATCACGCCCGTTACGAGGCGGCGGGTGGGTTCTGTTACATCAACAACGCGGCCGTTGCGGCGCAAACCCTGCGCGAAGGCTTCCAGCGCGTCGCCGTGCTCGACACCGACATGCACCATGGGCAAGGCATCCAGGAGATTTTCTACGATCGCGACGACGTGCTGTATGTGTCGATCCATGGCGACCCGACCAACTTCTATCCCGGTGTGGCCGGCTTCGCCGAGGAGCGCGGAAGTGCGGCGGGTGAAGGCTTCAACCTCAACCTGCCGATGCCCCACGGTGCCAGCGAGGCGGTGTTCTTCGAAAAACTGCAACGGGCCCTGGCGGCGGTGAAGGACTTCTCGGCGGATGTGTTGGTGCTGTCGCTGGGTTTCGATATCTACGAACTGGACCCGCAGAGCAAAGTCGCCGTGACGCGAGAAGGGTTTGCGCGGCTGGGGGAGAGTATCCGAGGGCTGGGATTGCCGTGTGTGATCGTGCAGGAAGGGGGCTATCACCTGGAGACGCTGGACAGTAATGCGCAGGCGTTTTTCAGTGGTCCGCAGGCTTGGGAGCATTAATCCGCCGGCACCTGTCAAAGGGGCTGCCCTGCAAGCCTATGTGTAGCAGGGTTATCGGGGCAGTCTGGTTGCGGTACGCATGGCGCCCCATCGGCTCCCATACGATAATGCTTGCCACCCCGACCACTTTGGCTTCCCTCCCGTGATCATCAACTTCGACCTCAACGACCTCCAGGCCTTCCGCGCCGTGGTAGACAAGGGCAGTTTCCGCGGCGCCGCCGAGGCCATCCGTATCTCGCAACCGGCCCTGAGCCGGCGGATCGAAAAGCTCGAAACCGCCCTCGACGTGAAGCTGTTCGAACGCACGACCCGGCGCGTCAGCCTGACCATGGTCGGTCGCGCGTTCCTGCCACAGGTCGAACGCATGCTCGACGACCTCGACGTGGCGCTGATGGGCATCAGCAATGTGGCGTCCACGCGCATGGGCAATGTCACCATCGCCTGCGTGCCGTCGACCGCGTATTACTTCATGCCCCACGTGATCTCTGAGTTCCACAAGCTGTACCCGAAGATTCGCCTGCGGGTGCTGGATGCCAGTGCCGGTGAGGTGTGCAATGCGGTGGAAAGTGGCGAGGCGGATTTTGGCGTGAGTTTCAGTGGCAGCCTGGCCGATGAAGTGGAGTTCGAGCTGCTGCTGCAGGAGCGCTATGTACTGGCTTGTCGTCGCGATCACCCGTTGGCCCAACGCGACAGCGTGACCTGGGCCGAGGCCTATGAGCACGACTACATCACCGTGGACAAAACCTCCGGCAACCGCTTCCTGCTGGACCAGGCCTTGCGCGGCGTGCGGGTGAAAAAACCGAGTATCTGCGAGACGCACCACGTGACCACGATGATCGGGCTGGTGGAAGCGGGGTTGGGCGTGGCGATGGTGCCGTCGATTGCGATGCCGGCCATGGAACACCCGATTCTGGTGAGCGTGCCGTTGGTGGAGCCGCAGGTGATGCGCAATGTGGGCTTGATCAAACGCCGCGGGCGGACATTGCCGCCGGCGGCGCTGGAGTTGGAGCGGTTAGTGCGGGAGATGCCGTTTCGCTCAGCGTGACACCGAGTCCAGGCCGGTGGATTGCACCACGGGTTGCGCCTCGGGCGAAGCCAGGTAATGCAGCAGCGCCTTGGCCTGCGCCGGGTGCTCGGCGTTGACCGGAATCCCAGCGGCAAAGCGCGTCACCGACTGCACATCTTCCGGGATCTTGCCGACATAGGTCACACCCGGCACCGGCAACAATTCCGCTACCTGCTGCAAGCCCACTTCGTAGTCACCCTTGGCAACCTGTTCGGCCACCGGAAGGCGTTCGATCATGGTGCCCTTGGCGGGCATGCCGAGCTTTTTGAACAGCTCTTTCTCGACGTACACACCGCTGGCGCTGTCCGAGTACGCCACGGACTTGGCCTTGCTCAGCGTGGCTTTCAGCTCGGCGTCAGTCCCGATGGCTGGTGTTGCCGCACCTTCCTTCACCACCAGGCCGATGCGCGAGTCGGCCAGTTCCACGCGGGAGGCCGGGTCGACCTTGCCCTGCTTGATCAGGTCATCCAGGGCGTAGCCGACCATGATCACCACGTCGGCGTGTTCGCCGCGGGCCAGGCGGTTGGGAATCGCTTCCGGCGCCTTGCCCATGGACGGACCGAGGAGGGTGTCGAGGCTGTCACCGCTTTGCTTGGCGTACTGCGGGCCGAGCAATTTATACGCGGCGGTGAAGCCGCCAGACGTCATCACCTTGAGCGTTTCGGCCTGGGCCGTCAGCGCCAGCGCGCCGAGGGCCAGGGTCGTCAGGGTCTTGAACAGAGCCTGCATCACGCCGCCCCCTGCATCACCTGCCCGCGAGCGTTGGCGCGGCGATACAGCGCGAGGGTCGAGCACAGGGCGCACAGCGCGGCAAACATCATCCAGTAGGCCGGCGACGCCTTGTCTTCGGTGATGTGAATGAACCAGGTGGAGATCGCCGGGGTGAAGCCGCCGAAGATCGCGGTCGCCAGGCTGTAGGCCAGCGAGAAGCCCGCCACGCGTACTTCGACCGGCATGATTTCGGTCAGGGCCGGGATCATCGCACCGTTGTACATGCCATAGAGGAAGGAGAACCACAGCAGGGTTTCCAGCATATGGCCGAAGCTCGGCGAATTCACCACGTAGGACAGCGCGGGATAAGCCGTGAGCACGGTCAGCACGGTCATGGCGATCAGCACCGGCTTGCGACCGAAGCGGTCACTCAACGTACCGCCGATCGGCAGCCAGACAAAGTTCGACACGGCCACCAGCAGGGTTACCAGCAAGGCATCGGAAGTGCTCAGTTGCAGCACGGTCTTGCCGAAGGTCGGCGCGTACACGGTGATCAGGTAGAACGCGGTGGTGGTCATGGCCACCATCAGCATGCCGCCGATGACCACGGTCCAGTTCTTCACCAGGGTCGCCAGCACTTCGCGCATGCTCGGGCGATGCTTGCGGTTGGCGAATTCTTCGGTTTCCTGCAGGTTGCGACGCAGGATAAAGATGAACGGGATGATCACGCAGCCGATGGCAAACGGAATGCGCCAGCCCCAATCGGCCACCACGGCGGGTTCCATCCACACGTTCAGGCCATAACCCAGCGCAGCGGCGACCACGATGGAGATCTGTTGGCTGCCCGATTGCCAGCTGGTGTAGAAGCCTTTGCGGCCGGGCGTGGCCATTTCAGACAGGTACACCGACACACCGCCCAATTCCGCACCGGCCGAGAAGCCCTGCAACAGACGGCCCAGCAGTACCAGCAGCGGGGCCCACAAGCCGATGGTGTGGTAACCGGGCACCAGCACGATCAGCAGCGTGCCGCTGGCCATGATCGACAGGGTCACGATCAGCCCTTTGCGGCGACCGACGTCATCGATATAGGCACCCAAAATAATCGCGCCCAGCGGACGCATCAGGAAGCCTGCGCCGAACACGGCGAAGGTCATCATTAATGACGCAAACTCATTAGCGGCAGGGAAGAACGCGGCAGCGATGTAGGTGGCGTAGAAACCGAACAGAAAGAAGTCGAACTGTTCGAGGAAGTTGCCCGAAGTAACGCGGAATACCGCACCAACTTTCGAACGGGCAGAGTCGGGCCGGGTAGGGCTAGTCATGGTTTTGTGTCTCCAGCGTTCTTTTTGAAGTGCTTGTTTCGCCTAAGACCTAGCATAGTGGCTGACACATTTAGAAATGATAAGTGACAAATTTGGATAGATTAATGTGCATTAGCTATCAATCAGCTATAAGCCAAACATGCGTTTGCTGTTCTATGCTGGAGAAGTGACCAATTCTTACGGATGGGAGGTGGCAATGACTGATCAACAGAAACGACGGGATGAGCCGGAACGCGAGCAACCCCGGCGGCGGGAGGAAGAAAAACCGCAGACCTGGAAGCATCCCGATGATGGGACGGAGCTTTCCGAGCGCGACCAGGAACGTCCGCTGAAGCCGTGACTTCAAGGCGAACCCGTTCCAACTGTGGGAGCGGGCTTGCCCGCGATGGCGGTGTAGCAGTCGACTGATGCGTGGACTGACCCACCGCTTTCACAAGCAAGCCCGCTCTCACAGCTATTTTTGTGCACGCCCCTGAACCGCAAACTGCCCGCGCACCACTCAGACCAGCAGCGAAGTCGGAAACCCGGAAGCCAGCACCAGGTAAGCCACGACCGCCGCCAGGCATAACCCGACAAACACGCGCAATAGTGTCCTGGCAGTGGGGTGAGCGATGAACTTGATGGCCCAGAGCAAACACCCACCGAGCAGGAGGCTCAGGGCAAGAATGACCAGCACGGCGGTGTTCCTGCGACCTTTGAGAGCTGATTTATAGTCCCAAAGCCGCGGGATGAACAGTGCGCACATAGACGCAGCCTCCCGCGCTTTCTAAACTGCGGCTTGTCTTGGGGAAAGGGGCAGGCGCCGATGAATCGCAATGAATTACGCAAGGCCGACATCAACCTGATGGTGGTGTTCGAAGCACTGATGCTCGAGCGTAACGTGACACGGGTCGCGGAGAAGCTGTTTCTCGGCCAGCCGACTATCAGTTCGGCCCTCAACCGCTTGCGCACCTTGTTCAACGACCCGCTGTTCATTCGCGTCGGCCACCGCATGGAGCCGACGGCACGGGCCGAGGAAATCATCCAGCACCTGTCGCCGGCCCTGGATTCATTATCGTCGGCCCTGAGCCTGACCCACGATTTCGACCCGTCCATCAGCACCATGACCTTTCGCATCGGCCTGTCCGATGATGTCGAGTTCGGCCTGCTGCCGCCGTTGCTGCGAGCCTTGCGCCAGGAAGCGCCGCTGGTGGTGTTCGTGGTGCAGCATGTGGACTACTGGCGCATTCCCGACCTGTTGGCTTCCGGCGATATCACTGTCGGCATCACCCAGACCCGTGGCCTGCCGGCGAATGCCAAGCGCAAACTGCTGCGCCACATCCGTCCGCGCATCCTGCGCGCCGATGCCTCTGAAACACCGCTGACCCTCGATGAATATTGCTCACGCCCCCATGTGCTGGTGTCCCACACCGCCAACGTGGCCGGGTTTGCCGATGAGTGGCTGGCGGAAATCGGCCGCAAACGCCATGTGGTGCTGTCGGTGCCGCAATACAGCGCGTTGCCGGCCCTGCTTGCCGGCACCGACCTGATCGCCAGCCTGCCGGATTACACCGCCGAGGCCATGGCAGTGTCGGGCCACCTGTTCTGTGAGCCGTTCCCGTTCGAGACGCCGACCCTGGATTTGTCCATGGTCTGGCTCAGCCATGTGGACACCGATCCTGCCGAGCGCTGGGTGCGTTCGCGGCTGGAAGCGTTTATGAGTGATCGAGGGTTGGCGAACAAGGCCTGATGCTTTTATCCGTGGTATATCTAGGAATCTTCCTACGAAAGCCTCGGAGTCATCCATGCCACACCTGCACCTGGAATACACCGCCAACCTCACGGGCCTCGCCATCGAGAAAGTCTTGTTGCGGCTCAACAACGTGCTGATGGTGTCCGGGCAGTTCGCTTCCGAGTTCGATATCAAAAGCCGTGCGGTCAAGGTAGAGAGCTTCCAGGTCGGCACGTCCCTCAACCCGCGTGGCTTTATCGCGGTGAAGCTGTCGCTGCTCAGTGGGCGGTCAACGCAGGTCAAGCAGCAATTGTCGCAAAGCCTGCTGGCGGCACTGCAGGACCTGGGTGATTGGCCGGAGAATGTGCAGGTTCAACTGAGTGTTCAACTGGTAGACATGGATCGCGAGTCCTACAGCAAAGTCGCCATCGGCTGACCCAAGGCCCACCGCCCCCTGTAGGAGCGAGCTTGCTCGCGAAGAACGTCAACGATCACGCAGCGCTTCTGGTTTGACGCGGCGCTCCCAGGCCTTTTCGCGAGCAAGCTCCTGCAGGGCGCGCGGTGTTTCAGAGTAAACCCTGATCCGCACAGACTTTGACCACCTGTTCCCTGAACCAGGTATTGGCACTGTCCTGTTCACTGGTTTCATTCCACTGCATCTCCAGGGTGAACCCCGGCAAACCATTGGGCGCTTCGCAGTGGCCGAACACCGTCGCCGGCGCCAGCAGCTTTTGCACGCGGCGCGGCAGGGTGACGATGAAGTCGGTGCCGGTGATCATCTTCAGCGCCGCGCTGTAGCTGTTGGCGCGGGCGATCACCTGACGCTTGTGGGCCTGGCGCGCCAGCCAGCCGTCGATCATGTTGGTGTCGGAGGTCCACGGCGTGGGGAACACGTGGCGCCGCTCGACGAAGGCGTGCAGGCTGAAGGCCGGCTCCCGCGGTGCCGAACGCTTGTCGAAGACGCACACCAGATCATCCTCCAGCAGCATCTGGGTGCGGAAGTCTTTGTGGGCGCGATGGAAGTTGGGGCCGAAGCAGATCACCAGGTCGAGGCGACCGTCACGCAGGTCATCGGCGGGGATGTCGGTTTCCAGTTTGCGCACATTGACGATCACCGGCAGGTCGGCGCGGTCGAAGTTCTTCAACAGGCGGGGCAGGATCAACTGTTCGAAGTATTCCGGCGCGCAGACATTGAAGGTCACGGCTTTCTGGGTCGGATCGAACGCCTGGCCACCGGCGTGGCACAGGTTGATGCTCTCGAGGATTTTCTGCACATGGCCATACATGGTGGTGGCCTTGTACGTCGGCCGCATGCCCGCCCGGGTGTTGATGAACAGCTCGTCTTCAAAGCTGGTGCGCAGCTTCTTCAGGCTGTAGCTCACGGTGGACTGGCTGACAAACAGCGTTTCGGACACCTCGGTAACGCTGCTCTGGTCGTAGACGGCGATAAACACCATCAAATCCTGCATGTCGAGCTTTCTGAGCAAGTTACTGTTTAGCATCCATTCCGTCCGGTAAGCCTTGGCACTGAGGCAGTGCGCGACAAGGGCAAAAGCTTAACGGAACGAACGTACCATTAGAAAGCGCTGTAGGACGTTTCTATGTTTGGTGTGAGACAAATACTGTTTGCAACACGACGTCAGCGAATATGCCGTGCGTAATGCCGAGGGTTGAAGCGCGTGACGATCAGCAGCATCACCACGATCACCGCGGTCAGTGACCACCAAGCCCATTCGAAGCTGCCCAATTGGTCGCGGATCATGCCGGCGATCAGCGGCGACAGCCCGGCAATCAGGTAGCCGATGCCTTGCACAAACGCAGTGAGGCCACCGGCGCGGCGCGGGTTGTCCAGGTGGTCCAGGGACAGGATCAGGCTCATCGGGAACAGGCCGCCGATGCCCAGGCCCAGCAGGCAAGGCCACAGCAGGCTCAGGTGTTGAGGGCTGAGAATCAAGCCGCAGAAGCCGAGGATGATCAGCACCAGCAGAACGGCCACCACGGCGCGTTTATCCTGCCGACGGTTGGCGATGGCAGGTGTGATCAAACCGGACACCACTTCCATGGCTGTCAGGAAGCCCAGCAGCAACCCGGCGTTCTGTTCGCTCCAGCCTTGCTCCACATAGTAAGGCGCCAGCCAGGCGAGTACGCAGGTGTAGGACGCGGTGCCGAGGCCGAAAAAGATCGCCAGCAACCAGGCGCGGCCATTACCGATAAACGACGCCTGAGGATCGTTCCCGGCGTGGGGCAGCGGCGGCAATACCGAGCGCTGCGCAGACCAGAACACCAACGCCAGCAAGGCGAGCAACGCCCAGATCGCCAGGCCGATACGCCAACTGCCAGTCTGCACCTGCACGAACGGTGCAAACGACGCCGCCAGCGCCGCGCCGCCCATGATCGCGGTGACGTACAGCCCCATGAACAGCGAGACGTTTTCGCTGAACCGCGATTTGATCAGCGCCGGCATCAACGCCTGGATCATCGCAATCCCCACCCCGGCGGCGATGGCGCTGACGATCAACTCCAGCGCCGAATCCAGGAACAATCGCGACAGCGTGGCCGCGCCAATCACCAGCAGTGAAACCACAATGCTGCGGTGCTCGCCAAAGCGTTTGGCCAGGCCCATGCCAAAGAACATCGCCACGCCCATGGCCATCACCGGCAACATGGTCAACAAGGCTGCGCTGCTGAAACTCAACGGTACATCGCTGCGAATCGACGACAGCAGCGGGCCCACGGCCGCCATCGACGGACGCAGGTTGAGAGCGACCAGCACCACGCTGATCATCAGCCACAGGGCGGTGGTGGGTTTTGTGTGAACGGTTTCCATGGGACGGCCTTGAGTGAATAAGGGCGAATCAGGCCATGGGTGGGAGGAGGGGGGCAAATCAGAAAGTCGCAGGGGCTATCTAAAAATTGCGCTGATCAAAATGTGGGAGGGGGCTTGCCCCCGATAGCGGTGGTTCAGTTGAAACAGCTTTGACTGACACACTGCAATCGGGGGCAAGCCCCCTCCCACAGTTGACCTGCGCCGTCAGTTAGAGCTGATCACATGCTTGATCTCCTGAAACGCCGCCAACCCCCACGGCCCCAGCTCCCGGCCGATACTGCTCTGCTTGTAACCGCCCCATGCGGTTTGCGGGAAGATCACTTGCGGCGCGTTGATCCACACCAGCCCGGCCTGCAACGCATTCGCCACGCGCTCAGTGGCCTCGATGTCGCGGCTGACCACGCTCGCCACCAGGCCGAAATCACTGGCATTGGCCAACGCGATAGCTTCCTCCTCAGAGGCAAAACCACGTACACACAGGACTGGTCCGAAGATCTCTTCGTTCCACAGCGCGCTGTCCAACGGCACATCGGTAAACACCGTCGGCCGAATGAAAAAGCCCTTCGGCAGATCCGCCGGCCGCTCGCCACCGCAGAGCAAACGGGCGCCGTCTTCGATACCGCGCTGGATATGCCCCAGCACCCGCTGATACTGCACGCGGTTGATCAACGCGCCCATCTGCACCTCATCGGCGAACGGGTCGGCCACGCGGATAGCTTCAGCCCGTGCCTGCAGCCGCAGCAGGAATTCATCCGCCAGGCTGTCAGCCACCAGTACGCGGCTGGTGGCGGAGCACATCTGGCCGGCGTTGAAAAATCCGCCGCCACAGGCCAGTTCCACCGCCAGGTCCAGGTCGGCATCCGCCAGTACCAGCAACGAAGATTTGCCGCCCAATTCCAGGCTTACGCCTTTGATGGTCTCGGCTGCGCGCTGCATTACCTGCACGCCGACGGCGTTACTGCCGGTGAAGGAAATCTTCGCCACTCGACGATCCGCCGCCAGCGGCGCGCCGACGTCCAGGCCCGTGCCGCACACCAGGTTGAACACCCCGGCTGGCAAGCCCGCTTCGGCGATAATCCGCGCCAATTGCAACTCCGCCAACGGCGTGACTTCCGACGGCTTGAGCACCACGCAGCAACCGGCCGCCAGGGCCGGGGCGAGTTTCCAGGCGGTGGTCACCATCGGGAAATTCCACGGCACGATCAGCCCCACCACGCCGCACGGTTCACGGCGCAGGCGTGCACTGAAATCATCGCTGGGCAGCGCCACCGGACGGTCCTGGCCGGCGTCCATGTCTTCGGCCACCGCGGCGTAATACTCGAAGGTGGCGATCACGTCGTCCACATCGATCGCGGCTTCAAACAGCGGCTTGCCGTTGTTGCTCGACTGCAGGTGCATCAGCTGTTCGCGTTGCTCGCTCACACCTTGGGCGATCTTGCGCAGCAGGGCGCCGCGATCGCGACCGGTGCTTTTCGACCAGCCGACGAAGGCCGCGCTGGCGGCGTCGACTGCCTGGGTCACGGCGTGCGCATCGCCGACGCTGACCTCGGCCAGGACGGCTTCGGTGGCCGGGTTGATCACCTCAAGTACGTCATCACCGGCACGCCACGAACCGTCGATGTAGATGCCGTTCAACACCGCGCTCATACCGCCACCTCCTTCATCCACACCCCCTGGTTGATTTCAATCAGCGTCGGCCCCGGACGATCCGCGGCGGCACGCAATGCAGTGCGCAACGGCTCGATGCCCTGGATGCTTTCGGCAGCACAGCCCAGCGCCTTGGCCACGCCGATGAAGTCCGGGGTGTAGATGTCCACGCCGACCGGCTCGATGGCGCGGTTGACCATGTATTTCTTGATCTCTTCATAGCCGTGGTTATTCCACAGCAGCACGATGATCGGCGTGCGTGCCTCCACGGCGCTGGCCAATTCCGGCAGGCTGAATTGCAGCCCGCCATCGCCGATCAGGCACACCACCGGTTGCTCGTCGCCCCGCCCCAGCCAAGCGCCGATGGCGGCGGGCAGGGCGTAGCCCAGGGTGCCGTAGCCGGTGGACGAGTTGAACCAGCGGCGCGGCTGGTCGAGGTTCAGGGTCAGGTTGCCGCTGTACACCGGTTGGGTCGAATCACCGACCAGCACAGCGTTGGGCAATGTCTCCAGGACGGTGTTGAGGAACAGGGTTTGCGCACGGGTAGCGGCGTCCCAGGTAGGGTTCAGTTCGGCCCACAGGCGTGCGACACGGTCAGCGCCCCAGGCACTGCTGCGTGGCGGCAGTGGCTTGTTGCTCAGCGCGCTCAACAACGCCTCGGCGGCGATTTGTGCATCGGCCACCAGCGCCACCTGCGGCGGGTAGTTGCGCACAGTCTGGTCCGGGTCGATGTCGATGCGCAGCAATGCTCCGGGAATCTCGAAGCCGCCGGCGAAGGTGACGTCGTAGTCGGTTTCCGCCAGTTCGGTGCCGATGGCCAGCACCACGTCTGCCTCGGCGACCAACGCGCGGGTGGCGACCAGGGTCTGGGTCGAGCCGATCAGCAACGGATGGCGGGCGGGCAGCATGCCTTTGGCGTTGATGGTCAGGGCCACCGGCGCGCCGAGTGCCTCGGCCAGTTGCGTGAGTGCCGGGGCCGCGTCGATGGCGCCGCCACCGGCGAGAATCAAGGGCCGCTTGGCGGCGGCGAGCAACTGGCTCATCTGCTTGACCGCCGACGGCGCCGCACCGGCACGGGCCACGCTGACCGGCTCACTGCCCAGCAGTGCATCGGCATTTTCCACCAGTACATCCAGCGGGATTTCGATGTGCACCGGGCGTGGTCGTCCGGCCTGGAACAACGCAAACGCCCGCGCCAGCACGGCCGGCAATTCCGCCGCTGACATCAGGGTATGGGAGAACGCCGCCACGCCGGCCATCATCGCGCCCTGGTTCGGCAGCTCATGCAACTTGCCGCGCCCGCCGCCCAATTGGCTGCGTGACTGCACGCTGGAAATCACCAGCATGGGAATCGAGTCGGCATAAGCCTGGCCCATGGCGGTGGTGATATTGGTCATGCCGGGGCCGGTGATGATGAAGCACACGCCGGGCTTGCCGCTGGTACGCGCATAACCGTCGGCCATGAAGCCGGCGCCCTGTTCGTGGCGCGGGGTGACGTGACGGATGCTGGAGCGGGCCAGGCCGCGGTACAGTTCCACGGTGTGCACGCCGGGGATGCCAAACACCTGGTCCACGCCGTAGCCTTCCAGGAGGTTGACCAATACTTCGCCGCAGGTCGCCATACATGTCGCTCTTATTGTTGAGGTAAGGCGTTATTGGACCGGCTGGCCCGTAGCGGCAACAATCGATAAAAAGTCATACTAGCCATGTCCTCACGTCATGGCTCAGCCCTTATGAAACGCCTTCCGCCGCTGCCCGCGCTGCATACCTTCTGGGTCACGGCCCAGTGCTGCAACTTCACGCGTGCCGCCGAGCAATTGCACATCACCCAGGGCGCGGTGAGCCGACAGATTGCCGGGCTGGAGAGCCATCTGGGCTACGCGCTGTTCCAGCGCCAGGCGCGGGGCTTGAGCCTGACCGAAGAGGGCCGCGAATGGTCTCTGCGCGCACAACAGGTGTTCGGCCTGATCGGCGAGGCTGTGGAGCAGATCGGCAGTCGCCGCCAGACCCTGCAACTCAAGGCCTCCACCTGTGTGATGCGCTGGCTGCTGCCGCGCCTGATGCAATGGCAGAAGGAGCGCCCGGACGTGCCGGTGGAACTCACCACCACCGTGGCCTACACCGTTGACTTTCGCCGTGAGCAATTCGACGCGGCGGTGATCTATGCGCCCATCGCCGAGCAGTCGGCCGAGGCACGGCACCTGTTCGATGAACAGCTCACCCCGGTGTGCACCCCGGCATTGCTCAGTGCCTTGCACACCCCGGCAGACTTGCAGCAACAGGTGCTGCTGCACCCCACGCGGGATGAGCGCGATTGGGCGCTGTGGCTGAAGGCGGCGAATACGCGACTGAGCAATTTGAGCCAGGGGCATCATTTTGAAACGCTGGACCTGGCGATGACGGTGGCGTCCCAAGGTTCCGGCGTGGCGATTGGCGACAGTGCGTTGATTGGCGAGGATTTGAAGGCAGGGCGGTTGGCGACGCCGTTTGAACTGAGGGTGCCGACGGGGATGGGGTATTACCTGGTGTATCCACCGGGTACCGAACCTTCGGCAGGGCTGGAGGCCCTGATGAACTGGCTGGTCATGAACGCCAAATCCCCCTTGTAGGAGCCCGGCTTGCCGGCGATGGCGACCTTGAAATCGCCATCGCCGGCAAGCCGAGCCCCTACAAATGGGGGTGTCAGTAGCCGACGGTGAAGCGTTGGCGCGAGTGCTTGGGTGTTTCCACTTCGTCGATCAAGGCGATGGCGTAGTCGGCAAAGCTGATCCAGCTGCGGCCTTCACTGCTCACCAGCAGATCGTCCTGGCCCACACGGAATGTGCCGGTGCGCTCGGTTTCGACGAATTCGGCCGAGGGCGACAGGAAGGTCCAATCCAGCTCTTTTTCCTGACGCAGCGTGTCGAGAAACGCAGCCCCTGCGCTGGCTTCGGCTTTGTACTCAGCCGGGAAACCTTCGCTGTCGATCACTCGACCGCCACCCGGCAGCAGCAGTGAGCCGGCACCGCCCACCACCAGCAGGCGTTTCACTCCGGCTTTTTTCACCGGCCCGATCACGGCGTTGGCGGGCAGGGTGGCGAAATGCGCCGCGCTGATCACCACATCGCTGCCGCTCACGGCGTGTTGCAGGGCGGCTGCATCCAGTGCATCCACTTGCTTGACGGTGACGCCAGGGCGCGCCGCCAGTTTGTCGGTGTTACGTGCGATGGCCACAACGCTATGCCCGCGACGCAATGCTTCTTCCAGCAGTTGGCTACCAGCACGGCCGGTGGCCCCAATGATTGCAATCTTGCTCATGACGTTCTCCAGTACGTTAGGGTTTAAAACCATTCACCACTTCATTTCACCCTTGGCGACTTTGGCGCTCAGTTCCAGCGAGCTTTCGTCGGCGAGGGTGGGGTAACGCTTTTTCATGGCCGCGATCAGGGCGGCGGAGTCCTTGGCCTTGGCCGTCTCGGCGTCGAAGGCTTTGATGTAGTCGGCGGTAAAGGCCGCGGATTTCAGCGACGGTGTGCCCAGGTAGTGGCCTGGGATCACGGTGCGCGGTTTCAGCGCTTCGATACGTTGCAGGGTCGCCAGCCAATCCTTGTGGGACTGCGCGCTCTGGGTGTCGGCCATCCACACGTGAATGTTTTCAGCGACGACTACGCCACCGACCACGGCCTTGATCGACGGGATCCACACAAAGCTGCGATCCGGCTGCGGGCCGTCCAGGCCGATCACGTCCAGTTGCTGGCCTTCGAGGCTCAGGCTATGGCCTTGAAGGACCTGCGGCACGATGGTCCTGGCGGGTTTGTCGGCCCCCATTTTCGGGCCCCAGAACTCAAGCTTGCCGGCCACGGTCGCCTTGATGTGGTCGACCACCGGTTGCGGGGCCAGCACCTTGGCGTCGGGGAAGGCCGACGTGAGGGTGTCGAGGCCGAAGTAGTAGTCCGGGTCGCCATGGCTGATGTAGATGGTGGTGAGGTGTTTGCCGCTGGCGCGAATCTTCTGCACCAGTTGCTCGGCCTGGCCTTTGCCGAATTGGGCGTCCACCAGGATCGCGTCCTTGGTGCCGCTGACCAGCACCGAACTGACCGGGAAGATCGCGGCTTCGCCGGGGTTGTACACATCCAGGCTCAGGTCGGCCGCGGCCGCATGGGCGGCGAAGGCCAGGGCGGCGGTCGCCAGGGTCAGGCGCTTGAAGGTTGAGAACATCGGGCAGCTCCAGCATCGGTAAAGGATGCACAGAGCTTAGTTGCACAAAACCAGACTAAAAATGCGATGCTGGGACATAGTTTGTTTCTGAAATCGGGCAAATCATGGATCGTCTTCAAGCAATGCGCGTGTTTGTCACGGTGGTGGACCTCGGCAGTCAGTCCGCCGCTGCCGATCATCTGGACCTGTCGCGCCCGGTGGTGTCGCGCTACCTGGCCGAGCTGGAAGACTGGGTCGGTGCGCGCCTGCTGCACCGCACCACGCGCAAGCTCAGCCTCACGGCGGCGGGCGGGGAGACCTTGCCACGTTGTCGACAATTGCTGGAGTTGTGCGGCGATATGCAAGCCGCCGTCAGCGAACCGGATGAAGCGCCCCGCGGCCTGCTGCGCCTGAGTGTCAGCACCTCGTTCGGCCAGGCGCAATTGGCCGACGCTATCGCCGAGTACGTCAAGCGCTACCCGCTGGTGACGGTCGACCTGCAAATGCTCGACCGTACGGTGAACCTGGTGGATGAACGCATCGACCTGGCGATCCGCACCAGCAACGATTTGGACCCCAACCTCATTGCGCGACGCCTGACTGTGTGCCGCTCGGTGGTGTGTGCCTCGCAGGCCTATCTGCAGGCGCACCCGGCCCCGCAGAAAGTCGAAGACCTGGCCGGGCACAACTGCCTGACCCATTCCTATTTCGGCAAAAGCCTGTGGCATTTCGAAGAGGGGGGCGAGCATGTCTCGGTGCCGATCAGCGGCAACATCACCTCCAACGAAGCCAGCACTTTGTTGCGCGTGACGCTGGCCGGGGCCGGGGTGTCGATGCTGCCCAGCTACCAGGCCGGCGATTACATCCGGCGTGGCGAACTGGTGCGCCTGCTGCCCGAGGCCGAGCCCCGGCAGATGAACATTTATGCGGTGTACGCTTCGCGCAAGCACATGCCGTCGGCGCTGCGCAGCCTGTTGGATTTCCTGGTGCTGAGGTTCCCGGAAGAGCCCGCGTGGGACGTCGGTCTCTAGATCGACATAAACCTGTTGAATGTCGCCCGATAATGGCAACTCGGCCTGGTTGACCTATGCTTTGGATAGCACCGTGTAGATCCGCTCAGAGGTCTGTGCCATGAGCATTAAAACCAGAAAGTACCTGATGATTTTCAGCCTGTGCGCCATCGCCAGCGCGCTTTACGGGACTGCCGCCTACCGCGTCGAACAAACCCGTATGCAGCCAACCTTTGCGATCAGCTGCCATCAGGACCAATGCGTGCCCCATACCGGCAGCTTCAGCGCTTTGCGTTAAAAGCTGACAGCCGGCCATCTG
>NZ_JFCA01000011.1 GCF_000612585.1 Pseudomonas sp. CHM02
ATGTAGAAGTCCATGAATTTAACCGGCACGTTGCTAACGCAACGGTCTGGTACACACGAATTTCTTGACGACCATAGAGCATTGGAACCACCTGATCCCATCCCGAACTCAGCAGTGAAACGATGCATCGCCGATGGTAGTGTGGGGTTTCCCCATGTGAGAGTAGGTCATCGTCAAGATTGAATTCCGAAACCCCTGTCTGCGAGCGCAGACAGGGGTTTTGTCGTTTAAGGACCAGGCTATAGCTCCTTTTACGGCTTCACTGGCTCCTCTCAAGTGATAAGCAGCAGCTTGAGGTTGCAGATAAAGATAAAAAAGCCAGCACCCGAAATCAGGCGCTGGCTTGGTTTGAACATCGGTGAATCAGAACTGGTAACTCACCGTCGCGCTGACGTTGCGTTCTTCCCCTAGGTAGCAGAAGTTCAGGCTGGCACAGGACGCCACATAGGTCTCATTGGTGAGGTTGTTGGCGAATTGCCCTTGTTCTCGATCAGGTTGTCCGCAGTACTCACCATCGATTTGGAGTATTTGATATCAGTAAAGGTATAGCTGCCCAAGACTTTGAGGTTGTCGGTCAGTTGCATATGCGCTTCCAGTTCCACCCCCTGTGAACGAACAGCTCCTACAGCACGATAGAAGTTTTCCTGGGGTAACTTGGTCGCCAGGTTTTCCTGGTCGATGCGAAACCACGACGCCGTAAACAGATTGTCCGTGCCTGGCGGCTGGTACTTCAAGCCCACCTCCCACTGCGTCCTATCTGTAGGCGCCAGTGGGTTACCTGCGCTGTCTGAATACGAGTTGGGATTGAAGGATTCGGAATAGCTGACGTAGGGCGCCAGGCCGTTATCAAACAGATACAACGCCCCCGCACGCCCGGTGAGCTTGGTGCGTTTATCACTGATCTGCGTGCCAACCGGCCGGCTCGTCTCGGCGATCCGGTTTTCGTCGGACGTCTCTACCCAGTCCTGGCGTAGCCCCAGGGAAAATCGCCACTTATCCATTTCAATCAGGTCTTGCAGATAGACTCCAGTCTGCTCGAGCCGACGCAGATAACTGGTTGGGCCGTAATAGCTGATAGCGGAATTGCCATACACAGGATTGAATGCATTGATTGGCTGCAGCGATCCGCTCGTCCAGTCCACTACAGTTTTGCGCCGCTGATAATCGGCGCCCATCAACACCATATGTTTAGTCGCCGCAGTGAAAAACTCGGCCTGCAGCATGTTATCGATAATGAACGCGTGCAGCTTCTCATCGCCTCCCGAGTAATAGCGATTGAGTTCGTTACTGGTCGGTGTGGTCCAGCCGTAGGCATACACCTGATCCAGCTGCACTTTGGAATCCAGGTGGCGGAAGTTTTGCCGCGCGGTAAACACATCATTGAAGCGATGTTCGAACTGATACCCAAAGGATTGTTGATCACGCTTATACCCATCCACCCCCGGCTCGTCCTCGAAGAAATGACTCGAGATCCTCTGGCCATTGCGTTGATGCAGCGCGCCATCGGCCGGCGTGCCGCTGTGATAACCACCCTCTGGATCCGTAGAGGCCGGTAAAGGCAGATTGAAAGGCTTACTGTCTAAGCCGGGCTCACGGAGAAAAGCCGTCAAAAATATCGAATGCCAAACTAAAAAAATCAGGCCGACCGCTCCAGGCTCACCCACCAGCGCGTGCGGTAGCGCACCTGCACAGGCAATGTCTGCGGCAGGATAGCCAGCAATTTGTCGGTGTCCTCCAGACGAAAAACGCCCGACAGCCGTAAGTCTGCGCTATCTGCGGAGCAGCCCAGATAGCCATGCCGATAACGGCCGACTTCCGAAAGGAAATCCGCAAGTCGCATGTCTCGGGTAACGATCAACCCGTCGACCCAAGCGCCGACATCCATGTTCATCGGTGCAGCGAGGGTGGCTTGGGTCTGACGTACAAGGTAGTTTTCTCCTGCATGGGCCTGGATCGATAGCCCGTCCGCACCATGCGGTGTATGAATGGCCACGTTACCGCTGACAACGCTCAAGCGCGTGCAGGCACTGTCTTGGCGCACCGCGAAACGCCCGTCGATGCCTTCAAGCAATCCATGCCGAGTTTTGACCAGCAAGGGCGCCGACGAGGCACCGCACGTCACCAGGATTTCTCCGCGCACCAGCGTAATCAGTCGTTGCTGTGGATTGAAGTCCAGGTCTACTGCACTGTCGGTATTGAGTTGCAGGCGAGTGCCATCCGGTAATTGCACGCTGCGACGCTCACCGGTGGCGGTTGTAAGGTCGCTTGTCCAGCGTTGCCAGCCGATCAGGTCTCGGCTTATCCAGGCCGCCGAACCTACCAGCACCACACCGGACAGCATCTTCAACGCCTGTCGCCGGCCCAAGCCCTGGGCGCTGGTCTCCAGCGCCAGCCGCGCGCCGGGAACTGCTGCCAACTGGCCACTCAACTCCTGTTGTAATGCTTGAACCCGTTGCCAGGCCAATTCATGGTCGTGGTGAGCTTCACGCCAGTCTTCACATTGTGCGTGCAACCGCCGGTTGGCGCGATTGTTACGCAAGCGCAGCATCCAATTGATGGCCTGTTTGACCACCTGGGGATCAGGCCCGGAGCGCACGGCGTTATCCAACGGCGTCATGTTTCATAACGCAGAACGTAACAGTGATAGAGCGCCTCGGCGACGTAGCGCTCCACCGACCGCAGTGACACGCCCATTTGCTCGGCGATCTGTTTGTACGTGAGCCCATCGCACTGGGCCAACAGAAACGCCTTACGCACCTTGGGTTTGAGTCCGTCCAAAAGGCGGGAAATGTCTTCCAGAAGTTCCAGCACCAGCGCGCGCGCCTCGGCGCCCGGTGCCAATGCTTCGGGCAGGTGGGCAATGGACTCGAGATAAGCGCGTTCGATTTCTTCGCTTCGCCAGTGGTCGATCACCAGGCCCCGCGCGATAGTGCGCAAAAACGCGCGAGGCGCCTTGAGTTCGAAGCGTTCGGTCTTTTGCAACAGGCGCACAAAGGTGTCTTGCGCCAGGTCTGCTGCATCGGCGGCGTTGCCCAAGCGACTGCGCAGCCATGTGTTCAGCCAGTTGTGATGAGCGCTGTAAAGCGTCTGCACAACACTTTCACACGGCGGGTACTCAAAAGATCGCATGCACACGGGTTCGGCCAGACCCCACAAATGATAATTAGTCGCATTGTCTGAAAGCATGAAAGAATTTGCAACTCTGAATCGTGCGCGCTTACCGCCGGTCGGTTTCCAACACAAAATTAAGATGAGTCTCACAAATTTCTAAGATTTGCCGCGGCCTGGCCGAAAGCCTGACGAGCCATGCGTGCACCGAAATAGAGCGGCCTGAGAGTCCGCCTATCGCGTTACATGGAATGTTCCACTCGGCACGCTCACCCCCCTTTGGCAAAAGAAGTCGATGAAATGAATCTCAAGTTCAGTCATAAAATTCTGTTGGCCGCGTCAGGCGTCGTGGTTCTAGCCTTCGCGTTATTCACGCTTTACAACGACTACCTGCAGCGCAGCACCATCAAGCAAAACCTGGAGTCCTCCATCCAGCAATCCGGCGAGCTTACCGCCAGCAGTGTGCAGAACTGGCTTAGTGGTCGGATCCTGGTACTCGAAAGCCTGGCGCAAAACGTTGCCCACCAGGGCAGCGGTGCAGACCTTCCGGGCCTGGTCGATCAACCTGCCTTCACTGCAAACTTCCAGTTCACCTATGTCGGCCAAACCAACGGCGTATTCACGCAGCGCCCGGATGCGAAGATGCCCGACGGCTACGACCCGCGTCAGCGCCCCTGGTACAAGCAAGCCGTGGCCGCTGACAAAACCATGCTCACCCCGCCCTACATGGCGGCGGTGGGTGGGCAGATCGTGACTATCGCACTGCCGGTGAAAAAGAACGGCGAACTGCTGGGCGTAGTCGGCGGTGACCTGAGCCTGCAAACCTTGGTGAAGATCATCAACTCGGTGGACTTCGGCGGCATCGGCCATGCGTTCCTGGTCAGTGGCGACGGACAGGTCATCGTCAGTCCGGACCAAGACCAGGTGATGAAAAACCTCAAGGACATTTACCCCGGCACTCGCGTGCGTATCGAGAAAGTCAGTCAGGATGTCGTCCTCAATGGCCAGGATCGGATCTTGTCGTTCACCCCTATCAGCGGCTTGCCCGGTGCGGACTGGTACATCGGCCTGTCGATCGACAAAGACAAGGCCTACGCACCGCTGGGTAAATTCCGTACATCAGCATTGATTGCCATGCTGATTGCCGTGGTGGCGATTGCAGTGCTCTTGAGTCTGTTGATTCAAGTCTTGCTGCGGCCCCTGACCACCATGGGCGTTGCCATGCAGGACATTGCCCAAGGCGAGGGCGACCTGACCCGCCGCCTGGATGTGACCAGCAAGGACGAATTTGGCGAAGTAGGCAGTGCGTTCAACCAGTTCGTCGAGCGCATCCACGCGTCCATTTCCGAGGTGTCCTCGGCAACACGCCAAGTGCATGACTTGTCCCAGCGTGTGATGGCATCGTCCAACGCTTCGATCATCGGCTCCGACGAACAGAGTGCGCGCACCAACAGCGTGGCTGCCGCGATCAACGAACTGGGTGCCGCCACTCAGGAAATCGCGCGTAATGCTGCCGATGCTTCGCAACACGCCAGCGGCGCCAGCGAACAGGCTGACGATGGGCGCAAGGTGGTTGAGCAAACGATTCTGGCGATGTCGGAACTGTCACAAAAGATCAGCCTGTCCTGCACCCAGATCGAGACGCTGAACGCCAGCACCGACAACATCGGCCACATCCTTGATGTAATCAAAGGCATCTCCCAGCAGACCAACCTGCTTGCGCTGAACGCCGCGATCGAAGCCGCCCGTGCCGGGGAAGCCGGCCGTGGGTTTGCCGTGGTCGCCGATGAAGTGCGTAACCTGGCCCACCGTACGCAGGAGTCGGCCGAGGAGATCCACAAGATGATCACTTCGCTGCAAGTGGGTTCGCGTGAAGCGGTAACCACCATGAACGCCAGCCAGACTTCCAGCGAAGAAAGCGTCGAGGTGGCCAACCAGGCCGGTGAGCGATTGATCAGCGTGACGCAACGGATTGTTGAAATCGATGGCATGAACCAATCGGTCGCTGCCGCTACCGAAGAACAGACTGCCGTGGTGGAAACCCTCAATGTCGACATCAACCAGATCAACCTGTTGAACCAGCAAGGCGTGGCCAATCTCAACGAAACGTTGAAGGACTGTGACGCGTTGTCCCAACAGGCCAGCCGCTTGAAACAACTGGTCGACAGTTTCAAGATCTGAACCTGAATGATGAATAGGAGCGAGCCTCTCGCTCCTATTGTTCAGCCAAGCCGTTGGCGCACATTCGCCAATGCACTGTCAGCGAACGTTTGTAAAAACTGCTCAAAGGCGGCCGGCGCCATTTCGACCGGTTCGCCGATCAGCGTCCAGGTGGCCCTGGCGCCGGCTGATCCAAGTGCTTGCACACGCATTGCCGCCCACAATCGAGCGACACCCAACGTGTTGTAGATCGTGGTCCAGGTCATGCACATCGCTTCGTCGTCGCGGCTGTTGAGTTGCTCCACGACGCGATGACCATCGTGAAAAAACTTGATGCGCAAAGCTCCCACGCCGTCACCGATCATTTCGATGTGCGACAGGGCCGGAATAAAGGCGTCGAAGCCTGCAAAGTGACCCACCAGATCCCACAGTCGGGCGGCCTCGCAATCGACGGTGACAGAAGCGACTACGGGTGTGCCGGCAGGGTTGCGGATCAATGTGTCGGGTTGCAGCGGTGTCATGAGGTTGTCCTGAAAACAATTCAAAGAAAGTGGATGGTCTTGAGGTAGTCACAGCCCCTTCGCAGCAGCGACGGACTTTTCTCGGGATAGTGAGCGCCCATTTCTTCGACGCCCCGGCGTGCGTTGTCGCAGCGGATCATGGAGGTATCGCCAATGTCCTCACCCAGCCCCTCCAGGTAAAAGCCCAATACGCCAAACAGCGCGTTTTCGCGGCTTACCGTTCGCAGTGCTCGTTGCCAATGCGCGACACTGACCCGCTCGAATACATGGCCCGCCCGGCTGAACGCATCGAGATACTGGTCCCAGCTCAAAGGCTGTGGGTTATGCAGGTTGAATACATTTCGCTGCGCTTCAAAACGGCTGCAGTGGAACGCAACAAAACCAGCAAAGAAGTCCACAGGCATCAGGTCGAAGTTGACCTCCAACCGCGGCACCAAGCCCAATTGCAGTGAGCCCTTGAGCATCAGCATCAAGCGATTCTTCTGTGGCTGGCAAACCCCGCTGCGACTGTTGAAACTGATGTTGCCCGGGCGGTGAATGTTCACCCAGGCGCCTTGCTCCACCGCGCGTCCCAGCCAGCGTTCGGCGACCCACTTGGACAAGTTGTAGCCATTCTTGATGTAGATCGGCAGGGCGCTCGTCGCAGGCGTTTCGAGGGCATGGCCTTCGGCGTCGATGCCGCTGCATGCCGACAGCGTCGAGATGAAATTGAGGACTTTCTTGCAGTGCGTCTCACACAGGCGCACGCATTCCAACACCGGGTCGACGTTGTCCTTGGCCAGCGAGGCGTAGTCCATCACGTGATTGACCCGCGCCGCGTTGTGCACAAGCACACCGTAGTTGCGGGCAAGATGCTCATACGTATCACCCGCCAGGCCCAGGCGTGGCTGGCTGATATCTGCGGCATAGACCTGAACCCGGCTCAGGTCCAGGTGTTCAAGACGGTGCTCGTACAATGCCTGGGCGAATCGTGCGATTGCCGGTTGGCCCGGCAGCTCACGCACCAGGCACGCCACTTGCGTTGCGCCATTGGCCAGCAGCGCCTCGACGATATGCACACCGATAAAACTGTTGGCGCCTGTCACGATCACTTTGTGTCTATCACCGGCACGGTCTGCAGGCAGTACCTGCACAACGTCTTGCCGTTGTGCATCCCGAACCGCCTGGCTGGAAGGCGCATCAGGCAGCGCACCATCCTCCATCAGCAGTGCGAGGGTACGAATCGTTGGTGTCTCAAAGAAGCGGTTCAAGGGCAGGCTGCGGCCAAACTGCTCGCGAATGCGCAACAGCAGCGTCGACAGCAACAAGGAGTGCCCGCCGAGATTGAAGAAACTGTCATCAATCGACAGCCCTCCCACAGGCACCTGCAACACCTCACGCCATAACGCCACCAATTGCATTTGCAGAGGTGTTTGTGCAGCGTGCCCATCGCTATTCAATGTCGGTTGGGCCGGCAACGCCAACAAGGCCAGGCGGTCGACTTTGCCATTACTGGAGCAAGGCAGGCTGGGGCGTTCGGCCCACCTGTCAGGCTGCAGATAATCAGGCAGCCACTGCCGTGCATACTGCTTCAAATCGTTCAGCGTGGCGCCTGGTTCCGGTTGGGCGACGACACCACGAATCCTGCGTTCGGCGTCAATGACCACCGCCACCTGGCGATACAGCCGACTATCGCGCAGACACTGTTCGATCTCCAGAGGCTCGACCCGAATTCCGCGGATCTTCACCTGCGCGTCCCGCCGTCCGCCCAGTGCGATACCGTCGGCAGTCCACTTCGCAAGATCGCCGCTGCGATAGGCCCGCAAGGTCTGCCCACCCGGCAAGGCCAGCGCCACGAAGGGGGCGTCGAGCAACGGCGCTGCATTCAAATACCCCAGGCCTACGCCCGGGCCGACGATGTACAGTTCGCCCACCACCTGTTCATCCACCGGTTGCAGGTTATCGTCGAGGATCAGCACCTGGCTGTTGGCGATGGGGCGTCCCAGGTTGCGATTGCTGTCTCCAGGCAGCAGGGTTCGGTGGGTGACCAGTACCGTAGCTTCGGTGGGACCGTAGAGATTGTGCAGGTGGCATTGGCCTGCCAAACGCTCGATCACGTAGGGCTCGCAGGCATCGCCTCCGGTCAACAGGTGCGTCAAGCCCAGGGGCTGATCCAGCGGCAGGATGCTGAGCAACGCCGGTGGCAGGAACGCATGGCTGATGCGCTGTTGGCGGATCAATTCAACCAATTGCAGCGGATCGCGCCGTTGTGCCTCGCTGGGAATGATCAACTCAGCGCCGGCGATCAGGCTGGGGAAAATGTCCATCAGCGATGCATCGAAATTTACCGAGGCGAACTGCAGCACACGACTCTGCTCGCTCAGCGCCATTTGGCTACCGAACCACGCGCTGAAGTGGGCGAGGTTGGCCTGACTGAGCAGGACACCCTTTGGCCGTCCCGTAGTGCCCGACGTGAAGAGCACCATGCACGCTGCTTCAAGGTCCACCCGCGGGGGGCGCGACGGTCTGGCAGTGTCTGGTGGGCCGATGCAGCCCACATCCAGCGAAACAAAGTGTTCACGCAATGGATGGCAGCCGTCATCCAGCAACACGCGGGCACCCGCGCTGTCCAGCATGGCCTGCTGGCGCTGGGGCGGGTGTTCCGGACCTAGCGGCAGGTACACTGCGCCGCAGCCGAGCACCGCGAGAATGCTGGCGTACAACGCAGTGGATTTCTCCAGGCAGACACCGACCACGGCTGGGGCTTCGATGCCCACCAGCAGCGGTTCCAGATGCTGTTGGATGGCCAGGACCTGAACCTGCAGTTGCCGGTAGGTCATCACGTTGCCCGCAATATTCAGCGCAGGTCGCTCGGCGAAAGTGACAAGGCTGGCCTGTACGCGTTCGATCATCGGCACTTGGGCGGCCTGCAACACGGCTGGGTCCGCCGTGCAGTTGAACCGATGCAGATACGCTATTGCCTCCAGTTCCTGCATGCCTTGCTCTGGCCAGCTATTGGCGCAAGACGCTGGAGGCAAATACGCTGGGTCGCGTGCGAAACGGCTGATGTGCAGGGCAACCCATTCCGCCAGTACGTGTGTTGCTTGCAGGCGCAGCCGCTGGCCGTTACCACTGGGCTCTTCGGCCAGGTCAAGCGCTGCAAGCACGCGCCGGTTACGGTCATATCCGCGCAATTGCACGGTTGGCAATCCATGTTCGGTCAGTGGTCCGATACCCAGGCGCAGGCTGATGCGCGGGGCGTCGGCAAGGCGCGTCGGCACCGGCAGGCTGCCGTCGTCGACTACCAGGTCGGCGTTCTTATCACCCGACCCATGACCGTACTGTTCCAGCATTCGTTTCACGTTATCCAGGGCCTGGCTGACACCGACCCATCCAATGGTGAGGTATCTCATGCCGCTCTCCCCGCCGTTGGCAAATAGTCGCCCAGTGCCTGCGTCACACTTGGCGTCTGCAGCAAACCGCTGTGGTGCAGAAAACCGATGATGTTGCCGATCAGTGGGTGATGTCGGGTGATGGGGAAATACAGCGCGTTTATTTCTCCCCGCAGTGCATGGCGGATGCCGGGGCTGACGTCCAGGTGTTCGATCAGTTGCAGGTCGAAAGATTTCTGCAGGTCGTTGGTCAGGTAGTGGGTCATGAATGTCGGCAGGACAAGGGCGATGCTGTCGCGATCCTCCGGGCTCGCCGAGTGCCAGTAGAGACGCACCAGGCGTGTCCAGAATTGCGCATGACGTCCTTCGTCCGACAGGTGATCGGCCATCATCCCGCGTACCGACGGCTTGACGCTTTCGTCCTTGGCGAATGCGGCCACGTCATGAGTCACGGTGTTCTCGGCAATGGCCACGCCAATCAGTTCAACGGCGTCACGCAGGTGCGCCGGTGCCTGCGCCTGTGCTGCCGGCAGGGCACGGCTGAGTTCGATCTGCGCCGGGAGGTCGAGTGGCTGTATACCGGTGGTTTCCACGGTCTGTTGGAGGAAGTCCAGCGCGACCAGGGCATGGTAATCCTCGTCCACCACGATGGTCATCGCGTCGTAGCGACAGGCGAGGGGAAAGGGCACGGCAAAGCGATTCTTGGCAATGCTGCGGGCGGTCTTGTCGACGATCTCGGTTTCGAAAATCACTACGTCATTGATGAATTTGTAGAAGCTTTGCACCAGCACAAAATCGCGCCATTGCGAGCAGTGTTCGAGAAACGTCGCACTGGCTACCAGTGGCTGACGACACAGTGGGTAGATCAGCTTGCTGTCGTTTTCCAGCATGCGGCGAGGACGTGTGCGGATGGTTGCGCGGCGCTCCCAATCCTCGGCGATGGGGCGGTAGTCAGAGGCATTCATGGGTGCTCCCCTTGCAACGAGGCCCGCACGGTGTCCCAAAAGGTGATGCGGCTTTCTACGGCGTCGAGTGCGGCGCTATCGGCTTGATCCTTGCGGTTCGCATCGGTGCCAATCAGGCGTTGGAGCAACTGTTGCGCCGCCGGCTCATGGCCCTGGGTGTCCAACTCGATGTGGCGGTTCAGGTAATGGCCCAGGATGGGCGCCTCTCGGTCGATGATCCCGTTGCCGTGCAAAAGGCGTTCGAACAGGGTGGGGATGACACTTTCACGGCCGTGCAGGAACGTTGCGGCCACACAATGGGTAGGGGCGTTTAATGCGATGGACAAGGTGCTCTCGACGAAGCGGGCCACGCCATGTGGCGCATCGATCTGTTGCAAGGCCGCCAGGGCATCCACGCCCTGGCGTTGCAGCGTGATAAAGGTATCGATGGCGGCGGTGCTGGCGCCCACTTCGACCATCGCTTCCCGGTACAGCTCAAAGTGACTGCAATAGCCTCTCTGAGGATGCTCGTCCGACTCCTCGGCCAGTACGATCTCGTTGATCAGGCGGGCGGCGTGGGGATCGGCCGGGGGAAACCACGGTAGCCGCGTGCAGGTCAGGTCCTGTTGCAGGCGTTTGGTGAGGGTCATGAAGTCCCAAACCGCAAATACATGGCTCTCCATGAAAAGTTGTAACTTACCAAGTGAAGTTATTTCTTCAAATAACAGATGGCTGCATAACTGCTGTTTTTTTTGCTCAAGCAAAGTTTGATACATGATTGATGCCTATAAGTTGTCGCAACTGCTCTTGAAGCAGTAATGGCTTTTGCAGCCGGAAGTAGACAGGTAGCGTTCAACCCAGCCACGCGCATGGCGCGCCATGGGCTGGCACGGTCAGTTGAGATGTTTGATGATCAGCGCAAGATAATAAGCTGGTTAAACGTTTGGATGAGCTTATAAGTGTATGAGATGTTTTTTCGAGAAGTTACGTGCGGTGAGCAAGTTGCTTTTAATCGTGGGAAGTTTCCCGGAAACAAGTGAGTTTATTTTAAGCGAGTTGTTAAATAGAGCGTATTGACGCGGAGCGCTCACTGAGGCGTGGAGGCTCCGCAATGCAGTGCGTTGGGAGACCTATTTGTCGGCCGTTTCGAGGCCACTGAGATAGTGGGCGATCACCTCCATCCCACGCGTCAGGTGATTGCGCAGTGTCAGGATGCTTTCGTCGATCTTCTTCTGCGCCACCAGGTTCAGCAGTTCGCGGTGATCTTCCTGGGATGTCTCGCCCAGCCCCATCGCCTCGAGGTTGAAACGCAAAAAGCGCTCCTCTTCATTCAAGCCGTGCTCAACCAGTTTGAGCAGCCGCTGGTTGGGGGCCTTGCCATACAAGACCATGTGGAACAGTCGATTGAGGCGGCCGATCTCGGCGTAGTCTTTTTCTCGCTCCAGGGCATCGATATAGGCGTCCGCCTCGGCAATATCCTCGGCGGTCAGCAACGGCGCCGACAAGCGCAACGCCTCGGACTCCAGCAGCATGCGCAAGGCGTAGGTCTCAGCCGAGTTGTCTTCGATCAGCGGTGCAACCACAGCGCCCTTATGCGTCACCACATGCAGCAAAGACTGTGCTTCCAGTTGGCGCAAAGCCTCGCGCACCGGCATTCGGCTGACGCCGAACAGGCTGGCCAGTTCTTGCTGGCGCATGGCGGTACCACACGGCAACCGGCCATCGAGAATGGCGTTGCGCAAGGTTTCTTCAATCACGGAGCGAGCAAGGTGGGCGGGAATAGGACCGCTGATCTTGATGCTGTTCAAAGGGTTCGGCTTCTGCGTCACGGTTACGCTATCCTCCTTATTAAAATGAGCTGGCTAATTGGATCCAATGCACACTAGAGACTGCCTTCCGGCTTGTCAAACGGGCAAGGTTTTCGGCTTGTAAGCGGCTAAACACGCGGCTCTTGGCGCCCACGCAGTGGTTCTGCGACGTCTTACAGCCCGATGTCATGTTGCTATGAACTCAACGTTCCGCTTCGCGGATTTATTCCATGACGGACGCCAACACCGAGTTCTCGCCGGAACATTCCTGTCTATGGATATTCACTAACGGTATTTAAAATGCCGCTCTTATATCTATAAAGTCACTCTCCTGTCTGACCGGGAGTGTACTCATGTCCGCCGCCTCTACTGTTCCAACAGCGATCCCTGCCACCCAAACCTTCGAGATTCGCCCACTTCCCGGCAGCGTCGGCGCCGAGATCATCGGCCTGGACTTGACCCGTCCGGTTAACGACGAAGATTTCGCACGCATTCACCGTGCGCACCTGGACCATCATGTCGTGGTCTTTCGCGACCAACGCATCACTCCCGAGCAACAGATCGCCTTCAGCCGTCGCTTCGGCGTGCTGCAGATCCACGTGCTCAAACAGTTCCTGCTGGCCAACCATCCGGAAATCCTGATCGTCTCCAACATCATCGAAAACGGCCAATCCATCGGCCTGGGTGACGCGGGCAAATTCTGGCATTCGGACCTGTCCTATAAAGAACTGCCGAGCCTGGGCTCGATGCTGCACGCTCAGGAGCTGCCCTCTGAAGGCGGCGACACCCTGTTCGCCGATATGCACAAAGCCTGGGACCAATTGCCCGAGCACCTGCGCAAAGCCGTCGAAGGCCGCAGTGCCGCCCACTCCTACACCGCGCGCTACAGCGAAACCAAATTCGAAGGCAACTGGCGCCCCACGCTGACCCCCGAGCAGCTTGCCCAGGTAGCGGAAGTCGTGCACCCCGTCGTGCGCACCCACCCGGAAAACGGCCGCAAAGCGCTGTTCGTCAGTGAAGGTTTCACCACCCGTATCGTCGGCCTGCCGGAAGACGAAAGCCGCGACCTGCTGGCCCAACTCTATGCCCACAGCGTGTTGCCGCAAAACATCTACCGCCACCAATGGCAGCCCCACGACCTGGTGTTCTGGGACAACCGCTCGCTGATCCACCTGGCCGCCGGTTGCCCGAGCTATCTGCGCCGCAAACTGTACCGCACCACCATCCAGGGCGATGCGCCTTTCTGATTCGGAGCATGACCATGTCCAGGAACATTCCATTTGCACGGCTGGCCGCGTCCGTCGGCCTGGGTATCAGCCTGCTGGCCGGCAGCCTGGTCGCGCCAGCGGCTGCGCAGGCCGAAGGTGAGATTCGCATTGCCGAGCAGTTCGGCATCGTCTACCTGTTGCTCAACGTGGTGCGCGACCAGAACCTGATCGAGAAATACGGCAAGCAGGAAGGCATCGACATCAAGGTCGACTGGACCCAATTGTCCGGTGGCGCCGCCGTCAATGACGCGCTGCTCTCCGGCTCCATCGACATTGCCGGTGCCGGTGTCGGCCCGCTGCTGACCATCTGGGACCGCACCCACGGCAAGCAGAACGTCAAGGCTGTCGCTTCCCTGGGCAACTTCCCGTACTACCTGGTCAGCAACAACCCCAAGGTCAAGACCATCGCCGATTTCACCGAGAAGGACCGCATTGCCGTACCGGCGGTGGGCGTGTCGGTGCAGTCACGCTTCCTGCAATACGCGGCGGCCAAGCAATGGGGTGACAAGGAATTCAATCGTCTCGACAAATACACCGTTGCCGTCCCGCACCCGGATGCCACCGCAGCGCTGATCGCTGGCGGCACTGAACTGACCGGGCACTTTTCCAACCCGCCGTTCCAGGACCAGGCCCTGGCCAACCCGAACGTGCATGTGGTGCTGAACACCTACGACCTGCTCGGCCCGAACTCGCCGACAGTGCTGTTCGCTACCGAGAAATTTCGCAACGACAACCCGAAAACCTACAAGGCGTTCGTCGAGGCATTGACCGAAGCGGCGCAGTTCGCCCAGAACGATAAAGGCGCCGCGGCCGACACTTACATCCGCGTCACCAAAGCCAAGATCGACCGCGCCGAGCTGCTGAAAATCATCGACAACCCGCAGTTCGAATTCAGCGTCACGCCGAAAAACACCTACCCGCTGGCGGAATTCCTCTACCGCGTCGGCGCCATCAAGAACAAGCCTGAATCGTGGAAGGACTATTTCTTCCAGGACGCCAAGCCCCTGCAAGGAAGTTGAAATGAACGCGCCCTTGCAAGGCCACACGGCCAGCAACCTGCACACCACTGCCCCGTTGCTGGCGGTGGATAACGTCAGCCTGGAATACCGCACCCCCGAGCGCGTGGTGCGGGCCACCCACCAGGTGAGTTTCGAGATCGACCCGGCCGACCGCTATGTGCTGCTCGGACCTTCGGGTTGCGGTAAGTCCACCTTGCTCAAATCCATCGCCGGGTTTATCAAACCCAGCGAAGGCGAGATCCGCCTGTTGGGGCAGAAGGTCGACCAACCGGGCCCGGACCGTATCGTGGTGTTCCAGGAATTCGACCAACTGCCACCGTGGAAAACCGTCAAACAGAACGTGATGTTTCCGCTGCTGGCCTCGAAAACCCTGAAGCGCGCCGAAGCCGAAGAACGTGCATTGCACTACCTCGACAAAGTCGGCCTCACGGCCTTTGCCGACGCCTATCCACACACCCTTTCCGGCGGTATGAAAGCCCGCGTCGCCATCGCCCGAGCCCTGGCCATGCAGCCGAAAATCCTGCTGATGGACGAACCCTTCGCCGCCCTCGACGCCCTGACCCGGCGCAAGATGCAGGAAGAGTTGCTGCTGCTCTGGGAAGAGGTGCGCTTCACCCTGTTGTTCGTCACCCACTCCATCGAAGAAGCATTGGTGGTGGGCAATCGCATCCTGTTGCTGTCGCCTCATCCAGGGCGGGTGCGCGCGGAAATCCACAGCCATCAATACGACCTGCACAGCCTCGGCGGTGTGGACTTCCAGGCGTCGGCGCGGCGCATTCATCGCCTGCTGTTCGATGAAGCGCCCGAGGCCGAACGTGAGTTGGGTTTCGCCGATATCCGCATCGCTTACTGAAGGTACAACCCATGCGCCAGGAATACGAAATCACCCTCGAGCCGTTGCTCAGTGTCCCCGTGGAACGCGAGCTGCCGCTGCGCCAACGTTTGTGGCAACAAGGCTGGCTGCGCAAGGGCCTGATCCTGATCGTGCTCGCAATCCTCTGGGAAGCCGTTGCGCGGTATCAGAACAATGACCTGTTACTGCCGAGTTTTCTGCAGACCGCTCACGCACTGTACGACGGCCTGCTCAGTGGCGAACTGCTGAGCAAGGTGAGCATCTCGCTGGTGGTGCTGATCAAGGGTTACCTGATCGGCATCGTACTGGCGTTCGCCCTGACCACCTTGGCGGTATCGACCCAACTGGGCCGCGATCTGCTGAGCACCCTGACCTCGATGTTCAACCCGCTGCCGGCGATTGCCTTGCTGCCGCTGGCGCTGCTGTGGTTTGGCCTGGGGCAGAACAGCCTGATTTTCGTGCTGGTGCATTCGGTGTTGTGGGCGCTGGCGCTCAACACTTACTCAGGCTTCCTCGGCGTGTCCGAAACCCTGCGCATGGCCGGGCGCAACTATGGCCTCAAGGGCATGCGGTTTGTGCTGTTCATCCTGATCCCGGCGGCGCTGCCGTCGATCCTCGCGGGCCTCAAGATCGGCTGGGCATTTGCCTGGCGCACGCTGATCGCGGCCGAACTGGTATTCGGCGCCACCAGCGGCAAGGGTGGCCTGGGGTGGTACATCTTCCAGAACCGCAACGAGCTGTATACCGACAAGGTGTTTGCCGGGTTGGCGGTGGTGATCCTGATCGGGCTGCTTGTGGAAAACCTGGTGTTTGATACGTTCGAGCGCATGACCGTGAAGCGCTGGGGCATGCAGCGCTAAACAGGAATGATTGCTCTTTGTCCGCCGTGAACCCGATAATGCCGGCCAAATCTGACGTCGCCCTGGCGTCAGGTGTGCCCGGTAAAAGGATTTACGACGATGCGGTTTTTTGTTTTGGCGGCGGCTTTGTGTTTGTCGACTTCGGTTCTGGCGGAATTCGTGCCTGAAGTGGTCACCATGTCCAAGCCGCTGTACCCCAGCCACCTGATAGCCACCCAGGGGCACGCACGCATCAGCCTGAACATTCATAACGACGGTACGGTCAGCGACGTCAAAGCGCTCAGCGCCACCAAGCCGGCGTTTGGTGAAGCCGCCGTGGCGGCGGCCACGCTATGGCGTTTCAAGCCCTGGACGGTAGAGGCCGATCGGCCCGCAGTGCTCGAGGCGCAAAACGATATGGTGTTCACACCCGAACCGGTGAGAAAGGAAACCACTCAACTGACCTTTACCCAGACCACCTACCAATCCTGCAGCGCGCTGACCGAAGAAGTCAGCCAGTTCCGTCGCGAACATCCCACGCGCCCCTTGATCGCAATGAAGAGCTTTGCCATTACCCGAGTCGCGGTGATGTTCCCGGCGCTGAGCGGTAAGAGCGACTACAACGAAGGCCTGACCCGCGCCGACGAACTGGAAAATGCCCTGCCGGACATCGTGCGCAAATGCCAGGCCCATCCCAAAGCCGCCTTTGCGGACTACCTGCCCCGCAACGTGAAGCGTTACCTGTAAAGCCTGCTACGATTGCGCTCAATTCACGCCCTGTTGATCACGAGTGCTTGGCATGCAACTACCGGACATGAACCTGCTGGTCGCCCTCGACGCGTTGCTCGACGAGGGCAGCGTGGTCGGCGCCGCGCGACGGATGAACCTGAGCCCGGCGGCCATGAGCCGTACCCTGACGCGTATTCGCGACGCCGTCGGCGACCCGATCCTGGTGCGTGCCGGTCGTGGCCTGGTGCCCACGCCCAAGGCGCTGCAGTTGCAAGGCCAGGTGCGCAACGTGGTGGAGCAGGCGGCGCTGTTGTTTCGCTCGGCGGACCAAGTGGACCTGAGTACGTTGCGCCGCCGCTTCAGCGTGCGCGCCAATGACTTTTTCATCGGTGTGTATGGCGGACGCCTGTTCGACACCATGGAGCGCATGGCCCCACTGTGCGAGCTGTGCTTCGTGCCCGAAGGCGACACCGACGACGAGGCCCTGCGTGAAGGACGCCTTGACTTGCGCGTGAGCAACACCATGCCGGTCAGCCCCGAAGTGAAGGTGCAGAACCTGTTCTCCACCACCTTCGTCGGCCTGGCGCGGGAAGACCATCCATTGTTCGACGAAGAAATCACCGCGGCCCGTTTTGCCAGCTACTCGCACATCAGCATCTCGCGGCGCGGCATCGCCCGAGGGCCGATCGACACGGCACTGAATGCCCAGGGGCTGGAGCGCCGCGTGGCGATGATCGCCCCGGGCTTCCACGGCGCGATGTTCATGCTGCCGGATTCCGACCTGCTGCTGCCGGTGCCCAAGGAAGCGCTGTTGAGCGCCAATCGGCTGAAACTGCCACTGCGTGCATTCGCCTTGCCGATCTCGCTGCCGACGCTGGTATTGGCCCAGTCCTGGCACCCACGATTCGATAAAGACCCCGCCCACAAATGGCTACGCGAAACCATGCGCGAAAGTTGCCAAGCCTCCTGGCTAGAAGCCCAGCCCACCTGACACCCACGACCCCTGTAGGCGCCGGCAAGCCGGCTCCTACACGAAATCAGAGTGAGCTCAGGATTGCGTCTGGTGCAGTTATATCCTGCCAACAAGTAACTTTTTGGCATGTTTGCGCCTGATTAAACTGCTCGGGTATTTACCATTCCGAGTTACCTGTTCATGACGTCCCTCGCTGCCCCCGCACTCCAGGCCGCAGCCAAGCCCACTGCCATGACCCCGCCCGTATTTAGCCCGCGCATCATCATCGGGCTGGTCGGCGTGCTGCTGGCGGTGCTGGTCTCCGGTCTCAACGAGATGGTCACCAAAGTGGCCCTCGCGGATATTCGCGGCGCGCTGTACATCGGTTTCGACGAAGGCACCTGGCTGGTCGCGGCCTACACCGCCACCTCCGTGTCGGCCATGGCGTTTGCGCCCTGGTGTTCGGTGACCTTTTCCCTGCGCCGCTTCACCCTGTGCGCCATCGGTCTGTTCACGGTGCTGGGGATCCTGTGCCCATTCGCGCCGAACTACGAAAGCCTGTTGGTGCTGCGCACTGTGCAAGGCCTGGCCGGCGGCGCGTTGCCGCCGATGCTGATGACCGTGGCGCTGCGGTTCCTGCCGGCGAACGTCAAGCTCTATGGCTTGGCCGGCTATGCGCTCACCGCCACCTTTGGCCCGAGCCTGGGCACGCCGCTGGCGGCGCTGTGGACCGAGTATGTCGGTTGGCAGTGGGCGTTCTGGCAGATCGTCGCGCCGTGCCTGTTGGCCATGGTCGCCGTGGCCTACGGGCTGCCGCAGGACCCACTGCGCCTGGAGCGCTTCAGGCAGTTCAACTGGCGCGGCTTGCTGCTGGGTTTCCCGGCGATCTGCATGTTGGTCATCGGCATTCTGCAAGGCAACCGTCTGGACTGGTTCGAGTCAGGCCTGATCACCTTCCTGCTGGGTGGCGGCAGTGTGTTGCTGGTGCTGTTCATGGTGAACGAGTGGTCGCAGCCCATACCCTTCTTCAAGCTGCAGATGCTCGGTCTGCGCAACCTGTCGTTCGCCCTGATTGTGCTGGCGGGCGTGCTGATGGTGCTGACCTCGGTGATCATCATCCCGTCGAGTTTTCTCGCTCAGGTTCAGGGTTATCGTCCGCTGCAAACCGCGCCGGTGATGCTGCTGATGGCGATCCCGCAATTGATCGCGCTGCCGTTGGTGGCGGCGCTGTGCAACCTGCGTTGGGTCGATTGCCGCTGGGTGCTGGGGATCGGCCTGGGCATGCTGGTGCTGTGCTGCGTGGGCAGTGCGCATCTCACTTCGGAATGGATTCGCGACGATTTCTACGGCCTGTACCTGCTGCAAATCTTCGGGCAACCGATGGCCGTGCTGCCGCTGCTGATGCTCTCCACCGGCAGCATCCAGCCCATGGACGGCCCGTTCGCCTCGGCCTGGTTCAACACCATCAAGGGCCTGGCCGCCGTGATTGCCACCGGCGTGCTCGATACCTTGACCACCCAGCGCCTGCATTTTCACTCGACCATGCTGGTCGACCGCCTGGGCAACTCACCCCTGGCCGACGGCGATGCGCCTGGCCTGGCGCACCGCCTGCACGAGCAGGCCGTGGTGCTGACTTCTTCGGATCTCTATTACGTCATGGCCGCGGTCGCGGTGGCGTTGATCCTGCTGATTTTCTGGATGCCCACGCGGATTTTTCCGCCTCGTGCACCGACTTGATTGAAAGGACTGCTCATGAAACGCAAAGATAAAATTGCCGTCTCCGTTATCGCGGTATTCGCCGTCGGCGTGCTGGTGTACCTGGTCGCGCCGGGCGTGCTCGGCAGCAAGCGCCAGACCACCAACGACGCCTTCGTCGCCGCTGACTTCACCTTGGTGGCGCCGCGTGTGGCCGGCTTCATCAAAGAGGTGCTGGTGGAGGACAACCAGCGCGTCAAGGCCGGGCAACTGCTGGCGCTGATCGACGACCGCGACTTCCGCGCCGCCGCCCAGGCTGCCGATGCGGATGCGCTGGTGGCGCAGGCTCAGTTGAAAAACGCCACCGCCACCCTCGAGCGCCAAAGCTCGGTGATCGCCCAGGCCCAGGCCACTGTCGCGGCGGACCGTGCCGAAATGGCCTTCGCCGAACACGAACTCAATCGCTACAACCACCTCGCCGGTGTCGGCGCCGGCACCGTGCAGAACGCCCAGCAAGCCAAGACCCGCATCGACCAGGCCACCGCGCGGCTGGCGAATGCCACGGCGGTGCTGGCGGCCGAACGCAAGCAAGTGGAAATCCTCACCGCCCAGCGCGACGCCGCCGAAGGTGGGCTCAAGCGCGCCCAGGCTGCGCTGGAATTGGCCAGTTACCAACTGTCGTACACGCGCATTGTCGCGCCGGTGGATGGCATGGTCGGCGAGCGTGCGGTGCGGGTGGGCGCCTATGTGACGCCGGGCAGCAAGATCCTCGCGGTCGTGCCGCTGGAAGAGGCGTACGTGGTGGCCAACTTCCAGGAAACCCAGCTCTCCCATATGCACGCCGGCCAGGCCGTGCAGGTGCGCGTCGACAGCCTTGACGGTGAGTTGCTCTACGGCCATCTGGAAAGCCTCGCGCCTGCCACCGGCGTGACCTTTGCCTCGGTCAAACCCGACAACGCCACCGGTAACTTCACCAAGGTGGTGCAGCGCATTCCGGTGAAGATCGTCCTCGAACCCAACCAGGCGCACACCGAGCGCCTGCGGGTCGGCATGTCGGTGGAAGCCAGCGTCGACACCCAGTCAGTGGCGACGCAGCGTGAGGTGGCCCAGCAATGAAACGAGTGGCCTGGCTCACCTTGAGCCTCATCAGCCTGAGCGCCTGCACGGTCGGTCCGGATTTCCACAAACCCCAGAGCCCGCAGGTAGCGCAGTGGAGCGAGCCCCAGGGCCGCCAGGCGGCCAGCCGTGCCGTCAGCGACCCTTTGCAGGAGCGCTGGTGGGACGTGTTCCACGACGCGCGACTCTCGGCCCTCACACGGCGTGCGCTCACCGATAACCTCGACCTGAAACTCGCCAGCAGCCGCCTGCAGCAAAGCCGCGCCGTGCGCCAGGTAACCACCGCCGAACGTTATCCCAACGTCAACGCCAACGGTGACTACCTGCGCCAACGCAACAGCGGCAAAGGCTTGAGCGACCCGTCCGGCAACAACGGCCGCTCGGCGTTCAACCAGTGGGACATGGGCTTTTCAGCCTCTTGGGAGCTGGACTTCTGGGGCCGGGTAAAACGCGAAACCGAAGCCGCCGACGCCACCCTGCAAGTGGCCGAAGATGACCGCCGCGCGGTGTTGTTGTCGGTGCTCGCCGAGACCGCCCAGGACTACATCCAACTGCGCGGTGTACAGAACACCCGCGCCGTCACCGAGCAAAACCTCGACGTCGCCCGCCACAGCCTCAAGCTCTCGCAGTTGCGCCTGGCGGACGGTGTGGCGACCGATCTGGACGTCGCCGAAGCCGCCGCCCAGGTCGCCGCCATCGAAGCGCGCCTGCCGGACCTGCAACAGCGCCAGGACCAACTGATCAACGCCCTCAGCCTGTTGATGGGCGAGCCGCCGCAGGCCCTGCACGCGCAGTTGTCCAAGGACGCCGCCGTGCCGCAAACCCAGCGTCAGGTCGCGATCGGCCTGCCGTCGGAGCTGGCCGAGCGCCGCCCGGACATTCGCCAGGCCGAGGCACGCCTGCACGCCGCCACCGCCAGCATCGGTGTGGCCAAGGGCGACTTCTACCCGCGCATCACGTTGTCCGGCAGCCTTGGCTCCCAGGCCATGCAACTCTCGGATTTCGGTTCCTGGGGCTCCCGTGCCTTTGCCTTCGGCCCGCAGTTCAGCCTGCCGCTGTTCAATGGTGGGCGCCTGCAAGGCATGTTGAACCTGCGCGAAGCCCAGCAACAGGAAGCGGCGCTCGCGTACCAGCAAACCGTGCTGCGTGCCTGGCATGAGATCGACGACCAGTTGACCCGCTACAACGCCAGCCAACTGCGCCGCGACAGCCTCGCCGAAGCCGTGCGCCAGAACCGGATTGCCCTGAGCACCGCACAGCAGCAGTACGTGGAAGGTGTGGTGGATTTCGTCAACGTGCTCACCGTGCAGAGCGCGCTGCTGGCCACGCAGGAGCAATGGGTGGAAAGCTCGACCGGCGTGTCGCTGGCGATGGTTGGCTTGTACAAAGCGTTGGGTGGCGGCTGGGAATCGGTGTATCCATTGCAGACGGTGCGTGCGGGTCAGGTTACGGATTTTGCAAAAACACCACGTACCCCCGAAACCACTCGCTCCCCTGCAAATACCCCGGCTCTGCCCACTCCCCACCCTGAATCAAGCCGATCTTGAACGGCAGCCCCAGCCGATTCATGCGCGGCAAGTACGCCGCGTAATCCGGGATGCTGTGGCGCCCCTGGTACGTCTGCACCACCACCTCATCCACCACGCCCTTGAGCTGGGCGATGGCGGCCGGGTCGGCATTGCTGCTCCAGTCCATCAGGCCGGTGATGCTCAAGCGCAGGTCGGTCGGCAAACGCTGGCGCAGGTCGCGCAGGAAGCTGGCGTATTCATGCAGGTGCTGGGTGCGGGCGTCGAAGTCGATCTGGATGCCGACCACCGGGTTGCCCGCGTCACGCCAGCGTTGCACCTGGCCGAGCAGTTGGCTGTAGACCTGCTCGGGCCAGTGCAGGGTGTGGGCGCGATAGACAATCCAGATGTCGCCCTGGGTCAGGCGCGGCACGCTGATGCCTTGGGCGATCATCTGAACACTGCGCTGGGGAGCGCGGCGCGTGGAGTTGATCTGGCCCTGCAGGATGTACAGGGTTTTCGCCTGTTTGAGCACCGGTTGCGGGGTGACGCCGCTCCACAGCCAGAAGGCGTCATAGTCGCGGGCGTCAACGGCGCCGAAGGCCGGACTTGCCAGCAACAGCAAGCCTAGCCAAAGGTGTTTCACCAGTAGTACTGCAGCGATTTGCCCCACTGGGTGTCGGCGTAGCTGGTTTTCAGCTGGCGGAACCAGGCCTTGCGCACGGCCGGCTCCACGTCGACGCCGCCGCAACTGTTGTAGCCCGACGGCCCGTAGCAGTTGATGGCGCGGAACAGTGCGTAGGCCTTGTCATTTTTTGGCGCCTTGGCGTTGCCGATCACCTGTTTGTAGCCATCCAGGCGCGAGAAGGTTTCCCCCTTGAAGTCCGACGCGGTGCTGCCCAGGCTGCCGGCGGCGCGTGCCTGTTCCAGTGGCATGCCGTCCAGGCCGTTGCGCAGGATGAACTCACCCAGGCAGTTCAGGCCCTGTGGGTTTTTGCCATCGCCCTGCAAGGTCGCGGCGGTTTGCGCGATGCTCGGGCAGGCGTAGCCGGATTCGGCTTTGTCGCCATTCCACTGGAACAGCTTCAAGGTCTGGCTGGCGCTGTAGACGTAGCCCAGGCTGGTGCCCAGTTTGTCTTCCGGTGTTTGGGTCGGCAGTTGCTTGAGGTCTTCGGCAAAGGTCGCGAACTGGCCGCGCAGCAGGTCTTTGTAGAGCAGCACGAATTGTGCGGTCTGGCGTTCCGGCGGGTCGCTGGCCTGGGCGATCTGCTGGCGCAGCAGCTCGGGGCCTGCCACGTTGCGCAGCAGGATGTTGCGCACCTGCTTGGCACTGATCGGCGAGTCGGCGGCGAACACCTTGGCCAACTGGCCGCTGCTTTCGTAGTTCATCGCCAGAGCCAATTCCAACTGGTCGCGTTGCAGCGGCAGTTTGGCCAGTGGCAGCAATTGCAGCCAGAGCGCTTCGGCGCCTTTCCAGTCTTGCTTGGCTTCCAGGGCCAGGGCGCGCAGGGTCTGTTGGCTGAAGGCGAAGTAATTCAGGTGCGACGGCACGCTTTGGGGCAATAGCTTCAAGGCGGCGTCCGGTTGATGTTCGCTGTACAACGCATTGACCGCCAGCAGGTAGTCATACAGTTCCGGCTCGCTGGCGAACGCGGCTTTTTGCTTCTCCAGGTCGGCACGGGAGAGGGCAGGCTGGTTGCCACCGCGCATCACCATCAGGTCGCTGACGAGCTGGATCATTGGCGTGGTGACGGTCTCGCTATTGACCATCAACAGCTTGAGGTCGGCTTCCTCCACCAGTTCATCCACCGACACATTGCGCTGCGCGTCAGTGGCCTGGGTCATCGCCCAGGCGTAGGCCTCGGCGAGTCTGGCATTGTCGCCTGCCAGCCAGTAAACGCGACGCAACAAGCCACGGGCGGAGGCTACGTAATCGCCCTGTGGATAAGTTTTCAGGTAGTTGAGAAAGCCTGCTTCGGCGTCACCCAGGGCAGACTTATCCACATGCTCGAGACGCGGCATGCCGTATTCGTCGAAGGCTTCAGCCTGGGCCTGGTTCAATGAGGTGCGCGCAGTCATGTACAGCGCAGTTTCCTGCAGCCAAGGCACGTTGCTGCTGCTGGCGGCGGCAAAACCACGTTCGGCCTCACTGAAGCGACCGCTGTAGAAGTCGGCCGCGGCTTGCAGGTAAGTGCGCAACAGTTGGCCGTCGGTGGACTGGATCTGCTGGGCGTCCACCAGTTGGCCTTCCCAAGCGCAGGCCGTCAGCAACTGCAAGCGCGCCTTCACCAGCAACTCGCGCTCGGCCGCCGGCATGTCAGCCTTGATCACCTGGCGGATAAACGCAGTCGCGCTGTCATCATCATTGCTGCGGCAGCGGCTGCCTTCGCCATTGAGGAACGCTTCGCCTGCGGTTTTGTATTCGTCGCGCTTGATGCCCAGGGGCTGGAGCAAGGTGTCGAGTTCGGCGGTGCGCGAGTCGTCCGGCTTGTTGTCGGGTTCTTCGTTTGTGCTGGGAATGGGCGCGAGGCGGTAGACCGGGAAGGGCACCGGGCCAAAGCCTTGGGCCAGGTCGTCTTCGCTCAAGGCGTTCGGTGTCAGCGGCGCCGCTTTTTTATCCGCCAGCAAAAGGCGCAGGTTGACGCGACTGTCGTTGCCCGGGCTGAGGAAGGGCAGGTTGCTGCACGAGTCGAGGCTGTCACGCGAGACCCGCCAGTCGGGGTAGCACGAGTCGTCGGAACTGGCCTGGGCCTGTTGGGAGATGCCCGCGAGCAGTGCCAGTGCCAGGGGTGACAGAAAACCGATGCGCATGACGTGTCCTTGATCCTGAGTCCTTGGAGGGGGGCAATAATAGCGTGTTCCTGGGGTCGCTTCGGAGAAGCCCTGCACAAATTGCTGATTTGTCCGATTCCAGCAGCGGATCCGGGGCTTTTGTCCTAGAGTGGCGGTGTTTGCGCTTGGGCAATCAGGGGAATTGAGGTGCGTCGGTCTGTGGTAGAGCAAAACGAAAAGGTCGGGACGTTGCCCGCACTTAATCGCCTCACGTGGGAAGGCGCCGGCTGGATCAGCCGACTATGGTGGGTACCGATCCTGGCGCTGGCCATGGCGCTGCGTTTTTACCACCTGACGTCGGCAGCGATATGGGGCGACGAGGGCTCGAGCCTGCTGCTCAGTGAATACGCCCTGGGAGACCTGTGGTTCCACGCGGCGCACGACGTGCACCCACCGCTGTATTTTTTTCTGCTGCGTGGTTGGATCGAGCTGTTCGGCGACAGCATCTGGTCGATTCGCGGCATGAGCGCCATTCCTGGTGTGGTCGCCGTGGGCCTGGGCATCTGGTTGACCCGGCAACTGTCCAGTCGGCGGGCGGCGGTGCTGGCGGGGATCCTGCTGGCGCTGTTGCCGACAGCGGTGCGCTACAGCCAGGAAGTGCGCATGTACTCGCTGCTGGGCGTGTGGTTGCTGGGCGCCACGCTGGCGCTGGTGTACTGGGTGCGTCAACCCGAGCGCACGCGTTATCTGGCGGCGTATGTCGTGTTGATGAGTGCCGGTTTCTACACCCATTATTTCACCGCGCTGTGCGTGCTGGTGCATTGGGCCTGGCTGGGTGTGCTGTGTGGCGCGGCGCCGCGCGGCCAGCGCCTTATCCTGCGCCCGGCCTGGTGGTTGGCCAACGTGACGATTGTGCTGTTGTACCTGCCGTGGCTGCCGAACCTGCTGGACCTGGTGCAACACGTCGAACAACTCAAGGTGGGCGGCGACATTGGCTGGGAAGAGCCGGTCAGCCTGTTCTCCCTGCCGTCGATGATCTGGCAGTTCGTGCTCCAGGATGAAGGCGTCGGCTTCTGGGCGCCGCTGTTCTGGCTGTTTCCGCTGCTGCTGGTAGCGGTCGTCGCCATCACGGCCTGGCGTGATCGCGAACGCCACCGACCGGCCAGCCTCCTGGCACTGTTTTTCCTGTTGCCACTGCTGCTGGTCTACGGCGTGTCGTTCATATCCCCGGTATTTATCGAGCGTTACCTGACGGTGTACGCCCTGGGTTTGCCTATCCTGTTGGCGATGGCTATCGACCGCCTGCCGTCTCGGTTTGCACTGTTGGGGGCGGCGTTGTTCGTGCTGTTTGTCGGCGTTGAACTGGTGGGGTTGAAGAACAACTTCACCGTGGACGAGCACGACCAGTTCAACGTGCCGGTGGAATTCGTCAACCGCAATTACCAGGAAGACGACCGCATCGTCCTCAGCGACATGATGTGGTACCTCAGCTACGTGTATTACGACCAGACCGACGCCCAACTGCAGCTCTACACCCCGCCAAAACCCGACGGCACGCCCACCCGGCCGAATGCCTACGGCTTCGGCACCCTGGTCGACCAGGACGGCGGGCGCATCTACCTCGACCATCTGTCGGCACTGCCCGCCGAAACCCGCCGCGTGTGGCTGATCAGCAGCAACGAAGCACCGGACGATTTCGCCCCGCTGCCCGAAGGCTGGCGCGAACTCAGTCGTCAGGATGGCGGCGGTGCCAGGGCGCGCTTGTTCGTAGTGTGCAACATACCGTCGGCGCAACCCGAGGGCTGCCGCTAGACTGGGTTAATGCCGTTCTATCAGGAGCCCATCATGGAATCGCCCGTGCATAGCTTGCCGTCACTGTTCAAACAGCTGGGTCTGCCGCATGACCCGGTGAGTATCGAGAAGTTTGTGGCGGTTCATTCGCCGCTCAAGCCGGAGCTGAAACTGGCGGATGCGTTTTTCTGGACGGACAGCCAGAGGGCGTTTTTGCGCGAGGAGATTCTGGAGGATGCGGATTGGGCTGAGGTGGTGGATGAGTTGAATCTGATGTTGCGGGGTGGGCGAGGGGTGTAAAAAAAATTTTGCCGAAACACGATAATGTAAAAAAAAATGGTGAGAGGTAAAAAAAACTGGGCTTTAATCGCTCAAGTGAATTTTTTCTGGGGAAGCTCACCTTGGCGACAGTCGGATATGCCCATCTCTGCGAATCGCTGGATTTAAAAGTCATCCCGCCTCACCGCGTCGCGATGATTAAACCCGTGACCAGAATCACCTTGATCGGCAACTGCCTGGCGGTTCCGCATGCCGTCGCACCTGCGCAACATGCCCTGTTTGAGCACGTGCTGTTCGCACTCAAGCATGAGGGTGTGAATCTCGCCATACTTGCCCAGGTTTTTGAACGTCTTGGTCCGGAGCCATTTCTGGCTGGGTTGGCAGCCTCCCCCAATGGTGCGTTTATTCGTAAAGCCTGCTTTCTATGGGAAGGTTTTACCGGACAGACTCTGGATCATGCTGTCCCGGTGCGAGGGCGTGTCGTTGCCTTGTTCGATCCCGAACGCTATGTCACCGGCCCCAGTATTCGCAATAGCCGCTGGCGGGTGGATTTCAACGGGTTGGGTTCTCTGCATTACTGCGCCACCGTAGAGCGAACACCTGAGGTGGATGCGTTATTGGCGCTAGATGTGTTGGATCGCGCCAAATCCTTCATGGCCACGCTCCCACCCGAAATGATGGACCGCGCGATCCAGTGGGCCTATCTCCACGAAACCCGCGACTCGTTCGCCATCGAAAAAGAACAACCCAGTGAAGAGAAATCCCGCCGCTTCGTACAACTCTTACGCCAGGCTCATGAAGGCCGCCTGCTGACAGAGGACTACCTGGTCGAGCTGCAAAACAGCACCGTCTCCAACCCCTTCGATAAAGCCGTCGCCTTTCGCCACGAACAAAACCACCTGCATAACGGCCTGCGTGGCGCGGCGGGCGTCAGCTATGTGCCGCCTGCGCCGGCGCTCTGTCAGGAACTGATGGAAGAATTGATGGCATTCGCCAATCAGCCTGTGAGAGAGGTTGATCCATTGGTCGCGGCTGCTGTCACTGCTTTCGGCTTTGTGTTCCTGCACCCGTTCATGGACGGTAACGGGCGCCTTTCTCGCTTCCTGATCCATCAGACGCTCTGTCACTACGGTGCACTGGAAAACGGCTTGTTGCTGCCTGTTTCCGTCGCGATGAAACATGAAGAGCAAGCCTATCTGGAAGCCCTCAAAGCCTTCTCCCAACCCTCGCGGGAATTCTGGAACGTCACTTGGCTGGACGGCGACCAAATGGCCTTCGACTTCATCGGCCACCCTTCGATCTACCGCTACTGGGACGCCACCCGCTGCGTCGGATTCACCCTGCAAATGGCCCACCGCGCCTTGGAAGTGGAACTGCGTGAAGAAACCGAGTTTCTCGACCGCTACGACCGCGTGATCAAGGCCGTGAACCAGCGTTATGACGTGCGTGGCAGTGATCTGTCGAAGCTGGTGATGATGTGCCTGGATAACGAGGGCAAGGTTTCGAAGCATCGGCGCAAGCAGTTTCAGTACAGCGTGGCGGAGGAGGTGTTTGAGTTTATCGAGGAGGAGACCCTGAGGTTAATAGGGGAGTAATAGGGCGCTTGGACATGTTGGGCGAAATCCAACACCGCCTGGACGGCCAGGCGAACAGCAGTCCTGAAACTTAAATTGATCGAACTGTGGGAGCTGGTTGCCTGCGATTGCGAAGTGCCAGTCGGCCTCTATCTCGACTGGACCACCGCCTCGCAGGCAAGCCAGCTCCCACAGGCATTTGCAGCGTCAGAAAATGCTGCATCCACCCCCAAACCCGCTTTACTTACCCCTACCACCACCCATCCGCAAAATTGTTTCAAAACTTGACGCATTTGGATCCATCCACCATATTGATAGTTAGCAAACTAACTGTATGCGAACTTTCCAGTGCCTCAATCCCTCGAACAACTCCAGATGAACCTCAGCAGCAGCATGGTGGTGGGCGCCCGTAATTGGCGCAAAATCTGCCAGACCACGCTGGTGAGCTATGGCATCTCCGAAGCCTGCGCCGTGCCGTTGTTGATGATCGGCCGCCTGGGCGACGGTGTGCACCAGGTCAAAGTGGCGCAGGCGTCGGGGATGGAAAGCCCGTCGCTGGTGCGCCTGCTCGATCGGCTGTGTACCGACGGCTACGTGTGCCGTACCGAAGATATCCACGACCGTCGCGCCAAGGCCCTGAGCCTCACCGAGCGTGGGCGTGAGCTGGTGCAAGCGGTGGAGGCGCAGTTGGTGCGCCTGCGCAAGGACGTGCTGGCCGACATGACCCAAGGTGATATGGAAGCCGCGCTGCGTGTGCTGCGCGCTTTCGAGGCGGCGTCGCTTTGAACGGATTTTTTACCGGTTTCCCGCCCGCCCGTGATTGGTTCTACGGTGTCCGTACCTTCGCGGCCTCGATGATTGCCTTGTACATCGCCATGCTTATGCAAATGCCGCGTCCGTATTGGGCGATGGCTACCGTGTATATCGTGTCCAGCCCGTTTGTCGGCCCTACCAGTTCCAAAGCGCTGTACCGCGCCATCGGCACGTTCATGGGGGCGGCGGCGGCGGTGATTTTTGTGCCGATGTTCGTGCAGTCGCCCTACATGCTGGTGGTGGTGATTGCCTTGTGGACGGGCACCTTGCTGTTTCTCTCCATGCACCTGCGTACCGCGAACAACTACGCACTGATGCTCGCCGGCTATACCTTGCCGCTGATCGCCTTGCCGGTGGTGGATAACCCCCTGGCTGTCTGGGATGTAGCCGAGGCGCGTACCGAAGAAATCTTCCTCGGCATCGCCGTGGCAGCGGTGGTGGGCGCGATGTTCTGGCCGCGCCGGCTGATGCCGGTATTCGATGGCTCGGTGGCCAAGTGGTTTTCCGACGCCCAGGTCTACAGCCAGCGTTTTCTCACGCGCAAAGTCGAGCCTGAAGAAATCAGCACCCTGCGCGGCGGTATGGTCGCCACCTTCAACACCCTTGAATTGATGATCGGCCAGTTGCCCCACGAGGGCGCACGGCCGCAGACGGTGCGCAATACCAAGGAATTGCGCGGGCGCATGATCCACCTGCTGCCGGTGATCGATGCCCTGGATGACGCGGTGTACGCCATCGAACACCGCGCACCGGAGTTCGTCGATCAGCTCACGCCGTTGCTGGAAGCCGCCAACGCCTGGCTGGAAAGCACCACCGAAACAGCGCCCCTTGAGCGCTGGCGCGCGCTGCGCGACCAGGTCGATGCCGCTCAACCCCAGGGCGAAGCGCTGGACGACCGCCACACGCTGCTGTTCTCCAATGCGCTATACCGCCTCGCGGAGTGGATCGACCTGTGGCAAGACTGCCGCAGCCTGCAAGTCGCCATTCAGTGCGAGAGCCAGGACACCTGGCGCGCCGTGTACCGTCACTGGCGCCTGGGCCGGCTCACGCCGTTCCTCGACCGTGGGTTGATGTTCTACTCGGCGTTCTCCACCGTCACTGCGATCATTGTCGCTTCGGTGCTGTGGATCCTGCTCGGCTGGACTGACGGCGGCAGCGCGGTGATCCTGGCCGCCGTCGCCTGCAGCTTTTTCGCCTCGATGGACGACCCGGCGCCGCAGATCTACCGGTTCTTTTTCTGGACCGCCATGTCGGTGCTGTTCGCCAGTCTCTACCTGTTCCTGGTGCTGCCCAACCTGCATGACTTCCCGATGCTGGTGCTGGCGTTCGCGGTGCCGTTCATCTGCATTGGCACACTCACCGTGCAGCCGCGTTTCTACCTGGGCATGTTGCTGACGCTGGTGAACACCTCGTCGTTCATCAGCATCCAGGGCGCCTATGACGCGGACTTCCTCAACTTCGCCAACGTCAACCTGGCGGGGCCGGTGGGCCTGCTGTTTGCGTTTGTGTGGACACTGATCGCACGGCCCTTCGGCGCTGAGCTGGCGGCCAAGCGCCTGACCCGTTTCAGCTGGCGCGACATCGTCAGCCTTACCGAGCCCGCGACCCTGGCCGAACACCGGCACATGGCCGTGCAGATGCTCGACCGTTTGATGCAGCACCTGCCGCGCCTGGCCCTGATCAACCAGGACACCGGTACCGCCCTGCGCGATTTGCGCGTGGCGCTGAACCTGCTCGACCTGCTGGCCTACTCGCCGCGCATCCTCGGCGTGCCAAGGGTGCTGCTCAACCAGGTGGTGGAAGGCGTGGGCGGCTATTTCAAGGCTTGCCTCAAGGCCGGTGAACGCTTGCCGGCGCCCAGCGGTCTGCTGATGACCCTGGACCGCACGCGCCGCGCCCTCAACGGCCAGGGCCTGCAAGACGAAGACGACACTCGCCTGCACCTGCTGCATGCGTTGGCCGGGCTGCGCTTGTCGCTGTTGCCGGGCGTGGAATTTATTGGCGGCACCGAAATGGAAGCGCCGCTACCTGATGGAGCGCCTTTATGATCGGTGATCTGGATATCAGCGGGGTGTTCCTGCCCACGCTGCTGGTGCTGATGGGCATTACGTACGTGTTGTTCCTGGTGGTGCATGGGCTATTGACCCGCGTCCACTTCTATCGCCTGGTCTGGCACCGGGCATTGTTCAATTTGGGGCTCTACGCGCTGTTGCTGGGCGCGGTGGACTCACTCAGTCGATACCTGATGACATGAAAAAACCTTTTTTGACCATCGGCCGTGTAGTCCTGACGCTGTTGATCGTGACGTTCGCGATCGTCGTGGTGTGGCGCATGGTCATGTACTACATGTTTGCCCCCTGGACCCGTGACGGCCACATCCGTGCCGACATCGTGCAGATTGCCCCGGACGTGTCCGGGCTGATCCAGCGGGTGGCCGTGCGCGACAACCAACTGGTGACCAAGGGCCAGGTGCTGTTCGCCGTCGACCAGGACCGTTTCAAGCTGGCCCTGCGCCAAGCCCAGGCCGCCGTGGCCGACCGCCAGGAAACCCTGGCCCAGGCCCAGCGCGAGTACAAGCGTAACCGTGGCCTCGGCAACCTGGTGCCCAGCGAGCAACTGGAAGAAAGCCAGTCCCGCGTCGCCCGTGCCCAGTCGGCCCTGGCCGAAGCCCAGGTGACGGTGGATTCCGCCCAACTGAACCTCGACCGCTCGGTGATCCGCAGCCCCGTGGACGGTTACGTCAACGACCGTGCGCCGCGCACCCAGGAGTTCGTCACCGCCGGTCGCCCGGTGCTGTCGGTGGTCGACAGCAATTCCTTCCATATCGATGGTTATTTCGAAGAAACCAAGCTCGACGGCATCCACGTCGGCATGGGCGTGGACATCCGCGTGATCGGTGACAACGCCCGCCTGCGTGGCCATGTGCAGAGCATCGTCGCCGGTATCGAAGACCGCGACCGCAGCAGCGGCTCCAACCTGCTGCCCAACGTCAACCCGGCGTTCAGCTGGGTGCGCCTGGCCCAGCGGATTCCGGTGCGTATCGCCTTTGATGATGTGCCGGCGGACTTCCGCATGATCGCCGGGCGCACTGCCACGGTATCGATCATCGGCGACAAGGCCAAAGACGGAGACCAGCCATGAAGCAACTGCTGGCAACCGCTGCGCTGGGGTTGTTGCTGTCGGCCTGCCAGGTGGTGGGGCCGGATTACAAGTTGCCGGAAACGTCGGCCGTCAACCGTGGCGACCTGCAAGGGCCGCTCGCGGGTGAAGGCAATAACGTGGTGTCGGCGCCGGTGCCGGCGGACTGGTGGAAACTCTATAAAGACCCGCGCCTGGACGAGCTGGTACGCCAGGCCATGGCCTCCAACACCGACTTGCGTGTGGCCGCCGCCAACCTGCAACGCGCGCGTTTCCAGACCCAGGAAGCGGAGTCCGCAGGCGGCTGGAGCGCCGGCGCCAAGGCTGAGGCCCAGCGCCTGCAAGAGTCGGGCGAAGCCTTTCTGCTGACAGAAAAAGTCCCAGTGGCCAATATTGGCAGCGCCAGCATCAGCACGTCCTACCAGTTCGACTTGTTCGGCACCCTGCAGCGCGGCATCGAAAGCGCCCAGGCCAGCGCCGATGCGGCCCAGGCTGCTGCCGACATCGCCCGCATCACGTTGGTAGCGGATGTGGTGCGTTCCTATACACAGGTGTGTGCGGCCAACGAAGAACTGGCGATTGCCAACGAGTCCCTCGACCTGCAAGCCCAAAGCACCAAGCTCACCCAGCGCCTGCGCGACGCCGGGCGGGGTGATGAAACCCAGGTGACCCGTTCGCAGACCCAATACAAATCCTTGCGCGCCGACATGCCGCGCTACGAAGCGGCACGCCAGGCCGGCCTGTTCCGCCTGTCGATGCTGCTGGCCAAGCCGCTGGACCAACTGCCGGCGGGCACCGGCACGTGCGCCGAACTGCCGCACATCGCCCAGTTGCTGCCGGTCGGCGACGGCGCGACCCTGCTCAAGCGGCGCCCGGATGTCCGCCAGGCTGAGCGCCAACTGGCCGCCGCCACTGCGCGAATCGGCGTGGCCACCGGGGCGCTGTACCCGGACATCAGCATCGGCGCCACGGTGGGCACTGTCGGGATCCTCGATGACCTGGGCGCACCGGCGACCAACCGCTGGGGCTTTGGCCCGCTGATCAGTTGGTCGGTGCCGACCAACGGCGCACGCGCGCGTATCCACGAAGCCGAAGCCGCGACCCAGGGCGCCCTGGCGCACTTCGACGGCGTGGTGCTCAACGCCATCCGCGAAACCCAGACCGGGCTTGCCCAATACACCGCGCAGTTGCAACGTCGTGACGCCCTGGCTGAGGCCGGCGAGTCTGCCAGGGAGGCTGCGGACCAGACCCACCGTTTCTTCCAGGCTGGCCGTGCGTCGTTCCTGGCCGACCTGCAGGCCACCCGCACCTACACCGATGTGCGCGCGCAACTGGCCGCCGCCAATACCCAGGTTGCCATGAGCCAGATCGATCTGTTCCTGGCCCTGGGCGGTGGTTGGGAAAGCGGACGAACGCAAGCGTCACAGCCCGGCAAACCCTGAGCGAATGACTATGCTTTGACAGGTGGAGCGCCGTGACGCTCTACCTGTCACTGCTCGCGTTTGCTCATGGGGATTCCAATAATGAAAAACCCTTATGCTCCCGCTTTCTGGTGCGTGTGTTTCGCACTGGTGTTGCTCTCGGCTACCTATTTCTACGGTGTCATGCTGGCTCACCAACTCGACAAGGCCATGGTATTTCTCGACAGCGCCTGCCTGGTGATCGGCACCCTGTCCATCGGCGTCGTGGCCTGGGCCTCTTACCAAAATCAACGGGTGAAAAAGAAGCTTCTTGAACAAGGCAAGACCCGTGTGGCGATCTGGGACACCAAAGTCGCACTGCGCCGGGTCGAGACGGTGTTCGATCGCTATTTCTGGGGCAGCTATTGGCAGCCGGGGCGGACCTTCCAGGAAGTCATGGGTGACCTCACCGGCACCCCCCTGGAAAAAAGCCTCGAAGTCCTGAAAAAACAGTGCGTGGTCCTCGATCGGCAAGTCGCCGACGGCAGGCATTGGCTGAATAACGCGCGGGAATTGTCCGATGTGGCAACCCAGATGGCCCGCGAGCGCTACCAACTGGACTTCTGCGACCCCAAGGCCGACACCCCCGGCAATGCCGTGATACACCGCGAATTTGAGGTGCTGGTGTACACCTGGACGGCGCGGCTGAAGAGTTTCGACCACCAACTGGATGAAATTGAGCTGGAGTATTCCTGAACTACTACTGAACTGATCCCTCTGAAAAGCTGGGCCGTTCGCGGCCGCCAGTGCTAATCTTCCCCCGTTTTCGGCGGGCTTGAGCCAATCCCTTCGGGGGTCAAGGAAGACAGCCCACTTCTCACAGGATTTGATCAGGTCACTTCATGAATAAGCCAGCCGTTGTTCTTTTGGGTTTCGTTGTCGCCGTGGGCGTCGTCAGTGCAGGCGGTGCCTGGTACACCGGTAAGCAATTGGAGCCGGTACTGCAAACCGCCGTGCAGGACGCCAACAAGGAACTGCAACGTTCCATGGCCGGTGTCGACGGCACCGTTGCCCTGGAGCTGGTGTCCCTGGACCGTGGCCTGTTCAGCAGTACCGCGCACTATCGCCTCAAGGGCCAGGGCTCGTTCTTCGGCGAGCAGAACCCGAACCCCGAGCTGCTGATCGTCGACCATATCGAACACGGCCCGCTGCCGTTCTCGCGCCTGGTGTCGCTGAAGTGGTTGCCGGTCATGGCCACCAGTCACTACGAACTGGAAAAGAACGCCACCACCGAAAAATGGTTCGCCGCCGCCAAAGACGTGCCGCCACTCAAAGGCGTGGCCAATATCGGCTACAGCCGTTCGGTGAGCGGTAACCTTGAACTGCTGCCGCTGGAGTTCAAGGACGACACCTCTTCTGCGAGCTTCTCCGGCCTGAACCTGGACTTCGACAGCACCGCCGAGGGCAAGAAGGTCAAGGTCGATGGCTACATGAACAGCCTCAAGCTGGCGGTGGTCGATGCCAATGGCGCGCCGTTCGATGCTGAGTTCGCTGGCCTGACCGTCGCCAGCAACCTGGAGAAATCCACCTTCGGCTTCTACACCGGGCAGAATACCGTGGAGCTGAGCGACACCAAGCTCACCTTCGGCCCGCAGAAAGCCGTGCTGACCCTTAAAGGCTTCGAGCAGAAAGACTCCAGCGAGGTCAAAGACAACAACATGGCCGGCCGTGTCGATTACAAGATCGACGAGATCGGCTACCAGGGCAAACCAGTCGGCTCCGCCGCCATGGCCCTGAGTTTGAAGAACATCGATGTGCCGTCAGGCCTGGTGCTGACCAAGCTGTACCAGGACAAGATGCAACCAGTGCAAGCCGCTGCTGCTGCCGGCCAACCGGTGCCGGAGCTGCAACTGACCGAAGCCGAGCAAGCCCTGGCCGAAGCCAACGTCAACCAGTTGCTGGCCGCCAAGCCGCACCTGGCGCTGGAAAACCTGTCGCTGAAAACCACCCACGGTGAAAGCAAGTTCAACCTGGTGCTGGACCTGACCAAGCCGACCTCCATGGAATTGCCGCCGGTTGAGCTGGGCAAGCAAATGGTCTCGCTGCTGGACGCCAACCTGAGCCTGTCCAAGCCGATGATCGCCGACGTTGCCGCCCTGCAAGCCCAGGTTGGCGGCGTGACCGATCCTAAAGCCATCGAGCAGCAATCCCAGATGGCCAGCGAAATGGTCAGCGGCATGGCCGTTGGCACGCAATTGGCGACCCTGGTGGGCAGCGACGTGGTTTCCAAGTTGCATTACGCCAACAATGAAGTGACCTTCAACGGCCAGAAGATGACCGTCGAGCAGTTCATTGGCTTCGTGATGTCCAAAGTCGGCGCGGTCGGCGGCGCGCAGTAAAGATTTCGCCATCGCCCAGAAATAAATAATGGGGGAGCGGGGTTGCAGGCGATAAGGGTCAAACGGTCGGCGCGTGTGTCGTCCGGTCCGCCCTATTGCCTGTAACCCCGCTCCCCCATTCGTTTTTCAGGTGTGCACGCAATTCTGAACAATTGTTCTGATTTGTTCTTTTTCGTACACGTGTCGGGGATAGTTCCTACAGGAAAGCTAGGTCGGGTCACGAGACGCCGACGCCCTGATGCAAATCGCTCAGGACCACCTATCGTTACAGCTTTCCGTGTGTAAGGAAGCTCACGATATGCTGCGAAACATTCCACTCAGTGCCTCAGGCCGGTTACGGCTGCTCATCGGGGTAACCTTGTGCAGCCAGTTGCTGATGCCCACCTTTGCCATGGCCGACCCGGCCTATGACGCCCTGATCATCCAGGCGCGCAACGGCAACTTCACACCCGCCCTTACTCAATTGCGCCAATTGCCTGCCGAGCGCCAGACACCAGGCCAGATCAGTGATCATGTGGTGATCGCCGGTTGGGCCGGTCAGGACGCCGAAGTGCTGAAGGTGTACGAGGCCCAGGGGCAGAATCGCAACTTGACCGCCCAGGCGCTGGCCACGGTCGCGCGCACGTATCGAAACCAGAAGCAGTGGGCGCAGGCCGAGGCGGTCTATCGCAAGGCGTTGCTGCGTGAGCCGAACAATGTCGATCTGCAATTGGGCCTGGCCCTCACTCAGGCTGACGGTGGTAAAGCCAGCGAGGCGGTGCAGCGCGCCCGCGCGCTGGTGGCCGCCAAGCCCGATGACCCCAACCGGCGCATGGCCCTCGGCTACGCGCTGACGCGCGCCGGTTTGCAGTTCGACGCGCTGCATGAATTCGACCAGGCGTTTATCCGCGCCGGCGACAAACCTGAAGTGGCCCGCGAATACATCGTCGCCCTGCAAAAGGCCCGTTTACCGGAACCTGCGTTGCGCCTGTCGGCCCAGCGTCCGGGGCTTGTGGACCCTGTGACCCAGCGTCGCCTGGAAGGTGACCTGGCCGCCGAGCGCGTGCGCATGGCCGAGTTCGCCACGCGCAGCGAGAAAGAACGCTATGTCATCGCTGACCGGGCCTTGCAGGGCTACGACCAGCTCCTCGCCCGTTGGACCCCGGACGCCACGGCCCATGATGACGTGCTGACCTGGCGCATCGACCGCCTGGGCGCGCTCAAGGCACGGGCGCGCACCGCTGACGTGATCCGCGAGTACGAAACCCTCAAGGCCGAAGGTGTGCAGTTGCCCACCTATGCCGTGCGTTGGGTGGCGGCGTCCTACCTCGACCAACGCCAGCCGGAAAAAGCCGAGCCGTTGTACCGCCAGGCGCTGAGTGCACCCGACGCCGAACCCGATGATCGGGTCGAAGACACCACCGCGTTGTTCTACGCCTTGCAGGAAAGCGACAAAGCCGACGACGCTCGCGAGGTCGCCAACACCCTGGCCAAAAGCCAAAGCCCACGGGTCGAACTCAAGGGCTTGCCCATCGGCAACCCCAGCGATGCGTGGATGGACGCGCAGCAACTGTCAGCCCAGGCTGGCGTCTTCGGCGGCGACCTGCCGGGCAGCGAAGCCGGCCTGGAAGCGCTGGTGGCAAAAGCCCCAGGCAATGTCGGCCTGCGCCTGGCCCAGGCCGACATGTACCGCGCCCGCGACTTGCCACGGCGCGCCGAAGGCATTCTCAAGGAAACCGAAGCCCAGGCCCCGCGCGACATTGGCCTGGAAGTGAGCCAGGCCTACACCGCCATGGACTTGCAGGAGTGGCGCCAGCTCGACGTGCTGACCGATGACGTGGTCGCACGTAACCCGGACAACCGTCAGGTGCAGCGCCTCAGTCGTCTGCGCGATGTGCATGACATGGCCGAGCTGCGGGTCGAGGCCTATACCGGCAAAAGCTTCGGCGGCGGCAACAACGGCGATGCGGGTGCGGTCTCGGGGAGTCGTGACTGGGGCATTGAAAGCCGTCTCTACACGCCGCCCATCGACGAAGACTGGCGCGTGTTCGCCGGTGCCGGCTATGCCCGCGCCGATTTCGAAGAGGGCACCGGCCAGCACCGTTGGCAGGTTGTCGGCGTGGAGCGGCGAACCCGCGACATGACTATTGAAGCCGAGGTCTCCAACCACTCCTACGGCGATGGCTCGAAACAAGGCGCCGCCGTGTCGATTGCCCGCGACATCAATGACAACTGGCAATACGGCGGCAGCCTTGGCTACCTCCTGTCCACCACGCCACTGCGGGCGTTGAATGACGGGGTTACGGCCAATGGCGGCAGCGGTTTCATCCGCTGGCGTGCCAACGAAAGTCGCGAGTGGAAACTGACCCTCAGCCCGTCCCACTTCAGCGACGGCAACGACCGCTTCGAAGCCTTGCTCAGCGGCCGCGAAGGCCTCTACAGCTCGTCAAAAGTGCAAGTGGACCTGGGCCTGGAAGTCGGCGCCAGTCGCAACAGCAAGGAAGACACGGTCTACTTCAATCCGAAGTCGGACTTCACCGTGTTGCCGGTCCTCAACATCAACCATGTGCTCTATCACCGCTACGAGACCCAGTGGAGTCAGCAGTTCCAGGTCGGTGCGGGTACGTATAGCCAGCGGGATTACTCCACCGGTGGCATCGGTCTGGTCGGCTACGGCCAACGTTTTCGCTGGAACGATGTACTGGACGCCGGCGCCAACCTGAGCCTGATCAGCCGACCTTACGACGGTGATCGCGAACGCGACCTGCGTTTGCTCGTCGACCTCACTTACCGTTTCTAGAAGAGCCTGACCATGACCGTCCTCAGCCGTTGCTTGTTGATCCTGGGCGTAATGCTGGCCAGTGCCTGTGCCCAGCAACCCGCGCCTTTCACTCCACCCGCCGAGCGGCCGACACCGGCCAACGAAGCGCCGTGGCCGAAAAACCATTTCCTGGGCATTGCCTACCACGACGTCGAGGATCGCGACCCCGATCAGGCGGTGGTGGCGGTGCGCACCGAGCGCTTGATCGAACAGTTGGCCTGGCTGCGCGAGAACGGCTACCAGGCGGTCAGCGTCGACCAGATCCTGGCGGCCCGCAACGGTGGGCCGGCGTTGCCACCCAAAGCCATCATGCTCAGCTTCGATGACGGCTATTCCAGCTTTTACACGCGGGTGATGCCGATCCTGCGCGCCTACCACTGGCCGGCGTTGCTGGCGCCCGTGGGCTATTGGATCGATACGCCGCTGAACAAGCCCGTGGACTTTGCCGGCCAACCACGGCCGCGTGGAGAGTTCCTCACCTGGCAGCAGATCCGCGAAGTGTCCCAGTCGGGCCTGGTGGAAATCGCGGCGCACACCGATGCCAGCCACACCGGCATCCTCGCCAACCCTCAGGGCAACCTGGAGCCGGCGGCGACCTCGCTGCGCTTTGACCCGGCCACGGGGCGTTATGAAAGCCAGGCGCAGTTCGATGCACGGATGCGTGCCGATGTGGTGGCGATCTCCAACAAGATCCAGACAGTCACCGGCAAGAAACCACGGGTGTGGGTATGGCCCTACGGTGCAGCCAAGGGCACTTCACTGGCGATTGTCGGCGAGCAGGGCTACAAGATGGCCCTGACCCTGGAAGACGGCCTCGACAGCTCCAATGACTTGATGAACAGCCCGCGCTTCCTGGTGGCTTCCGACCCGGATGGCGAGCACTTCGCCAACAGCATCGTTGCGGTGCAGGCCAAGGCGCCGCTGCGCGTGTTGCATGTGGACCTGGATAACGTCTACGACCCGGACCCGGCCCAACAGGCACGCAACCTCGACCGTTTGGTGCAACGCGTGGTGGACATGGGCGCGGGCACCGTGTTCCTGCAAGCCTTTGCCGACCCCAAGGGTGACGGCCTGGTGCATGAGCTGTACTTCCCCAACCGCCACTTGCCGGTGCGTGCCGACTTGTACAACCGTGTCGCCTGGCAACTGCGCACCCGTGCCCACGCCAGTGTGTATGCATGGATGCCGGTGCTCAGTTTCGCCCTCGACCCCAAACTGCCGCGCGTGACCCGTTGGGACCCGGAAACCGGCAAGGTGGGCACGGACCCGGACCAATACCAACGCCTGTCGCCGTTTGACCCTCAGGTGCGCAAGATCATCGGTGAGATCTACGAAGACCTGGCCCGCAACAGCAACCTTGACGGCGTGCTCTACCACGACGATGCGGTGTTCAACGACTTTGAAGATGCCAGCCCCGCGGCACTCAAGGCGTATGCCGCCAACGGCCTGCCGAACACGATCGAGGCCCTGCGCGCCGACCCGGCGGTGATGCAGCGCTGGACGCGTTTCAAGAGCCGCTACCTGATCGACTTCACCCATGAGCTGACCGCCAAGGTCCGCGCCATCGGTGGGCCGCAGGTGCAGACCGCACGCAATATCTTTGCCGAGCCTATGCTCAACCCAGGCAGCGAAGCCTGGTTCGCGCAGAACCTCGATGATTTCCTCCAGACCTATGACTGGACCGCGCCCATGGCCATGCCGTTGATGGAAGGCCAGGAGTACAAGACCTCCAATGCCTGGCTGGAGAAGCTGGTGGCGACGGTCACGGCGCGTCCTGGCGCGTTGGAGCGCACCGTATTCGAACTGCAAGCCAAAGACTGGCGAACCAAGGCCGCGCCCGATATCGATGCCGTGCAGATGGCTGAATGGATGGGTGTACTCAAGCGCCAGGGTGTCACGAGTTTCGGTTACTACCCGGACAACTTCCTGGAAAACTCCCCGGACCTGAAGACTGTGCGTCCGGCCCTTTCCAACCAATGGAACCCTTGACCATGTTCGACAGACTCCTGGCTTTATTCGTGCTGGCATTGGTATTGGGCGTGCCCCTGGGCCTGATCTTCCTGGTCACCGGGCAGTTCCTGATGGACTTTGTGTTTTTCTACCCGCTGTTCATGTCGGCGTTGTGGATCGCAGGCGGCCTGTATTTCTGGCTGCACTGGGAGCGCCACTGGCCGTGGGAAGAAGACACACCGGCGCCAACGTTGGCCGGCAACCCCCTGATCTCGATCATCATCCCTTGCTACAACGAAGGGGATAACGCGGCCGACACCATCCACGCGGCGCTGGGCCAGTTGTACCCGAACATCGAAGTGATCGCGGTGAACGACGGCTCCAAGGACAACACCGCCGAGGTACTCGACGCCCTGGCGCTGGAGAACCCACGCTTGCGCGTGCTGCACCTGGCGCAGAACCAGGGCAAGGCCGTGGCCTTGCGAATGGGCGCAGTCGCCGCGCGCAGCGAGTACCTGGTGTGCATCGACGGCGATGCGTTGCTGGATAAAAACGCCGCGGCCTACATGGTCGCGCCGATGCTCGATAACCCGCGCCTGGGCGCCGTGACCGGCAACCCACGTATCCGCACGCGCTCGACCTTGATCGGCCGGGTCCAGGTGGGTGAGTTCTCTTCGATCATCGGCTTGATCAAGCGTACGCAACGGGTGTTCGGGCGAATCTTCACGGTGTCGGGTGTGGTCGTAGCGTTCCGTAAAAAGGCGCTGGACCGTATCGACTACTGGAGCACCGACATGATCACCGAGGACATCGATGTCAGTTGGAAGCTGCAGCTCGATCACTGGAGCATCTTCTACGAGCCACGTGCCCTGTGCTGGATCCTGATGCCCGAAACCGTCGGCGGCCTGTGGAAACAGCGGCTGCGCTGGGCCCAGGGCGGCGCCGAAGTGCTGTTCAAGAATATCCGTGGCATCTGGCAATGGCGTCATCGCTACCTGTGGCCGCTGTTGTTCGAATACTGCCTGTCCACCGGTTGGGCCTTTACCTTCCTGTTGTCGGTGATCTTCTGGGGCGTGGGCAAATTCATTCCGCTGCCACAGGCCATCGCGGTGGACTCCCTGGTACCGCCGGCCTTTACCGGGCTGGTACTGGCGATGGTGTGCCTGGTGCAGTTTGCGGTGAGCATCATGATCGACCGCCGCTACGAGAAAGACCTGTGGAAAACTCTGTTCTGGACCGTGTGGTACCCGATGGTGTTCTGGCTGGTCAGCCTGTTCACCACCCTGGTCAGTTTTCCCAAGGTGCTGTTCAACCAGCATCAGAAGCGTGCGCGCTGGGTCAGTCCGGATCGCGGCATCAAACCCACTGAAGAGGAGGCCTGATCATGAAACTGGTCAGAACCCGCCAACGTACGGTGATGTGGATCATCGATGTGCTCCTGACCCTGATGGCCTGGGCCGGGTTGATCTGGCTGCTGGCGCGGGGGATCACCTCGATGCTGGAAACCCACGGGGGGCCGCGGCTTGAGGCGCCGATTTTTGCCGCGCTCAATACCCTGCAGATCTACCTGTGGATCGCCCTGTTCAACGCCGTGATCCTGATCAGTTGGGCGCGCTACCAGCAACGCCGAGGCCGCAAGTTCGCCCAGCGTCGCGCCGAGGGCAAGGCCTTGAGCGACCAGAACCTGAGCGAGAGCTTCAGCCTGGGGGAAGGCGACCTCGAACAGTTGCGCCGACCTGGGGTACTGGTGATCCATAACGACGATGACGGCGGTGTGGCGGAAGTGAAATCCCATATCTCCCGCGACGTGGAAAAACCGGGGCTCACACTGGTGCCTGGCAAGGATCAGAACAAAGACGCCAGCTGAGAAAGAGCGCATCGGATCGTTCCCATGCACGGTGGGAACGATTTGGCTTAATCCCGACAAATGGGATCCAAATCACAAAAGCGTCACGAACGTTTCTTCTTTTTCCGGTACTAACTTATCTCGGCGAGAACTTGATGGCTAATCAATGGCTATTTGCAAGTTTCTGACGGGCCGCGATCAATAGTGCTGCCGCTGGTCGGAATAATACCTTCGATGACAAGTAGTTTTTCTATTTGATTATTTTTAGTTGTTATTAGTCAATGGGTTGAGTGATTAGCTAGTGCGAATTTCCAACTAACTCGATTTTTTGAGTTCGCGGAAGTTCGATGTTAGTTTGCCGCTCCTTGATTTTCGACGGATCGAACATGTCTTTGTTATTGCCACGGACTCGGTATGTTCTGTGCACTTTCCTACTCGCTTATTTGAGCCTGAACAGCGTAAAAATGCAAACCCTGCAGGGCGGACAGTCCTGGCGAGCGTGTCGTTTGTTATTTATTTAACGGGGTTCTTATTGGGTTTCGGTAAGAGCGCCTAAGTGGCCTCTGCGGCAAACTTGTCTAGTCCTGAAACAGGTGTAAACCTATTTCCGGACTAGACAGTTAAATTAATTGTGGTCTTCCCCCTACTTTCTACTCTATTTCTCCAGCACGTCGGCAGCAGCCTGTTTCATATCAGCACCGCCGGCCTCACCGGAGGACATCAGGTCAGACCACATTTTTTACAAAACCGCGCAAGGCTTCAAGGTGATGGCACAATGCCTCATGTAATGCCATCCACTGCCGACACACTGGCGATGGCCAAACGCATCAGAAAAAAGGTGAACCGGCCGTCGTCGGCGTTTTCGAAACCGCCCCACCGCTACCCACAAGGAAGAAATACATGATCAAGTTGTTCTGCAAGGCCGCTGTTGTTCTGTCCCTGGCCACGCTGTTTGGCTGTTCCTCGACGCCGTCGGTGGAGAAGATGCAGGCCGATGTGGCGGACTATTCGTTGCCTAAGGCTGCTGTCGCCGATAAAGGCTTGGTGTATGTGGTCCGCCCGAGCAACGTGGGGATGATGGTCCGCTTCAACGTGTTCCTGGATGACAAGGAAGCCGACTCGGAGATGGGTTACAACCGCGGTAACCAGTACATCTATTTTTTCGTGACACCGGGCAAGCACGTGATCAGTTCCAAGGCTGAAAACTGGGCGGACATGCCGATTGACGTCAAGGCGGGTCAGGTGGTTTACCTCAAGCAGGAAGTCGAAATGGGCTTCGCCATCGCACGCAACAGCCTTAAAGTGCTGAGCGACGTCGAAGGCCGTTACCTGGTCAAGGATGCGTCCCTGGGCACCGTGGCAAAAGAAAGCAAGTGAGTTGAACCGTTGAAGCCTGCTGGGCTCCAGGCCCGGCAGGCAGTCACTTTTTACCCTGCGAAAACGTTCAAGGACTGATGTGAAAAACCTCCTCTTCATCCTCTTTACCACCCTTATCCTCGGCGGTTGCGTCAGCCACCCCCTTACGCCCGAACACCGCGCCCAGATCAAGACGGTCAAGGTGCTGCCCGTTAAGTGGGAGTCGCAACAAATGGTCTACATGGGCCGTGAGCAAGCCTGGGGCGCAGCATTGGGGGCCGGGCTTGGCGCGGGCGTTGGCATGGCCAGCGGTGCATCCAAGTTGGGCACGGCTGCGTTGAGCGGCGCGGGGTTTGCAGGTGGTATGAAACTTGGGCAGTTGGCCGAGATGCCGACGCCGGTAGCGATCCTTACGGTAATGGACGCTGAAAAAATCGATTTGGGCGTATTGCTCAAACAGGGCTTTATCGATGCGTTGGCCAAGACCTCAACCCTCAAAGTGGTGGGTGATGACGAACCCGCTGATGCGCAGATCCAACTGACCGTGGCCGAGTGGGGCTTTCGCCTGACCCAAGGGTTCAGCAGTGTGGTGTACCCCACCCTCAATGTGCTGGCGCAGATGAATCGCGGCGATGAAATGGTCTGGCGCACCAGCGAAGCGGTCACGCCGTTCAATGGCCAGAACGTCTACGGCTACACGCCGCTCACCTATCGCACCGACCCCGAGGCGTTACGCCGCGCGCTCACGGGGATTACGCAGATCTCCAGTGGGTATTTGGTGAAAGAGCTCAAATAAGCCAGCGAGTGCGTTAATGCTGGGCTGCCCCTATTTTCCGATTCCACGGACGCATCACATGAAAAAGGCAATTGTTCTACTGGCAATCACGGGCTTCGTCACAGGGTGTCACGCTTCCAGGCCAGCAAGCTCCTTTGAACAGAGCCTGGCCAACGTTCAATGCATGTTGTCCGAGGGCGAGAAAAGCCTCACGGCAGATCAGGTTCAGTCCATTCGTCAAGCCAGCGATAACGGCAACATGCGCTGTAAGACTGCGCTCGGTGGTTTGTACGAATCTGGTCGTGGTGGCGTGCCACAAGATTTTGCCAAGGCCAGATCGCTCTACGAGTCCGTCGCCGCCGTGGATGGCGTCGGTTACGAGAGACTGGCGCGCATGGCCGAGGAGGGCCACGGGCAAGTGCGCAACGATGTGGAGGCGCGACGGCTTTATCAGTTGGCGCTGACCAACAGCGACAGCGACAAAAGCAAACTCGCCTTGGCCCGATTGATGGAAGAGGGTCGCGGCGGCCCGCAGGATCTGTTCGGGGCCATGATGTGTTACGTGGAGGCCAGCCAGCATGCCGGCGATGTTGCCTGGAAAGGCCTTCAGCGCATTCGCGCTCAACGACCGATGCTGACGCCTGAACAGACACAGCGCTACAACGATGTCTGGGCTGACACCAGTCGCAAGAGCCTCAATCGTACGGCACTGGACATCGAGATTGCCTTGAACAAGCAAATCAAACGCGGCAGCGCGAGCACGCCGGTGACGCTGCAAGTGCAAGGCCAGTCGGGTTCGAATGTGCCGAAAATCCTATTGATCGAAAGCTCGGGCAACGCTGAGGTAGACCAGGCCGTAGTCACCGCATTCGGTCAATACCGTATTCCTGCCGAGCCGCTATTGCAGGCAGGCCAGGATTCCTGGTCGTCCGAACGGTCTCTCAAGGTCGGTTTGAATTGACGTGTTGAAGCCCTATGCCATGGGCCGTTCGGGCGCGTATCGGTATGAGACTTCCATGACGCCTGAGGTTCGAATGCTAGGTTTAGCGGGTATGGGATGGCGGTTGGTGCAGGGTACACGGGCACGATTGAGGAAGGGGGGGCGCAGATCTACGCCCGCAACTCCGGAGCGCTGGTGGTCATCGATTGGGTGTGGATCTTCATGGCGTCGCACACACGCCTGGGCGATAGGTTGGCCAAGACGGTTGTGATCAATACGCAGGCAGGGAGATGGCGTATAGCCATCATTCTTTTGTTTTGCGGACAAGGCCTTAGCGCTGCTTGTCGGGCTTGCAGGCCAAAGCGCCGGTAAAACGGCGCCGCTCGGGCTGTAAAACAGCTTGAGAACGGCTTTCAACTCCGTAAAATGCCGCGATTGTTTAAAGCACGATACTTTTCAGGGACGAATTCAGACATGCGTGTGTTTGCCGTATTTCTCGCGGCCTGCCTCATGGCGGGCTGTGCCTCCAAGCCGGATTACTACATCTCCCCGGCGCCGGTCACTATTCCCAAGACGGCTACCTACTGGCTCGACAACTTCGATGTTGAGGTCAGGGGTAAAAACGAGCGCTTCTTGCCGGATGACAAAGTCCGCCAGCAACTGGGCGTCGACCTGATCGATCGCCTGCTCAAGGCCAAGCGTTACGCCACCAGCAAGGTATCCGCCGACTACATCCTGGATATGGACGTGATCTACGCCCGGCGTATTCAGGACACCCAGGGCGGTTTGGTCAGCCCGCTTATCGAAGACAACAAGTACCTGGTCGGTGTGGACTTCAACTACAAAGTCACCGTCAGGAAAGGCGATACCGAAGTCCTGCACTTCGCCCAGGCGCGCGAAGGTTTGATGCCTGCCGGCGCGGTTGGGCATTGGCAGAACCTCAAGACGGTCGGCGGGATTCTAACCCGCAGTGGCAACGCCAACGTAGAGCCGTTCTACACCGGTCTGTTGAGCCGCTTCATCGTCGATGATTTACGCAACATCCCATCCCGCTAGTTCACTTGCTGCAAAAACTTTTACCCCAGGAGCACCCTGTGAAAACACTGTCAAAAATCCTGCTGTCCGGCTTCACCGCCGCAGCGCTGCTGACCGTGGCCGGTTGTGCCACGGAGAGCAACCGCGCGATGCCGGTGGAACAAGTCGCCAGCGCCAACGTCGCCTATTCCGGCGTGCGCGTGCCGATTGCCGTGGGCAAGTTCGACAACCGCTCCAGCTACATGCGCGGCATCTTCTCCGACGGCGTTGACCGCCTCGGTGGCCAGGCCAAGACCATCCTGATTACCCACCTGCAGCAGACCAACCGCTTCAGCGTGCTGGACCGCGACAACATGGGCGAAATCTCCCAGGAAGCCGCGATCAAGGGCACCGTGCAGAAGCTCAAGGGCGCTGACTACGTGGTGACCGGCGATGTGACCGAGTTCGGCCGCAAGGAAACCGGCGACCGCCAGCTGTTCGGCATTCTTGGCCGTGGCAAGACCCAGGTGGCTTACGCCAAAGTCGCGCTGAACATCGTCAACATCAGCACCTCCGAGGTGGTGTATTCCACCCAGGGCGCCGGTGAGTACGCGCTGTCCAACCGTGAAGTGGTCGGCTTCGGCGGCACCGCCAGCTACGACTCCACCCTCAATGGCAAGGTCCTGGACCTGGCCATGCGCGAAGCCATCAACCGCCTCGTCGACGGCATCAACGCCGGCGCCTGGAACCCGCGCAACTGATCAGTAGCACCTCAAGGAGCAGTACAAGGATGAGCAAGGCAGTCAAGTTGGCGCTGATGCTGACAGCAGTTGCGACGGTCGCCGGGTGCCAAACGGCGCCCCAGCCGCTGTATCAATGGGAAAGCTACCAGCCGCAGGTTTACGAATACTTCAAGGGCGAGCCCAAGGAAGCGCAGGTCGAGGCACTGGAGCGGGATCTGCAGAAGATCAACGCCAGCGGCCGCAAGGCCCCGCCGGGTTACCACGCCCACCTGGGCATGCTGTACCTGAGCATGGGCAAGGATGACCAGATGGTGCAGGAATTCCGCACCGAGAAGGCACTGTTCCCCGAGTCTGCCTCGTACATGGACTTTTTGCTGAAAAACGCCAAGACCGGAGTCGCAACCAAATGAGCCTGTTGAAACTCACTGGCGCCTTGCTGGCCCTGGCCTTGCTCGGCGGTTGCGCAGCCCCCAAGACCATCGACTACACGGCCTATAAACAGGCGCGGCCCAAGTCGATCCTGGTGCTACCGCCGATCAATGAATCGCCGGAAGTGCAGGCGTCCTACAGCATGGTCTCGCAAGTGACCTACCCGTTGGCCGAAGCTGGCTACTACGTGTTGCCGATCGCACTGGTGGACGAAACCTTCCGCCAGAACGGCCTCACCACCGCCAACGATATCCAGGCGGTGGCGCCGGCCAAGCTGCATGACATCTTTGGTGCGGACGCGGCGCTGTACATCACCGTCACCAATTACGGCACCAAGTACATGCTGATCTCCAGCGACACCTCCGTGACGGCCTCGGCCAAACTGGTGGACCTGCGCACCGGCACCACCCTGTGGACCGGCTCGGCACATGCTTCCAGCGAGGAAGGCAATAACAACGGTGGCGGGCTCATCGGCATGCTGATCACTGCGGCGGTCAAGCAGGTGATCAACAGCTCCACCGATGCGGCGCACCCGATTGCGGGTATCACCAGTGCGCGCCTGCTGTCACCGGGGCAACGTGCGGGGATCCTGTACGGTCCGCGTAACCCGAAATACGGCACCGACTGATCCACCCAAGCCCTACTGTGGGACCAAGCGTGCTCTGGTGAGCAAGGCGTACTGTGGTGAGCAGGCTTGCCGTGGTGAGCAGGCTTGCTGTGGTGAGCAGGCTTGCCCTGCGCTGGGCTGCGAAGCAGCCCCATGGGTCGGCCGGTGAACCCGTCGGGAGCCAAGCCCCACTCACCACAGCCAGCCCGCTCCAACGCTGATTGAAGTGTTATCCGACTCCGCTTTAACCCGAACATCCCACACCTTGCGTCTGACCTTGTGAACGGATCATTCATTCACGAGGTTCAGCCCATGTCCCGTCCTCTGCTCTTCCTGCGTCCTGCTGCCCAGGGCTTCGCCGTTACCGTGCTGGTGACGCTGGCCGGCTGTGGGCTGTCTTCCTCCCATGATGTGGCCGCGCCTGCCGAAGCAGCGCCTGTCGCCGAGCTGCAAAGCGTCCCCGTGCAAGGCGCGCTGGTTAAACGCATGCCTGTGCCTGCGCCCATGAGCGCGAAAATGCTGAGACAAGACACGGCGGCAATGGAATACCGCAGCGAATCCCGCGAACAATACGAAAGCCTGCCGGACAACCCCGTGCATCGGGTGGCCGAAACGCCTGTCTCTACCTTCAGCGTCGACGTCGACACCGGCAGCTACGCCAACGTCAGGCGTTTCCTCAATCAAGGCAGCCTGCCGCCCGAAGGCGCTGTGCGACTCGAGGAAATGGTCAACTATTTCCCGTACCACTACGCGCTGCCCACCGATGGCTCGCCCTTTGGCGTGACCACCGAGGTAGCCGCCACACCCTGGAACCCGCACACCCAGCTGCTGCGCATTGGCATCAAGGCCTCCGACCGTGCCGTGGCACAGCTGGCGCCGGCCAACCTGGTGTTCCTGGTGGATGTGTCCGGCTCCATGGACCGTCGCGAAGGTCTGCCGCTGGTCAAAAGCACGCTGAAATTGCTAGTGGATCAACTGCGTGAACAGGACCGCGTTTCGCTGGTGGTGTATGCCGGAGAATCCCGGGTGGTGCTCAAGCCCACCTCGGGGCGCGACAAGGTGACGATCCGCAACGCCATCGACCAGCTCACTGCCGGCGGCTCCACGGCGGGCGCATCCGGCATCGAGCTGGCCTACCAGATGGCGCGCGAAGGGTTTATCGACAACGGCATCAACCGCATCCTGCTGGCCACCGACGGTGACTTCAACGTGGGCATCAGCGACTTCGACAGCCTCAAGCAGATGGCCGCAGAAAAGCGCAAAAGTGGCGTGTCCCTCACCACCCTGGGCTTCGGTGTGGATAACTACAACGAACACCTGATGGAACAACTGGCCGACGCCGGTGACGGCAACTACGCCTACATCGACAACCTGCGCGAAGCCCGCAAGGTGCTGGTGGACCAACTCAGTTCCACGCTTGCCGTGGTCGCGCGGGATGTGAAGTTGCAGGTGGAGTTCAACCCGGCGCGGGTCAGTGAATATCGCCTGCTTGGCTATGAAAACCGCGCCCTGAAGCGTGAGGATTTCAACAACGACAAGGTCGACGCCGGTGAGATCGGCGCAGGGCATACAGTCACGGCGCTGTACGAAATTGTGCCCAAGGGCGAGAAGGGCTGGTTGGAGCCTCTGCGCTACGCCGCTGCGCCTGCGACCGCGGACAAATCCGCTGAGCTGGCGATGCTGCGTGTGCGCTACAAGTCGGCGGCGGGCGGTGACAGCCAACTGATCGAACGTCCCATCAGCAACGAGTCCTCCAAGGCCAGCGACGACCTACGCTTCGCGTCGGCAGTGGCCGCCTTCGCCCAACAGCTCAAGGGCGATGGCCGCTACACTGGCAACATGAGCCTGCAGGACACCGCCGCACTGGCCCGCTCGGCCCGAGGCGATGACCCGTTCGGCCTGCGTAACGAGTTTGTGCAACTGGTGGAATTGGCTCAAAGCCTCAAACACTGAATTTGCCGGCAGCGTCGATCCAATGTGGGAGCTGGCTTGCCTGCGATAGCATCAATGCGGTGTGACTGAAACACCGAAGCGTCTGCATCGCGGGCAAGCCCGGCTCCCACAGGAATGTGCATTGATCCATCGAAAGGAGTTCGCCACCTACATGGCCGTACCCGATGATTCACCCAGCGACGAAGCGCTGCTGGCCCGCTACCGAACCGGCGACAGTGCCGCGTTCGAAGCCTTGTACGCGCGGCATCGACAGGGCCTGTACCGGTTCCTCGTGTCCCTGAGTAACAAGGCCGAACTGGCCGAGGAAATCTACCAGGAGACCTGGCTCAGCCTGATCCGCAGCGCCACCCAGCCACAAGGCCGGGCGAGTTTTCGCACCTGGCTGTTCCAGATCGCCCGCAACCGCCTGATCGACTATTGGCGCAAGCACGGCATCCATAACCCGTTGCACGACAGCTATGACGAGCAACTGCACGCCCAGGCCGACGACAGCGCCGGCCCCGAGCAGCAACTGAGCCTCAGCCGCGACCAGGCGCGGCTCGACGCCGCGCTGCAAGACCTGCCCGAAGACCAGCGCGAAGTCTTCCTGCTGCGCCTGCACGGCGACCTCGAAGTGCCGCAAATCGCCGCCCTCACGGGCGCCCCGCTGGAAACCGTCAAAAGCCGCCTGCGTTACGCCCAGCAGAAACTGCGCCGCCTGCTGGCCGAGGAGATACCCGCATGACCGACTCCCGACACACCCCGGACCCCGACGACGTGCTGCTCCAGCACATGCGTCAACACAGCACCGGCGAACCGCCCGCGTCCCTCGACGCCTTCATCCTCGCCACCGCCCGCCGCGAAGCCCCGGCGCCGCAGCCGAGCCTGTGGCAACGCTGGCTGCAAGCCTGCCAACGGCCGCGCTGGCAGATGGCATTCGCCACCGTCGCAGGCTTGGCGTTGATGATCGGCGTGGTGATGCGCGAGCCCGTGCCGCAACCCGAAATCTCCACCGCGAACTTCTCCGCGCTTCATGAGGAAGCCGCACGTCCCGCTCCGGCACCCATGTCCGCGCCTGCGCCGGTGGCCCGACTGGCCATGGCACCCAAGGCCGAGCATGCGCAAGTCATGGGCTCGATGGCGGATGAATCGAGCGCCACGCTCAGCAAGCGCGCGCCGGTGGCGTTGCCGGAGTTGGAGGAGGGGTTGCAGGAGATTGTGAACCTGCGTGCAGGCGGAGAAAGCAAGGCGGCGGATGAGAAGCTGCTGGCGTTGCACAAGCGGTTTCCTGGCGAGGATTTACCAGCGCTGTTGGAGACGTTGCAGAAACATTAAATCGTCGCCCACAAAAAAGCCCCAGGTCTTTCGACCTGGGGCTTTTTCATCATGTTTGGTGCACCCGGCGGGATTCGAACCCACGACCCCTGCCTTCGGAGGGCAGTACTCTATCCAGCTGAGCTACGGATGCTTGTGCGGGCGACATCATACCCATGTCGACCTTGGGCGTCCATGCTGGTCTTTGGCCGTTTATACGTAGGAATTGGCCCCGCGAAGGCCCTGTGCCGGGGGCCGATGATCGGTGCGCTGGAACCCGGGCCAAACACGCTGATCAGAAAGTTTCGGCAAATGCGCCGTTTTCGTTCTTTTTTTCGAACAGACTATTGCCCTGTACCCCCATTGATCCTAGGATTCGTTTGAGATTTCAAACGCTCTGTCTCCCGTGCGCTGTTCACTCACTTCCGCGCGCTGGGGCTGATTTCCCTGACGGCAGCCCACAAGGCGCCTTTCAACAACTCTAATTCGCTCCGCGTGCGCGCGGTGCTGTTAAGGAAAGCCGACATGCAGCTCAAAGATACCCAGTTGTTCCGCCAACAAGCCTTTATCGATGGCGCTTGGGTCGATGCGGACAATGGTCAGACCATCAAGGTCAACAACCCGGCCACGGGTGAGATTCTCGGCACCGTGCCGAAGATGGGCGCCGCTGAAACCCGCCGCGCCATCGAAGCTGCCGACAAGGCGCTGCCGGCCTGGCGCGCACTGACCGCCAAGGAGCGCGCCAACAAGCTGCGCCGCTGGTTCGAGCTGCTGATCGAGAACCAGGAAGACCTCGGTCGCCTGATGACCCTCGAGCAAGGCAAGCCGCTGGCCGAAGCCAAGGGCGAGATTGTCTACGCCGCGTCCTTTATCGAATGGTTCGCCGAAGAAGCCAAGCGCATCTACGGCGACGTGATTCCTGGCCACCAGCCGGACAAACGTCTGATCGTGATCAAGCAGCCGATCGGCGTGACCGCCGCGATCACCCCGTGGAACTTCCCGGCCGCGATGATCACCCGTAAAGCCGGCCCGGCCCTGGCCGCCGGTTGCACCATGGTCATCAAGCCAGCTTCGCAAACACCGTTCTCGGCCCTGGCCCTGGTTGAGCTGGCGCACCGTGCCGGTATCCCGAAAGGCGTGCTGAGCGTGGTGACCGGCAGCGCTGGCGACATCGGCGGCGAGCTGACCAGCAACCCGATCGTGCGCAAATTGTCCTTCACCGGCTCGACCGAAATCGGTCGCCAGTTGATGGCCGAATGCGCCAAGGACATCAAGAAAGTCTCCCTGGAACTGGGCGGCAACGCGCCGTTCATCGTGTTCGACGACGCGGACCTGGATAAGGCCGTCGAAGGCGCGATCATCTCCAAGTACCGCAACAACGGCCAGACCTGCGTCTGCGCCAACCGCCTGTACATCCAGGATTCGGTGTACGACGCGTTCGCGGAAAAACTCAAAGTGGCCGTGGCCAAGCTCAAGATCGGCAACGGTCTGGAGGAAGGCACCACCACTGGCCCGCTGATCGACGAAAAAGCCGTGGCCAAGGTCCAGGAGCACATTGCTGATGCGCTGAGCAAAGGCGCCAAGCTGTTGGCCGGTGGCAAGGTGATGGAAGGCAACTTCTTCGAGCCGACCATCCTGGTGGACGTGCCGAAAGACGCGGCGGTGGCGAAGGAAGAAACCTTCGGCCCATTGGCACCGCTGTTCCGCTTCAAAGACGAAGCCGAAGTGATCGCGATGTCCAACGACACCGAGTTCGGCCTGGCCTCCTACTTCTATGCCCGTGACCTGGGCCGTGTGTTCCGTGTGGCTGAAGCCCTGGAATACGGTATGGTCGGCGTCAACACCGGGTTGATCTCCAACGAAGTGGCGCCGTTCGGCGGCATCAAGGCCTCGGGCCTGGGCCGTGAAGGCTCCAAGTACGGGATCGAGGATTACCTGGAAATCAAATACCTCTGCCTGGGTATCTAAGCGCTGTAAGGGTTAAACCCGGCAAGGCATTGCAGCAAACGCAAAGGGCACGAGAGCGCTGACCCTTTGCGTGTTTCACCCCGTAATTCGTAGTGGCCGGGAAAGCTGTGGCAGTCGATCATCGCATGCTGCCGTAGTTGCCTCCCCGCCACGTATTCCTTGGACCACGCCACCCGATGAGTGGCGAATGAGGACTTTATGAGCAAGACCAACGCATCCCTGATGAAACGCCGCGAAGCCGCTGTACCGCGCGGTGTTGGCCAGATCCACCCGATCTTCGCCGAATCCGCGAAGAACGCCACCGTGACCGACGTTGAAGGTCGCGAGTTCATCGATTTCGCCGGCGGTATCGCCGTGCTGAACACCGGCCACGTGCACCCGAAAATCATCGCGGCCGTGACCGAGCAGTTGAACAAGCTGACGCACACCTGCTTCCAGGTCTTGGCCTACGAGCCTTACGTGGAGCTGTGCGAGAAAGTGAACGCCAAGGTCCCAGGTGATTTCGCCAAGAAAACCCTGCTGGTCACCACCGGTTCCGAAGCCGTTGAAAACGCCGTGAAAATCGCCCGTGCCGCGACTGGCCGCGCCGGCGTGATCGCGTTCACCGGTGCCTACCACGGCCGTACCATGATGACCCTGGGGCTCACCGGTAAAGTCGTGCCTTACTCGGCCGGCATGGGCTTGATGCCAGGCGGCGTGTTCCGCGCGCTGTACCCGAACGAACTGCACGGTGTGAGCGTGGACGACTCGATCGCCAGCATCGAACGCATCTTCAAGAACGATGCCGAGCCGCGCGATATTGCCGCGATCATCATCGAGCCGGTGCAGGGCGAAGGCGGTTTCTACGTCGCGCCTAAAGCCTTCATGAAGCGCCTGCGCGAGCTGTGTGACAAGCACGGCATCCTGCTGATCGCCGACGAAGTGCAAACCGGTGCCGGCCGTACCGGTACCTTCTTTGCCATGGAACAGATGGGCGTTGCCGCCGACCTGACCACCTTCGCCAAATCCATCGCTGGCGGCTTCCCGCTGGCCGGTGTGTGTGGCAAGGCGGAATACATGGACGCCATCGCTCCAGGCGGCCTGGGCGGCACCTACGCCGGTAGCCCGATTGCTTGCGCGGCCGCGCTGGCGGTGATGGAAGTGTTCGAAGAAGAACACCTGCTGGACCGCTGCAAAGCTGTCGGCGAGCGTCTGGTTACCGGGCTCAAAGCCATCCAGGCCAAGTACCCGGTGATCGGCGAAGTGCGTGCCCTGGGCGCGATGATCGCGGTCGAGCTGTTCGAAGATGGCGACAGCCATAAGCCAAACGCTGCTGCCGTTGCCTCCGTGGTGGCCAAGGCGCGTGACAAGGGCCTGATCCTGCTGTCCTGCGGCACCTACGGCAACGTGTTGCGCGTACTGGTCCCGCTGACCTCGCCGGACGAGCAGTTGGACAAAGGCCTGGCGATCATCGAAGAGTGCTTCTCCGAGCTGTAAGCGGATGCTGACCTGATCGACAGAAAAAACCCGCTTCGGCGGGTTTTTTTGTGCCCATTGCCGCACATTCAGGCCTTGTTCATTGTACGTAGGCGGCTCCATTGTCTAAGGTTGCAGCATTGCCGATGGAGCGTGCTGGATGACTGCTGTTGATTTACCCGCTGTACCCCGTGTGTTGATAGCCGAGGCGGACCCTTGGTCGCGGGATCTGCTCAAGCAAGTGCTGTTGAATGTGCGCTGCGACGCGCGGCTGGATGTGTGTGCCGACGGCCAGCAAGCGGCGACGTTGCTGAGAGAAAAGACCTACGACCTGATCCTGGCGGATTGGGAGCTGCCGGGCATCGACGGCCTGAGCCTGCTGCGCAGCGTGCGCCAGAAGCGCCGCTCGCCCGCGCTGCCGTTCATTCTGCTCAGCAGTCGCAATGACAGCGCCAGCGTGCGCGAAGCCTTGCCCCTGGCGCCCACCGCCTACCTGAGCAAACCCCTGAACATGGAAGGCCTGACGCAGCGTCTGCAAGACCTGCTGCTCAACGAAGGCGAGACGGTGTACTGCGAGATCCCGCCGCTGGCGCCCGGCATGACGTTGCCGGTGTTCCTCGAGCGCCGCCGCGAAGCCTCCGACGGCGCGCCATTGCGGGTCGACGTGAAGGCCGCCGTGCAACACAGCCTCGGGCCGGATGGCCTGAACCTCAGGCACCTGGAAGACCAGGTGCGCATGGACCCGCAAATCACCGCCGTGCTGATCGCCGCCGCCAACAGCGCCGGCCATCACGGCACGCCCGTGCAAACCCTGCCCGCCGCCCTGCATAAACTGGTGCCGGGGCAGAGCATGAACCTGATTCTCGGCCTGGCGCTCAAGCACAACGTGGTGCTGGGTGATCCAGCGCTGCTGGCCTATGCCGAGCGCTATTGGCAATTGTCCCTGGACACGGCCGACTACGCCCGGCGCCTGGCACGCATGCTGGAACTGGATCATGAGCGCTGCTACAGCGCCGGTATCCTCCATCGGTTGGGTGACCTGGCATTGTTGCGTTGCCTGGAGGACTGGCGCCAGGGCGGCGGCGCGTTGGATGACGAAGCGATTGGAGAGTCTCTCTACACCTTCGGCGCTGCCTATGGCTCGGCGCTGCGCGCGCGATGGCGGTTGCCGTTGGAGCTGCGCCAGTTGATCGCGGCGACCTATTCCCTGGAAGGCGGTGTGTACGGGCGCGATGCGCTGGTGATGAACCTCGCGGCGCAAATGGCGCGCTTGACCGAACATGAAGGGCTGGAAGAACTTGCCAACAGCAAGACGGCGCGGTTGCTCAAAGTGGGCTTGTCCGAACTGACCCGAGTACGCAAATCCTGAAGCTCACACCAACCCTGTAGGAGCCGGCTTGCCGGCGATAGCGATATGTCAGTCGCCATCGCCGGCAAGCCGGCTCCTACGTTGATCGGGGTTAGCCCGCTATGACGCGGTTCTTGCCCAGACGCTTGGCTTCGTACATGGCCGCATCGGCGCGGGCGAACAGGCTGTCCAGGGTCGAGTCTGCTTCGGTGAGGCTGGCCAGGCCCTGGCTGATGGTCACGCCGAAGGCCTGGCCTTCATAGTTGAAACTCAGCGCCTGAATCTCCTTGCCCAGGCGTTCGGCCACTTGCAACGCCATTTCTGGTGCGCAGCCGGGCAGCACAGCGGCGAACTCTTCGCCGCCAATGCGCCCGAACAGGTCACCACGGCGCAGCACCCCGCGTCCGCTCTCGGCGATACGCCGTAGCACCTGATCGCCTTCCAAATGCCCGTAGGTGTCGTTGACGTCTTTGAAGTCATCGATGTCCAGCAACAGGAAAGACAGCGGCGCCCCTTGGGCGCAGGCGCTGTCGAAGGCCTGGTTGGCGCATTCGAAGAAGTGCCGGCGGTTGCTGCTCTGGGTCAGCACGTCGGTGGTCGCGAGGCGGTGCAGCTCCAGCTCCATCTGTTTCTTTTCGGTGATGTCCTCGGCCATGCCTACCACGATCAACGGCTCACCAGGCTCGACTTGCTGATTGATATAGCACTTGTCACTCAGCCAGCGAATCTGCCCGTCGGCCGTGATGATGCGGTACTCGCGGTCTTCCACGGCGCCCTGTTCCAGCACACGGGCCAGGCTGTGTTCGGCGTAGTCGAGGTCTTCGGGGTGAACACTGTTGCGCCACTCCCGATGGTCGGCCAGCAGCAGGGCGGCAGAGCGGCCGAACACCCGCTCATAGGCCGGGCTCACGTACAGCACGCGGCGGGTTTCCCAGTCGATGGCCCACAGCACGGCGTTAACGCTGACCAGCATTGAGCTCAGCAACTGCTCACGCTCGCTCAATCGCTCGACTTCACCCTGGGCATGCATCAGCGCCAGCAGGGTCGCAGCCGCGGCTGGGCGGGAATGCTCAGTCGTGGGGGCGTCGATCAAGGAGGACTTTTCGTGAACCATCGGCACAACTCTCTCTGGGCGCGCCGCACACTGGAGCAGCGGTCACTACAAGGGGCCACCATGATGGCGAAGTGTTCATTGAGAGAGGCGAATTGCAGTGAAGTTCCGTCAACAGGACCGATTGCCGGTGTCCGAGAAATGACGCCAAAAAGCTGGTGGGCGGGAGGGCAAGCCCTCCCGCCGCACGGTCAGACTGCCGCAGGACGCAGCGAATAGGTCTTCAATTGGTGGGCAAAATCCCGCAGGGATTGGATGCCGCTGGCCTCGGCTTCATGCACCCATTCCTTGATGGCCGCCAACATGTCGTGGCCATTGGAACTGGTCTTGAGCCAGATCTGCTGCAACGCAAGGCGCTTTTCGTAGATCACTTTGAGGGCCTGGCTGTGCTCCAGCATGCTCTGGATGCGCAAGTGATGGCGGTCATCCAGCAAGCTGGTTTCCCGCGACAACAGGCGCTTGGCACGGTGGAACTGGTGGCGCACGGAGTGATCGACCTTTTCCAGCTCCTGCTTGACCAGCGGGCCGATCACCAACTTGCGGTACTGGGCCATGATCTGGAAGCGGTTGTTGAGGATCGCCATGGCGGTGTCCATGTCCAGGCTGCCCTTGCCTTCCACGCGGTGGGCGATCGGCGCGACGCGCTGCACCTTGGCCAGGCGCAGGAAGCTGAACACTTTGATCCAGGCCCAGCCCAGGTCGAACTCCCACTTCTTCACCGACAGCTTGGCGGAGTTGGGGTAGGTGTGGTGGTTGTTATGCAGCTCTTCGCCGCCGACGATGATGCCCCACGGCACCAGGTTGGTCGCCGCGTCACGGCATTCGAAGTTGCGATAGCCCACGGCATGGCCCAGGCCGTTGATCACGCCGGCCGCCCAGAACGGAATCCACATCATCTGGATCGCCCAGATGGTGATGCCGATGGTGCCGAACAGCATCAGGTCGATCACGCCCATGATCGCCACGCCCAGCAGCGGGTAAGGGGTGTAGATCTTGCGCTCGATCCAGTCGTCCGGGCAGTTCTTGCCGTAGATGCGCAGGGTCTCGGGGTTTTCCGCCTCGGCGCGGTACAGCTCGGCGCCTTTGCGCAGAACGGTGGACAGGCCCTTGATGACCGGGCTGTGCGGGTCGTCGACGGTTTCGCACTTGGCGTGGTGCTTGCGGTGGATGGCGGTCCACTCGCGGGTGTTCTGCGCCGTGGTCAGCCACAGCCAGAAGCGGAAGAAGTGTTTCAGGCCGGCATTGAGCTCCAGGGAGCGATGGGCTGAATAGCGATGCAGATAGACCGTGACCGCAACAATGGTCACGTGGGTCATCAACAGAGTGACTGCCACCAGTTGCCAGGCTGACAAGTCAAGAAAACCGTTGTACCACATAGGCTGTATGGCCCTCAGATAAAGAAAAGAACAGCTCACGCATTATCACTAAGCCTACAGAGAAAACCAGCCGCCCTTTCAGATAGGAGTGACTGGATGTTTCTTATTCTATAATCCGCAGCCTTTGTAGGGCGATTCTGTTTTTTGGTAAGGATTACTGACCATATGCTGTTTTCATACCGAGGTGCCCTACGTGCAGGGCTGGTATACCTGCTGGTGTCTGTTCTGTGGATAGGTCTCACTCATCGGGTATTGATCGAGTTTCTCGATAACCCAACCGAGTTGAACCACTGGCTGCAGGTGCGCGGCTACGTGTGGGTGGCCCTTAGCGCCTTGGCGATTTACTTGCTGTGCGCCCGATTTGCCCGTGCCAACCAGCTGCAGCAACCCCTGAAGGAAAACCGCGAGCGCCTGCGCCAGGCCGCCGCCGTATTCGATTGCACCCGCGAAGGCGTGCTGGTCACCGACGCGCAGGGGCTGATCGTGCACGTGAATCGGGCATTCATGGAGATCACCGGCTATCGGCGCGAAGACGTCATGGGCCAGCAGCCCAGCCTGTTCAAGTCCGGTCGCCATTCGTCGAATTTCTACCAGCAGATGTTCCAGAGCCTGGAGCGCACCGGCGAATGGAGCGGTGAAATCTGGAACCGGCGCAAAAGCGGCGAGATTTATCCACAGTGGCAGACCATCCGCGTGATCCACGATGACCTGGGCAAGGTCAGCCATTATGTCGCGGTGTTTTCCGATATCAGCGCCATCAAGGATTCCGAGCACGAGCTGGTTCACCTCGCGCACCACGACCCGCTGACCGACCTGCCCAACCGCCTGCTGTTCACCGACCGCGCCGAGCAGGCACTGGCCTCGGCGCAGGTCCACAAGCGCGGTTGCGCCCTGCTGTTGCTGGACCTGGACCACTTCAAGATCATCAACGACAGCCTCGGCCATAACGTCGGCGACCAGTTGCTCAAGCTGGTGGGCGAGCGGCTCGAGGCGATCTTCGGCCCAGGTGTGACCCTGGCGCGCCTGGGTGGGGATGAGTTCGCCGTGCTGGCGGAAAGTTGTCCACAGGTGGCTCAGGCAGCGGGCTTGGCACAACGCATTCTGGATGTAATGAAACAACCGTTTATTTTCGACGGACATCAGTTGTTTATCAGCGCCAGCATTGGGATCAGCCTCTTCCCCAACGACGCTCTCAGCGCCGAACAGTTGCTGCGCAACGCCGATTCCGCGCTGTTCAAGGCCAAGAGCGCCGGTCGCGAAAGCTATGCCTTGTACACCGAAGAGCTCACCGCTCACGCGCAGAATCGCGTGGAAATCGCCGGCGAGCTGCGCCGCGCCCTCGAACAGCAGGAGCTCTGCGTTTATTACCAACCGGTGCACGACCTGCACAGCAGCCGCCTGATCGGCGTCGAAGCGTTGGTGCGCTGGCAGCACCCGGAGCGCGGCCTGGTGCCGCCGGGGGAATTTATCCCGATCGCCGAACGCACCGGGTTGATTGCCGAGATTGATGCCTGGGTGATGGACCAGGCCTGCCGACAGATGTGTGATTGGCTGGCACAGGGCGTGCCGCTGAGTTTTATCGCCATCAATGTGTCCAGCCGCCTGTTTGCCCGGCGCGAGCTGTATGAGCAGGTGGCCCAGGTGCTGCATAACACCGGTCTGGATCCGGCGTTCCTGGAGCTGGAAGTCACCGAAAGCGCCGTGATGGATGACCCGGAAGTGGCGCTGGAACAACTGCATCGCCTGCGCGAACTGGGCCTGCGCCTGGCGATTGATGATTTTGGTACCGGTTACTCGTCGTTGTTGCGCCTCAAGCGCCTGCCGGTGCAGAAGCTCAAGATCGACCAGGGCTTTGTTGCCGGTTTGCCCTGGGACGAAGACGACGCGGCCATTGTGCGCGTGGTGATCGCCCTCGCTAAAAGCATGGGCATGCAGGTGCATGCCGAGGGGATCGAGCAGGTTGAACAGGCGCGGTTTCTGTTGGATCAGGACTGCGATATGGGGCAGGGGTATTGGTTTGGCAGGCCGGTGCCGGCCCACGAAATTGATTGGTCACGAGCCCCCCCCAATCCAGACCTGAAATGCAGTTAAAAGGTGGGAGCGGGCTTGCCCGCGAATGCGGTGGATCAGTTAATACATTTTTAGCTGACACACCGCTTTCGCGGGCAAGCCCGCTCCCACATGTGGATCTCCTCAAGGCTTTATTTTCGGTGCTCGGGCACCAAACCCGCGCGCAACCCCACGTCCCACCAGAAAATTCTTTCTGGTTATATAAACATTCTTAAATAGTATTTTTAAGAATATCCGCGCTTATCTACTATCGCCTCCACGCCACAAGCAGTGCTGCCACTGCAAGGCACGCACTATTCATTTCAGGAGCGAGACCATGAGCGCATCTCTACGTAGCGTCGACGGCCAGGACGAAGCAGCCATTTTGCGTGAGATCCAGAGCGCGTTGCGCGATCTGCGGTTTGGCGCGGTGGAAATCACTGTGCACAACGCCCAAGTGGTACAGATTGAACGCAAAGAAAAATTCCGTCTGCAGAACCCGGGTAACAAACCGAGCTAAGCAAGAACGGCGATTCGCATGCTAGACCCGCAACTATAAGAAAAAGCCAACACCCCAGAATTTCAGGAGTTTCTATGTCGTCGATTCGCCGTTATGCCCTGGCCGCCCTGGCCAGCGCCGTGTTTGCAGGTTCCGCGGTTGCCAAGGACTACGAGTTGCTCAACGTCTCGTACGACCCTACCCGTGAGCTGTACCAGGACTACAACGCTGAGTTCACCAACTTCTGGAAACAGTCCCACCCAGGCGACAACGTCAAGATCCAGCAATCCCACGGTGGTTCGGGCAAACAAGGCCGTGCCGTGATCGACGGCCTGCGCGCCGACGTGGTCACCCTGGCGCTGGCCGGTGACATCGACGAAATCGCCAAGCTGGGCAAGACCCTGCCGGAAAACTGGCAGACCCGCCTGCCGGACGCCAGCACCCCGTACACCTCGACCATCGTGTTCCTGGTGCGCAAGGGCAACCCTAAAGGCATCAAGGATTGGGGCGACCTGATCAAGAAAGACGTGTCCGTGATCACCCCGAACCCGAAAACCTCCGGCGGCGCCCGCTGGAACTTCCTCGCCGCCTGGGCCTACGGCCTGAAGGCTGGCGGCAGCGAAGCCAAGGCCCAGGAATACGTGAAAGAGCTGTTCAAGCACGTACCTGTGCTGGACACCGGCGCGCGCGGTTCGACCATTACCTTCGTCAACAACGGCCAGGGTGACGTGTTGCTGGCCTGGGAAAACGAAGCGTTCCTGGCCCTGAAAGAAGACGGCGGCGCCGACAAGTTCGATATCGTCGTGCCTTCCCTGTCGATCCTCGCCGAGCCACCCGTGGCCGTGGTCGACAAGAACGCCGAGAAAAAGGGCAACACCGAAATCGCCACCGAATACCTGAAACACTTGTACAGCCCGGCTGGCCAGGAGATTGCGGCGAAGAACTTCTACCGCCCACGCGATGCAAAAGTGGCCGCCAAATACGCCCAGCAGTTCCCGAAACTGGACCTGGTGACTATCGACAAAGACTTCGGCGGCTGGAAAACTGCCCAACCGAAATTCTTTAACGACGGTGGCGTGTTCGATCAGATTTACACCGCACAGTAAACGCACGCCCCTGTAGGAGCTGGCTTGCCAGCGATGAGGCCAGAGAGAACACTGCAAGCCTCAAGGCCCCATCGCCGGCAAGCCGGCTCCTACAATTAGAGCCCGCATTCATTTGCGGGTTTTGTATGTTTGTTCCCTTAACCAAGGACTCTTATGTCGCGTCGTATCTCCCCCGTCATACCCGGCTTCGGGCTGACGCTGGGCTACACCGTGGTGTACCTCAGCCTGATCGTACTCATCCCCCTCGCGGCGATGTTTGTACACGCCGCTCAACTCACCTGGGATCAGTTCTGGAACATCATCTCCGCACCGCGCGTGCTGGCGGCGTTGCAACTGAGCTTCAGCACGGCGCTCTACGCCGCGTTGATCAACGGTGTGATCGGCACGCTGCTGGCCTGGGTGCTGGTGCGCTACACCTTCCCCGGGCGCAAGATCATCGACGCGATGATCGACCTTCCGTTCGCGTTGCCCACCGCCGTAGCCGGTATCGCACTGACCGCGCTGTACACGCCTAACGGCCTGGTTGGCCAGTTCGCCGCCGACCTGGGCTTCAAGATCGCCTACACGCCGCTGGGCATCACCCTGGCGCTGACCTTCGTCACCCTGCCGTTCGTGGTGCGCACGGTGCAGCCGGTATTGGCCGATATCCCCCGGGAAGTCGAAGAAGCCGCCGCCTGCCTGGGCGCCAAGCCGTTGCAGGTGTTCCGCTACATCCTTGTGCCTGCGTTGCTGCCTGCCTGGCTGACCGGTTTCGCCCTGGCGTTTGCCCGTGGCGTCGGCGAGTACGGTTCGGTGATTTTCATCGCTGGCAACATGCCGATGAAAACCGAGATCCTGCCGCTGCTGATCATGGTCAAGCTCGACCAGTACGACTACCGCGGTGCCACGTCCATCGGCGTGCTGATGCTGGTGGTTTCCTTTGTCCTGCTGCTGCTGATCAACTTGTTGCAGCGGCGCATCGAACGTCCATAAGGAGGCGCGGAACATGTCCCAATCGTCTATTTCCGCCGCGTCCTCGGCCAACGCCGCCCGTCGTGGCAGCGCTGCATCGCGACGCATCCTGATCGGCTTTGGCTGGCTGGTGTTCGCGCTGTTCTTGCTGTTGCCGCTGTTTATCGTGGTCACCCAGGGCCTGAAAAACGGCCTCGGCGCATTTTTCACCGCGATCCTCGAGCCGGACGCGCTGTCCGCACTGAAACTCACGGTGATCGCCGTGGTGATTTCGGTGCCGCTCAACCTGGTGTTCGGCGTCAGCGCCGCATGGTGCGTGAGCAAGTACTCGTTCCGTGGCAAAAGCATCCTGGTAACGCTGATCGACCTGCCGTTCTCGGTGTCGCCGGTGATCGCCGGCCTGGTCTACGTGCTGATGTTCGGCGCCCAGGGTTTCTTTGGCCCCTGGCTGCAGGACCACGATATCCAGATCGTGTTCGCCTTGCCGGGCATCGTGCTGGCGACCATCTTCGTGACCGTGCCCTTCGTGGCCCGCGAACTGATCCCGCTGATGCAGGAGCAGGGCACCCAGGAAGAAGAGGCCGCGCGCCTGCTCGGCGCCAATGGCTGGCAGATGTTCTGGCATGTCACCGTGCCGAATATCAAATGGGGCCTGATCTACGGCGTGGTGCTGTGTACCGCGCGGGCCATGGGTGAGTTCGGCGCGGTGTCGGTGGTGTCCGGCCACATTCGCGGCGTGACCAACACCCTGCCGCTGCACGTCGAGATTCTCTACAACGAATACAACCACGTTGCCGCGTTTGCGGTGGCGAGTCTGCTGCTCATCCTGGCGCTCTTCATCCTGCTGCTCAAGCAGTGGAGCGAGAACCGTATCAATCGCCTGCGCGCCGCTGCGGCTGAGGAATAAGTCATGTCGATCGAAGTCCGTAATGTCAGCAAGAACTTCAACGCCTTCAAGGCCCTGAACAGCATCAATCTGGACATCCAGAGTGGCGAGCTGGTGGCATTGCTCGGCCCGTCCGGCTGCGGCAAGACCACCTTGCTGCGCATCATCGCAGGTCTCGAAACCCCGGATGACGGCAGCATCGTGTTCCACGGTGAAGACGTGTCCGGCCACGACGTGCGTGATCGCAACGTCGGCTTCGTGTTCCAGCACTACGCGTTGTTCCGCCACATGACCGTGTTCGACAACGTGGCGTTCGGCCTGCGCATGAAACCGAAAAACCAGCGCCCGAGCGAAAGCCAGATCGCGGTCAAGGTGCATGAGCTGCTGAACATGGTGCAACTGGACTGGCTGTCCGATCGCTACCCGGAGCAACTCTCCGGTGGCCAGCGCCAGCGTATCGCCCTGGCCCGCGCCCTGGCGGTGGAACCCAAGGTGCTGCTGCTGGACGAACCTTTCGGCGCCCTCGACGCCAAGGTGCGTAAAGAACTGCGCCGCTGGCTGGCACGCCTGCACGAAGACATCAACCTGACCTCGGTGTTCGTGACCCACGACCAGGAAGAAGCCATGGAAGTGGCCGACCGTATCGTGGTGATGAACAAGGGCGTGATCGAGCAGATCGGCTCACCGGGCGACGTCTACGAAAACCCGGCCAGCGACTTTGTGTATCACTTCCTCGGTGATTCGAACCGCCTGCACCTGGGTGAAGACCAGCACGTGCTGTTCCGCCCCCATGAAGTGTCGCTGTCGCGCCATGAACTGGAAGATCACCACGCCGCTGAAGTGCGTGATATTCGCCCGCTGGGCGCGACGACGCGTGTGACGCTGAAGGTGGAAGGCCAGAGCGAACTGATCGAAGCTGAAGTGGTGAAAGACCACGACAGCCTGACCGGCCTGGCGCGCGGCGAGACCCTGTTCTTCAAGCCCAAGGTCTGGCAAAAAGCCTGAGCCTACAAACACCGCAAAACCCTTGTGGGAGCCGGGCTTGCCCGCGATGGCGGACTGTCAGTCGACAATGATGTTGGCTGGCCTACCGTCATCGCGGGCAAGCCCGGCTCCCACATTTGATCTCCAGTGTCTGTTAGACCGTGGCGTTTTTCGTGCGTACCGCCACCGGCCCTGATCGCTCTTCGATCTGCTGCTTGAGGTCATGCCGCAACCCCAGCAGGAACGCCAGCTCCGCCACCACAAACAACGGCCCCACGATCAGCCCCGACACGTCATCCACAAACGCCGGCTTCCTGCCTTCGTAGTAGTGCCCGACAAACTGGATCACCCAGCCCACCACAAACATGCCGATGCCGCTGCTGAGCCACACCAGCGTGCCTTGCGCGGCCAGCGCATGCCCGGCCCACACCGACAGCCCCATCAGCAGCGTCATCAACACGCCCAGGGCCAGTTCCAGGCGCAGGTAAAACCACGCCGCAAACAGCGCGACAATCACGGCGGGTGAAATCCAGAGACTGCCCACCGCCCATTCGGGGCGTGACAACAGCACCGCAACCGCCACCACAATCAGCGGGATGCCGATAAAGTGGCTAGCGATATTGCGTGGGTCGCGGTGGTAGGCGGCGTATTGACTGAGATGGTCGACGAGGCTTTTCATTGTTGTTCCTCCTGTAGGATGTTTGATCATGCCCTGTCAGCCTGTGGCGAACTGTCAGCTGGGCGACAATCTTCGGAGTTCACATGGATGCAGAACAATGGCGCTCCCGGTTGGCCACGGGTCACTGGTTCAGCCACCTGCCGGCCTCTTTTCAGCATAGCTTGCTGGCTCACGCCCGGTTGAGGCCGCTCACGGCGGGACAGTACTTGTTCAAGCGCGGCGACCCGCCTTGCGGCTTGTATGCGGTACTCGACGGCACCCTGCGGGTCAGTGCGGTGAACGAGCAGGGCAAGGAAGCGATTCTCAGCCTGGTGGAGTGGCCCTATTGGTTCGGCGAAATCTGCCTGTTCGATGGCTTGCCCCGTACCCACGATGCCTGCGCCGTCGGGCCGTGCACGCTGCTGCAAGTGCCACAACAGGCACTGCTGGACATCCTCGATGAGAACCCCCGGTACTGGCGCGACCTGGCGCTGTTGATGAGCCAGAAGTTGCGCCTGAGTTTTATCGGCCTCGAACAGCTCAGCCTTATGCCGGCCTCGGCTCGCTTGGCCCATCGGTTGTTGATGATTGTTGAAGGTTACGGCGATATCGAGCATTCAAAGCGGGTGCTGCAGTTGCCCCAGGAAGACCTGGCGGCGATGTTGAACCTGTCGCGCCAGACCACTAATGCCTTGCTCAAGGACCTGCAGGCCCAAGGCATCGTGCGCCTGGGCTATGGCGAGGTCGAAATCCTCGACATACAGCGGCTTCGGCAGGCGGCGCCTACCTGAGGGTGTTAGCCTGCAGGCCTATCGATCGAGGTGTGTTATGCGCGTGCTGTTAGTGGAACATGAATCCGAAGAAGCACAGCGGATGGCCCAGGGCCTGAACGAGGCCGGCTACAGCGTGGAAGTCGCGGCCAACGGCATGGCCGCGCAGCGGCTGGTCGAAGGGGCCGAATACGACCTGGTGATCCTGGATGTGATGCTGCCGGGGCTCAATGCCTGGAAACTGCAGCAGGCCATTCGGCAGAAGGGCGAGACGCCGCTGTTGTTCCTGACCACGCCGGGCGGGATTGAAGATCGCCTGCGCGGGTTGGAATTGCATGACGATGACTATTTGCTCAAGCCGTTTGAGGCCAGGGCGCTGGTGGCGCGGGTGAAGAAGGTGTTGCGGCGCGATCGCGGGCGTTGATTGGCCTGACATGTGCGGTGCTTGAACCTGCACTTTCGCGAGCAAGCCCGCTCCCACACTTGGAATGCGTTCTGCTGTGCGGGCTTGCTCGCGAAGAGGCCTTTATGGCGAGCATAAACCTGCCTACCGCAAACCGTCCCGAAACTGCCCCGGTGTCATCCCCGTCCAGCGCTTGAACGCACGGTTGAAGCTGCTGGTATCGGCAAATCCGAGCAAATGGCTGATCTCGGCCAATGAGCAGTGCGGATCACGCAAGTGCAGCAATGCCAGGTTCTCCCGGCATTCATTGAGCAACGTATCAAACCGACAGCCCTCATCCGCCAGGTGCCGCTGCAGGCTGCGCAGGCTCAGGTGCAGGGCCTGGGCAATGCGTTCGGCACTCGGCTCGCCATCCGGCAGTTGCGCCTCGATGGCCGCGCGCACTTTGCGCTCCCAGGTCAGCGGTTGCAGCTGGGCGAGGGTGCGCTTGAGCACGGTTTCGTTGTGCTCGGCCAGTTCCGGGTTGGCGTCGTCCAGGTGGCTGTCGAAATCCCGGGCAGCGAATTCCAGCCAGTCCTCCTCGGCACCGAAAAACACCGGTGCACGAAACACCGCGTGCCAGGGCTTGGGATCGGCCGGCTCCGGCCGGCGTAGATGCACCGCCAGCGGCGCGTACTCGCGGCCCAGCCGGTTACGGCAGGTGCGCACATAGATCGCAGCGAAGGCGTCGATGGCCTCCAATGCCGGCGCCGGACTGCCCGGAGGCTGCAGCAGGCGAAAGCGGTAGCGCTCGCCTTCGCGACTCAGCTCCAGTGTCAGGGCATCGCTGACCACTTGGTGGTAACGCACGATGCGTTCGAACACCTCGCGCAGGCTGCCGCTGGCCACCAACGCATAGCCCAGCGCATGAAACGTGGTGGGGCTGACAAACCGCGACACCCGCAAACCAATCGCCGGATCACCACTGGCCTGCACCGCCAGCTCCCACAAGCGTGTCGTAGACGACAGCGGGTAGCGCGCGTTGGGATCGTCCATCTGTTGCGGGTCGAGCCCGGCTTGCGTGCACAGCGCGGCGCTGTCGAGGCCCAGGGCGTCGAGCTGCTTGCGCAGGGCGCGGGTCCAGCTGGCGAGTGAAGTGGGTTCGGTCATGGCGGTTGGCGCTTGCGGTCAACAGGTTGGCGTCCGGGGCTAGCATCCTGGGACATCGCTTGGGGCAGGATGTGAGCACCAATAAGCAAGAGGATGGAAGCATGGACGGTACTTCTGCAAGTCCCCAGCAGATGAACGCACAACAGCGTTCGGCGCATATTCGTGAAGTGGTGCTGGCCGAGGGCATGCGCTTGCGCCAGCAACACCCTTGGCTGCTGCACCAGGACGCGTTGGGTGCGGGCATCCTGGCGTTTGCGCTGGCCGGCATGCTCGGCTCGGCGGCGCTCTACATCACGGGCCACGTGGCCTGGTGGGTGTGCTTGCTGCTGAACGCGTTCTTCGCCTCGCTGACCCACGAGCTGGAACATGACCTGATCCACAGCATGTACTTTCGCAAGCAGCGCCTGCCTCACAACCTGATGATGGGCCTGGTGTGGCTGGCGCGGCCGAGCACCATCAACCCGTGGATCCGCCGGCACCTGCACCTCAACCATCACAAGGTGTCGGGCACCGAAACCGATATGGAAGAGCGCGCCATCACCAATGGCGAACCGTGGGGGATCGCGCGCTTGCTGATGGTCGGCGACAACGTCATGTCCGCCTTCATCCGCATGCTGCGGGCCAAGACCTGGAAGCACAAGCTGACCATCCTCAAGCGCTCGCTGCTGGTGTACGCACCGTTGGCACTGCTGCATTGGGGGGCGTGGTATGTGTTCCTCGGCTTTCATGCCGCCAACGGTATCGCCAGCCTGCTGGGCGCGCCGATCGAATGGTCAACCGGCACCCTGCAGATGATGCAGGTGATCGACATCGCCGCCGTGGTGATCATCGGCCCCAATGTGCTGCGCACCTTTTGCCTGCACTTCGTCAGCTCCAACATGCACTACTACGGCGATGTGGAACTCGGCAACGTGATCCAGCAAACCCAAGTGTTGAACCCGTGGTGGCTGTGGCCGCTGCAGGCGTTCTGCTTCAACTTCGGCAGCACCCATGGCATCCACCATTTTGTGGTGAAGGAGCCGTTCTACATCCGTCAGATGACCGCCAAGGTGGCGCACAAGGTCATGGCCGAGATGGGCGTGCGCTTCAATGATTACGGCACGTTTGCGCGGGCCAATCGCCTTGAGCGCCAGGTGCGCACCCAGGCTCAGCTCAATCCGGCTGAAACGGCGATGCGCTGAGTACCACGCCGGTTTCATCCACATACTGCTGCCAGTGGCCAATCAAGGTCGCCAACTGGTCTGGATGACTCAGGGCCAGGTCATGGATTTCTCCAGGGTCCTGGCCCAGGTCATACAGTTGCCAGGTCGCCGGCCCCACGGGGCCGGGGATATATACGGCTTTCCACTGGCCCTGGCGAATGGCCCGGCGACCGAACAACTCCCAGCCGGTGACGGTGTATTCATCGTGCACCTGAGCGGTTTCGCCAGACAGGAAGCCCAGCCACGACTTGCCGCGCAACGGTGCGACTGGCTTGCCACGCCATTGCTTGCCCGGATGGCGTACGCCAGCCAAGTCCAGAATGGTCGGAGCGATATCCATCACCGTGCCAAACCCATGGCTGATCCGCCCCTTGAGCGACAGTTGCGGGTAATGCACCAGCGCGGGCACCCGAATGCCGCCCTCGGTGGTAAACGCCTTGAACAACCGCGAAGGCGCCGTCGCCACCTGGGCCCATGATGGGCCATACCAGACGTAGGAATTGGCGCGGCCGATATTGTCGAGGCTGTTGTCGTAGTGCTGGTTGAGGTACGTGAGCAACTGCGGTCCGAACTTGGGAAAGGCCTCCAGCAACGCACCTTCCGCGCCGTTATCGGACATGAACACGATGAAGGTGTTGTCCAGTTGCCCTTGTCGGCGCAGATACTCCACCACCCGGCCGATGTTCCAGTCCATGCGCTCGACCATCGCCGCATACACTTCCATGGCCCGTGCCGAGACCTGGCGCTGCTCGTCGCTCAGCGCCGCCCATTGGGTGTTCAATTCGATCAGCGGGTGGGGTTCGACATCGGCGTCGATCAGCCCCAGCGCCTTGAGTTTGGCCAGGCGTTCCAGGCGCAACGCTTCGGGGCCGGCGTCGTAGCGTCCTCGGTATTTGGCGACGATGTCGACAGGCGCCTGCAGGGGCCAGTGCGGTGCGGAGAACGGCAGATACGCGAAGAACGGTCGCGCCTGGTCGCGCTCCTTGAGGTACTGCAGCAGCTTGTCGCCGAAGGCGTCGGAGGAATAGAAGTCCTTGGGCAATTGCTCGACGAACGTATCGTCCTCGATGTACAGCGCCGGTGTGGACTTGAGCAGGCCCGGCGTGTCGTCGTCATAGGTCGGCTCGAAACCATAGTGGTTGGCCGCCCCCGGCAACAGCGAAAACGAGCGCTCGAAACCACGCGCATGGGGCGCCAGTTCGGCGGTGAGGCCCAGGTGCCATTTGCCGCTCATCAGGGTCTGGTAGCCGGCCTCGCGCAGCAGCTCCGGCAGGGCCACCACCTTGTCGTTCAGGTAGCCCTCGTAGCCGGGCTTGCCGATCAGCTCCGGGGTCAATGCTTCGGCCATGGTGCCGATCCCGGCGATATGGTGGTCGGTGCCCGTGAGCAGCATCGAGCGGGTGGGTGAGCAAGTGGGGGCGGTGTGGAAGTCGGTCAGGCGCAGGCCGTTCAGCGCCAGGGCGTCCAGGTGCGGGGTGGAAATCTCCCCGCCAAAGGCGCCCAGGTCGGAGAAGCCCATGTCATCGGCCAGGATCACGAGAAAATTGGGACGTTGCGGCATCAGGATGCTCCTCTTCAGCAGGCAATAAAGGCCAGTGGCAGGTCGCGAATCTGTTCGCGTACGGGAGGCTGGTAGTGGCCGTCGCTGATCAGTTCATGCAGCAACTCTTCGCGCAGTTGGTGGAATTCGAAGCTGCTGCGCTGGCGCGGATGGGGCAGGGCGATGTCGACCACCTGTTTGATCCGCCCGGGGCGGGGTTCCATCACCACCACGCGGTCGGCGAGGAAAATCGCCTCTTCCACATCATGGGTCACCAGCACGGTAGTGATTCTGGCGCGGGCGCGGATCGCCAGGAGTTCGTCCTGCATCTGCTGGCGAGTCAGGGCGTCGAGGGCGCCAAAGGGTTCGTCCAGCAGCAGGATGCGCGGGCTGGCAACCAGCCCGCGGGCAATCGCCACTCGTTGCGCCATGCCACCGGAGAGTTGGTGAGGATAGGCACGGGTGAAGTCGGCAAGGCCCACCAACTCGATGAAATCGTTGATGCGCCGCTCACGCTCGGCCGCGCTCAGCGGCTCGTTGACCAGGCCCAGGCCGATGTTTTCCGACACGGTCAGCCAGGGGAACAGACGGTGTTCCTGGAACACGATCCCGCGTTCGCCACCGATGCCGCTCACTGCGTTGCCGTCGACCCGGATCTCGCCACGAAACTGCGTGTCCAGGCCCACCAGCAGGCGCAGCAGCGTGGATTTTCCGCAGCCGCTGGAGCCGACAATCGCGACGAATTCGCCTTCGGCGATGTCCAGGTTGAATTCGCGGATGGCTTCAAGCTCGAAGCCGTCGACGTCGAAGGATTTGCCCACCTGGTGGAAGCTGACGATAGGTGCGTTCATGCGTGTCTCCAGCGGGTTGCGCGGGTTTCGATGCGTTGGCCGATAAGGTTGAGTGCCGCGCCGGTGAGGCCGACCAGCAGCATGCCGCTCATGATCAGGTCCATGCGCAGCAACTGTTGTGCGCCGATCATCAGGCTGCCGATGCCGCCATTGGACGGCATGAAATATTCAGCGCCGATGGTGCCCAGCCAGGCGTAGATCAGGCTCAGGCGCAGGCCGGCGAAAATCCCTGCCGCCGCGCCAGGCAAGACCAGCCGTCGCAACCGTTGCACCAGGCCCAGGCGCAAGACTTGCGCCGCCTCGTTGAGCTGTGGCGACAGATTTAGCACGCTGCGCTGGGTGGCGATAAACAGCGGGAAAAATGCAGCGAGGGCGATAAACACCCATTTGGCCAACTCCCCCAAGCCGAACCACGCGGTGAGCAGTGGCACCCAGGCGAAAATCGCGATCTGGCGCAACGCGGCCAGAGTGGGGCCGAGTACCCGCTCACTGCGTCGCGACAATCCGAGCCACAGGCCCAAGGCAAACCCCAGGCTGCCGCCGAGCAGCAGCCCGCCCAATGCGCGCCCCAGGCTTTTCCCCAGGGCGCCTGTGAGGCTGCCATCGAGAATGCCGTTGGCGGTGGCGTGCAGCACCGTCCACGGGCTGACCAGAATATTCGGGTCGACCCAGCCCAGCCGTGTCGCCAGCTGCCACAGCGCAAGCAGCAGCAAGGGCAGCAGCCACGGCTGCAGACGCTGCCAGCCGTGATAGCGCGGGCCGCGACGAATCTGCGCGGTGGCCGGGTGCGGCCAGTGCACCCACTTGTGGTCCAGCCAGCCGATGCCGCGGTCCATCACCACGCCCAGCACGCCGATGACCACGATGCACACGAAGACGATATCGAGCATGAACAGCTGTCGCGCCCACACCATCAGGTAGCCGATGCCTTCGCTGGACGCCAGCAGTTCCACCGCCAGCAACGAGGTCCAGCCGGCCGCCAGGGCCAGGCGTACCCCGGCCATGAACGCAGGCAGCGCGGCGGGCAGGATCAACCGGCGGATCAACAAGTGCGTGGGCAGGCGCAATACGCGGGCGGCCTCGCGCAGATTCGGCTGGGCGTCACGTACGCCCACCAGCGTGTGCAAGGTGACGGGCACCACAATCGCCTTCACCAGTACCACCAGCTTCAAGGTTTCGCCGATGCCGAAAAACACCATGAACAGCGGGATCCAGGCCAGGGTCGGCACTTGCGACAGGGCGCTGAATGTGGGGAACACCAGGCGCTCGGCGCGTGCGCTGAACCCCAGCAGGGCGCCCAACACGGCCCCGGCGCCAACACCGGCCAGCAGGCCCCAGAACAAGCGCTGCAAACTGATCGCCAGGTGGCTCCACAACTCGCCACCCGCCAACTCCACCGCGCTGCTCCACACCAGGGATGGCGGCGGCAGAATCTGCTCGCTCATCCAGTGATTGCGGCTGGCCAGCCACCACAGCGCAAACAGCGCCAGCGGCAACAGCCACGGCAACAGGCGTTCGTTCAGGTTCGGCCAACGTGCTGCAGCACCGTTGCCGGGGGCCGCCAGAGGTAGGCTCAACAGTGAAATTCGGGCCATGGAGGACCTCCGTTGTCGCCGAGGGCGTTATGTGATTTTGATCTTACAAAAACCTAATCAAGATGATTGAGGGATAAGGAAAGTCATTTAAAGCCTCAGCCCCGTGCGCATCCAATGCATTCGGAGAATATTTTCAATGCTGTTTATGCATGGCCCTCTGGGGCCGGCGTTTTAACTCGCATAGTCCAAAAAGCTATTAAATTGTGAATTTATAGTATTTAAAGTTTTGACCTGCTTGTGCGTACTTTCTGCCCCCCAGGCGACCGTCGCCCATCAGGAGCTGCGCTTATGAAACTGCCCTTCAAACGTCTGATCACCCTGCTCGCGGGCACCGCCTTGGCCGGGCTGGTGCAGGCGGCCGATCTCAAGGAAATCCGTATCGCCGTGCCCGACCTCAGCGCCGGCAGCCAGCACAGCGGTGGCGGCATCACCGATGTGTTGCGCCAACAGCAGATCTTCGAGAAGGCCTTTGCCGACCAGGGCATCAAGATTCAATGGAATTACTTCAAGGGCGCCGGCCCGGTGATCAATGAAGCGTTCGCCAATGGCCAGGTGGACCTGGCTTACCTGGGCGACCTGGCGGCGATCATTGGCCGCTCCAATGGCCTCGACACCCGGTTGCTCAGTGCCACCGCGCGCGATATCAAACAGTACCTCGGCGTAGTGCCGGGCTCTGGCATCAAGACCTTGCAGGACCTCAAGGGCAAGCGCGTGGCGGTGTTCCGTGGCACGGCCAGCCAGTTGTCGTTCGACAGTGCCCTGGCCAGCCAGGGCTTGAGTGAAAAGGACCTGAAAGTCATCAACCTGGACTTCAATGCCGCCGGTGCCGCGTTGGCCGCCAAGCAAATCGATGCCACGTGGGGTGGCGCGAACCTCAGTGCGTTGCAAGCCAAAGGCTTGGCCGACATTCCGTTGACCACCAAGGACCTCGGTGGCGCAGGCAGCATCCAGTCGGTGCTGGTGGGCAGCGGCAAGTTCGTCGACGAGCATCCCGACGTCATCACCCAGCTGCTCAAGGCCCAGCAGCAGGCGGTGCAATGGTTGACCGATGACAACAACAAGCAAGCCTATATCGACCTTGTCTCGGGGCTGGCCAGCTACCCGCCGGTGATCCTGGGCAATGATTTGAAAAACGAGAAACTCAGCGTGTTGTTCCCATCGACCCTGGACCCGGTGTTCCTCGGCAAATTGCAGGACTCGGTGGATCTGGCGTCGAAGGAACGGCTGATTCGCAAGTCGTTCCAGGTGAGTGACTGGGTGGCACCGAACCTGGCCGCGGCCGGCCTCTGAGTCGGGTAGTGGCCGGGCCGCCGATGCGGCGCTTTACACCGCCACACTGACCTCTTGGCTATCCACTTCCATCAACGTCTCGATCATCGCCTTCGCCGCCGGCGACAGGCGTGATCCGGTGCGGCTGACAATGCCGCAGCGTGCGCTCATGGTTTCCATGTTCTGCGGCAGGTTGCGCCAGTGCAGCAGTACCAGTGAACCCCGGGCGATGTCCTCGGCGAACGCTTCCTCGGTACCGACTCCGATGGCATTGGACTGCAAGACGATCTTCACCAATGCCGGGAAGTGCTCGGTCTGGATACTCGGTGAAAAATCCATGCGCCCGCTGAGGTTGGCGAGCAGCTTGCGAATGCCCTGGGAGATCAGCGGCGACGCCAGCGGGTAGTCGAACATGTCGTTGGTCGACAGGCTGTCCTTGGCCAGCAACGGATGCCCGGGCCGGCAGAAAAACACGCCGCGCTTGGGCGTCAGCGCGCGGGTCTGGAAGTTCGGGTCGGCTTCGAACTGGCGGATGTCGGCGATAAAGAATTCGATCTCTTCACGGCTCAGGGCGCGGCTGAGTTTTTCCCAGTTATCCACCTGGAAACTGGTGCGGATTTTCGGGTGCGCGTTGATAAAGCGCGCCACGGCATCGGGCACCAGTTTCACCGCCGGTGCCGGGCCGCACCCGAAGCGCAGGTCGCCGGCGTCGAGCTTGGTCATGCGCGTCACTTCACTGCTCAGCAAGGCCGCGCCATGTACCAGCGTGAGGGCGTGTTGCAGCACCACCTGCCCTTCGGGGGTGGGGCGCAGGTCCTTGTTGCCGCGGTCGACCAGCACGCAGCCGAACTCTTGTTCCAGCCCTTGGATACTGCGGCTGAATGCCGGTTGGGTAATGCCCATGGCGTCCGCTGCGCGGACAAAACTGCGGTGTTCGTTGAGGGCGATGAAGTAGCGCAGTTGGCGAAGATCCATATGCTTTCCCGGCATCTGAAAAATAGGTCGAAGGCATTTGCGACCGAGGGAGCTGAGGTTTTAAATGCAAGCTCTTATTCCGTCAACGAAGCATTGATTCATTTGCTAGACCTAAAATGCATATGAATAGAGCGTTGCTGGAAAGCGTCCCCACCATCAGCAGGCATATGAGGGTCATTACAATGAGCAACGCCGCACTAGCCGTTCAACCCATCGCCCAGGTTCTGGACATTCATCCGGTCGCTGGCCGCATTGGCGCCGAGATCCGTGGCATCAAACTCTCCGGCGAGCTGGACAGCGCCACCGTCGAGGCCATCCAGCAAGCGCTGGTGCAGTACAAGGTGATCTTCTTCCGCGAGCAGACTCACCTCGATGACCAGAGCCAGGAGGCTTTCGCTCATCTGCTTGGCGAGCCGATTGCCCACCCGACCGTGCCGGTGCGTGACGGCACGCGCTTCCTGATGGAGCTGGACGGGACGCGCGGCCAGCGCGCCAATTCCTGGCACACCGATGTGACCTTCGTCGACGCCTACCCGAAAGCGTCGGTGCTGCGTTCGGTACTGGCGCCGAAGTCCGGGGGCGACACGGTCTGGGCAAACACGGCCAGCGCCTACAACGACCTCAGCGTCGAACTGCGTGCGCTGGCGGACAACCTGTGGGCGATACACAGCAACGAATACGACTACGCTGCGCGCAAGCCGGATGTGTCGGTGGAAAAGCTTGAGGAATACCGCAAGGTGTTCACTTCGACGGTGTACGAAACCGAGCACCCGGTGGTGCGTGTGCACCCGGTCAGCGGCGAGAAAACCCTGTTGCTGGGGCACTTTGTCAAACGCTTGAAAGGCTATTCGCAGGCGGACTCCACGCAGCTGTTCAACGTGCTGCAAAGCTACGTCACCCGCCTGGAAAACACCGTGCGCTGGCGCTGGAACACCGGCGACGTGGCGATCTGGGACAACCGCGCCACCCAGCATTACGCGGTGGATGACTACGGTACCCAGGAACGCATCGTGCGCCGCGTCACGCTCAAGGGCGATGTGCCGGTGGGCGTGCAAGGGCAGCGCAGCCAGACCACCAAAGGCTTGTAGCCCACCGCAGAACCAATGTGGGAGCGTCCCGTTTACCAGACGCCGATTTGCACCACCTTCTCCGCTTCCGGCTCACCATAGCGAAACCGTTGGCCACGCAGATCGATTTCTGTGTGGCTGATGGTGGTGCGCCGCTTGAGCCCTCGCAGCCATTCGAACAGATACCCCAGGTGGGTTTCGCGCACGGCGGTGTAAGCCGGGTCGGCGCCCAGGTCATGCAGTTCCTGCGGGTCGTTTTCCAGGTCAAACAGCTGCGGGCGAAAGCCGTCATACGCCAGGTATTTCCAGCGTTCGCTGCGCACCATGGTCATGCGGCAACGATCGATGGGCTGCGCCAGGCGCTCCCGGGCCGGGGCCTGGAACGCGTAGTCGTATTCGGCAATCGCATAGTGGCGCCAGTTGGTGGGCTCGCCGTGCAGCAGCGGAATCAACGAGCGGCCTTCCAGGCGATGGTCGGCAGCGGGCAGGCCCAGGGCGTCGAGGAACGTCGGCAGCGCATCGATGGTTTCCACCAAGTGTTCGTCCACCGTGCCCCGGCGGGTATCGGCACTGGCGCGCGGGTCGCGCACGATCAGCGGAATGCCCACGGCGGGCTCCAGCAAGAACTCCTTTTCGCCGAGGTAATGATCGCCGAGGAAGTCACCGTGGTCGCTGGTGAACACGATCAGCGTGTCGTCCCAGCGCCCATTGCCCTGCAGGAAATCGAACAGCCTGCCGAGCTGGTCGTCGACCTGCTTGATCAGGCCCATGTACGTCGGAACCACCGTGAGCCGCACCTCGTCACGGGAGAAGTTCAGGCTCTCCTCGTGCTGGCGAAATGCGTGATACACCGGGTGATCGCTGGTTTGCCCGGGCTGAATGGGCGCCTGCACATGCTTCGCGCCGTAGAGCGCGTGATACGGCGCCGGCGCAATGTAGGGCCAGTGCGGCTTGATGTAGGAGAGGTGCAGGCACCACGGCTGTTCGGCCTGCTCAGTGATGAAGTCGATGGCGCGGTCGGTGGTGTAGACGGTTTCCGAATGCGCCTCTGCCACCCGGGCCGGTTTGCCGGCGTTGCGCATGTGCCAGCCGCTTAGCACTTCACCGTTGTCTCCTGCGGCGGCGTTGGCCCATTCATGCCAGGGGTTGGTGCCGGCGTAGCCCTGCTCGCGCAGGTAATGGGTGTAGGGCGCGGACTCGCGTTTGTCGTCGAACAGCGGGCTGTCGGGGTAGATGCCGTCATGGCGAAAATACGCTTCGAAACCGACCTCATTGAGGGGCTGCGCCTGCGCGCTGTCGGGGTCGATATCCAGGCGTTGCAGGGCATCGAGATTGGGCGTGGCGTGGGTCTTGCCCACCAGCGCGGTGCGGATGCCATGGGGGCGCAGATAGTCGCCGATGGTCAGCTCTTCGAGGGGCAGCGGCACCGCGTTCCAGGCCACCTGATGGCTGCTGACATAACGCCCGGTATAGGCCGACATGCGCGACGGCCCGCAGATCGTGCCCTGGGTGTAGGCGCGGCTGAAACGCACGCCAGCGGCGGCCAGGCGGTCGATGTTGGGCGTGTGCAGATGGGCGTGGCCGTAGCAGGAGAGGTAATCGCGACGTAGTTGGTCGCACATGATGTAGAGCACGTTGCGTACGTGGGGCATGGGGGTCACCGGATGAGGGGCAGGTGAGGGTTTTCGCCGGTTGGAGGGGGTTGAGGCAAGTGCATTTGGGGAATGCGGTTTATGCAGTCGGTGCATGGGTGTGACGACTGGCGCCATCGCTGGCAAGCCAGCGCCTACAGGTTGATCGCATTCCATTGTGGGAGCTGGCTTGCCAGCGATAGCGGTCCCTCAGACCGCAAAATTCTCCAGCGAACACACCTCGTCATCCTGCTCATCCACCTCCTTGATCTGCTCGATCATCGCCTCTGCCAATGGCGACAAGCGATACCCCGCGCGGCTGACGATACCGTAGCGGGTGTAGCGCTCCTCCAGGTCTTCGGCCAGGCCGTCGATCCTCAAGCACACCAATTCGCCTCGGGCCATGTGCAGCACATCGCTGTTGGCGCTGACGATGCCGATGGCGTCGGAGCGCAGCACCACGCCCATCAGGCTGTAACCGTTTTCGCATTCCACATTGGGCACGTAATCGGGACGCCCGCTGAGGTCGACGATGACCTTGCGCAGGTTCGGCGGGCGGATGGTCACGGCGAGCGGATAGCTCATCAATTCGGCGGCACTCACGCTGTCGCGACTGGCCAGCGGGTGACCGGCACGGCAGCAGAAATACCAGCGACGCGGGCGCAGGCGATGGGTGTGGTAATCCGGGTTGGCTTCGAAGTGGCGGGTGTCGGCGACGAAGAATTCGAACTCTTCGCTGAGCAGGCGTTTGCTCAGGCTTTGCCAGTCATCCACCTGGAACTGCACGCGGGCCTTTGGGTAGCGCCCGATGAAACTGCCGATGGCGCGAGGAATCAGCCCGGCCGCCGGTGCCGGCCCGCAGCCAAAGCGCAGCTCGCCGGCCTCCAGGCCATTGAACTGGCTGATCTCGTTGGCCAGTTGCTGCGCGCCGCTGACCAGGCGCCGGGCATGTTCCAGCAGGACCTGGCCTTGTTTGGTCGGTGCCAGGTCTTTGCGGCCGCGATCCACCAACTGGCACCCGGTACTGTGTTCCAGGGCCTGGATGCTGCGACTGAACGCCGACTGCGACAGGTTCACCGTCAGCGCCGCCGCGACAAAACTGCGTTGGTCGGCGAGGGCGATGAAGTGGCGAAGTTGGCGCAGATCGATATGCATTTTTCACATCAAAAATATCGGGGAAATGCATTGGATATGCATTAGGTCGACTCCTTATAAAGGCTATCTCTTATGCAGTAAATGTTCGTAAAAACATAAATAAATAACCTTTGGGAATATTGGTTGATGGGTATTTCCTGGTTCCGGAGCCGCTTATGAGTCTGTTGAAGCCCGCTGTACCTTGCTCTCCCTGGAGGCTCAAGCGCCTGCCGCTGGCGTTGTTGCTGGCGGGCAGCGCCAGTTGGTCACCCAGCCACGCGGACGAGGCAAGCACGCCGGCGCGGGCAGGCGAAAGTGCCAGCGGCCAACTGGAAACCGTGACGGTCACTGCCCGTCGCCGTACCGAAAGCGCCCAGGACGTGCCGACCCCAATGAGTGTGATCGGCGGCCAGGCGCTGGAGAGCCAGCGGGTCTATCGGATCCAGGATTTGCAGCAACTGGTGCCCAGCGTCAACGTCGCCTATATGCACGCACGCCAGTCCAGCGTGTCGATTCGCGGCCTGGGCAACAACCCGGCCAGCGACGGCCTGGAAGGCAGCGTAGGGCTGTACATCGACAACGTGTACCTCGGTCGGCCGGGGATGGCGGTGTTCGACCTGATGGACATCGAACAGCTTGAAGTCCTGCGCGGCCCACAAGGCACGCTGTTCGGCAAAAACACCACGGCGGGGGTGATCAACATCAGCACCCGTGCGCCCAGCTTCACCCCGGAACGCAGCCTCGAGACCTCACTGGGCGAGGACGGTTACTTCCAGACCAAGGGCACGATTTCCGGCCCGCTCACCGACGATCTGGCCGGGCGCTTCTCGGCCTATCGCACGCGCAGCGACGGTGATATCAAGAACGAGTACAACGGCCATGACCTCAATGGCGGATCACGCCAGGGGTTTCGCGGGCAGTTGCTGTACAAGCCCAGCGAGGCATTCAACCTGCGCTGGATCGGTGACTACAACGAGGAAGATTCCAGTGCCGGCACCCGCGTGCTGTACAGCACCGGGCCGACGATCAATGGCACCAACCTGTACCAGTCACGGGCGAATGCGGCGGGGGCGACGCTGGTCGATGGTACCCATCGCAAGGTGAACCTCGACAACGATCAGCACGTCACCGTGTTCCAGGGCGGCACCTCCCTGGAGGCCAATTGGACGCTGCCGAGTGACTTCACCCTGACGTCGGTCAGCGCCTATCGCTTCTGGAATTTCACCCCGCGCAACGATGACGGCCTCAACGTGCCGGCGGCGTATAACGCCGGCGTGTCGGTCGAAGACAAACAGTGGTCCCAGGAATTCCGGCTGGCTTCGCCCACCGGTGGTTTCTTCGATTACGTGCTCGGCGCCTACTACTTCGGCAATTCCCTGGATAACAAATCCTTCGCCTATTACGGTCCCCAGGCCGACATCTGGAATGGCACGCCCACCGGCGCCCTGGCCAATGTCAGCAGTGTGGGCAACGGGCACATCCGCACGGACAGCTTTGCACTGTTTGCCCAGGGTACTTGGCACCTCACCGAGCGCCTGGACTTCACCGCCGGCCTGCGCGGCACCTACGAAGAAAAAAGTGCCTGGGTGACGCGCAACAGTCCTGAGGGTGGCGCGGCCGTAACCGGTGCCGCGGCGACGGCCCGACGTGGGCGCGCCGGGGCCTACGACTCGGGCGACCTCAGCCAGTACAGCACCAGCCCTTCCGGATTGCTGAACCTCAGCTATCGCTTCAACGAAAACCTGCTGGGTTACGCAACCTTGTCCCACGGCGAGAAGTCCGGCGGGGTCAACCTGGTGGTGGGCTCGGCACCCACGGCCGGTGCCGATTCCCTGTTGGTGGGCACCGAGCGCGCCAACAACGCGGAACTGGGCTTTAAAAGCACGCTCTGGGACCGACGCCTGCAGCTCAATGCCAACCTGTTCTGGACCCAGGTCAACGGCTACCAGACTAACGCCTACGACCAGGAAAACCGCGTGCAATACCTGACCAACGCCGGTTCCGTGCGTTCACGAGGGGTTGAAGTGGAAAGCACCCTGGTGCCGATCAAGGGCCTGACGCTTAACCTCAATGGCTCGTTCAACGACGTGAGTTATCTGTCGTACAAGGATGCGCCGTGCCCGCCGGAAGTCAGTCTGCGTCCGGGCGCTCCGGCCTCCTGCGATCTGAGCGGCCATCAAGTGGTCGGTGCATCGAAGTGGATCGCCAACGCCAACGGTGAGTACAAGTGGAACCTGGATAACGGCTTCGAACCCTACGTCACCGCCAGCTATGCCTTCCGCTCCAAGGCCGTGGGCACGGTCGAGGATTCCGACTATGGGCAGATTCCTGCTTATGCGGTGGTCAACCTGTCCACCGGGTTGCGCGGTAACTACCAGCAGGGGCAGTGGGATGTGTCGCTGTGGCTGAAAAACGCCTTCGACAAAACCTACTACACCACCCTGTGGACCGGCGGCAACGGCGGTTACGAAGGGTTGCTGGGCACGCCGCGCACGCTTGGAGTAACCGGCCGCTACGACTTCTAGCCCGGCACGGCGGCGGTGCGGTAGGTCGACGGGCTGAACACCCGTGTCACGACCAGCATCGCTACCGCCGTCACCGTCAGCACCACCCAGGCGCTGGCAAAACTGCCGGTGAGCTCGCGCAGCCAACCGGTCAGCCACGGCGAAATCGCATTGATCAAAAAGCCTACGCCTTGTACAAAGGCCGCCAGTTGCCCGGCTTGGCGAGGGTCGCGATGGTGGTCGAGGGTCAGCAGCAGGCTCAGGGCGAAACACGCCCCCAGGCCGAAGCCGCAGAGCGCCACCCACAGATGGGGAAACTGCAACGGCGCGATCAACAGGCCGAGATAGCCGATGGTCTGGGCCAGCAGGCTGATCCACAGCAAGGGTCGACGGTCGATCCCGCGTTGCGCCAGCACCGGCATCAACAGCGCGGCGATCACCTGGAAGATGGTCATGAACGCCAGTAACGAACCACTGGGCAATACGCCCCAACCCAGCTGCTGATAGTAGGCCGGCAGCCACGCCACCATGCTCATGTAGCCGCAATTGACCAGGCCGAAATACAGCGCCAGCAGCCAGGCGCGACGGTTGCGCAGGCCCTGGAAGGCAGGCGCCACCTGCGGGTTTTTCGAGGCGCCCAGGGGCAGCCAGGCCCACAGCAGCAACGCCGCCAACGCCGGCAACAGCCATACGCCAAGCCCGGCCTGCCATTGCTGGAAGTAGCTGGCCACCAACGGGCTGAGCAGCGCCGCCAGGCCACCACCGGCCATCAGCGACGCGGAATACACGCCCATCGCCACCGGCACGCGGTGATGGAATTCGCGCTTGATCATCGCCGGCACCAGCGCCTGGATCAGCGCTACGCCGGCGCCGCCGAGCAAGGCTGTGACCAGCAAGGCCGAGCCTTCGCCCATCAGCCAGCGGGCCAGGCACGCCAGCAGAATCATCATCAGGCCCAGGGCAATGCCACGCCGCTCACCCAACTGTGCTTCGACGCGCACGCCCACCAGCGCCACCAGGCCCATGCACACCACCGGCAAACTGGTGAGCAGGGCGCTGCTCTGGAAACTCAGGCCGGTGGCCTGGCGTATTTCGCCGAGCAACGGGCTGATGGAGCTGAGGATAGGGCGCAGGTTCAGGCCCAGGACCACCAGCAGGCCCCAGCCGGCGAAGGATTTATTCAGCGGCATGCAGGGTTTTCCATTGGTGATACAGCTGGGTCATCGCCGCGTCCGGCAGATGCTGGATCGGCAGGCGTTGTTCGCCCAACGGCAAGCCCACCTGTTGCCCGATCGCCGCGGTCGACAAGCCGAACGGCTCGGCCATGGCATTGCTGGCGGCAAACACCACCCTTGCTACGCCGCACAGGTACATGGCGCTCAGGCACATCGGGCAGGGCTGGCCGCTGGCGTAGATCACACAACCGTCAAGGCGCGCGCCGAGCTGCCGGCTGGCCGCGCGGATCGCCAGCAGTTCGGCGTGGGCGGTGGGGTCCTGAGTCAGGTGGATCTCGTTCACGGCTTCCACCAGCACTTCGCCGTTGTGCGTCAACACCGCGCCAAATGGCCGGCCACCGTGGGCGACGTTGGCCTGGGCCAGTCGGATAGCGCGTTGCAGGTGCGGGTGATCGTCGGTCATCGGGATCCCTCGGGGCAGGATGGAGGGTGAAGTATGGGCAGCCGCCGAGGTATTCTGAAATTAAATATAACCATGCCAACCAGTGGCAAATGGAATGGTGAGTGCCATGTTCGATCCCGTGTTGCTGCGCAGCTTTGTCGCCGTGGTGGATTGCGGCAATTTCACCCGCGCCGCCGAGCGCCTGCACTTGACCCAGTCCACCGTCAGCCAGCAGATCCGCCGCCTGGAGGACGCGGTGGCGTGTCAGTTGCTGGACCGTGACCAGCGTCGCGTGGTTGCCACGGCCGAGGGCGAGCGGTTGCTGGCCTATGCGCGGCGCATCCTCGCGCTGCATGAAGAGGCCGCCGACGTATTGATCAACCAGCAAAGCGACGGCGTGTTGCGCCTCGGCGTGCCGGAAGACTTTGCCGCCGAGCGCCTGATGCCACTGCTTTCGTCTTTTGTGCTGGCTTATCCGCGGGTGCGCCTGGAGGTCACCAGCGGCCTGGGGCCGGCGCTGCTGCGCCAGTATCGCGGCGGCGAATTCGATGTGTTGCTGGTCAAGCAGATGGGCGACAGTGATGACTGCCTGGCCTCCTGGCCGGAGCCGTTGTGCTGGGTCGACAGCCGCAGCACACCGTCCCTGGGGCGCGACCCGTTGCCGTTGGTGGCATTCCCGGTGGGCGGCCTGTACCGCAATGAAATGCTGCAGCACCTGGAAGTCGGTGGCTGGCGCTGGCGCATCGGCTACTCCAGCGCGAGCCTGGCCAGTGTGTGTTCAGCGGTGGCGGCAGGACTGGGCATCAGTTTGCTGCCTCGCCGAGTGGTGCAGGCCGGGCATGTCGTGCTGGGCCCGGACAGCGGTTTGCCCAGGGTGCAAGGCGTGCGGTTGGCCTTGTATGGCCGCAGCGGCCTGGGCGCGGCGGGGCAGACCTTGCAGCGCCAATTGCTCGATTTGTGCGCAAACAGCGCCGTCTGAGCCATGCCTTTGCTGAATATTTTGTATGCCTGAAAGGCATTGAAAAAAGCCGTCTTGCCGCCAGGCCGCGCAGTACGGGGCTTTGGCGTTTCTGGATGTTTCATTTATTCAATTTAGATCTATGTATAACTTTAAAGATTACTTTAAGAGATAAGCGTCTGGCCCCGATGATTCAGCCCTCGACGGCCTCCCATGCAGGCCTGTCGGTTTTTTTGTTTCAAAACCGTAGGGAGTGAATCAATGGGCAATGTCCAGACCGCCGCCAGTGCACACGAGGCGCAATGGCGCCAGGCACCGAGTGGTGAGTTGGTCGACCTTGGCCGGCCGCACCGCGCGCCGTTGGGGCAGCTGCGAACGCAGAAAACTCCAAAGCGTTTTTCTAGCCGTCGCGAAGGGATCCTGCTCGGTTTGCTGGTGCTGGCCTTGCACGGTGCGGTCATCTACTGGGTGAGCCAGAAGCCGACCCCGGTGTTGCCGATCGTGCCGCCGGAAATCCCGCCGATGACCATCGAATTTTCCCAGCCGGCGCCGCCGGTGGTGGAACCGCCACCGCCCGTGCCGCCGCCACCACCGCCGCCTGTGGTCGAGCCACCGCCGCCGGTCGTGGATGAGTTGGCCGCCAAGCCAGCGCCGCCCAAGCCGATTCCAAAACCCAAGCCGAAGCCCGTGCCAAAGCCTGAGCCCAAGCCCGCACCGAAGCCGGTCGAGCAACCGCCTGCGCCACCGACACCCGCGCCGCCTGCGCCGCCAGCACCACCGGCCCCGGCCCCGGTCACGCCCGCATCGGCCAACGCTGCGTACCTGAAGAACCCGGCGCCGGAGTACCCGTCACTGGCCCAGCGTCGCGGTTGGGAAGGCACGGTGCTGTTGCGGGTACATGTCTTGGCCAGTGGCAAGCCGGGCGAGATCCAGATCCAGAAAAGCAGCGGTCGCCAGCAACTCGATGACGCCGCACTGACCGCCGTGAAGCGTTGGAGCTTCGTGCCGGCCAAGCAGGGCGATGTAGCCCAGGACGGCTGGGTCAGCGTACCGATCGATTTCAAGATTCACTAACTATTCGGCTGCGGTGTGTTGCACACGCCGCGACCTGCACAGAGGGAAAACATCATGGCATTAGCATCTCCACTTGAATCCATCGAAAGCGCGGTGATCTGGCTGCTGGTGGTCTTTTCGGTCGCCACCTGGGGCCTGGCCCTGCTCAAGGGCGTGCAGTTCGGTCGCCTGAAGGCACAGGATCGCAAGTTCCATAAACAGTTCTGGGCGGCGTCGAGTCTCGACTCTGCCGCTGAACTGGCGGAAACCCAACCCGGCGCTGCAGCTCGCGTGGCCCAGGCCGGTTACGCCGCGATCCAGGTGGGTGAAACCCCGCACGCCGCTGACCTGAGCCAGGCGATCAACCACCAGGACCGCCTCGAACGTGCCCTGCGCCAGCAGATCGTGCGTGAGCGCCGCTCCCTGGAAACCGGCCTGGCCGTGGTCGCCAGTATCGGCAGCACATCGCCGTTTATCGGCCTGTTCGGCACCGTATGGGGCATCATGGAAGCGCTCAAGGGCATCAGCGCCGCCGGCTCCGCCAGCCTCGAAACCGTGGCCGGCCCGATCGGTGCAGCCCTGGTCGCCACTGGCGTAGGTATCGCCGTCGCAGTCCCGGCGGTGCTGGTCTACAACTATTTCCTGCGTCGCCTGAAGCTGACGGCTGCGGACCTGGACGACTTTGCCCACGACTTCTACAGCCTGGCGCAGAAGAACTCGTTCCGCGTGCTGTTGCACCCCGCCCTGACCAAAGGCGCGGCCGGCAACCCGCAGAAAGTGAAGGAGGCGTCCTGAAATGGCTTTCTCCACCCAAGACAGCGATGAGGTGCTGAGCGAGATCAACGTCACGCCGCTGGTGGACGTGATGCTGGTGCTGCTGGTGGTGTTTATCGTCACTGCGCCGCTTTTGACCAACGCGATCCCGATCAACCTGCCCAAGACCGAGGCCGTGGCCCCGGTGGAGCAGAAGGACCCGCTGGTGGTGAGCATCGACGGTGCCGGCAAACTGTTCATCAACAAGGACGAAATCCAGCCGGACTTGCTGGAATTCAACCTGCAGGCGGCCAAGGCCAAGGATCCCGATGTGCGGGTGCAACTGCAGGCTGACGATGGAGTGAATTACGGCGAAGTGGCGCGAGCCATGGCGTCTATCGAGCGCGCGGGCATCACCAAGTTGTCGGTGATTACCGCACGTTAGTTGCAAATGCCTCGACAATTTTTTGGCCGTCTCCTTGGCAGGGTGCGGCCTTTTTTTTTGCCTGCGATTTCTGCCGCTTACCGGTCCCTGTAGGAGCTGGCTTGCCAGCGATAGCGGTCTTCCAGTGGCCTATGGATTGGCTGATACATCGCTATCGCCGGCAAGCCGGCTCCTACAGTTTGGGGATGATGTTTTGGTTATTAATAAATAGCTTCTTATTCCTTAACGAATATAACACCCGTCCCTATACTGTTCAGCAACGTTAAACGCTGCAGGAGGGCACACCCATGCACAGCGAGTCGATTCGTTATCTGATCGTGCCGGGCTGGCAAGGATCGCCAGAAGATCATTGGCAAAGTCATTGGCAGAACAGCCTGCCCAACAGCGCGCGGGTGGAGCAGGCCGACTGGCTTACCCCACGCCGCGAAGACTGGGTCGCCGCGCTGGCCGAGGCCATCGCGGCCGACAGCACGCCGGTCATTCTCATTGCCCATAGCCTGGGCTGCATCACGGTGGCTCATTGGGCGGCCACCGCACCGGTGCAGTTCCTGCGCCAGGTGCGCGGCGCTTTATTGGTGGCCCCGGCCGACGTCGAACGTCCCGCTTGCGCGCCGGCCCTGCGTAATTTCGCCCCCATTCCAACCGACCTGCTGCCGTTTCCGAGCCAGGTGGTCAGTTCCGACAACGACAGTGCCGTCAGTGCCCCTCGGGCCCTGGAGCTGGCCCGCAACTGGGGGGCCGAAGCCGGCATTCTGTCCGGTGCTGGCCATATCAATGTGAAGTCCGGCCACCAGCGTTGGGAGCAGGGTTTCGCCTACCTCTATCGCCTGCAAAGCCGCCTCGAGCACCACGCCCGACGCACCGCCTGAATATTTTTCAACGCCCCGTCCCTGAGTGGATTTGGGGCGGGAGCCTGCCATGAGTCTGCATGAAACCTACGGCCAGCCACTGCTGACCTTCCCCGACGCGGAAAAAAGCCCGCTGAGCATCCGCGCCAAGGCGCTGGTATTTGTCGATCCCCGTTCGCGGCAACTGCGCGAAGACCTGGAAAGCCTCGCGCCCCGCGCCTTGCCCGTGTTGATTCGTGGCGAGACCGGTAGCGGCAAGGAGTTGCTGGCCCGGCATATTCACCGTGGCAGCGACCGCACCGGCCTGTTTGTCTCGGTCAATTGCGGCGCCATCAGCCCGACCTATGCCGATGCCGAACTGTTCGGTTATGCCGCCGGCGCTCACAGTGGTGCTGCCAGCAGCCGCGCCGGTTGGTTCGGTTCGGCCAATGGCGGCACGTTATATCTGGACGAGATCGGCGACTTGCCGCTGCCGATCCAGGTGAAACTGCTCGCCGCCCTGGAAAACCACGAAGTCACCCGCGTCGGCGCCCACCAGCCCAGCCCGGTGGATGTTCGCCTGGTGGCGGCCACCAGCATCGACCTGGCCCAGGCCGTGGCTGCGGGCAAGTTCCATGAGCGCCTGTTCCATTACCTCAGCGAAGGCCAACTGGACTTGCCCGCGTTGCGCGAGCGTGTCGGTGACATCCTGTCCCTGGCCGAGTACTTCCTCGGTATCTACAGCCAGCGCCTGGACCTGCCAGTACCGCTGATCAGCGATGCCGCCCAGCGCGTGCTGGAAACCCACAGCTGGCCGGGCAATACCCGCGAACTGGAAAACGTCATTCACTTTGCGTTGCTGGTCAGCAGCGGCGACGAGATCTTGCCCGAGCATTTGAACCTGCCGTCGGCAGGTTCGCCGCTTGAGCAGGTGCAGCGGATTTTCCAAAGTGCCAGCCCGGCCGAGCAGGAAATCCTGCGTAAATTCCTGAGCGAACAAAATGGAATATCAACGTGAATAAAAGATATTGTTCGGGAATAAAAAATCTAGGTATTGTCCATCCCACGCCGCGATAGCACTTCGCTGGCACACCTCATAAAAAACGGTCGTCAGAGACGCCCCGGAATTTCGATAAGGACACTGCATGAAAAAGGTTCTGTTGTTTACCGCACTGGCGGCTGCCCTGACTGCAAGCTTCGCCCAGGCCAACGAGAAACTGGTGGTGGCCGCCACCCCGATCCCGCACGCCGAGATCCTCGAACGGGTCAAGCCAACCCTCGCCAAAGAAGGCGTGGACCTGGAAATCAAAGTCTTCACCGACTACGTTCAACCCAACACACAGGTTGCCGAGAAGCGCCTGGATGCCAACTACTTCCAGACCCTGCCGTACCTGGAAAACTTCAACAAGGGCAAGGGCACCAACCTGGTCACCGTAGTCGGTGTGCACGTTGAACCCTTCGGCGGTTACTCGAAAAAGATCAAGAACATCTCCGAGCTCAAAGATGGCGCCACCGTGGCCATTCCAAACGAAGGCTCCAACAGCGGCCGCGCCCTGTTGCTGCTCCAGAAAGCCGGTGTGATCACCCTGAAAGACCCGACCAACGCCCTGGCCACGCCAAAAGACATCGCCAGCAACCCGAAGAACCTGAAGTTCAAGGAGCTGGAATCGGCCTTGCTGCCACGCGTGCTGGACCAGGTTGACCTGGACCTGATCAACACCAACTACGCCCTGGAAGCTGGCCTCAACCCAGCCAAGGACGCACTGATCATCGAAAGCGCCGACTCGCCCTACGTGAACTTCCTGGTGGCTCGCCCGGACAACAAGGACAGCGACGCTATCCAGAAACTGTCCAAGGCCCTGACCAGCCCGGAAGTCAAAGCCTTCATCGAGGAGAAGTACAACGGTGCGGTAGTGCCTGCGTTCTGATGTAGACAAAACCCCCTTCAAGGTTTGAACGCCGACGGCTACTACAGCGTCGGCGTTTTTTATTCGCGTCAGGTACATCTGTAGGAGCCGGCTTGCCGGCGATAACGAAGTGCCAGTCGACACATTCGTCACTGAACCACCGCGATCGCCGGCAAGCCGGCTCCTACAAGGGGTATGCGGCGCGGCTATTGATCGCCCGGCGCAACGCCACCAACCATTTCACCAGCTCCTGCGGATCAATCGGTTTCCCTTCGTTCATGGTTCAATCCCTCGAATCTCAGACCCCCCAACCATAGCCGCCACCCGCCAAACCCGCGAATCCGGGGGTTATCTTTTTGGGTGATATCAATATGCTATTTGGGTATTTAAATTTTGCTTTTTATACCTTTAAAGTTCGCGCTACCCGGCGTTACCCACGCCGGATCGGAACGCGCTCGCTGCATTACCCTTGCGGCGTCATGGACTCAAGATGACCTTCGATTTCGCTTTTATCCTCAGCACCCTGCCGGCGTTTTTAAAGGCCGTGGGGGTGACGCTGCAAGTGGGCCTGATCGCCATTGCCACCTCCTTGCTGGTGGCGCTGATCAACGCAGCCTTGCTGGTGTTTCGCACACCGTACCTGTCGCGCCTGGTGGCGCTGTATGTGGAACTGGCGCGTAACACGCCGCTGCTGATCCAACTGTTCTTCGTGTACTTCGCGCTGCCGGCCCTGGGTTTCAATATCTCCGGGTTCTGGGCGGCGATCATCACCATGACCTTCCTCGGCGGCGCCTACCTCACCGAAGTGCTGCGTGCCGGCGTGGAAGCGGTGCCACTGGCGCAGATCGAGTCGGGCAAGTCCATCGGCCTGTCCGACTGGCAACTGCTGCGTCATGTGATCCTGCCCCAGGCCGGCATCCTCAGTTTGCCGGCGCTGTTCGCCAACTTCATCTTCCTGCTCAAGGAGACCACCGTCGTCTCCGCCGTGGCGGTGCCAGAGATTCTCTACACCACCAAGAGCTACATCGCCCTCTACTACAAGACCTACGAAATGCTCGCCGTGCTGACGCTGATTTGCGTGCTGCTGTTCCTGCCACTGTCGCTGCTGCTCAGCCGCCTGGAAAGGAGGCTCCAACATGGCCAGTTCGGGTCTTGAGTTGTTGTGGGTGTCGTTGCCGCAACTGGGCAAGGGCGCTGCGCAAACCCTGTCGATTTCTTTTTTGAGCATCGCCTTCAGCACCGTCGGCGGCGTGTTGTATGGCGTGCTGCGTACCTTGAACAACACGCTGATCAACGGTGTGTTGCGGGTGTACCTGGAGTTGTTCCGCGCGATCCCGGTGCTGGTGTGGTTGTACCTGCTGTTTTTCGGCCTGCCGATTTTCTTCGGCTTGAGCATCCCGAGCTTTTGGTGCGCGGTGCTGGTGCTGTCGTTGTGGGGCGCCAGTGAGGTCGGCGAAGTGGTGCGCGGCGCGTTGCATTCGCTGCCCCGTGGCCAGCGTGAAGCGGGGTTGTCGATTGGGCTCTCCGATCCACAGCTGTACGGCTACGTATTGCTGCCACAGGCCCTCAAACGCATGACGCCGCCGACTATCAACGTCTACACGCGCATCATCAAGACCAGCTCCCTGGCGGTGCTGATCGGTGTGGTGGACGTGATCAAGGTCGGCCAGCAAATCATCGAGCGCACCTACGAGTCTGTGTTGATCTACGGCGCGCTGTTCCTGTTTTTCTTTTTTATCTGCTACCCGTTGTCGGCCGCCTCCAAGGTGCTGGAACGGCGCTGGGCCCAAGCATGAGCGCATTGATCGAGTTCCAGGGTTTCAACAAATTCTTCGGCGACCAGCAGGTGCTCAAGGGCATCGACCTGAGCGTGCAAAGCGGTGAAGTGGTGGTGATCCTCGGCCCCAGCGGCTGCGGCAAAAGCACCTTGCTGCGTTGCCTCAATGGGCTGGAAGTCGCGCACAGCGGCAGCCTGCGTTTCGCCGGCAAAGAGCTGTTGGACAAAAACACCGACTGGCGTCAGGTGCGCCAGGACGTGGGTATGGTGTTCCAGAGCTACCACCTATTCCCGCACATGAGCGTGCTCGACAACATTCTGCTGGGCCCCTTGAAAGTACAAAAGCGCGACCCCCGTGAAGCCCGCGAGCAGGCAGAAAAACTGCTCGACCGCGTGGGGCTCGCCGACAAGCGCGACGCCTTCCCGCGTCAATTGTCCGGTGGCCAGCAGCAACGCATCGCCATTGTCCGTTCACTGTGCATGAACCCTCAGGTCATGCTGTTTGACGAAGTCACCGCCGCCCTCGACCCGGAGATGGTCAAGGAGGTGCTGGAGGTGATCCAGGGTTTGGCCCGCGATGGCATGACCCTGCTGATCGTCACCCATGAAATGGCCTTCGCTCGCGCCGTCGCCGACCGCGTGGTGTTCATGGAGGCCGGTCGCATCCTTGAACACAACACCCCCGAAGAATTCTTTACGAACCCGCAAACCGCACGCGCGCAGCAGTTCCTGGAGAAGTTCTCCTTTGTTTCAACACTGCCCAAAAAGACCAAGGAACTGGAGCTGATATGAAAACTGCCAAGTTATTACTGCCACTGCTCGCCGTCGCATTGCTCGCCGGCTGCGACAAGAAGGCTGAAGAGCCTGCAAAACCAGCGGCTGCCGCTGTGAGCTACATCGACAAGATCAAGGCGCGGGACAAGCTGATTGTCGGCGTGTTTACCGACAAGCCGCCGTTCGGCTTCGTCAACGAAGCCGGTCGCTACGTCGGCTTCGATACCGACATCGGCCGCCAATTCGCCAAGGACCTGCTGGGCGATGAGAACAAGGTTGAGTTTGTCGCCGTCGAGCCGGCCAGCCGTATTCCATTCCTGCAAAGCGACAAGGTCGACTTGATCCTCGCCAACATGACCGTGACGCCGGAGCGCAAGGAAGCGGTGGACTTCACCAACCCCAACCTGAAAGTCGCGGTACAGGCCCTGGTGCCAAAGGACAGCGCGGTGAAAAGCCTGGATGACCTGGCTACCCGTACCACCATCGTGACCACCGGCACCACGGCCGATATCTGGCTGACCAAGAACCACCCGGACTGGAAACTGCTCAAGTTCGAGAAAAACTCCGAGTCGTTGCAGGCGCTGTCGGCCGGTCGTGGCGATGCCTACGCCCAGGACAATCTGGTGCTGTTCAGCTGGGCCAAGCAGAACCCGGGCTACCGCGTGCTGGAAGAAAAACTCGGCGACGAAGCGCCGATTGCGCCGGCAGTGAAGAAAGGCAACATCGAACTGCGCGACTGGGTGAACGCCGAGTTGGCGAAGTTGGGTGAGGAGAAGTTTTTGCTCAAGCTATACGACCAATATGTGCGTAAAGAACTGAGCGATGACACCAAGCCTGAAAGCGTGATTGTCGAAGGCGGCAAGTGGCAGGGTTGATCCCTTGCTCTTGCGGTGACTGATCTACCGCTTTCGCGAGCAAGCCCGCTCCCACATTTGACCGAGTTCCACCTTTGGAATGCGGGCGAATGTGTGTGTGGGCTTGCTCGCGAAGAGGCCCGCCCAGCCACCACTTACTCCGGCCAATGCCAGGCCGGCGCATCCAGAATCCCCTGCCCGACGATTTGGGTTTCCCCCAGCACCTTCTCCAACACAATCGAATTGCACCCCTCGTCCTGCTGCAACGCCGCGATCAAGCGGCTGGCATGCGACACCACCCATACCTGGCACTGCCGGGACGCCTGGATGATCAAGCGCGCCAACGCTGGCAGCAGGTCCGGATGCAGGCTGGTCTCCGGTTCGTTCAGCACCATCATGGTCGGTGGCCGAGGCGTGAGCAGTGCCGCGATCAGCAGCAGGTAACGCAAGGTGCCATCCGACAACTCCGCCGCCGACAGCGGCCGCAGCAAGCCTTCCTGATAAAACTCAATCGCAAAGCGTCCGCCCTGCAGCGGCTCGATATTCAAGCGTGCGCCGGGAAACGCATCGCTGACCGCCCGCTGCAACGCTTGCGGGTCGCCAATCTCCCGAATCGTCTGCAACGCTGCCGCCAGGTCGCGCCCATCGTGGTGCAACACTGGCGTGCGTGTGCCCAATTGGGGTTGGCGCACGGGCGCGTCCACGTCACTGCGAAAGTGGTCGTAAAAGCGCCAGCCACGAATGCTTTCGCGCAGCAGCAACACTTCCGGCGAGCCGCGCAGGCTGCCGACCTGGTCGAACAGGCTGTGGTAGTTGGGCGTGTGCTGGGCCAATACATCCCAGTTCCGACCGTCGCGGGCACGCACCATCGGCCCCGAGCGCTGCACCAGCAGGCTGGCCGGACGGTAGACATGCCCGGCCCAGATGCATTCCTTCTTCACTTCCGGGTCCAGCGAGAAATAGGACAGCGTCTTTTCCGGCAGCCCGAGGGAGATGGCGTAGCTGAAATCTTCAGCGGCAAACCCCAGGCGCAGGCGCCGGACGCCTTGGCGCACGATGGGCTCCACCGGCACCTCACCGTTGCGCATGCGCCGGCTGATGGTCTCCGGCCCGGCCCAGAAGGTCGAGTCCAGCCCGCCCTCGCGGGCGAGGGCATTGATCACCCCTCCCTGGGCAGTTTCCGCCAGCAGGCGCAGGGCGCGGTACAAGTTGGACTTGCCGCTGCCGTTGGGGCCGGTAACCAGGTTCAGCCGGTCCAGCGGCACCACCAATTTGTTGATCGAGCGGTAATTGGCCACCGCGAGGGTCTTGAGCATGGGCATTCTGTCGGCTTGGGAACCATTGGAGTATGGGAGCCTCCATGCAGATAAGGAACCCTGAACTAAGCTCACAGTCGCATACACACTGGCACGTCGGCATCGCGCAAAAGGAGCCTGCATGGGCGGTCGCATATCAATATTTGTACTCAGCCTTGGCCTGATGGCCCTGCTGAGCGGCTGTGGCGAGAAAAAGGCTGAGCCCAAGGCGCATTCGCGGGTGTTCGTGCAGACTGTGCAGTCGGCGGATTTTGCCGCGGCGGTGACCCTCACGGGTGATATCCAGGCCCGGGTGCAGACCGATCTGTCTTTTCGCGTCGGCGGCAAAATCATCCAGCGCATGGTGGACGTGGGCGACCGCGTGACCGCCAAGCAAGTACTGGCCAAGCTCGACCCCAAGGATCTGCAGACCAATGTGGATTCCGCCCAGGCCCAGGTCGTGGCCGAGCAGGCACGGGTCAAGCAGACCGCCGCCGCCTTCGTGCGCCAGGAAAAACTCTTGCCCAAGGGCTACACCAGCCGCAGCGAATACGATTCCGCCCAGGCCGCGCTGCGCAGCAGCCAAAGCGCCCTGGCCGCGGCCCAGGCCCAGTTGGCCAACGCGCGCGAGCAACTGGGCTACACCTCGCTGGTGGCCGACGCGCCGGGTGTGATTACCGCCCGCCAGGCCGAAGTCGGTCAGGTGGTGCAGGCCACCGTGCCGATTTTCAGCCTGGCCCGCGATGGCGAGCGCGATGCGGTATTCAATGTCTATGAATCGCTGCTGGTGGAGCCGCCGCCGGACGCGCCGATCACTGTCAGCCTGCTGGATAACCCGAGCATCAAGGTCCAGGGCAACGTGCGCGAAGTCACGCCTGCCGTGGCCGCCAACACCGGCACGGTGCAGGTCAAGATCGCCCTGCAGACCCTGCCCAAAGGCATGGAACTGGGCTCCGTCGTGAGTGCCACCGCCAATGGTCCGGCCAAAGCCAGTATCGAGCTGCCTTGGGCGGCGTTGACCAAAGACCTCAGCGAACCGGCGGTATGGCTGATCGACGGCGACGGCAAGGCGCAGTTGCACAAGGTCACTGTGGCGCGTTACCTCACCGGCAAAGTGATTATCGGCGACGGCCTCAAGGGCGGCGAAAAAGTCGTGGTAGCCGGCGGGCAATTGCTGCACCCCGGCATGCTGGTCGAGATCGCCCAGCAAGGAGCGCAGCCATGAAGTACCTGACAGGGATACTCGCCGCCAGCCTGTTGCTGGTGGCCTGCTCCAAGGAAGAACCGCCGCTCGAGCCTGTGCGCCCGGTGCTGTCCATGGAAGTGACGTCCGAGGACCAGGAAAACCTGGGCCGCTTCGCCGGCACCATCCAGGCCCGCTACGAAAGCAACCTGGGCTTCCGCGTTCCCGGCCGCATTGCCCGCCGTGCCGTGGACGTGGGCGCCGAGGTGGAGCAGGGTGCCTTGCTGGCCGTCCTCGACCCCACCGACCAACAGAACCAGTTGCGCTCGGCACAGGGCGATCTGGCCCGCGTGCAGGCGCAATACATCAATGCCCAGGCCAACGCCCGTCGTCAGCAGGAGTTGTTCAATCGTGGCGTCGGCGCCCAGGCCCAGCTGGATATCGCCCAGACCGACCTGAAGACTACCCAGGCGTCCCTCGACCAGACCCAGGCCTCGGTCAATCAAGCCAAGGACCAACTCAACTACGCCGAACTGCGCACCGACCACGCGGGCATCGTCACCGCCTGGAATGCCGAGGCCGGCCAGGTGGTCAGCGCCGGCCAGCAAGTGGTGACCCTGGCCCGTCCGGACATCAAGGAAGCGGTGATCGATCTGCCGGCCGGCCTTGCCGAGCGTCTGCCGCCGGATGTGGTGTTCCTGGTCGCCGGCCAACTCGATCCCAGCGTGCACACCACCGCCATCGTGCGCGAGATCGAACCCCAGGCCCAAAGCGCCACGCGCACCCGGCGCGCGCGCCTGACCCTGGCCGAAACACCGCCCGCGTTCCGCCTGGGCACAGCGATCAGCGTGACCCTGAGCACCGCCATCGCGCCGCGCATCGAAGTGCCCCTGAGCGCCTTGCAGGAGGTCGACGGTAAGACCCGCATCTGGTTGCTCGACACCCAAAGCCAGACCGTGCAACCGCGCGACATCAGCCTGATCAGCCGTGATGCCAACAGCGCCTTGCTCAACGGCGGCGTCAAACCCGGCGAGCGTATCGTCACCGCCGGCGTGAACAGCCTGAAGCCTGGGCAAAAAGTCAAAATCGACGAGGACAGCCCGCGATGAAAGGGAGCTTCAACTTATCCGACTGGGCCCTCAAGCATCAGTCCTTCGTCTGGTACCTGATGTTCGTCGCGCTGCTGATGGGCGTGTTCTCCTACATGAACCTGGGCCGCGAGGAAGACCCTTCGTTTACCATCAAGACCATGGTGATCCAGACCCGCTGGCCGGGTGCGACCCAGGAAGAAACCCTCAAGCAGGTCACCGACCGCATCGAGAAAAAACTCGAAGAGCTGGACGCCCTCGACTACGTGAAAAGCTACACGCGGCCGGGTGAGTCCACGGTGTTCGTGTTCCTCAAGGACACCACCAGCGCCAAGGCCATCCCGGAGATCTGGTACCAGGTCCGCAAGAAGATCGACGACATTCGCGGCACCTTCCCCCAGGGTTTGCAGGGGCCGTCGTTCAACGACGAGTTCGGTGACGTGTTCGGCTCGGTCTACGCCTTTACCGGCGACGGCCTGTCGATGCGCCAGTTGCGCGATTACGTGGAGCAGGTGCGCGCCGAGATCCGCTCGGTACCGGGGCTGGGCAAGGTCGAGATGATCGGCCAGCAGGACGAAGTGATTTATCTGAACTTCTCCACGCGCAAACTGGCTGCCCTGGGGATTGACCAGCGCCAGGTCGTGCAGAGCCTGCAATCGCAGAACGCGGTGACGCCGGCCGGGGTGATCGAGGCGGGCCCGGAGCGGATTTCCGTGCGCACGTCGGGGCAGTTCGCCTCGGAAAAGGACCTGGCCAACGTCAACCTGCGGCTCAACGACCGCTTCTATCGCCTGGCGGACATTGCCGACATTAGTCGAGGCTATGTCGACCCGGCGCGGCCGATGTTCCGCTTCAACGGCAAGCCGGCGATCGGCCTGGCGATTGCCATGCAGAAGGGCGGCAATATCCAGTCGTTCGGCAAGGCCCTGCACACGCGAATGGACGAACTGACCGCCGACCTGCCGGTGGGCGTCGGCGTGCACAAGGTGTCCGACCAGGCTGAAGTGGTGGAGGAGGCCGTCGGCGGCTTTACCAGTGCACTGTTCGAAGCGGTGATCATCGTGCTGGTGGTGAGCTTTATCAGCCTCGGCATGCGTGCCGGGCTGGTGGTGGCGTGCTCGATTCCCTTGGTGCTGGCGCTGGTGTTCGTGTTCATGGAATACAGCGGCATCACCATGCAGCGGGTGTCGCTGGGCGCGTTGATCATCGCCCTCGGCCTGTTGGTGGACGACGCGATGATCACCGTCGAGATGATGATCACGCGCCTGGAAAAAGGCGAGACCAAGGAACAGGCGGCGACCTACGCCTACACCTCCACGGCGTTCCCGATGCTGACCGGTACGCTGGTGACCGTGGCGGGCTTTGTGCCGATTGGCCTCAACGCCAGCTCGGCGGGCGAATACACCTTCACCCTGTTCGCGGTGATTGCCGTGGCGATGCTGGTGTCGTGGGTGGTGGCAGTGCTGTTTGCGCCGGTGATCGGCGTGCATATCCTCAGCGCCAATGTGAAAGCCCACAATGCCGAGCCGGGGCGCATTGGTCGCGCCTTCAATGGCGGCATGCTGTGGGCCATGCGCAACCGCTGGTGGGCGATCGGCATCACCGTGGCGCTGTTTGTGGCATCGGTGTTTTCCATGCAGTTTGTGCAGAACCAGTTCTTTCCCTCCTCGGACCGTCCGGAAATCCTGGTCGACCTGAACCTGCCGCAAAACGCATCGATCAACGAGACGCGCAAGGCCGTCGACCGCCTGGAAGCGATCATCAAGGACGACCCGGATATTGCGCGCTGGAGTACTTACATCGGCCAGGGTGCGATCCGTTTCTACCTGCCCCTCGACCAGCAATTGGAAAACCCCTACTACGCGCAGTTGGTCATCGTGAGCAAGGGCCTGGAGGAACGCGGCGAGCTGATTGCCCGCCTGCAGAAGCGCCTGCGCGATGATTTCGTGGGCATCGGCAGCTTCGTGCAGCCGCTGGAAATGGGCCCACCGGTGGGGCGGCCGATCCAGTACCGCGTCTCTGGCAAAGACACCGACCAGGTGCGCAAGCACGCCATCGAACTGGCGACCTTGCTGGACAAGAACACCCACCTGGGCGAGATCATCTACGACTGGAACGAGCCGGGCAAAGTGCTGCGCATCGACATCGCCCAGGACAAGGCGCGGCAACTGGGGCTGTCGTCGGAAGACGTGGCGCAGTTGATGAACAGCGTGGTCAGTGGCGCCTCGGTGACCCAGGTGCACGACGATATCTACCTGATCAGCGTGGTCGGCCGCGCCGAAGACGCCGAGCGCGGCACGCCGGAAACCTTGCAGAACCTGCAGATCGTCACGCCCAACGGCACCTCGATTCCACTGCTGGCCTTCGCCACCGTGCGTTATGAGCTGGAACAGCCGCTGGTGTGGCGTCGCGACCGCAAGCCGACCATCACCATCAAGGCGGCGGTGCGTGATGAGATGCAACCGACGGACCTGGTGAAGCAACTCAAGCCAGAGATCGACACGTTCAGCGCCGGCCTGCCGGTGGGCTACAAGGTCGCCACCGGCGGCACCGTGGAAGAAAGCGGCAAGGCCCAGGGCCCGATTGCCAGCGTGGTACCGCTGATGCTGTTCCTGATGGCGACGTTCCTGATGATCCAGCTGCACAGCGTGCAGAAGATGTTCCTGGTGGCGAGTGTCGCGCCCCTGGGGCTGATTGGCGTGGTATTGGCGCTGATCCCCACGGGCACGCCCATGGGCTTCGTGGCGATCCTCGGGATTCTGGCGTTGATCGGCATCATCATCCGTAACTCGGTGATCCTGGTGACGCAGATTCATGAATACGAAGTCGCCGGCTACACGCCGTGGGATGCGGTGGTGGAAGCCACCGAGCATCGACGCCGGCCGATCCTGCTGACGGCGGCCGCTGCGAGCCTGGGCATGATCCCCATTGCACGGGAAGTGTTCTGGGGGCCGATGGCCTACGCGATGATCGGCGGGATCATCATCGCGACATTGCTGACGTTGCTGTTTTTGCCGGCGCTGTATGTGGCCTGGTACAAGATCCGCGAGCCGAAAAAAGAACAGGCTTGATAGGGCTGCGGTGCTTGTGAAATGGCTATCGCCGGCTTGCCGGCGATGAGGCCGGTGCAGGCGCCGAATATCTAGCGTTTACGCCATACACTGGCCAGCCACGGTTGCTGCTCCCGAGGCAGCCCAGCAGGCCGGTAGTAATGCTCCAACTCCACAAACCCCGCCGTCGTCAGCAGCGTTTGCCACGCTTGCAGGTCGTGATAAGACCCATACCGTGGCCCATTCCAGCCTTCCTGGTTCTCGCCTCGAGGATTGGAACTGAACAGCACGCCCCCTGGCTTCAACGCTCCATGCAGTTGCCTGAGCACACGCGGCAGTTCCTGCTTGGGGATATGAAACAGCACCGCGTTGGCGAAGATCCCATCGAAGCGCTCGGCGGGCAGCTCCAGCTTGAGGAAGTCCTGCTGCAACACTTCGCAGCCGCTGTCTTCCCGCGCCATTTGCGCAAACCGCTCCGAGCCATCGAGCCCGACGGCGATATGCCCCATGCGCGTAAAGGTCTGCAAATCACGGCCCGGTCCGCAGCCGAAGTCCAGCACGGTAAACGGCGCCGTGCCCTGGATATGCCGCAGCAGCGCGTCGATGTTCTGGCTCACATCGTGGTCGCGCGTGCCTTCACGGAAGTCCTCGGCCACCTTGTTGTAGTGGCCGAGGGTGGTGGACGTGATCTGGTCGAGGTCGTCGGGCTTGAGGGTCATGGTGGGCAATACCGGGCGCTGAGATGGCCCGACTATACCTCACCTCTTGTTCAGCACTCGGGCCAGGCGATCACCACCGAGTTGAATCACGGCCACCAGAATCACCAGCAGCAGGATCACGGTCAGCATGATCTGCGTATCGAAACGTTGGTAGCCGTAGCGGTAGGCGATATCACCCAGGCCGCCCGCGCCAATCGCGCCCGCCATGGCTGACGAGTTGATCATGGTCACCAGGGTGATGGTGAACCCGCCGACGATTCCCGGCAGCGCTTCCGGCAACAGCACGTGCCAGATGATGTGCCAGCGACGGCAGCCCATGGCTTGTGCGGCCTCGATCAAACCGTGGTCGACCTCACGCAGGCTCACCTCGGCGATCCGCGCAAAAAACGGCGTGGCGGCGATGGTCAGCGGTACCACCGCAGCCCAGACGCCATAGGTGGTGCCGACGATCAGCCGGGTGAACGGGATCAGCGCCACCATCAGGATCAGGAACGGAATCGAGCGGAACAGATTGACGAACGCCCCCAGCACGCGGTTCAACGCCGGCGCCTGGTAGATGCCGCCTTTGTCGCTGGTGACCAAAAACACCGCCAGCGGGATGCCCACCAGCAGCGCAATCAACGATGACACGCCGACCATCAACAAGGTGTCGATGGCGCCCTGCACTAAACGATCAAACCACATAGCCCAGCACCTCCACCTGTTGTGCCCACTGCCCGGCGCGTTTGCGCAGTTCTTCGGCGCCGTGGGTCGAGCCACTTACCGCCAGCAGCAATTGCCCCAAGGCATGCCCCTGGATGCGCTCCACGCCGCCTTGCAGCAAGCGTACGCGCCCGCCAAGCGCACCGAACAAGGCGGCCAGGTCCGGTTCGTCGGTGTCGCTGCCGGTGAACTGCAAGCGCAGTACGACCGCCGCGTCCGCCGACGTTGGTGTGGGTTGCAAACGGTTTTGCAGTTCATCCGGCAGCCCGTGTTGCAGCGGCGCCAGCAGGGTCTTGCTGACCTCATGTTGCGGGTTGCCGAACACTTGCCATACCGGGCCTTGCTCGACGATACGGCCGTGCTCCAGCACCACCACGCGGTCGCAGATTTCGCGAATCACCGCCATTTCATGGGTGATCAGCACGATGGTCAGGCCCAGGCGCTGGTTGATCTCGCGCAGCAGGCCGAGGATCGACTGGGTGGTCTCCGGGTCGAGGGCCGAGGTGGCCTCGTCGCACAGCAGAATCTGCGGGTCGTGCACCAACGAACGGGCGATGCCCACGCGCTGTTTCTGCCCGCCGGAGAGCTGCGCGGGGTAAGCCTTGTGCTTGTCCTGCAGGCCCACCAGCTCCAGCAGCTCGCGGACTTTTTGTTCACGCTGGGGCTTGGGCACGCCGGCGACTTTCAGCGGCAACTCGACGTTCTGCCACACGGTCTTGGCCGACATCAGGTTGAAGTGCTGGAAGATCATGCCGATGCGCCGGCGCAGCGCCACCAGGCGGTCTTCATCGAACGCGCCGATGTCCACCTGGTCGATCAGCACGCGTCCGCTGCTGGGTTGTTCCAGGCGGTTGATGGTGCGGATCAGCGACGATTTGCCGGCGCCGCTGCGGCCGATGATGCCGAACACTTCACCGCGCTGGATCGCCAGGTCGATGCCCTGTAGTGCATGCACGGTGCCGTCGTAGGTCTTGCCCAGGTTGATAAAGCGCACATGGGCACGGTTGAGGTCCGGATGCAGTTCAGTCTGCTCGGCGTCCCTGGGCGTAGAACCCAGGTCGCGCAGTTGGGTGTTGGCGGCGGTCATTTTTTATCTTCCCAGCCCACCTGGTACAGCTTGCCCAGGGATTTATCCAACGCAGCGCGCACCACTGGCGAATGCTGGTAGATATCGACGAACTTGATTACGCGCGGGTCGGTCTTGCTCTTGGGCTGGATCACAAACTGGATCACGTATTCCGGGTGGTCGAGGCCGTCGAACAGCAGCGCCGACTCGGCATCGAAGGTCTTGGACAGGCGGATATACGCCGGGTAGCCCTGCACCAGGTCGGCATCGTCATAGGCGCGCACCAGTTGCACGGCCTCGACTTGCAGGATCTTGATCTTCTTCGGGTTGCTGACGATGTCTTCTTCGGTAGCCTTGTAGCCCACGCCCGGCTTGAGGGTGATCAAGCCCGCCTTGGCCAGCAGTTGCAGGCCGCGACCGCTGTTGATCGGGTCGTTGGCAATCGCCACGCTGGCGCCCTGGGGCAGGTCGTTGATGCTCTTGTACTTCTTCGAATACAGGCCGACGTTGTTGATGATGCCCGGCGCGTACGGCACCAGGTCAAAGCCGGCGGCGGCCTTGGCGTTTTCCAGGAACGGGATGTGCTGGAAGTAGTTCACGTCAATGTCGCCGGCAGCCAGGCTGACGTTGGGCGCGATCCAGTCGGTGAACTCCACCAGCTCGACCTTCAAACCTTGTTTGCCGGCTTCGGCAACGGCGGCTTCGAGGGGAATGGCGAAGGCGGCGGTGGTGCCGATCTTCAAGGGTGCATCGGCGGCGAACACGGCCGAGCTGAACAGTCCGAAAGCCAGGGCCAGTGCTTTGACTGGGTGGGTGAGGAGCGTCTTTTTCATAATGGTTTTCCAGTCATAAGGTGTCGTTGTTAATAACGCGATCAACTGTGGGAGCTGGCTTGCCGGCGATAGCGGTCTGTCTGATCTACCGCCATCGCCGGCAAGCCGGCTCCTACAGGGGTCAGTGTCGGTAGTGGGATCCGGTGTGTTGTTCGGGCAGGCGAGCCGTGCCGTGAAAGACTTTTTCCCTCAGCGTGCCGGTCTCATAGGCGGTCTTGTACGAGCCACGGCGCTGCAACTCCGGCACCACCAGGTCGATGAAGTCCACGTAGCTTTCCGGGGTGACGATGCGCGTGAGGTTGAAGCCGTCCAGGCCGGTTTCGCTGATCCAGGATTCAAGTTCGCCGGCGACCTGTTCGGGCGAGCCGACCAGGGTGATATAGCGGCCGCCGAGGGCGTGCTGCTCCAGTAACTTGCGCCGGGTCCAGTCGTTGTTCTGCAGGTTCTTGGTGGCCGACTGGATCGCGTTGCTCTTCACGTACTGGATGGGCTCGTCCAGATCGTACTGGGCGAAATCGATGGCGGTGGACGCCGAGAAATGCGCCACGCCGGCTTCCGGGCTGGCGTAGCTCAGGTATTCGGCGTGCTTGGCCCAGGCGAGTTCTTCGGTGGTGCCCACGATCACGTTGAGGCCCATGAACACCTTGATGTCATCCGGATTGCGCCCGGCCTCGACTGCGCTGGCGCGCACCTTATCCACCTGGACCTTGGTCGCGGCCTTGTTCTGGCCGCTGATGAAGACGCACTCGGCATGGCGCCCGGCGAACAGCAGGCCGCGGTCCGAACTGCCGGCCTGGAACAGTACCGGTGTGCGTTGCGGCGAAGGTTCGCAAAGGTGGTAACCCTCCACCTGGTAGAACTCGCCGTGGTGCTCGACCTTGTGCACCTTGCCCGGCTGCGCATACACCCGCGCCTGCGGATCGTTGAGCACCGCGCCGTCTTCCCAGCTGCCTTCCCAGAGTTTGTAGAGCACCTCCAAGTACTCATCGGCCTGGTCGTAACGGCGATCATGCTCGACCTGCTCGGTGAGGCCCATGGCCTTGGCGGCGCTGTCGAGGTAGCCGGTGACGATATTCCAGCCCACTCGGCCACGGCTCAGGTGGTCCAGCGTGGACATGCGCCGGGCGAACAGATAAGGCGGCTCGTAGGTGAGGTTGGCAGTGAGGCCGAAGCCGAGGTTTTGGGTGACGACCGCCATGGCCGAGACCAGCAGCAACGGGTCGTTCACCGGCAGTTGGATCGACTCCTTGAGCGGCACGTCGATCGAGTTCTGGTAGATGTCGTAGACGCCGACGATGTCGGCGATGAACAAACCGTCGAACAGCCCGCGCTCCAGCGTCTTGGCCAGCTCGGTCCAGTACTCAATGGTCTTGTATTGGGTGGACGTGTCCCGTGGGTGAGTCCACAGGCCATGGTTGATATGCCCGATGCAGTTCATGTTGAAGGCATTGAGCAGGATTTTTTTCTTTGCCATTCAGATGGTCCCCCGCAGTGGCGGGTTTTCATCGTTGAGGTAGTAATTGCCCACCGCGTGGTACTTCCAGCGCACCGGGTCGTGCAGGGTGTGCACGCGAGCGTTGCGCCAGTGGCGGTCGAGGCCGTGCTCGGCCAGGGTTGCCTGGCTGCCGGCGAGTTCGAACAAGGTGCTGCCGGCGGCCAGGGAGATTTCGGTGCTCAAGGCGCGCGCTTCGGCGACGGCGATCGAGGCGGCCGCCACCGTCTCGGCATTGCTGTCGGCCTGGGCGCGGTCGAGGAATTCACCCGAGCGTTCCAGCAGCGCTTCGGCGGCGTGCAGGCGGATGCTCAGGTGGCCGAAGCTTTTCAGGGTGAGTGGGTCTTCGGTGGCTTTGTCGTTGCCGGCGTCGATCCACGGGCGGGTCTTGGTGCGTACAAAGTGCAACGCATCTTCAAAGGCGGCGCGGGCGATACCGGTGTCGATGGCGGCGTGAAGAATCTGCGCCAGGGGGCCGACCGTGGTCGGGCGCTCGAAGGCACTCTGGAACGGGATCACATCCTGCGCCGCGACCCACACGTTGTCGAACACCACCGACCCGCTGCCGGTGGTGCGCTGGCCGAAGCCGCTCCAGTCGTCGATCACGCTCAGGCCTTCGCTGTCGCGGGGCACAAAGGCGAGTTGCTGCACGCCGTATTCATCCACCACCGAGGTGGGGATACGCTGGGCGTAGATCGCGCCGGTGGAGTAGAACTTGCGGCCGCTGATACGAAAGCCATCACCATCGCGAGTGATTTTGGTGACGCGGTCATGCGCGGTTTTCGTGCCCAATTCCGCCAGGGCGTTGCCGAAACGCTGGCCGGCCAATACTTCTGCGTACAGGCGTTGTTGTTGCGCCGGGCTGCCGTTCACACGCAGCACTTCCAAGGCATAGAAATGGTTCTGCGGGATCTGGCCCAGGGAAGCATCCGCCTGGGCTATCAGGGCGATGACCTTGGCCAGGGTGACGTTGGAAACCCCCGCGCCGCCGAATTCCCTGGGTACGCTGATGCCCCACAGGCCGGAGCGCGAGAACACGTCCAGTTCGGGCAAGGGCAGGCGGCGCTCGCGGTCGCGCTGGGCGCTGTCGCGGCGAAAGTCTTCAGCCAGGTCGCTGGCCACAATAAGGGCTTGTTCGTCGCTGGTGATGACCGCGACGGGGTGAGAGAAAGTCATGATGTTCTCCAGATGTCTGGTCGGTCAGATCCAGGAATGGCGAGCCGGCAGAGTGCCGTTCAGGCGATAGGCGCCCACCGCGTGGTACTTCCAGCGCACCGGGTCGTGCAGGGTGTGCACGCGAGCGTTGCGCCAGTGGCGGTCGAGGTTGAACTCGGCGAGGGTGGCGCGGCTGCCAGCCAGTTCGAAGAGCTTTTCGCTGACCAGCAGCGACACTTCGGTGGTCAGCACCTTGGCTTCGGCCACCGCGATGGATGCGCGCGCAGCGGACTGCGCGGTGATCGGCGCGGCGCTGACCTGGTCCAGCACCTGGCCGGCCTTGCGCAGCAGGGCTTCGGCGGCGTGCAGTTCGATCTTCAGCTTGCCGATGTCGGCGATCACATACAGGTCATCGCTGGCGCGTTCGACCTTGGCGTCGATCCATGGGCGCGAGCGTTCACGCACGAACGCAATGGTGTCATCCAGTGCGCCGCGGGCGATGCCGGCGTCGATGGCGGCCTGGATCAGTTGCGAGACGGCGCCCTGGATAGTCGGGGTTTCGCCGATGCGCCAGTTCTCAACTACCAGCTCCGCGTCCACCGGCACCTGGTCCAGCAGCACGGTGCCGCTGGCGGTGGTGCGCTGGCCGAAGCCGGACCAATCGTCAACGATGCGCAGGCCTTCGGTGCCACGGCGCACGAACGCCATGACTTGCTTGCCCTCATCGTTCAGGGCTTTCACGGCGACCCAGTGGGCAAACAATGCGCCGGTGGAGTAGAACTTCTGGCCGCTGATCACATAGCCGTCACCTTCGGCAGTGATGCGTGCCTTGAGCTCCAGGGTGTTCTTGGTGCCGCGTTCCGGGCCGCCATTGCCGATGCGCCAGCCGTCGAGGACGCTCTGGAACAGCTGCTTTTTCTGGCGTTCGGTGGCAGCGCCCTGCAACAGGTGCAGGATGCCGAAATGATTCTGCGGGATCTGTCCGAGGGCCGGGTCTGCCGCGCTGATGATCGCGAACACCTCGGCCAGGGTCACGAACGACACCTGCGGGCCGCCGTACTCACGGGGAATGGAAATACTGCCGAGCCCACTGCGGGTGAACTGCTCGATCTGCGCCCACGGCAGCTTGCGCTGCTGGTCGCGCTTGGCGGCTTGCAGGCGTGCAGCCTGGGCCAGCTCATGGGCAGCCTTCAGCGCCTCTGCGTCGTTGCGCAGCACGGCGGCCGGCAACAGCAGGGGGGCTACGTCCAGATCACTCTGGGGGGGTGTTACAGCCAAGTTAGACATCAGCGCCGCTCCTTGGCTGCACGTAATGCCCTGGCGTTATGCACCGGGGTAATTCTGACCATACCGACCTCGCATTCAATGAAATAAAAACAGAAAAATCAGTGATGTCCGGTGGTCCGGTGTATATACCCTAAGCGCGTTAAATATTTAAATAAACTAACTTTTGGGAATATGCATAGAAGGTCTGTCATCCACGTTCGCAAGGTGAGCCCAGCGGGCGTTGCTGGTAGATCAGCGCGGTCCCGGCGGGGCGGGTCGGCGCCTCGCCGGCAATGCGCAAAGTGCGGGATGGCGCCCAACGTGAATTGTTGCCGACGCGGTCAAGAATGCAGTACGTCACCTCCAGCCGGCAGTCGTCGCCGGCCTCGACAATCAATGTCGAAGGCACCCACACCTGCACCGCCAGGCCGACATCCCCGGCCTGTATCTTCGGCAGGTCCAGGCGCGCATCGCCCCAGCGCAGGGTGATGGCATCGCCGCTGGTCATGTTCAGGTAGGGCTCGATGGTCAGGGGGACACCGCGTCGAACCTGGCTGGCGTTGACGCCGTAGCGGCGGATGGTGTCGGGCAGGCCCACGGGGGCGAGATTCTGGTTCTCGTCGCGGTACAGCGGCGAGGGACGTCCGCCTGGCGAACGGGTCTTCACGCGTACGAGCGTCTCGGCCGAACGTGCAGGCGCGCGGCCGACCTGCATGACCTGATAATGCACGCGGGTCGGGCCATCCAGCACGAAGCTTTCCGGGACTCGCAGACGGGTGGCCATGCCGATCTTGCAGGCGGTGACCCGGCGTGAGGCGGCGAAACAGTTGTTCCAGAACAGCTCGATCAGGTCGCCTTCATCCATGCCGGGATACGGCGCGATGTCGACCTGCAGGTGTGTGGCGGCCAGCGCATTGATGCCATTGTCGATGGCCTGGGGCAGTGTCGGGGCGGTGAGCAGGGGGGGCGTCATATGTAATCTCCTTGATGCAGCCAGCAGCAATCGCTCCGGACCTTTGGCGCGAGTGAGCGCGGTGGGCCGAACAGAACGATTCAGTGAATAGCCGGGATAGGATCCAATCCTCTGGGCGCTAGATAAGAGGGTTGGACGATGGGCGTCAATGGCGGCAAAGGGCTAAATGGCAGTGTTGGAGAGATTCAGAAGGGTCTGACTGACGCGGGGATATTCAGGTAGGTGCGGCGGGATGTTTTACCCGCGGTGACGACGATTCCCTTGTAGGAGCCGGCTTGCCAGCGAAGAACGTCAACGATAAAGCGGTCAACCGGATTTACCGTGTTGCCTGAGCGTTCTTCGCCGGCAAGCCGGCTCTACAGGGGGATCAGTGGGCGAGAAATTTGCTCAGGAACTGTTTGGTGCGCTCTTCCCTGGGGTTGGCGAACAACGCCTTGGCTTCGCCTTGTTCGACGATCACGCCCTTGTCGAAGAAGATCACCCGGTTGGCCACATCGCGGGCGAAGCTCATCTCGTGGGTGACGATGACCATGGTGCGGTTTTCCTCGGCGAGGCTGCGAATGGTCGCCAGCACTTCACCCACCAACTCCGGGTCGAGGGCCGAGGTGGGTTCGTCGAACAGGATCACCTCCGGCTCCATGGCCAGCGCACGGGCAATCGCCACGCGCTGCTGCTGGCCACCGGACAGGCGCCGTGGGTAGGCGTCTTCCTTGCCCGCCAGGCCGACCCTGGCCAGCAACTGGCGCCCCAGCGCGACAGCGGCTTCGCGCGGCATCTTCTTGACCACGGTGGGGCCTTCGATGACGTTTTCCAGCGCGGTGCGGTGGGGGAACAGGTTGAAGCTCTGGAACACAAAACCCACGTGCTGGCGCAGGCGCCGCACCAGGCTTTGTTGCTGGTTGATCGGCTTGCTGGTGTCGATCTCGATGTCACCCACCTTGATGCGGCCACTGGTGGGTTGTTCGAGGAAGTTCAGGCAGCGCAGGAAGGTGGTCTTGCCGGAACCGCTGGGGCCGATGATGGCGATGACTTCGCCTTCCTTGACCTCAAGGTCGATACCGTTGAGCACCACCTGACCCTTGAATTGTTTGGTCAGTTTTTCAACCACGATCATGCTTCAGGACTCCAGGTCATGCCGGTTGACCCGGTCTTCCAGACGATTCTGCAAATGCGCCAGGATGCTCGCCAGGATCCAGTAGATCAGGGCAGCGGACAGATACATGGTGAAGATTTCGAAGGTCCGTGCAGACACCAGCTGTGCCTGGCGGAACAGCTCGGGCACCTGGATGGTGGCGGCCAGCGCCGTGTCCTTGACCAGCGAAATAAAGCTGTTGCCCAGGGGCGGCAAGGCGGTGCGCATCGCCTGCGGCAGGATGGCCCGGCGCAGGGTCTGCGCGCGGGTCATGCCGATACTGGCGGCGGCTTCCCACTGGCCACGCTCGATGGAACCGATGGCGGCACGCAGGATTTCACAGGCGTAGGCGGCCATGTTCAGCGAAAAGCCGATCATGGCTGCCGGGATCGGATCCAGCTCGATGCCCACTTGCGGCAAGCCGTAGTAGATCAGGAACAGCTGTACCAGCAAGGGCGTGCCGCGAAAGAACGACACGTAGACTCGGGCGAGCCAGCTCACCAGCTTGAAGCGCGACAGACGCATCAAGGCCAGGCCGAAGCCCAGCAGCAAACCGAAAAACATCCCGCCGAGGCTGAGGATCACCGTGTAGTACGCGCCCTTGAGCAGAAAGGGCGCGGAGTCCAGCGCGAGTTGGAAACCTGCTTCCATTATTGAGTGACGTCAGCGTTGAAGTACTTCTCGGACAGCTTCTTCAAGGTGCCGTCGGCGCGCAGCTTGTCCAGGGCCTGGTTCACAGCGGCCAGCAGTTCAGGCTCGCCTTTGCGCAGGGCAATACCGGCTTCCTGACGGGAGAAGGCAGCGCCTGCGGCAGCGGTGTCGGTGGCTTTCTTGGCGTATTCCAGCGCGGCCAGGCGGTCGATCAGGATGGCGTCGACACGGCCGATGCGCAGGTCCTGGAACTTGGTCGGGTCATCGTTGTAGGTCTTGATGATGGCTTTTGGTTGATTGTCCTTGAGCCATTGTTCGTAGTTGGTGCCCAGGCCCACACCGACTTTCTTGCCGGCCAGGTCGTCGGCGGTCTTGATGGTGTCGACGTTCTTTTTCAGGGTCAGCGCCTGGATACCGGAGACGGTGTAAGGCTTGGAGAAGTCGTACTTTTTCTTGCGCTCTTCAGAGATGGTCACTTGGTTGACCACGGCGTCCAGGCGCTTGGATTCCAGGGCCGCGAGGATGCCGTCCCATGGCGTAGCCTGCAGCTTGACCTTCACGCCCAGCTCCTTGGCCAGGGCTTCGGACAGCTCCACTTCGAAACCGCTGAGCTTGCCGCTTTCATCGACAAAGCTGAACGGCGGGTAGGTGCCTTCCAGGCCGATCTTGATCTCGCCAGCCTTCTTGATGCTGTCCAGCTGTTCACCCGCGATGGCTTGGCCCATCAGGCCAGCCCCGAGTGCCAGGCCCAAAGTGCCAACCAACAACGTGCGACGGAATACAGAAATAGTCATGAAGAGCCCCTGTGTTTTTTATGTTGAGCGAAGCAGGTGACGCAGTAGTCGTATCCTGCCTTAAAGCGCGAAGCGCGTCTTCGCCTACGGCGCGACTATAAAGCGGGTTTTTAAGACTTGAAAATAATATAAATATAAATTGTTATTCGATTATTGAATATACGACCTTTTTAATGTGGGAGCTGGCTTGCCTGCGATAGCGGTGCAAAGGTCAGCACATTTGTAGCTGACAGACCGCCATCGCAGGCAAGCCAGCTCCCACATTTTTTAGTCCGCTTTTATTCAATTGAATACCGAGTTGTAGGCAAATAACGCTGGCGCGCCACCGGTATGCAGGAAAATGATCGGCCCGTCCTCAAAGCGCTGACGCCCGATGCCGTCCAGCAAGCCGGCCATGGCCTTGCCAGTGTAGACCGGGTCCAGCAGCAGGCCCTCCTGGCTCGCCAGTAACTTGACCGCTGCCAGTGTGCCGGCGTTCGGTTCGCCGTAGCGCGGGCCGAAGTATTCGTCCCACAGGATCACTTTGAAGGCTTCGGGAACATCCACACCCAGCAACTCGGCGGTGCGTTCGGCCAGGCCCTGCACTTTCGGGCGCTGGGCTTCGTCAGTGCGGGACACGGTGACGCCAATCACTGGCAGGTTCGGCAGCACTTCGCTCAAGGCCAGGGCAAGGCCACTGTGGGTCCCCGCACTGCCGGACGCCAGCACCACGGCGGCAAATTCGATCCCACTGTCTTCGATCTGTCCGGCCAGCTCCAGCCCGGCGCGCACGTAACCCAGGGCCCCGAGGGCGTTGGAACCGCCGATGGGCACCAGGTACGGCTTCTTGCCGTTGCTGCGCAGACGGTCGGCGAGGGCGTTGAGCTGGTCGTCGACGTTGTCGAGGTTCTCCACCTGTTCCACCTTGGCGTCGAACAGCTCCAGCAGCAGGCGGTTGCCGTTGCCCAGGTAGTTGGGGTCTTCGGTGCCGGTGGGGTTTTCGAGCAGCGCGACGCAGCCCAGGCCTAGCTTGGCGGCCAGCGCGGCAGTCTGGCGCACGTGGTTGGACTGGATGGCGCCGGCGGTCACCAGGGTGTCGGCGCCCTGGGCGATGGCATCGGCGGCCAGGTACTCGAGTTTGCGCAACTTATTGCCACCCATGGCCAGCGGCGTGGTGTCGTCGCGCTTGACGTAGATATCCCTGCCCAACCAGGCCGACAGCCGCTCGAGCTTTTCCAGGGCAGTGGCGCCGCCCAGTAGTTCCAGGCGGTTAAAACGGTCGAGCTGTTGTTTGATCATGGCTACGCACGGTTGAGAAGTATGGGGCGACTATAGGCAGGCACTTTCTCATCGGGCAACCGCCAATCGCTTATTCCGGATGGTTCTTAGCATTGCACCATTGGTTCTTAAGGGCGGCCCGGGTGCATACCGTAAAGTGAGCGCCATTACGTCAGGAGTGAATACCGTGAGTGAGCGTTCCAGTCATTGGCAATTACAGACCATCGTCAGCCAACTGCGCGGCGCCCGGGACCAGTGGCGAGCGCGCAATGGCCGCTTGAGTGGCGAACATGGCGGCCGCGAGCTGCCGGCCCGCGAGGCGGTAGCGCAGATTCTCGAAGCGCTGTGCGGTGCGCTGTTCCCGATGCGCCTGGGGCCAGTGGACCTGCGGGAAGAAAGCGAAGATTTCTACGTCGGCCACACCCTGGATGTGGCGCTCAATGCGCTGCTCGCCCAGGCCCGCCTGGAGTTGCGCTACGCCGCGCGCCAGAGCGGCCAGGATGACGGCGCCGTCGACGCCCATGCTATCCGCCTGATCCAGGATTTCGCCCTGGCCCTGCCGTCACTGCGCAGCCTGCTGGACACCGATGTGCTGGCCGCTTACCACGGCGACCCAGCGGCGCGCAGCGTGGATGAAGTACTGCTGTGCTATCCGGGGATCCTGGCGGTGATTCACCATCGCCTGGCGCACCACCTGTACCGCGCTGGTTTGCCGCTGTTGGCGCGCATCAGTGCGGAAATCGCTCACTCGGCCACGGGCATCGATATCCACCCGGGCGCGCAGATCGGTCCGAGCTTCTTCATCGACCACGGGACCGGTGTGGTGATCGGCGAAACCGCGATCATCGGCGAGCGTGTGCGCATCTACCAGGCCGTGACCCTGGGCGCCAAGCGCTTCCCGGCCGACGAGGACGGGCAGTTGCAGAAGGGGCATCCGCGTCACCCGATTGTCGAGGACGATGTGGTGATCTACGCCGGCGCGACCATCCTGGGGCGCATCACCATCGGCAAGGGGTCGACCATCGGCGGCAACGTGTGGCTGACCCGCAGCGTGCCGGCAGGGGCGAATATCACCCAGGCCAACCTGCAACACGATGACGGCACGCAAAAATAGAAAGCTTACGCAAACCCCTGTGGGAGCTGGCTTGCCGGCGATAGCGGTGTACCCGTCAGCGGATAGGTTGCTGACCTACCGCCATCGCCGGCAAGCCAGCTCCCACAGGGTTGACCGTATTCCAAATTTCCCTCGCAATCGCTGAACGATTTGTCGTCCCCGCCCGTCATACCAGTCCTTGAGCTAGTGTAGGAATTACCTACCACTCAGCCCTGCGATTAGTCCCAGACCGCCTTCGTATGTTTAACTTGAATGTTCGTTCAAGTTAAACCGGTGGTTCGCTGCCCGCTCACAACAGGAGGCTTACCTTTGCTGAGTCCGTTATTGACAGCCACATCCCCTGCCCTCGGGGTGCATCGTTTATGAGTGCATCGTCCACCCCATCCAGCGGCCTGGTGCGCATGAATGCGCCCGTCTTCTACTTTGCCGCGACCTTCATCCTGCTGTTCGGCATCACTGTCATCGCTATCCCGCAACAGGCCGGCGCCTGGCTGCTGGCGGCGCAAAACTGGGCGGCCAATACGGTCGGCTGGTACTACATGCTGGCGATGACCCTGTATCTGGTCTTCGTGGTGGTCACCGCGCTATCGGGCTACGGCAAGATAAAACTCGGTGCCGACCACGACGAGCCCGAATTCAGTTACCTGTCCTGGGCCGGGATGCTGTTCGCCGCAGGGATCAGTATCACGCTGTTCTTCTTCTGCGTGTCCGAGCCGCTGACGCATCTGGTGCAACCGCCCCAGGGCGCGCCGATGAACGCTGATGCCGCGCGCCAGGCCATGCAGATCCTGTTTCTGCACTGGGGCCTGCACGGTTGGGGCGTGTTCGCCTTTGTCGGCATGGCCCTGGCGTACTTCGCCTACCGGCATAACCTGCCGCTGGCCTTGCGCTCGGCGCTGTACCCGCTGATCGGCAAGCGCATCAATGGCCCCATCGGTTACGCAGTGGATGGCTTTGGCATCATCGCCACGGTGTTCGGCCTCGGCGCGGATATGGGCTTTGGCGTGCTGCACCTCAACTCCGGGCTGGATTACCTGTTTGGTGTCGCCCACACCCAGTGGATTCAGGTCGGTCTGATCACCCTGATGATGGGCGCGGCGATCCTGGTCGCCGTCTCCGGCGTCGACAAGGGCGTGCGGGTGATGTCCGACATCAACATGCTGCTGGCCTGCGCGCTGCTGCTGTTCGTGTTGTTCGCCGGGCCCACCCAGCATTTGCTCAATACCTTGATCCAGAACATCGGTGACTACCTGGGCGCCTTGCCGACCAAGAGTTTCGATGTATACGCCTACGACAAGCCAAGCGACTGGCTGGGCGGCTGGACGGTGTTCTACTGGGCCTGGTGGATCGCATGGTCGCCGTTCGTGGGGCTGTTCATCGCGCGTATTTCCCGTGGCCGCACCATCCGCGAGTTCGTGTTCGGCGTGCTGCTGATCCCGCTGGGTTTCACCCTGGCGTGGATGTCGATCTTCGGCAACAGCGCCATCGACCAGGTGCTCAACTACGGGTTGACCGCGCTCGGCCAGTCGGCCATCGATGACCCGTCGATGAGCCTGTACCTGCTGCTGGAAACCTACCCGTGGAGCAAGACTGTCATCGCAGTCACGGTGTTTATCAGCTTCGTGTTCTTCGTCACTTCGGCCGACTCCGGCACCGTGGTGCTGTCGACGTTGTCGTCCAAGGGCGGCAACGCCGACGAAGACGGGCCGAAGTGGCTGCGGGTGTTCTGGGGCGCGATGACCGCGCTGGTCACCAGTGCCTTGTTGTTCGCCGGCAGTATCGACTCGCTCAAGTCGGCGGTGGTGCTGACTTCGTTGCCGTTCTCGATGATCCTGCTGCTGATGATGTGGGGGCTGCACAAGGCGTTCTACCTCGAATCGCAGAAGCAGATCGCCCAACTGCACTCGCTGGCGCCGGTGTCGGGTTCACGCAAGGGCACAGGCGGCTGGCGCCAGCGCTTGAGCCAGGCCGTGCATTTCCCGTCACGGGATGAGGTCTACCGGTTCCTTGAGACCACGGTACGCCCGGCGATTGAAGAAGTGACGGCGGTGTTCGTCGAAAAAGGCCTCAGCGTCGTGACCCAGCCCGACCCGTCCAACGACAGCGTCAGCCTGGAGATCGGCCACGGTGAGGAGCATCCGTTCGTTTACCAGGTGCAGATGCGCGGCTATTTCACGCCGTCATTTGCACGCGGTGGAATGGGGTCCAAGCAGCTCAACAACCGTCGCTACTACCGCGCGGAAGTGCACTTGAGCGAGGGCAGCCAGGACTACGATCTGGTCGGCTACACCAAGGAACAGATCATCAACGACATCCTCGACCAGTACGAGCGACACCTGCAGTTCCTGCACCTGGTGCGCTGAGGCTCAGGCCCTGATCGCAAGGGCCAGTACCATCATGGGGATGCCAAATACCACACCGCCGATCACCAGCTCCGACACCAGGGGCTGGCCGGCGGTGACCACCCCCACTGCGCCGTTCACCACCGCCATCACCAGCCAAATCCCGACAAAGCTGCACGCGACGGCGTGCCGGCTGATGCCCAGCTTTTGGCCGATGAACAGCATCAGCGCCAGCAGAACCAGACCGCAACTGACCACCACAAGGGTGTGCATGTGAGTGTCTCCTGTAGAAGCCGGCTTGCCGGCGATGGTCATCAACGATGATGCGGGGTGTCTGACACCCCGCAGCGATCTCAGGTTTTTCGCGAGCGAGCTCGCTCCTACAAGGACTTTGGTTTGAGCAAGTCCTGCAAGCCGATTTTCCAGAACATTTCCGCCCGCACTCGATCCGCCACGCCGTTGACCACTTCGCAGCCATCTTCGGAAGGGTCGATATGGCGACGAAACGGGCGGGTGCCGAAGGGCAGGTCGACGATCTCGACAATGGCCCTGGCCACTTCAGCCACGTCCGCGTCCGCAGGTTCCAGGGCCGCCAGGCCTTGCAGCGCAGCGTCGGCCACACCGGCATAGGGGCCGTCGTTGTACGCACTTGCGCGCGCCTGGTCCGCAGGTTTGCCGGAGTGGGCAAAGTGGTTGGTGCCCTTGGTGAACGCGCCGGGCACGATGATCGACGTTTCGATGCCCCAGCGGCTCAGCTCGCTGGCGTAGGACACCGCCAGGGAGTCCATCGCCGCCTTGGCCGCGAAGTACGGTGCAAGAAACGGCGGTGTACCGCCGCGAGCACTGCTGGACGAGACCCACAGCACCAGGCCTTTGCCCTGCTTGCGCAAGTACGGCAGCGCCGCACGGTTGACCCGTTGGGTGCTCAGTACGTTGATGTCGTAGAGCTGGGCGAACTGCTCGGCGGTGAAGGCTTCGGCCGGGCCGAAGGACATATGCCCGGCGTTGTGGATGATCACATCCAGCCGCCCGCAGTCGGCGATGATTGCGGCGACGCCGGCTTCCACCGAATCGCTGGAGGCCACATCCAGCTCGATGCTGCGCAGGTCCACCTGGTTCTCCTCGGCATAACGCTGTACCGCGGCCACCTGCGGCGCATTGCGCCCCAGGGTTTCACGCATGCTGGCGTACACCGTGTGGCCGGCGTCGGCCAGGGCACGGGCGGTGAGGGCGCCGAAACCACTGGACGCACCAGTAATCAGGATGATCGACTTCATGCTGTTGTCCTCCGCAAATTCAAGTGGGATTCAGACCAGCCCGCCATTGGCGCGCAGGATTTGCCCGTTCACCCAGCCACCGGCCGGGCTCACCAAAAACGACACCACGCCGGCGATATCTTCTGGTTGCCCAAGACGTTCCAGCGGCGGCATCTTGGCCATGCCCTGAATCTGTTCTTCGCTCTTGCCGTGCAAAAACAACTCGGTGGCGACCGGCCCTGGGGCCACGGCATTGACGGTGATGCGGCGCCCGCGCATTTCCTTGGCGAACACTTGGGTCAGGGACTCAACCGCCGCCTTGCTGGCGATGTACACCGCGTAGCCGGGGAAGTTGAGGCCGACGGTGCTGCTGGAGAAGTTGACGATGCGCCCGCCGTCGTTCAGGCGGGTGGCGGCTTCGCGCAGGGCGTTGAAGGTGCCGCGGGTGTGGATGTCGAAGTTCTGGTTGTAGAGCTCATCGCTGTGCTGGGCCAGGGGCAGTGTCTTGAGGATGCCGGCGTTGTTGATCAGCACATCGACCTTGCCCAGCTGGGCTTCGGTCTCGTCGAACAGGCGCTTGATGTCGGCGGGTTTGGCGACGTCGCCCTGGATCGCTATGGCTTGGTGGCCGGCCTGGCGCAGTTCGACCACCAGCTTCGACGCCTCGGTGGCGCTGCTGGCGTAGTTGATCGCCACGGCGTAACCGTCGGCGGCGAGTTGTTTGGCGATGACGGCGCCGATGCCACGGGAGGCGCCGGTGATGATTGCGACTTGGGTGGTCATGATCAGGGTTCCTTGCAGTGGGTGTGAAAGCAGATTCACATGTTTACCCAGGTCGATAAATGCGCCAGAGTTGCCTTGACTGTTCAATAATCGCCAACAATCAGGCAGTAGGAGTGCAGCGTGGATCAAGTCAAGGCCATGAAGGTTTTCGTGCGTATTTACGAGCGTTCCAGCTTCACGCTCGCGGCCGATGACTTGAATCTGCCCCGGGCCACCCTGACCCACACCCTCAACCAATTCGAAGCCTGGCTGGGCACGCGCTTGCTGGAGCGCAGCACCCGTCGCGTGCGCCCAACCCTCGATGGCGAGGCGTATTACCAACGCTGCGTGCAGTTGCTGGCGGAGCTGGAAGAGGCCGAACTGGCGTTTCGCACCGTGGCGCCCAAGGGACGTTTGCGCGTGGATTTGCACGGCACCCTGGCCAAATATTTTGTGGTGCCGGCGCTGCCGCAATTCATGGCGCGTTACCCGGACATCGAGCTGTCCATCAGCGAGGCGGATCGGTTTGTCGACCTGATCGCCGAAGGCGTGGACTGCGTGCTGCGTGCGGGCACGCTGGGCGACTCAGCGTTGATCGGTCGACGCGTCGCCAACCTGCGCCAAGTGACCTGCGCAAGCCCCGCCTACCTGCGCAAATACGGCGAACCCAAAAGTCTGGTCGAGTTGAGTGAGCACCGTGCGGTGAACTACGTTTCGCGCACCACGGCGAAGCTGTTTCCGTTCGAATTCATGGTGAATGGCGAGCTGCAGGAAGTGACTATCAAGGGTGCGCTGTCGGTGTTCGGCGCGGAGATTTATTCCGCCAGTGCGGTGGCCGGATTGGGGATTATCCAGTGCCCGCATTACCGCATGGCCGAGTTGATCGAGCAGGGCGTGATGCGCGAAATCCTCCACGAAACACCGCCACCCTTGATGCCGGTGTCGGTGCTTTACCCGCACAACCGACACATGTCGCCAAGGGTGCGCGTGTTCGTCGACTGGCTCGCCGAAATTTTCGAAAACGCCCGCTAAGCCGCGGATTAGAAGGGTTTCTTAAATTTAATTTCATCCGTCCATGCCGCGATTTGACGCGTAACTGTCATCTGGCCACTGCGTAATTGTGTGAAGCGTTTGACGCTTTCATTTCAGAACAGTGACGGAGACAGGTACCAATGAAGACGTTATTAAGCCCCATGGTGGGTGTCGCCGTGGCGAGCTTTATGCTGTCCGCCCATGCCGATTTCATCGATGACAGCCATGCCGATGTGACCCTGCTCAATCGCTATCTCAACCAGCAGGGGCGTGATGTGGTGAACAGCAACGCCAAGGCTCACAGCATTCGCGATTGGGGCCAGGGGTTCGAGTTCAACTTCAAGTCTGGCTACACCGAGGGGCCAGTGGGTTTTGGCCTGGATCTGCAGGCGTTCTATGGGTTGAAACTGGACTCGGGTGGCGACCTCAATGACAAGGATCACCAGGGCCGTTACCCCGGCAGCATGTTCCCGCTGGACAACGGCAAGTCCGCCGACCAGTTCGGCGTGCTGAGCCCGACGTTCAAGATGCGGTTTGCCAAGGATGAGCTGCGCGTCGGTACGCTCTACGGCAACAACCCGGTGCTGGCCAACACCGATGGGCGCCTGTACCAGCAGACCAATACCGGTGTGCAACTGGTGTCCAAGGACCTCAGCGACTTCACCTTCACCGGCGGCGACATCTTCAAGACCAAGATCCGCAACGAAACCGGCGACCAGGGCATGATCACCGCCGGCGGTACCAAAGAGAGTGATCGCTTCCTGTTCGGCGGTGCGGACTACACCGGCATCCAGAACACCACGGTCAGCCTCTGGTATTCCAACCTTGAGGATTACTACCAGCAGTTTTTCCTCGGCGCCAAGCGACATGACGCCTTGTCTGTGGGCGCCATCGACACCGACGTGCGCGTGTTCCGCAGCGTGGGCGTGGGCGGCAACGCCGATGGCGATAAAGACTTCGCGGCGGCGGGTCTCTACGGTGATGGCGCGGGCAAGGGCCGCATCAACCAGACCACCGCCAGCTTGCTTGAGAGCTACAGCCTGGACGGCCACACCGTCGGCCTGGGTATCCAGAAGAACAGTGGCGACAGCGACTTTCCGTACCTGGATTCCGGCCTGAACAGCGGCGACAACCGCCAGGGCCCAGGCTCAGGTGCCGACACCCCGGCACTGACCAACATGCAGTTGAACAAATTCCAGCATGCCGGCGAGCGCACCTGGCTGGCGCAGTACAAATATGACTTCGGCAAACTCGGCCTCACCGGCCTGACGTTCTCTGCCGCCTACGCCCATGGCGATGACATCCGCACGGCGCAGGGCACCACCAGCGAATGGGAGCGTAACGTCGCCGTGGCCTATCAAGTGCCCACCGGCACCCTCAAAGGCCTCGGGGTGACCTGGAAAAACGCCCACGCCAGCCCGGACATCACCGGCGCCACCGTGCAAGATGAAAACCGCTTTTATGTCAGCTATGTCGTTCCACTCTGGTAGGAAATTGCTGTAAAACGGAAAGGCAGACTTAAGCGATTCAGCTGGTTAAAAGGCCTGGGAATATCGTTATTCCCAGGCCTTATTTGCCTACGTCCAAGAGAGGATTCGATGACTTACATTGCTGCCGAAAACCGCTATGAATCTATCCCGTATCGCCGCGTAGGCCGCAGTGGGTTGGTGCTGCCTGCACTGTCCCTGGGCCTGTGGCACAACTTTGGCGACAGCACCCCGATCGACACCCAGCGTGCCCTGCTGCGCACCGCGTTCGACCTGGGGATCAACCACTTCGACCTGGCCAACAATTACGGCCCGCCGTACGGCAGCGCCGAGATCAACTTCGGCCGTTTGCTGCGCGAAGATTTCAAGCACTACCGCGACGAACTGATCATCTCCAGCAAGGCCGGCTGGGACATGTGGCCCGGCCCCTACGGCCAGGGCGGCGGTTCGCGCAAATACGTGCTGGCCAGCCTCGACCAGAGCCTGCAACGCCTGGGTGTCGACTATGTGGATATTTTCTACTCCCACCGCTTTGACCCGGACACCCCACTGGAAGAAACCGCCAGCGCCCTGGCCACCGCTGTGCAACAGGGCAAGGCGTTGTACATCGGTATCTCGTCGTACTCGGGCGTAAAAACCCGCGAAATCGCCGCCCTGCTCAAAGAGTGGAAAGTGCCGCTGCTGATCCACCAGCCGGCCTATAACCTGCTTAACCGCTGGGTGGAAAAAGACCTGTTGGACACCACCGAAGAACTCGGTGCCGGGGTGATTGCCTTTACACCGCTGGCCCAAGGGCTGCTCACCGACAAATACCTCAACGGCGTACCGGCGGATGCACGGGTCAATCGTCCGGGCGGTGGTTCGCTGCAGGCCAAGCACCTGTCCGAAGAAAACATCGCCCACGTGCGTGCGTTGAATGAAATCGCCCAGCGTCGCGGCCAGAGCCTGGCGCAACTGGCGTTGGCCTGGACCCTGCGTGATCCACGGGTGACCAGTGCACTGATCGGTGCAAGCCGGCCGGAGCAGATCATCGAGAACGTCGGCGCGTTGAAGAACCTGAGCTTCAGCGCCGAAGAACTGGCGGAGATTGATCGGTTTGCCCAGGAAGGCGGCATCAACCTGTGGGAAAAACCATCCACGGCTGAATAACCCGACACCCTCCATCAAAATGCGGGAGCGAGCTTGCTGTGGTGAGCAGGCTTGCCCTGCGCTGGGCTGCGAAGCAGCCCTATTAGATCTGCGGTGCACCCGTCGGGGGACAAGCCCCACTCACCACAGCAAGCCCGCTCCTACAGTTCGGGGATTTAGAAGGGGACGTCGCCCAAGATGGTCGCGCGATGCATCACCCGCCGCTGCGGCCGGTAGTCGTCCACCGCGTAATGCTGCGTCACGCGGTTATCCCAGAACGCCACGTCATTTTCCTGCCAGCGCCAGCGGATGGTGAATTCCGGACGTGTCGCGTGGGCGAACAAGAGCTTCAGGATCGCTTCATTCTCCGCCGGCTCAAGCTCATTGATCTTGGTGGTAAACCCATCACTTACGAACAGCGACTTGCGCCCACTCACCGGATGCGTACGCACCACCGGGTGCGAAAGCGGCGGGTTCTTCTTGCGGGTTTCTTCCCAGCGCGCCAGGTCTTCGGCGGTGTTGCCAAAGCGCTCCAGCGGGAAGGACTTGGTGAAGTCATGGGTCGCCGTCAGCCCGTCGAGCAAGCGTTTCAACGGCTCGGACAGTGCTTCATACGCGGCAATGCCACTAGCCCACAGCGTGTCACCGCCAAACGCCGGCAGCAGCTTGGCGCTGAGCACCGCGCCGAGCGCCGGGGTGGGCAGGAAGGTCACGTCGGTGTGCCATACCGCGTTGTCGCGCACGTCGGTGACGGCGGTGTCGAGGATCAGCACTTCGGGCTGTTCCGGCACATTGGGGTAGATCGGGTGGATATGCAGGTCACCGAAGTTCGCCGCGAACCGCGCCTGTTGTTGCGGGTTGATGGCTTGGCCGCGGAAGAACAGCACCGAGTGCGTGAGCAACGCCTGCTCGATGGCGTCGCGCTGTTCGAGGTTCAGCGGCTGGGTAATATCGACGCCACTGATCTGGGCGCCCAGGGCGGTGCTTAATGGTGTAACGGTCAGGCTGCTCATGCTGTTCTCACTCAATGTGCCTGGCCATGCCACGGCACCAATTTACGCTGCAGGGCCCGCAAGCCCATTTCCATGGCAAAGGCGATCAAGGCGATGACCAGGATCCCCAGCACCACCACATCGGTGACCAGGAACTGGGCCGCCGATTGCACCATGAAGCCCAGGCCGCTGGTGGCGGCGATCAATTCTGCGGCGACCAATGTCGACCAGCCCACACCCAGCCCGATACGTACGCCGGTGAGGATGTCGGGCAGGGCGCTCGGCAGGATCACATGGCGAATCAGCTGCGCGCGGGTGGCGCCCAGCGACTGCGCGGCGCGCAGCTTGGCCGGGTCGACCGTGCGCACGCCGGTGGCGGTGGCGATGGCAATCGGTGCAAAGATCGCCAGGTAAATCAGCAGCACCTTGGACAGCTCGCCGATGCCGCACCAGATCACGATCAACGGCAGGTAGGCCAGCGGCGGGATCGGCCGGTAGAACTCGATCAGCGGGTCGAGCACGCCCCGGGCAATACGGTTGGAACCGATGGCAATCCCCACCGGCACGGCGGTCAGCACCGCAAAGCCAAGGCCCAGGCCGATACGGCTGAGGCTCGCGCCCAGGTGCTGCCAGAGGGTGGAATCCATGTAGCCCGTGGTCGCCAGCAGCCAGCCTTTTTGCAGCACCGCGGACGGCGGTGGCAGGAACAGCGGTTCGATCAAACCGGTGGCAGTCACGGCCCACCAGATGGCCAGCAAGGCGACCAGGGTCAGCAGGCTGATCCAGTGCGTGCTCAAGCTGCGACGTACCGGGATAACCGCGTGCGTCACCGGCTTGGTGGCGGTGGCGGGGAGTTCGTAGCTGCTCATGCGGACACCTGCCGTTGGGAGAACACTTTGCCCAGCACGTGTTCGCGGGTTTCGATAAAGCGTGGGTCGGACTTGATCGCCCGTGCCGATTCACCGGCGGCGTAGCGTTGGCCGAAGTCCAGGCTCAGGCGTTCGACGATCTGGCCGGGGTTGGGCGCCAGCAGGATCAGATCGGTGGCGAGAAAGACCGCTTCTTCGATGTCGTGAGTAATCAGGAACACCGGTTTGGCCGTGCGCCGCCAGACTTGCAGCAGCAACTCCTGCATCTGTTCGCGGGTGAAGGCATCGAGGGCGCCGAAGGGTTCGTCCATCAGCAACACGCGAGGGTCGGCCGCCAGGGCGCGGGCCAGGCCGACACGTTGCTTCTGGCCGCCGGAAAGCTGCCAGATGCGGCGGCTGTCGAAACCGGCCAGGTCGACCAGCGCGAGCATTTCCCGGGCGCGGATTTCGCGTTGCGCCTTGGGCACGCCGGCCAGCTCCAGGCCGAAACCCACATTGGCCAGCACGTCCTGCCAGGGCAGCAGAGCGTCATCCTGGAACACCACGCCGCGCTCGGCGCTGGGGCCTTTGACCGGCACGCCATCAAGGGTGATGCGCCCGGCAGACGGTTCGACAAAACCGGCAATCAGGTTCAACAGCGAAGTCTTGCCACTGCCGGACGGGCCGAGGGCCACCAGCAATTGCTGGGGCCCCAGGTCGAGTGAAATGTCTGACAGTACCGGTTCTGTGGCGCCTGGGTACTGTGCGCTGATGCGCTCCAGCTGTAGCAAGGCCATCGCAATGAACTCCTGAATCAGTGGGTGATGAATTTGGCGCTGACGTAAGGGGCGTAGTCCGGCAGTACGGCTTCGACCTTGCCTTGTTCCTTCAGGAACGCAGCGGTATCGGTCACGGCCTTGGTCGTCGGCGCGCCCAGCAGGGTCACCTGGTCAGCGGCCAGCGGGTAGACGTTGCCTTGCAGCAGCAACGGGATGTCACTGGCCTTGGCGCCGGAGAGCTTCACCAGTTTGTCGACGTTGCCCGTGTCGGCGAGCCAGGCTTGTGGGTCCTTGCGGTAGGCGGCGTAGGCATCCAGGGTGACTTTGGCGAACGCGGTGACGATTTCCGGGTGCTTCTCGGCGAAGTCCTTGCGCACGATCCACGCATCGAAGGTCGGCGCGCCGAACTTGGCCAGTTCGCCGGAGGTGATCAGCACCTTGCCGTTTTCCTTGGCGACACCCAGGGCTGGATCCCACACGTAAGTCGCGTCGATATCACCGCGCTTCCAGGCGGCGATGATTGCCGGTGGCGCGAGGTTGAGAATGGTCACTTTGGACGGGTCGATGTTCCAGTGCTTCAGCGCGGCCAGCAGGCTGTAGTGCCCGGTGGACACGAAGGGCACGGCGACTTTCTTGCCGATCAGGTCCGGCGGGCTGTTGATCCCCGAACCGTTGCGCGCCACCAGGGCTTCGGCACCGCCGATCTGGGTGGCGACGAGGAAGGTTTCCACCGGCACTTTGCGGGTGATGGCTGCGGTCAGCGGGCTGGAGCCGAGATAGCCGATCTGTACGTCGCCGGAAGCGATGGCGGCGATGATATCGGCGCCATTGTCGAATTTGCGCCAGTCGATCTTGGCATTGGTGGCTTTTTCATAGGCCCCGTCGGCCTGGGCGACTTTGGCCGGGTCCACGGTGGTCTGGTAAGCGATGGTCACATCCGCCGCCTGGGCAAACAGGCTGGCACCGGCCAGGGACAATGCGGCCAGGAGGCGCAGAGGGGTTAACAGTTTCAAGGGGAAGCTCCTCAATCAGGCGGCCGAGGGTCGGCGTGTGAGGAGACTAAATGATCTAAGAATCCGAAAATAAATAACATTTTCGAATTAGCTTATGAGAAGAAAAGTGGAATTCGGTCCTCAGGCTGAGGAGAGCAACTGTGGGAGCTGGCTTGCCTGCGATGCAGACAACTCGGTATTCCAGATAGACCGAGTTGATGCTATCGCAGGCAAGCCAGCTCCCACAGGGGACCGCGTAAGGCTTTAGTTGCTGATGGCTAGGATGCTGGCCTGGTACGACCCGACAAACACATCAAAATCGCCCACTTCGTTCTGCTCCAGCTCCGCTTGTTGGGCCAGCGACGTCCGCGCCAGTTCTTCAAAGCGAGCCTGTTCTTCGGCCGGCAACGGCTCCCTGCGGAAGTGTTCGGCGTGCAGCCGGCTCTGGTGCAGGGAGAACTGCGCAAAACTCTCTTTACGCTCGGCCATCGCTGCCAGTACCTGGGCCGAGGGTGTCAGCGACGGGTCCTTGACCTTGGCCAACTGAGCGTCCAGCGCCTGGCTGTGCTCGCTGATTCCGTGGCTTTCATCCAGCAAGGCGGCCAGCGGTGCAATCTGCTCCAGCAGCTCGGCCGCCCATTCCTTCATGTTCACCGCCTGGCCCCGGCGCTGCAGTTGCAGGCCCGGACGGCGGCCTTCCTTGACCACACTGAGGAAGTTCGAGGTGGCGTTGCCGCACTCGTTGTCAGCGAACAGCGGGCTGTCGTTCAGCGCGCAGTACAGCAGGAAGGCGTCGAGGAAACGCGACTCTTGCAGGTCGATGCCCATCGGCAGGAACGGGTTGATGTCCAGGCAGCGCACTTCGATGTACTGGATGCCACGGGCCATCAGCGCCTGAATTGGCCGTTCGCCGGTGTAGGTCACGCGTTTGGGGCGAATGTTGGAGTAGTACTCGTTTTCGATCTGCAGGATGTTGGTGTTGAGCTGCACCCACTCACCATCCTTGTGCGTACCGACTTCGACGTACGGCGCATAGGGCGTTGCCACCGCTTCGCGCAGGCTGTCGGTGTAGCTGCTCAGGTCGTTGTAGCACGGCGTCAGGCCGGCCTGGGCGTTGCTCTGGTAACCCAGGTCGCTCATGCGCAGGCTGGTGGCGTACGGCAGGTACAGGGTGTCGGCGTCCAAGACTTCCAGCTGGTGCGAACGACCGCGCAGGAAACCGGCGTCCAGGGCTGGCGAGGCACCGAACAGGTACATCAGCAGCCAACTGTAGCGACGGAAATTGCGGATCAGCGCGATATAGGCGGTGGACTGGTAGTCGCGGTCGGTGCCGACAAACCCTTCAGTCTCCTTGAGCAACGGCCACAACTGTTCCGGCAGGGAAAAGTTGTAGTGGATGCCGGCAATGCACTGCATGGTCTTGCCGTAGCGCAGGGCCAGGCCTTTGCGGTAGACGTACTTGAGCTGGCCGATATTGGAGGTGCCGTAGTAGGCAATCGGAATATCTTCCTCGGCCGGCAACGGGCACGGCATCGAGGGGCTCCACAGGTATTCGCTGCCGAGCTTGGTGTAGGCAAAGCGGTGGATCTTGTCCAGGCTGCTCAGGGTATCGGCCGGGTTGGGCAGGGCCGGAGTGATGAACTCCAGCAGCGATTCCGAATAGTCGGTGGTGATCTGTTCGTGGGTCAACGCGGCGCCCAGGGCTTCAGGGTGCGGCGTTTGCGCCAGTCGACCCTCACCGGTGACACGCAGGCATTCGCGCTCGATGCCGTGCAAGCACTGCTCTAGCAGGGAGAGGTGTTCGCGCTTGCCGAGCAGGGCCAGGCGGCGGTTGAGAAGTTCGCTCAAGTTGGATTCCTTCACGCGTCAGTCGCCCCAATATGGGGGTGGGCAGGACGGTCTACAAGGGTGAAGTTGAAACTGGCGTTATCGCCTGGTTTTGAGTCGATTTGACCCGCCTTGAAAAAGCCTACTTCACTCCATGAATTGGGCTATAGCGTGGCAAGAAAATTCCGACGCTGTTGTCACAGCGCCGAAATTAACTCAAATCGAGGGTGGGGAGCTATAGGACAGCGAAGGTGCCCTGTGCTTTTGCGACAAGTCGTTCGTCCTGATACACGTCCGCCTCGACCACCAGCGTGCGGCGGCCGGCATGAATCACCCGGCTGGTGCACAGCACGTCACCGTCAGACACGGCGCGGATGTAGTTGATCTTGCACTCGATGGTCGCGCTCTGCTGGTCGAAACCATGGGAGCTGGAACAGGCCAGCCCCATCGTAATGTCCACCAGGCTGAAAATCGCCCCACCGTGGAGCTTGCCCGCGCGGTTGCGCAACTGCGGCTCCAGGGTCAGGGCCACCTCGGCAACGCCTTCCTCAAGGCGTTGCAGGCGGCAGCCGATCAGTTCGCTGAACGCGCTCTGGGTCAAACCGGCCGGGATCTCCATCAGCGTTTCTTCAACTGTTTGGCGTTGGCGAACAGCGAGGCCATCGCGTTGTTGCTGGGTGCTGGCGTGGCGGTTTCCTTGCGCGGAGCGTTGTTTTGCGACTGGCGCGGCGCCGAGCCTGGGCGTGCGCCACGGGCACCGTCGATTTTCTCGCCAGGCGTATCGCTCATGCGCATCGACAGGCCGACGCGTTTGCGCGGGATGTCGACTTCCATGACCTTGACCTTGACCACATCACCGGCCTTCACCGCTTCGCGTGGGTCCTTGATGAATTTCTCCGAAAGCGCGGAGATATGCACCAGACCGTCCTGATGCACGCCAATGTCCACAAAGGCGCCGAAGTTGGTCACGTTGGTGACCACGCCTTCGAGGATCATGCCCAGTTGCAGGTCCTTGAGGTCTTCGACGCCGTCCTGGAACTCGGCGGTCTTGAACTCGGGGCGTGGGTCGCGGCCAGGTTTTTCCAGTTCTTGCAGGATGTCGGTGATGGTCGGCACACCGAAGGTTTCGTCGGTGTACTTCTTGGGATCCAGGCGCTTGAGGAACGCGGCGTCGCCGATCAGCGAGCGGATGTCGCGGTCAGTCTCGGCGGCGATGCGTTGCACCAGCGGGTAGGCTTCCGGGTGAACCGCGGAGGCGTCCAGCGGGTTGTCGCCGTTCATCACGCGCAGGAAGCCGGCGGCCTGTTCGAAGGTTTTTTCACCCAGGCGTGCGACTTTTTTCAGTGCCGCACGGGTTTTGAATGCGCCGTTTTCGTCGCGGTGGCTGACGATGTTCTGCGCCAGGGTGGTGTTAAGGCCGGAAATGCGCGCCAGCAATGCGACGGATGCCGTGTTCACGTCCACGCCGACGGCGTTTACGCAATCTTCCACGACCGCGTCCAGGCCGCGCGCCAGTTTCAGCTGCGACACGTCGTGCTGGTACTGGCCGACGCCGATGGATTTAGGGTCGATCTTCACCAGCTCGGCCAATGGATCCTGCAGGCGACGGGCGATGGAGACCGCGCCGCGGATCGACACGTCGAGGTCCGGGAATTCCTTGGACGCCAGTTCCGATGCGGAGTACACCGAAGCGCCGGCCTCGGACACCATGACCTTGGTCATCTTCATGGCTGGGTATTTCTTGATCAGTTCGGCAGCCAGCTTGTCGGTCTCACGGCTGGCGGTGCCGTTGCCGATGGCGATCAGGTCCACCGAGTGCTTGGCGCACAGGGCGGCAAGAATCGCCAGGGTCTGGTCCCATTTGTTGTGCGGCACATGTGGATACACCGTGGCGTGGTCCAGCAGCTTGCCGGTGGCGTCGACCACGGCAACCTTGCAGCCAGTACGCAGGCCTGGGTCCAGGCCCAGGGTGGCGCGCGGGCCGGCCGGCGCGGCCAGCAGCAGGTCGTGCAGGTTGTGGGCGAACACGTTGATCGCCTCGGTTTCGGCGCCGTCGCGCAACTCGCCCAGCAGGTCGGTTTCCAGGTGGGTGTAGAGCTTGACCTTCCAGGTCCAGCGCACGACTTCACCGAGCCACTTGTCCGCAGGACGGTTCTGATTCTGGATGCCGAATTGTTGACCGATCATGCCTTCGCACGGGTGCATGGTGCCCGGCAGCTCGTCGCCGACCTTCAGCGCGGAGCTGAGAATGCCTTCGTTGCGACCACGGAAAATCGCCAGTGCGCGGTGGGACGGCATGCTCTTGAGCGGCTCGTCGTGTTCGAAGTAATCGCGGAACTTGGCGCCTTCTTCCTCTTTGCCGGCGATGACGCGGGCGCTGAGGGTGGCTTCCTGCTTCAGGTAGGTACGCAGTTTTTCCAGCAGGCTGGCGTCTTCGGCGAAGCGCTCCATGAGGATGTACTTGGCGCCTTCGAGGGCCGCCTTGACGTCGGCGACGCCTTTTTCGGCGTCGATGAAGCGTGCCGCTTCGGCTTCCGGGGTCAGCGACGGGTCGTTGAACAGACCGTCAGCCAGCTCGCCCAGGCCGGCTTCCAGGGCGATCTGGCCCTTGGTGCGACGCTTCTGTTTGTACGGCAGGTAAAGGTCTTCGAGGCGGGTCTTGGTGTCGGCGAGCTTGATGTCGCGCTCGAGTTGCGGGGTCAACTTGCCCTGTTCCTCGATGCTGGCGAGGATGCTGATGCGCCGTTCGTCGAGTTCTCGCAGGTAGCGCAGGCGTTCTTCCAGGTGACGCAGTTGGGTGTCGTCGAGGCTGCCGGTCACTTCTTTACGGTAACGGGCGATGAAAGGCACCGTGGAGCCTTCATCCAGTAGAGCGACGGCCGCTTCGACCTGTTGTGGGCGTACACCGAGTTCCTCGGCGATGCGGCTGTTGATGCTGTCCATAAAACCACCTGAAATTCTGAAAAGCAGCTCTCAGGCCCGAAAAACAAGGCCTGGGAAGGCTGGTTGAGCGGCCCGACTGGCGCCGCTGCCTGGGTCAAGAGGCAGCCTATTGACCCTCGAAATCGAAAAAATCGCGTCAAGCGGGTGAAAAAAAGCCCGGCAGTAAACGGTAACGATCTGACGTTGCCCTGCACAAAGGCGCCGCATTATAACCAGCGTTCTGTCTTTGGGGGCTACTGCGCCGATGGTTGCAGGGCGCGGGTTCGCTGGCGGTAAAGGAAAAATCTGCTAACAATGCACACGGTGCGTATAACGGCAGCTAGGCCATAATGCGCGCCGAGATAAGAGGAGCATCTAATGAGCAGCACTGCACAAACTGCTGAAGGCGAAAAAATTCTCATCGTTGACGACGATCCGGGGCTGAGCAGCCTGCTGGAGCGTTTCTTCAACTCCAAGGGCTACCGTGCCCGCGCGGTGCCGAACACCGAGCAGATGGACCGCCTGCTGGGGCGTGAAGTATTCAACCTGGTCGTGCTCGACCTGATGCTGCCCGGCGAAGACGGCCTGACCGCCTGCAAACGCCTGCGCGGCGCGAACAACCAGATTCCAATCATCATGCTCACCGCCAAGGGCGATGAGCTGAGCCGCATCAAGGGCCTCGAACTGGGCGCTGATGACTACCTGGCCAAGCCGTTCAATCCTGACGAGCTGATGGCACGGGTCAAAGCCGTACTGCGTCGCCAGGCACCACCGGTACCGGGCGCGCCGGGCAGCGAAGACGAAAGTGTCACCTTTGGCGACTACGAACTGTCGCTGGCGACCCGTGAGCTCAAGCGTGGCGATGAAGTGCACATGCTGACCACCGGCGAATTCGCCGTGCTCAAGGCACTGGTGATGAACGCCCGCCAACCGCTGACCCGCGACAAGCTGATGAACCTGGCCCGTGGCCGGGAATGGGACGCCCTGGAACGTTCCATCGACGTACAGATTTCCCGTCTGCGCCGCATGATCGAGCCTGACCCGTCCAAGCCGCGGTACATCCAGACGGTGTGGGGCGTAGGTTATGTGTTTGTGCCGGATGGCAACAAAACCAGTTGACCGATGATTTGCAGGAGCGGGCCTCCCGGTGTTTGACTCCCTGAGGGTCGACGGGATGCCTGGCGTCTGCAATTCTGCGAACGCCGTTCGTTCCTGCAAGGTAGCTAGCTGTCGTCTATGAAAACCCCGCTGTGGTTCCCGCAAAGTTTCTTCTCTCGCACCCTTTGGCTGGTGCTGATCGTCGTTCTGTTTTCCAAGGCACTCACGCTGGTTTATCTACTGATGAACGAGGACGTGCTGGTGGACCGACAATATGCCCATGGTGTCGCCTTGACCTTGCGTGCCTACTGGGCGGTCGACCCTGAGAACCGGGAAAAGGTGGCCAAGGCGTCGACGTTGATTCGGGTCCAGGGCGCCGGAGTGCCGGAAGGCGAGCAGCATTGGCCTTACAGTGAGATCTACCAGCGTCAGATGCGCGATGAACTGGGAGAGGACACCGAAGTTCGCCTGCGCATGCATGTGTCGCCTGCGCTGTGGGTGAGGGCGCCGAGCCTGGGAGATGCCTGGATCAAGGTGCCGCTTTACCCGCACCCGTTGCGCGGGCAAAAAATCTGGAACGTGTTGGGCTGGTTCCTGGCGATCGGGCTGCTTTCAACCGCGTCGGCGTGGATTTTCGTGCGCCAACTCAACCAACCACTCAAACGGCTTGTGTTTGCCGCCCGCCAACTGGGTCAGGGCCGTAGCGTGCGCCTGCCGGTCAGCGATACGCCCAGCGAGATGACCGAGGTGTACGGCGCGTTCAACCAGATGGCGGAGGACGTCGAACAGGCCGGGCGTGAACGCGAGCTGATGCTGGCGGGGGTGTCCCATGATCTGCGCACACCGTTGACGCGACTGCGTTTGTCGCTGGAATTGATGGGCAACCACACCGATCTCACCGATGACATGGTCCGCGACATTGAGGACATGGATGCGATTCTCGATCAGTTCCTGGCGTTTATCCGCGACGGCCGTGATGAGGTGGTGGAAGAGGTCGACCTGACCGACCTGGTGCGTGAGGTAGTGGCGCCTTACAACCAGAACGGCGAACAGGTGCGCATGCGCCTGGAGCCGATCCAGCCGTTTGCGTTGCGACGGGTGTCGATGAAGCGCCTGTTGAACAACCTGATCGGCAACGCCCTGCACCACGCCGGCTCCGATGTGGAAGTGGCGGCGTATGTGTCCGGCGACAGCGCCGCGCCTTACGTGGTGCTGAGCGTAATGGACCGCGGCGCGGGCATCGACCCGGATGAGCTGGAAGGTATCTTCAACCCCTTCACCCGTGGCGACCGTGCCCGGGGTGGCAAGGGGACCGGCCTGGGGTTGGCGATTGTGCGACGGATTGCCTCGATGCATGGCGGCAATGTTGAGTTGCGTAATCGCGAAGAGGGTGGCCTTGAAGCGCGGGTACGCTTGCCGCTTGGGCTGATGCTACCCCGAGACGCGGTCTAACAGACACCGTTAACCAAATGTGGGAGCTTGCTTCCTGTGGTGAGCAGACTTCCTGTGGTAAGCGGGCTTGCCCCGCGCCAGACTGCGCAGCAGTCCCATCGGACCGGGGTGCCCCCAGCGGGGGACAAGCCCCCCACCACAGCAACTCCGCCCCCACATTGGCCCTTAGGTGTCTCAAACGCCGTGCTTTATCAGCCCTTGCCCTTGGTCCGGGTCATATTCGGCCCACCATTCTTCTCCAGATGCTGAATGATGATCCCCGCCACATCCTTGCCGGTGGTGGTCTCAATCCCTTCCAGGCCCGGCGATGAGTTCACCTCCATCACCAGCGGCCCATGGTTGGATCGCAGGATGTCCACGCCCGCCACGGCCAACCCCATCACCTTGGCCGCTCGCAACGCGGTCATGCGCTCTTCCGGCGTGATCTTGATCAGGCTGGCGCTGCCGCCACGGTGCAGGTTGGAGCGGAACTCCCCCGGCTTGGCCTGGCGCTTCATCGCCGCAATCACCTTGTCGCCGACCACGAAGCAGCGGATATCCGCACCGCCGGCTTCCTTGATGTATTCCTGCACCATGATGTTCTGCTTGAGGCCCATGAATGCCTCGATCACTGACTCCGCCGCGGTCGCGGTTTCACACAGCACCACACCGATACCCTGGGTGCCTTCCAGTACCTTGATCACCAGCGGTGCGCCGTTGACCATGTCGATCAGGTCGGGGATATCGTCGGGGGAGTGGGCAAAGCCGGTGACCGGCAGGCCGATGCCCCGGCGTGACAGCAACTGCAGCGAACGCAGCTTGTCCCGTGAACGGGCGATGGCCACGGACTCATTGAGGGGAAACACCCCCATCATTTCAAACTGACGCAACACTGCGCAGCCATAAAACGTCACGGAGGCACCGATACGGGGGATCACTGCATCAAACCCCTCCAGCGGCTTGCCCCGGTAGTGGATCTGCGGCTTGTGGCTGGCAATGTTCATATAGGCACGCAACGTGTCGATCACCACCATTTCGTGGCCACGTTCGGTGCCGGCCTCAACCAGGCGGCGGGTGGAATACAGACGCGGGTTTCGCGACAGCACAGCAATCTTCATGCAGCACCTGGGGCAGAAATAGTAGAGACCGGGAACACCGGCTTGTCTTGAACGTACTTGATGCCGGGATTGACCACCAGTTGGCCGTCAATCAAAGCCTTGGAGCCCAGTAACAGGCGGTAACGCATGGCCTTGCGACAGGCCAGGGTGAATTCTACCCGCCATACCCGATCACCCATCGCCAGCGTGGTGCTGATGACATAGCGCACCTGCGCATGGCCGTTGGAGCTCTTGATGGTTTTCATCGTCACCAGGGGCGCTTCGCAGCGACGGTGGCGCAGTTGCACCACGCTGCCCAGGTGAGCGGTAAAGCGCACCCACTTCTCGCCGTCGCGCTCGAACGGTTCGATATCGGTGGCGTGCAGGCTCGAGGTGCTGGCACCGGTGTCGATCTTCGCGCGCAGGCCTGCCACTCCCAAGTCGGGAAGTGCCACCCACTCACGCAGACCCACAACGGTCAAATGGTCAAATGTCTTCAATATGGATAACCGATCAATTCGCCCAGGCCTGAGGGGAAACCTCGGCCAGGGCCTTGAATGCGGGCCTGGCGAACCAGTAGCCCTGCATCAGAAATATTCCGCAGTCGGACAGGAAGTCACGCTCGCCGGCACTTTCGATGCCTTCGGCGATGACAGTAACCCCCAACTGCTCACAGATTGTGACAATCCCCTGGACGATCACTTGACGGACACGATCCTGATCGACGTCGCGGATCAACGCCATGTCGAGTTTGATCAGGTCAGGTTGGAAATCGGCCAGCAGGTTCAGCCCCGAATAGCCCGCGCCGAAATCGTCGATGGCGGTCTTGAAGCCGAATTCGCGGTATTCACGCAGAATATTCGTCAAATGGCGATAGTTATCTACATGCTCGCTTTCCAGGGTCTCGAAAATCAGCTGGTTCAACGGAAAATTGTGCGCGCGAGCCGCCTCCAGGGTGCTACGGATGCACAGTTCCGGGCGGTACACGGCATTGGGCATGAAGTTGATCGAAAGATGGGTCTGCATGCCCAAGGTTGACGCCCCGGCAATGGCCTGGGTTCGGCAGCGTTGGTCGAAGCGGTAGCGGTTGCTTTCGTTGACCTGGTCCAGCACCGACAGGGCTCCTTCGCCGTGCGGGCCGCGCACCAGGGCTTCGTGGGCAAAGATCGAGTGGTCCCGCAGGTCTACGATAGGCTGGTAAGCGAACGCAAAATCGAACCCCAGCGGCTCGCTTTGCTGGCAACCCACGCAGCGCTGGTTGGGCGAGGTGAGTGAAAGGGGGAATTCGGTCACAGCATATCCTCGCGAAAACAGGGTGCTACCTGGCGTATCTTAGGTGAGCCTTGGGGTTTATGCGTCGAAGGGTTTCAACGGTAAAGTTGCGACATTTTTCAGAGCGAGGAATTCAAGTGGCTCAAAAGCAGGAAGAGGAAGAAAAGGTCCGTCTGGACAAGTGGCTGTGGGCCGCGCGCTTCTATAAAACCCGTGCCCTGGCGAAGGCCGCGATCGAGAGCGGCAAGGTGCATCACCGTGGCGAGCGCTGCAAACCCGGCAAAGAGCCGCGTGTCGGTGATGAGTTTCAGGTTCGAGCCGGTTTTGACGAGAAGACCATTGTGGTCCAGGCGCTTTCGATCGTTCGCCGTGGAGCACCCGAGGCGCAGGCACTGTACACAGAGACCGAGGACAGCATCGCCAAGCGTGAAAACGCGGCGGCCATGCGCAAGGCGGGCGCCACAGGCATGACCACCGACGGCAAGCCGAGCAAGAAACAGCGCCGCGATCTGTTCAAGTTTCGCGGCAGTGGCAATGACGATTAGCCTGAGTCGAATGGGCCTTTGTGGTGAGCGGGCTTGCCCTGCGCTGGAGTGCGCAGCGCTCCCGCTTTTTTTGGGCCGCTCCGCAGTCCAGCGCGAGCAGGCTCGCTCACCACAAATTATTGCGCAGTTCTAACGACGCTCATTCGCCCGACTATTGGTAGGCGTGCAGCCAGCCCGAACACCGGCGCCGTCACCCGCGACAACCCAGCCGACACCTTCGCCGCAAACGGTGTGTAGTACCCCCACCCCAGCGCCAACAGCGCCAGCAGCACACCCCCGATGTAATCGTCCTGGCCCCAATGGGCGCCCGCCACCAGGCGTGGCAGCATGAACAGCAGCGCCAGGCCCCAGATCACCAGCACCTGGCCGATGCGTTTGGCGAACACCGTCATGAACATCGCCCAGATCAACAAGACCGAAGCATGGTCCCCCGGGAAGCTCTGGCTCGAACGGTCCTTCAATTCCCAGGTCTTCTCCAGCCCAGGAAAGTAGTCGCTCATCTGGATCGCCCCGCTGATCACCATTGATGGGCTGCTGTGTTGCCAGCCCATCTGCGCCGCGAGTTTGGAAAACAGCATGCGGATAAACAGCAACAGCAGCAGAATGCCGACAAAACCTAACAGTGCCTGGCGCACCTGCACGGCCTTGAACACCCATTCTCCCCGGATCAACAGCGCCAGCAGAATCACGCCGACTACCGCATCAAATGGCCGCAAACTGGCTACAGCCCACACGTGTAGCCATGTCGAGTTGCTCGCGAGGGGATCGTTGAGCAGATGAAACAGCCATTCGTCGAAAATCACACACAGCATCTGGCCCGTGGGCCACAGCCAAAAACACAGCAGCCCGATAGCGAGTAGATTGCAAAAGGCCCATCGCCCGAGGTCCCACTTCGCTTGGAACAAACCCGGATTGTTCATAAACTGTCCCCCACGGCTCTAGAAAACCGCACCAAAATGGTGCCAAAGCGTTTAATTCTATAAACGTTGTAATCAATTTGTCATCAATTCAGATACCCAGACCTATGACTGATCTACCGGATACCGACTTCACCCAACGCTTCATCTTCGACGAGACCGACGCCCGCGGCGAACTGGTCTCGCTGGAGCGCAGCTATGCCGAAGTCCTCGCCAAGCACCCCTATCCGGAGCCGGTCGCGCAACTGCTCGGCGAGTTGATGGCGGCGGCTGCGCTGCTGGTGGGCACCATGAAGTTCGACGGTTTGCTGATCCTGCAGGCGCGCTCCGAGGGGCCGGTGCCGATGCTGATGATCGAATGCTCCAGCGAGCGTGAAATCCGCGGGCTGGCGCGTTACGAGGCTGACCAGATTGCCCCGGATGCGACCCTGTCCGACCTGATGGCCAACGGCGTGCTGGCGATTACCGTCGACCCGACTGAAGGCCAGCGCTACCAGGGCATCGTCGATCTGGACGGCGAAACGCTGTCGGACTGCTTCACCAACTATTTCGTGATGTCCCAGCAGGTGGGTACCAAGTTCTGGCTCAACGCCGACGGCAAGCGCGCTCGTGGCCTGCTGTTGCAGCAATTGCCGGCTGACCGCATCAAGGACGACGATGAGCGCACCGATAGCTGGCGCAAGCTGACCGCCCTGGCCGGTACCCTGACGGCTGAAGAGCTGCTAGGCCTGGACAACGAAACCATCCTGCACCGCCTGTACCACGAAGAGGCCGTGCGCCTGTTCGACGCGCAGGGCCTGCGCTTCCATTGCAGTTGCTCCCGCGAGCGTTCGGCCAATGCCTTGGTCAGCCTGGGCTTGGAAGATGCACAGGAATTGGTGGTGGAGCACGGTGGGCATATCGAGATCGATTGCCAGTTCTGCAACCAGCGCTACCTGTTCGATGCGGCCGATGTAGCCCAATTGTTCGCCGGTGCAGGCATCGACACCCCTTCCGACACCCGCCACTAAAACGTTTAAGCACAGGTGAATCACCTGACAAATGCCGGATTAGCGCTGTTCTGACGGGAGGGCCCTACTCTTTTTGGGCTTTTCTGGCATAATCCGGCCCACTTTTTTCGCGGTAGTAGTGCGCAACTTTCTACTACAAAACGTTTGGAGCACTCGGCCTTAGGCCGACGGGGAACCTCATGACGCAAGCCAATAACGCCGTATACACCGATCTGAGTGTTGACGATCTGGTCAAAGAAGCCCTGCAGCGCGGTGAAGGCGTGCTTGCCGATACTGGCGCGCTGGTCGTCGAAACCGGTCACCGTACCGGCCGTTCGCCAGTCGACCGTTTCATCGTTGAAGAGCCTTCCACCCAGGACTCCATTGCCTGGGGTCCGATCAACCGCAAGTTCCCGGCCGACAAGTTCGATGCCCTGTGGAGCCGCGTAGAAGCATTCAACAACGCGCAAGAGCATTTCGTTTCCCACGTTCACGTAGGGGCTTCCGAAGACCACTACCTGGCCGTGAAAATGACCACCCAGACTGCCTGGCAGAACCTGTTCGGTCGTTGCCTGTTCATCAATCCGGCCCAGTACAACCCGGCCGGTCGTGAAGAGTGGCAAGTGCTCAACGTGGCCAACTTCGAGTGCGTGCCAGAGCGTGACGGCACCAACTCCGACGGTTGCGTGATCCTCAACTTCGCACAGAAAAAAGTCTTGATCGCTGGCATGCGTTATGCCGGTGAAATGAAAAAAGCCATGTTCTCGGTACAGAACTACCTGCTGCCGGCTTCCGACGTGCTGCCGATGCACTGCGCCGCCAACATCGGCGAAGCAGGCGACGTGACCCTGTTCTTCGGTCTGTCGGGCACCGGCAAAACCACCCTGTCCGCTGACGAAAGCCGTTACCTGATTGGTGACGACGAGCACGGCTGGGGCGAAGGCGTGGTCTTCAACATCGAAGGCGGTTGCTATGCCAAGTGCATCGACCTGTCCGAGAAGAACGAGCCGGTCATCTGGAAAGCCATCAAGCACGGCGCGGTGCTGGAAAACGTCGTGATCGACGACGCCAAGCACGCCGACTACACCAACGTCAGCCTGACCCAGAACAGCCGCGCGGCCTACCCGCTGGAGCACGTTGCCAAGCGTTCCGAGAAGAACCTGGGCGGCGAGCCAAACGCTGTGATCTTCCTGACCTGCGACCTGACCGGCGTACTGCCGCCGGTGTCGATCCTCAGCGAAGAACAAGCGGCCTACCACTTCCTGTCCGGCTACACCGCACTGGTGGGCTCGACTGAAATGGGTTCCGGCGGCGGCATCAAGTCGACCTTCTCGACCTGCTTCGGCGCGCCGTTCTTCCCGCGTCCGGCTGGCGAATACGCAGAGCTGCTGATCAAGCGCATCCGCGGCTTCAACTCCAAGGTCTACCTGGTCAACACCGGCTGGACCGGCGGCGGCTACGGCGTCGGCAAACGCTTCAACATCCCGACCACTCGTGGCGTGATCGCAGCGATCCAGAGTGGCGCGCTGGTCGGTGCTGAAACCGAACACCTCGACACCATCAACCTCGACGTGCCACTGGCCGTACCGGGCGTTGAAACCGGCCTGTTGAACCCACGCAACACCTGGGCTGACAAGGCTGCCTACGACGAAGCGGCGAAGGCACTGGCCGGTCTGTTCATCGAGAACTTCAAGAAGTTTGAAGTGAGCGATGCGATCAAGGCTGCGGGTCCTAAGTTGTAAGATTCAGTCGTTGTGAAAAAGCCGCCTCTTGTGAGGCGGCTTTTTTGTGCACGGCAGATTAGTCGGCGATATGTAGAACCACCGCGCCGACCAGCACCAGCACAACCCCCAGCACCTGCACCGCCGACAACCGCTCCTTGAAAAACACAAAGCCCAGAATCGCCGCAATCCCGCCCGACAACGTACTGATCACCGTCACCACCGACACCGATCCCGCCATTGCCCCCCACGAAAACGCCGAGAACCCGCCCAGGTTCATCAAGCTCGCCCCGGTCAGCGTCGCGCAGTTTTTCAGCGGTGGGATTTTCAGGCCGTCCTTGACCTTCAGCATCATCACTATCAGCACGCACAGCCCCACCAGGTAGCCCAGCCAGAGCATGGTGATCGGCCCCAGCGCCGGCAGTGTGTATCGGCCTTGCAGCCAGAAACTGGTGCCGTACAGCAAGGCGGCGAGCATGGCGTAGGCGATGGACAGGCGCGGGTTGTCGTGGGGGACGCCGTTGTCCTTGTGGATACTGGAGAGGATCACGCCAATGACGCATACGGCGATACAGCCCAGTTGCGTCAGACTGATGTGTTCACCGCTGGCCCAGGACAGCAAGGTGGTCACCACGCCGTAGGACGTCACCAGCGGCGCCACGATGGCGGCTTTGCCCAGGGCGAAGGCCTTGGACAGGGCCAGGGCGCCGGAGACGGTGAGCAGGGCGGCAGCGATACCCAGCAGCCAGGCGCTTAGCGCAGCATCGAGGGCTTTGAACAGGAAGGTCGGGAGGATGACCAGCAGCAGGGTCATGATCAGGAAGCCCAGCGCCTGACCGAAATACACCGCGCGTTTTACGCCCACGGCGCGGGCGTTGAGGCCCACGAGAAAATCCGTGCCGCCCCAGAGCAGGGCAGCCAGCAGGCCCATTGTTACGTCCATGTAAGGTCCTTGTTGTTTTATGCACAGTTCGCCAGGTTAGCGCAGGACCAATGTGGGAGTGGGCTTGCTCGCGAAAGCGGAGGGTCAGTCAGTACATCCTGCACAGACACCCCGTATTCGGGAGCGAGCCCCCTCCCACATGTTGATCTCGGTGTTCTTGGGATCAGCTCAGGTTTTCCAGCGTCTGCGTGTCCCAGCTGTGGGTCTTGATCGCCAGGTAGAGCATGCCGATGGTCAGCGGGACTTTTTCGCCGCGCCCCTTGGCCCGACGCTTGAGAAACACATCAAACACCGGCGGGTTGAAGTAACGATAAGTGTCGTAGTCACCCAGGTCGAGGGCAAATTCCTGCTCCACTGCTTCCATCAGTTGCTTGGCCTCACTGCCGTCACAGCCCAGGTCGAAGTTGATCGAGGTTTGCAGGCGGATCGTCTTTTGTTTTGGCAGGCCGATTTCTTCGTGCAAAAGCTGCAGGAGTTGCTGCATGACGGGGTCTTCGGGGAAGTTGGGAGCGAGGTTCATGGTGGGGGCACGTAGGAGTGGGTGATCGGCTTTTACTTTGCAATAGATATTCTGAGTGCTCAATAACCCGATGCCTGTCACGAAGGCGATTATCGGCAGGCTTCCAAGCTGGGCACCTCTGATCCATGAGGTGGCATACAACAGAAGTATTGGGCCGGTGACCAAGAGGCAGAGTCCGAACCATCTTCTGAGCACTGGCAGCTTTATTGTCTTGTCGATTATGGCGGCCAGTGCGATGAGGAGCAGCAGATAAATCCATTCGATGTATTCGTTCATCGTCTCAGCCACTCTGGAGCTGTTGAGCCGTGGCCTATATGTTGAGTCCTTTCGATGTTCACTTGTATTTGCCGGGGCTGCTGAAAGGGCGCCAGTTTCAGTCAGAGAAAGGTGAGTTTTATAGAGGGGTGTGCGGGAGTTTTAAGCAGTTTCGGAAGGGGATGTCGTTGTGCTTGGAGATTTCTTACAGGGCTTTCCGGG